>NZ_KZ268704.1 GCF_002233755.1 Acinetobacter piscicola | reverse complement strand
TATGATTCTTTATTACTCTCGCACAGTGATAGGAACCCGTAAAGGGTTCCTGGTAATTGAGTTGAACCGATATTTAACCGAGATAACTTGAATGTTAGTGGAAAGCGTCGTGCAAGCTGGCTATCTATTTGCAATAAAGGTGCAAATTCAGGCAAGCCAATTAAGCAGGAACTTATGTTGGTTGAGTCTGTCACTGTTTTGATCCAATTACAGACATCAATATTCATCTTCCTCGATACCTTTTGCATATCAAATAAATGATGGAATTCATCCATAAGGATCAGTTCCGTTTCACAGAGCTTTAAGAGATAGCACAAACGTTCTGTCATCTGTGCTGTTGTTCCAGAAAGAGGTGCTGGATCATTCAAGGCTTTTAGCATCATGCCAGCAACAGATTTAACTGTTGCTGGCGATGGGATTTGTATATAGAACACAGGGACTACTCTTTTGGTGTAGCCATCTTCTTGTTTTTCATAACAAGGATTCTTTTTCAGGATTGCTTGTGAAAGTGTCGTTTTGCCAAGCCCACCTTCTGCAATAAGTAAGCTGCCAATAGGTTTCTGATAAGCTTTCGTCTGTTCTGCACAAGACGTAATACCGTCATAAGCTTTGGTAAACTCTGACGACGTAATAACCATGTTATTAAGCTTCTTACTCAACTCAAGTGCATCTAACCTATTCATCATCAAACTCCAATGTTCCAAAATCATCATCAAGGTTTGATTGATTCAGAAGATCCATTTCAGAAGAGGAGATAAATGTTGAAGCTGATGGGTCTATTGGTTGAGACACTGTACGCATATCTTGCTCTAAGAGATTCTTAAGTGTTTCAGGAAGCTCTAGTTTCAACTGCTTTAACTTCTTGTTTTTAGAGCAGGCATCTTTTTGAATACGTTCGTATAACTTCCATCGAGCGTACCATACGTGATGCTTTCCTAATCTTTGCTTATCTGCTTGAGATATCAGTTTAAGTTCCTTGCGAATTTCAAGATGTTCTTGCAGAGAGAGATTCTTGGTGTAATCAGGCTCTGTTGAGTCTGCTCGTATTACTTCATCAATTGATGAGTGTTTGACATATACGTGCTCTAAATTGAGCTCATCAATCATCACAGTAACGTCAGTTAAGCCATTTGCTTCAAGGGTTGCTAACGCATGCGAAAAGTAGGTCAAATATTCAAATTTGACTTGTCCTTTGTGAATTTTTCTGCTGATTGGGCGACGGGCAATAATATCTACTTCATCAGTTGATATGGTTAATGGTGGACAACTCTGAGAAGCATCTTCCCAAAATAGCATTGGTGCTCGTCCCGTCATTGAGTGGATTGAGCAGTGATATATATTATGAATCCATTCATCAACATATGATTTCAAATTTTCTAGGGTAACACTTGCATGTTTTTTTGAGTCATAGTCTCCCCGAGCTTTAGGATTTGAATATGTTGTACCTGGTAGTTGTTGAATTATGCCAAAAGTAAGCGTACCAAAAAAACGCTCAATATGGGCTTTATTATCTGGGTTCCTGTTTTGAGCTGGTTGAATTGTAATTTTCAAATGATTACAGATATGGCTTAGTGCAGAATTTTTAAACTCGACTCCATTATCTGGAACAATTAAGGAAGGAATGCCCCCAGGTAAATTCTGAGATGGCCGTAAAAGCATATTTTTTAATAGAGCTAAGGTGGTTGTCGCACTTGGAGGAAGCATACAAATGTAATAGCCAACAATAGCTCGGGTATGCACATCAATCGCACAACTTAGATAAGGACGTCCAAGGGGAAGTTTCGTTGTCGAATCAATAATAATAATGTCTAGAATATGAGTATCAATTTCAACAAGCGATAGGATAAATGGGCTTTTTGTCTTTCGTCCTGCTGCTTTAAGAAGTTGTCTAGCTGTATGAGCTCCCTCGTTTCCTTTAATAAGTATATATGGATCATATAGTTTGAGCTTACGTTGGATTGTTCTAGTGGATGGTGGTTCCTCCTTCATGTCTTGCTCTAACATTTTTTGATTGATACTTACCTCAATATTTTGTACTGTTAGCGCAAGAGTTTCATCATTGATGACTTCATCTATAGCACTGAAGATAATTTGCTCCATTTGTGCTGTAAATCTGAAGTATTTATTGCCAGGTCTTTCTTTATAAAGATTAAGTAAATTATGGTCATTTTCTAGATATCTGCGAACCCAACGTACTACTGTTGATGTACTAGGAGGGAAAGGGTCATCTATCTTTTTAGCAATTTCAGGAATTACAGCTCCAATTTTTTTATGAGAAAAGTAGTCATCTAACGTGGTAATAATCACTTTTATATAGTTTTCAGCTCGTCTAGTCTTATCAAGTAATTGATCATTGAGTAAGAGCTTATGGGGAGCAGAGGTACATTGAATCTCTCCAGTTTTATATCTTTCAGAAAAGCTATTAATCGGGATATTACTTATTTTTCCACCATTCACTGCGGAAAAACGAACTACATTGTTGTGTACATAGGTCACTTCAAAATTTGTATCTTTAAAAGAAAAACGTAGACCCACTTGAGGAATAAAATCAGGAAGAGTCATCTTAGATTCCTCCTTGTTTATTATTTGGCGTATTAAGCTTTATATATTTATGAAAGATGAGAAATTCCCCCAACTCCAAGGGCAAGCCATTGTTTTTTAATATGCTCATCAATTGGTTTTTAATCAGCGATGTACCAGGTGTCAGCAGGGATAGAGCAAATTGAATTTCAAAACTAGACCAGCTTCTTGCATGACTTCGCCGATTGTAATGCAGTAAGACTTTTACTTCCGCGTCAGAATACAATTCATGACGATCGACAATTTCAAAATTAATGCCGTTTGGAGCTAAGAGTGTTTTCAAACATTGATAACGTTCGATATCTTTCTGATCTAGAAACCTTTTTGAATGTTTAACTTCATGGAAAGCAATCTCTTCATCTGTATATTTGATGAGAAAGTCTGGATAAAGAAATTGATCTTGGCTTATTGGAATTTTTAAGGCTTGGGTACGATAGTATT
Organism: Acinetobacter piscicola; assembly: GCF_002233755.1. Lineage (GTDB taxonomy): Bacteria > Pseudomonadota > Gammaproteobacteria > Pseudomonadales > Moraxellaceae > Acinetobacter > Acinetobacter piscicola. Next base: position 357,512 of record NZ_KZ268704.1, on the reverse strand, counting down.
TAACAGATGGATTTCGCTCAAGTTGTATTGCATGTGCTAATTCCAGTTGGCTTTCATAAGGAATCATTCCGTTATTCTTATAACTAGAAAATAGTCCTGTTCTTTTTCCTACACTGCCTTGACTAATATGTCGTTGACCATGCAAGACGCCATCAAGATCAGGTTTTTTATTGAACGCATCAACAATCTGCTGATGTAATGAGTCTGGGAAATTGTCCCATGCATTATTTGTAAAAATATTCATGATATATCTTCCATATATGCTTCATTCGATGTGCACTTTTTTGTTTTTTAGGGACGATAAAATTCGTTCTGTAAAAACAAAATGCCAGTGCAACTCTTGACGAATGGCTCTACACGGAAGATACTTGGATTACCACATCTCTATATGATCTTATCGTGTAGAGCCAAGGACCCTACGGGGTCCGTTTTTATTTGTGCTTTATGAAATTCTTGTTACAGCGTCTCCTTAATTTTTTCGAAAGTAAAATCGGGTTCTATAATCCCATCTTTTAAACCAAGTTTGACCGCAATCTGATGGCTTTTGCCACGGGTAGGTTTATGCTTAGCATTTAGAACTTGGTATACCTGCTTTGGAGAGAAACCATTCTCTCTAGCCCATTCAGCAATTGATAATCCTCTGATTTGTAAAGTTTCTTTGACTTCATCAGGTGTTCTCATAAAAAATGCCTTACATAGAAATATGTCTATATAGGTTTATTTATATACAAGTTGAGAGAGGGTATCAAGTTTGATTTGTTTTTAACTCATTGTTTTTTCAATATTTTATGTATTCTATTGAATGTCTGTGTAGACTGAAATAATAGTAAGCCTTTATATATTTTAAGAATTTTACATGATAAAATTCATCCTATTTAGTTTACTTTATTTATATGATGATTGGCCTTGACCTATTTTCAGGTGCTGGTGGAATGTCACTAGGTGCCATGCAGTGTGGTGTGAATGTCAAATATGCTGTAGAGATTGACCTAGAGACAGCTACAACATTTAAAAATAATCATCCGGAAGTTGATGTTTTAAGAGCAGATATAGGGGATGTAGATCATAAATATTTTTCGGACTTGATGATAAGAACTGAGCCTTTAATCATTTTTGGTGGGCCCCCATGTCAAGGTTTTTCAACATCTAATCAAAGAAATAGAAATAGTAGTAATAGTAAGAATTGGCTATTTTTAGAATATTTACGGTTAGTAAAAGCTTTAAAACCTGAGTGGGTCATATTTGAAAATGTAAAAGGTATTTTAGAAACAGAAAAGGGACTTTTTTTTAATTCTATTGTTCAAGGTTTCGAGCAGTTAGGTTATGGAGTTCAACATTTCGTACTTAACTCTGCAAATTTTGGAGTTCCTCAGATAAGGAATCGACTTTTTTTAATTGCATCTTTGCAGAAAAAGGAAATACAAATTCCCGAACCCCAATCACAGATAATAACGGTTGCAGAGGCATTGTCCGATTTGCCAATAGTATCTAATGGAAATACTGTTTGTGAACAACAATATTCAGCTTTACCTATTTCATCTTATGCAAAAAAAATGAGAGGAAATAATGAAACTTGCTTTAATAATTTAGTAACTAGAAATGCATCCCACATAATTGAGCGTTATAGATTTATTCCTCAAGGTGGAAATTGGGAAAATATTCCTAGAAAGCTAATGGGTAATTATAAAGATGTTTCTAGATGCCATACTGGTATTTATAGAAGGCTGAAAGATTCAGAACCATCTGTTGTAATTGGGAATTTTAGAAAAAATATGTTAATTCATCCTTGGCTTGATAGGGGACTGTCTGTTAGAGAAGCAGCAAGATTACAGTCATTTCCAGATAGCTTTATATTTAGTGGAACTATTGGTTCCCAACAGCAACAGGTGGGGAATGCGGTACCCCCCTTATTGGCAAAAGTAATCTTTGAACAAGTAATGAAATCTGAGTATAAATAATGACAAATTTGCTATTACCTTTAGAAAAGCTGTTGCAACAGAAAGCAACCAGTTGCAATGAGGGTTTTCCCCGCATACCAGGAAATTACTTTACTCAATATAATGAACTTGTTAACCAATTAAAATTAAATTTTTACCCAAAAATCGATGCTGGTTTATCTGCCAACTCACCTGATCATAGTTTCTATACAGCACATAATTCTGAACACTTTGATGAAGTCGTTCGATATGCTGGAGAACTTTTATCAATAGGTAGTAACCTAGATGGTATTAAATTACAGCCTTATGAAATATATGTGTTATTAGTTGCAATAAGAGTACATGATGTAGGTAATATTTTGGGAAGGGAAGAACATGAGAAAAAATGTTTCTATATCCTTAAAACTTGTAATGCTGGTGGGATTGATGTTGCCGAGAAGAAAAAAATTGCAGGAATCGCTCAAGCACATGGTGGTAAAACCACATTGGGTGATAAAGATACTATAGGGGCTTTAGATGAAAAGAACTCTATAGGTAGCATTACTATTAGACCGCGTCTACTTGCTGCATTAGTCCGTTTTGCAGATGAAGTTTGTGAAAATAACAGTCGAGCTACAGATTTAAATACCGTTCCAGATCAAAGTAAGATTTACCATGCTTATGCTGGAGCTATTACTGGAAATAGCTTTGATGGAAAATGGATAAATCTTGAGTTTATGATTCCTCAGAAATTAGCTAAGGAAACTTTAAATTCTTATAGATATCAAGAAGTAAGAAATGATGATGGAAGCTGTTGTAAACAGGAAGTAATAACACCAGTGTATTTATTAGATGTAATTTTCGATAGATTAGAAAAAATGAATAGAGAAAGAACATATTGTAATCGTTTTATGAAGGATGTTGTGTATGTTGAAGGTATTAGAGCAAAAATTGAGATAGTTGATGAGGATCATGATGTTGTTAAGTCTTTAAATCCTATTGAACTAACAGAGCAAGGTTATCCTGGTGAAGATACAATATTACATTCGTATCGAGAAAAATTTAATGGCCATTTGATTTCTCAGGAGTTGATGAATAAACATGAATAAAAAAATATCAGAAATAGAGAAAAATCCATTTTCCGTTTCTACTCCAGAAAATTTATCAGCAGCAGAAATTGTTAAATTATTTGTTCCTTATCCTGAGTTTGAAAATTTACAAAATAGTGGTCATCAATTTTTAGATGGTCATAGGGGGAGTGGAAAGAGCATGATGTTGCGTATGATGTGCCCCGATTGCCAAGAAATTGTACATCATGGTATGGATAATATCCCTTATTTCTCAGTTTATATTTCTATTAAAAAAACAAATATAAATAACCCAGAATATGTGAGAATTGAGAACGAATTAGGTGGGATAGTTATATCTGAACATTTACTTAGTTTGATTTTTATTTCAGAATTATTTTTAAGTTTAAAAAACTTTACTACTAAAAAAATTGAAATAGATAATAATAAAGATGATTTGATTGATTTTATTTCTAATGATTTTTGCAAAATATTACTTATGTCTGGGTGGGATGGTGATATTAATATTGATGCAAATTTATCTGTAGATGATATTTATAATAAAGCAATTAGTATTTTAAATTTGATTTATGCAAGTACTATGCAATATATAAAAAGGAGAGCTTTTGTAAATAATGATGTTCCATATACAGGGGTATTGTTTGGCTTTCAAGATACTTTACTCCCCTTGATCAAGGTATTAAGAACTTATAATATATTGCCTAATGAAAAAATTTACTTTTTGATAGATGATGCTGATAACTTAACACTGCAACAAACAGAAATTTTAAATACATGGGTTTCTTATAGATCAACAGACTATATTTCTTTAAAAATATCTACTCAATTAAATTATAAAACTTTTAAGACTGTATCTGGAATTTCTATTCAGTCCCCTCATGATTTCTCAAAGATTCAGTTTACTTCCATACTTACTGGTTCAAAGAAAGTTCGTTATCCAGAGTTAATAAAAAAAGTTGTTGAAAAAAGATTAAACCTTTATGGGTTGGAAAATATAACTGCTGAAGAGTTTTTTCCTGTTGATGAAAAGCAAGAAAAAGCTATTAAAGAAATTGGAGAACAATTAAAAACAAAATGGGCTGTAGATGGGCGAGGTTATCGAGCAAATGACGATGCTTACAGGTATGCTCGACCAGAATATATTAGGAAGATGTCTGGTATTTCAAAACAAGGACATCGATATAGCTATTCTGGATTTGAACAATTGGTGCATATATCGTCAGGTATTATAAGATACTTTTTAGAGCCTGCTGCCTACATGTTTGCAGAACAATCGGAAAAAAATGGTATTCAATATGATTTAATAAATCATATTGAACCGTCTATTCAAGATGAAATAATTAGAAAGGAAGCTAAGAAGTTAGCTTTTGATAGTATTGATGAGATAGCGAGTGACAATCAATCTTTGACCGATAGTGAAGATCATTTAATTAAAGTCAAAAAACTTCAGAATTTAATTTGGGGGCTGGGTGAAATCTTTAAAACCCATATTCTAGACGAGAATGCTTCACAACGCAGATTATTCTCTTTTACGATTAGTGGTGACTCAACTCTATTAAAACCTATTTTACAGTTAGGTGTAGAGCATGGATATTTTTATACAGATGTAAGAGGTTCTAGAGATGGTCTAGGTAGTGAAATTAAATATGTACTCACTAGAAGACTAGCAGCAGCATTTACTCTAGATCCCATCGGCTTTTCAGGAGATAAGTCATTATCTGCAAGTAAATTACTTGAACTATGTATTAATCCTAAGGCATATACATCGCAACTTAGGAAAAAAGGTGTAGATGCGCTGGAAGAAAATGGTCAAATTTCTTTTTTTGAAGGTGATAATCTTGAATAAAGTGCTCTTAAGTGAATTACAAACAAAGCTAATTATTAATCAAGGTATCTTTATTCAAGGTATTGGTTTTGATAAACGTTGTTTGACAGTTTTAAAAAATATTCAAGCTTCCAAATTTCATAAAATTATTGGTATTCAAAACTTGCATTCTAGATCTAAAAATATAGAACATGAAGTTGAATTTTTAAGTTTAGCTGGAGATCGTGCTCTTGTTGTTGGTGATAGTAGCAAAACTGTTATGGGATTAGTTGATGAGCTATCTGATGCTCTAAAGAAAATAGAGCTTTTATCTGCTAAATGCATATTTTTTGATATCACATCATTATCTCATGAGATTTTAGTTGTATTAGTTGGTTTATTAAATGAATTAAACTTATTGAAGAATACAACATTTTTATACACTCAGGCTAGTCAATATGGAAGTTGGCTTAGTAAAGGTGTGAATGAAATTAGATCAATACTAGGATTCTCTGGGTTGATGTATCCTTCAAGGAAATTGCATTTAGTTGTATTGCTGGGTTTTGAGTTGGAAAGAGCTGAGCGAGTTATTAATTCTTATGAACCAGCTAAAATTACTCTAGGAATTGGAAAAAAAGATCAATCTATTTCTAATGATCTATTTGATATTAATAATAGTACCAAATTGGAAATTGAGAACTTAATATTTTCATCGGGTTTGGATATTGATGATATAGATCATCTAGATTTTTCTTGTTTAGATCCTTATTTGGTTAAAAATCAACTATTGAATTATATAGAGGGTTTAAGTGATAAGGATGAATATAATTTTATTGTAGCGCCTTTGAATAATAAAATATCAACTTTAGGAGTTGCGTTTGCTGGTTTAGATAATCAGGATATACAAATTTGTTATGCTGAGGCAGAGGAGTATAATTACGATAATTATGTGGAAACTAATAACTTTGTTTCTATTTTAAAATTTAAGTAATATTTTTTATAATGAGATAATTGTATACCTTATTTGATATTTCTTAAAAAATATAACTTAAAGTGAAATAAAAAATCCGACATTAAGTCGGATTTTTTATTTCAGTGTCATTACATGTGTCGCGTAATGTCGTTACATGTGTCGTAAATGTCAACTTATGTGTCGCGTGACGGTGACGCACGTTTATTACCAGCTTAAAGCGCCGCCAGTTTGATAGTCTGTTACACGTGTTTCGAAGAAATTCTTCTCTTTACGTAAGTCCATCATTTCAGACATCCACTGGAATGGATTGTTCACACCAGCAAACTGCTCAGGTAAACCTAACTGAGCTAAACGACGGTTACAGATGAATTTCAAATATTCTTCCATCATCGCAGCATTCATACCCAATACACCACGTGGCATAGTGTCACGAGCATATTCGATCTCAAGCATTGTTCCTTCAAGAATCATTTGAATGATTTCTTCTTGGAATTCAGCAGTCCACAAGCTTGGGTTTTCAATCTTGATTTGGTTAATCATATCGATACCAAAGTTCAAATGCATCGATTCATCACGTAAAATGTATTGGAATTGCTCAGCAACACCATTCATTTTATTACGGCGACCCATAGACAAGATTTGGCTGAAACCACAGTAAAAGAAGATCCCTTCAAGTACGCAATAGAAAGCAATCAAGTTACGAAGCAAGATTTGATCGTTTTCAGGTGTACCTGTTTGGAAAGTAGGATCACACAAAGACTGAGTATATTTCAAACCCCAAGCCGCTTTACGCGCAACTGAAGGAACCTCACGATACATATTGAAGACTTCGCCTTCATCCATACCTAAAGATTCGATGCAGTATTGGTAAGCATGTGTATGAATCGCCTCTTCAAATGCTTGACGCAAAATGTATTGGCGGCATTCAGGGTTAGTAATATGACGGTAAATCGCCAGTACTAAGTTATTGGCTACCAATGAGTCAGCAGTTGAGAAGAAACCTAAAGAACGCATAACAATAGTACGCTCATCTTCAGTTAAGCCATTTTCAGACTTCCAAAGCGCGATGTCATGGTTCATGTTGACTTCTTGTGGCATCCAGTGGTTTGCACAACCATCTAGATATTTTTGCCAAGCCCATTCGTATTTGAAAGGCACAAGTTGGTTTAAGTCAGCGCGACAGTTGATCATGGCTTTATCATCAACTTGTACACGTTGCGCACCCATTTCAAGCTCTTCTAAACCCGGTGCAACATCTAAGCTTTCTAAGGCGTGAGATGCTCTTGCCAACGAATCGGTTGGATTTGTTGCTCGACTTGTACTGGTTCGAGCGGGTTGTGCAGCTGCCAAAGTCTGCGATGGCTGCTTTGCATCAGATACCATCTGCGAATCAGTCGTTTTTTTCTGTTCGACGGGCGCAGGCTGGTGAGCTTGTGCAGCTTGTTTCGGTTCATCATCTTCAAAATCGTCCCAACTAAGGATAGACATCGTTGTTCTCTCTTCGTTGTTTATATCTGTGTTCGACATCTCTTAAACGAAGATGTCACTACTATACGCTTATTCTGTGTAAGCAAAATTAAGTTTTGCCGATAGTTGAACTGTTCTTATGCGAAAGAACAGATATCTACACTACTTATTTTGATTACGCTTTTGCTGTTTACGGATTGCAAAGAACGCATAGACCGCAGGTACGTAAAAAATTAAAAAGGCTAAGATCAGTGCGATTACGCCTAACTCGTAGTTATGACTTAAATGGAACATTTCTTAGCCTCTTTGAAAACCTCTCCCTAACCCTCTCCTTAGAGGAGAGGGAACTTATCATTTAATGAATATCTTGATAAATCCCCCTCCTTTTAGGAGGGGTTAGGGGAGGTCAATTAAAAATTACTGGCAAGCTTCACAATCAGGATTGTCGATTGAGCATGCCATAGGTACAGGTGCTGCTTGACCGAAACCATCTTCCTCAACAGCAACTTCAGCTTTAACTTCTGGAGCAGCTATAACAGGAGCTGTAATCGTTGTTGGTTTAACAGCGTTTAATGCACCTGTGTTAATGGTTGATTTCTCAGCAGATGTTGCACCTAATGCACGGAGGTAATAAGTGGTTTTAAGACCACGTAACCATGCCATTTTATAAGTGATGTCCAACTTCTTACCATTTGCACCAGAGATGTAAAGGTTAAGAGACTGAGCTTGATCAATCCATTTTTGACGACGAGACGCAGCATCTACGATCCAACGTGTATCGACTTCAAATGCAGTTGCAAAAATTGCTTTTAACTCTTCAGGAATACGGGCAATTTTCTGTACTGAACCTTCAAAGTGTTTCAAGTCATTGACCATTACAGAGTCCCAAAGACCACGATCTTTTAACGCACGTACTAAGTACGGGTTGATCACTGTAAATTCACCTGAAAGGTTAGATTTTACATAAAGGTTTTGGAAAGTTGGTTCAATTGACTGAGAAACGCCACAAATATTAGAAATAGTCGCAGTTGGTGCAATCGCCATCACATTTGAGTTACGCATACCATCTTTTTGAACTTTGGTACGTAATGTGTCCCAATCCAAACGTTGTGTACGATCAACTTCAAACATACGTTCAGGACGAGATTTCGCGACGATGTCTAAAGAGTCGATTGGTAGAATCCCTTGATCCCACAATGAGCCTTTAAATGTTGAATAAACACCACGTTCAACAGCTAAATCGCTCGAAGTTTGGATCGCAAAGTAGCTAATCACTTCCATAGATTCATCAGCAAAGTCTACAGCTTCATCTGAACCATAACCCATACCCAATTCATATAAAGCATCTTGGAAGCCCATGATACCCATACCCACTGGGCGGTGTTTTAAGTTTGAATTACGCGCTTGTTCAACAGCATAGTAGTTGATGTCAATCACGTTATCGAGCATACGAACAGCAGTCTTCACTGTACGAGCCAATTTTTCACGGTCTAATTGACCGCCTTGAACGTGTTGAACAAGGTTAATTGAACCTAAGTTACATACTGCAATTTCATCTTTATTGGTATTTAAAGTGATTTCAGTACATAAGTTTGATGAATGTACGACACCTACGTGTTGTTGTGGTGAACGTAAGTTACATACATCTTTAAATGTGATCCATGGATGACCTGTTTCGAACAGCATAGACAGCATCTTACGCCATAAGTCTTTCGCACGAATTTTCTTATGAAGCATGTTGCTTTCTTTGGCAATGCCTTCGTAGTACGCATAGCGTTCAGCGAATTCAACACCAGTCAAATCATGTAGGTCAGGTGTTTCAGATGGTGTGAACAATGTCCATTCAGCATCTTCAATCACACGTTGCATGAATAAGTCTGGAACCCAGTTTGCTGTATTCATGTCATGGGTACGACGACGGTCATCACCTGTGTTTTTACGAAGCTCTAGGAATTCTTCAATGTCTAAGTGCCAAGTTTCAAGGTATGCACATACTGCACCTTTACGTTTACCACCTTGGTTTACTGCAACAGCTGTGTCATTGGCAACTTTAAGGAACGGTACAACACCTTGTGATTTACCATTGGTTCCTTTGATATATGAATTCAATGCACGAACTGGTGTCCAGTCATTTCCTAAACCACCCGCCCATTTAGAAAGTAGGGCATTGTCACGCATCGCACCATAGATGTCATAAAGATCATCTTGGATTGTCGTTAAATAACAGCTAGATAACTGTGGACGTAGTGTTCCTGAGTTAAATAATGTCGGTGTAGACGCCATATAATCGAAGCTAGACAATAAGTCATAGAATTCAATTGCGCGGTCTTCACGATTTTCTTCATTTAACGTCAGACCCATCGACACACGCATGAAGAATAATTGCGGTAGTTCGAAACGCACATCATTTGAATGGATAAAATAACGATCAAATAAAGTTTGTAGACCTAAATACGTAAACTGGTTTGAGCGTTCAGGTTTGATCGCAGCAGCCAATTTAGCAAGGTCAAAGTTTAAAAGTTCTGGAGATAAAAGTTCGAGCTCGATCCCTTTTTTCAAATAAGTTTCGAGTGCATCGCCTTCTATCGTATCTGTCGCTAAACCTAAGAATTTAAGACCTGTTGCAACCAAGTCGTCACGCAGTAAACGTGCAGTCACATAAGTATAATTAGGTTCTTGTTCAATACGGGTACGAGTCGCCATCATCATCGTGGTTGAGATGTCTGACTGTTTTACACCGTTATATAAGTTTTTAACTGTTTCATCGACAATGGCTTGAACATCAATCCCTTCTAAGCCTTCACTTGCTTTTTCAATCGTGGCTTGAAGTTTACCTAAATCTAGAGGTTGAAGCTGACCATTCGTATCTAAGATTTGTAGGGTCGGATGATGATGAGCACCCGTTTGTTTACGTGCTTCAGAACGTTGTTCACGATAGATCACATAAGCACGTGCAACTTTTTGTTCGCCAGTACGCATAAGCGCCAATTCAACTTGGTCTTGAATTTCTTCAATGTGAATTGTGCCACCAGAAGGTAAACGGCGATTAAAAGTATTCATAACCATTTCTGTTAATTGTGTAATACGGTCATGAATTCGGCTTGAGTCAGCACTTTGTTGGCCTTCAACAGCTAAAAAAGCTTTGCCAATTGCTACAGAGATTTTTTCTGCATCAAAAGCGGCAACGTCACCAGTGCGTTTAATCACTTGCAGTTGACCTGGGGTTGTAATGGCGTTCATTGTCAGCGTAGCTCCATTGTCATCATTGTTATGTTTATGGACCATTTGAATCGGACTGATTACACAAAAAATGTTGTCACGATATTTGAGGACTAAACACAATACTTAGTGGTTTAATTTAATTTAGAACACAAGATACGGTAATTTTTAAGGTAGATCAATATTGACATTTTAAGAATGTTTTATCCCTAAACAGTAAATTTTTATTTGCTTCTTTCTTCCTAAAAGAACCGTTTTTGTTATATGCCTTATTTGACAAGGGCATAGCATAACAAAGTCTGCAAAGAGTGCTTATAGATAAGTGTGTGGATAAGTCAAAAAGCGATAAACTGTTTAGACATAATATGAACAATGAAATATTTTGTTTAAAAAACTATCTGGTTAAAGCATGTAAACGAGAATTGCGGAAGTATGACGGTTTATGGAAGGAAAATGCTCATAATTCAATAATTAATAAAAATATAACAAATTGATGCACTCATGTATCAGTTTGGTGAATGAGGTCTTGTTTACATTGTAAACGTGTGTATATTGCAAAACATAGTGTGTTGAATCTGCGAGATTTGTACGCAGATACCGAAATTAAATACAGGGGCAAATAGATGAGCCAAGAAGAAAAGTTACCTAAAATTCTAATCGTTGAAGATGATGAGCGTCTGGCTCGCTTGACTCAAGAATATTTAATTCGCAATGGATTAGAAGTTGGGGTAGAACCCGATGGTAATCGTGCTATCCGCCGAATTATTGCTGAACAGCCTGATTTGGTTGTACTTGATGTCATGTTACCGGGTGCGGATGGCTTAACGGTTTGCCGTGAAGTACGTCCACATTATCATCAACCGATTCTAATGCTCACAGCACGTACCGAAGATATGGATCAAGTGCTTGGTTTGGAAATGGGTGCAGATGACTATGTCGCTAAACCTGTACAACCTCGTGTTTTACTGGCACGTATTCGTGCTTTATTACGTCGTACAGACAAAGCACCTGAAGACGAAGTGGCACAGCGTATCGAATTTGATGATCTCGTGATTGACAATGGTGGACGTTCAGTGACATTGAATGGTGAATTGGTAGACTTCACTAGCGCTGAATATGATTTGTTATGGTTATTGGCTTCAAATGCAGGGCGTATCCTTTCTCGTGAAGATATTTTTGAGCGTCTACGTGGTATTGAATACGATGGTCAAGACCGTTCAATCGATGTGCGTATTTCACGTATTCGTCCAAAAATTGGTGATGATCCTGAAAATCCAAAACGTATCAAAACAGTACGAAGCAAAGGTTATCTTTTTGTTAAAGAAACCAACGGTCTTTAAGCGATTTAAACCCTTCCTGTGCCATTCCTTTTAAGGACAACTTCGGTGTCAAAACACAGCATATTCCTGCGTATCTACGCAGGACTTGTTATTCTTGTGGTTTTAGTTGCGTTATTTGGTTATTTGTTGGTGCAAATCATCAACTATCAACGTGCGCAAGAATATCGTGAATCATTGACAGATGGTATTTCGTTTGTCATTAGTGAAGGTGTGGCACGTCAGCAAACTGAACAGCAGCGATTGGATTGGATTTCCGATGCGTCTGATTTATTGGAATTGCCCATTTATTATTTGGATGCGCAAAAAGTCGATTTGTCGCGCACTGAAGAAAAACGCATAGAAAGCCAAAAAGCTGTTGTACGTTACGATGCTGAACTCGGGGTTGCTTATTTGGTGATTGGGATTCGCAATGATCCTAAACACTATTTGTATATCAAAGTAGATCAAATTGGTGAACGTCAAATGAAGGCCTTACCTGTCTTTATTTTGGATTATTTGGTTTACTACCCTGGGCAAGAACGAGAATATCTTAAAAAAATTCAACAGCATTTTTACTATGATGTTGGTGTAGAAAAAATTTCTCAGCTGAATCTGGATTCTGAGCAAATCGGGCGATTACGTTCAGATCAAAGTGTGATTCTATGGCGAGATAGTGCTACAGCACGTGGTACAACCATCTCTATTGTTTCTCCTTTGCCTAACTCACCTACTGATGTATTGGTGATGGGGCCAGTGCCGATGTTTAATTGGATGCCTGTTAAACTTGCAGCAGGTATTACATTGCTGAGCATGTTCTTATTATGTTTAGGTGTTTATGGTTTGATTGTGCCGATGCAACGTAAGTTGAAACAGGTCAATGAAGCCTTAGACATTATGAAAACAGGTGATATGTCGCAACGTGTTCCTGTTGAAGGTCATGATGAAATGGCAAGCTTGGCAACTAGTTATAACAGCATGTCTGACCATATACAGCGTTTGATTGAAGCTCAACGTGAGTTGATGCGAGCTGTGTCACATGAGTTGCGTACTCCTGTTGCACGAATACGCTTTGGTATGGAAATGCTCGCTGATGAAGAAGATTATGAGTATCGCCTACAACAAGTTGAAATGATTGATAAAGATATTGAAGCATTAAATACACTTATTGATGAAATCATGACCTATGCGAAGCTAGAACAGGGCACGCCATCTTTGGATTTTGAAAAAATTGCGCTAGTTGATGTTTTACAGCAAGTTGCAACTGAAACTGAAGCATTAAAAACCCAAAAAATGATTCATTTAAATCCACTTGCTCAAGAAGTTGTTGTGGATGCAGAACGTCGCTATTTGCATCGTGTGGTGCAAAATTTAGTAGGTAATGCAGTGCGTTATTGTGACAATCGAGTCAATATCAGTGGCGGTATTGACCATCAAAAAAATATGGCATATGTCTGTGTTGAAGATGATGGGCCGGGAATTCCCGAAGAAGATAGAAAGCGTGTTTTTGAGGCCTTTGCACGTTTGGATGACAGTCGTACACGTGCTTCGGGTGGTTATGGTTTAGGCTTATCAATTGTAAGCCGAATAGCCTATTGGTTTGGTGGCACGATTCAGGTGGATCAAAGTCCAGAATTAGGTGGTGCAAGATTCACCATGTCATGGCCAGTCAATCGCTTTAAAAAGAAAAAAGTTTGATCGTGAATCCAAAATCATTCAAGTAGTGTTTGAATTGACGAAGCTTGTAAATTCAAAATAAATAAAAAGCGCCGAAGAGATTTGGCGCTTTTTTAATAGATTGTTAATTTAATATCGGGCTGATTATTCCAAAAGCGTTGCATCTGGTGCGATAAAAGGTTTGCCTTCTTTTAATGCTTCCAATGCATCTGCATTAAAATCTATCAATAAGCTATTTTGCTCAGCATCAATTTTAAAACTGCTGATAATTTTTTGATCACCATTGATTGTGTCGATGCGATATTCATCTGCAATATTGAGAATACCTTCTAAATTTGTGGTTGTTGCCGCTAAATCTTGGCGAAAAAGTTCGTAAATATCTCTTAAATCAAAAATTGCGTTTTGAGCATCAGGATGCTTTTTGACATAGTTTTCAATATGACGAACCATTAATTGAGCAAACAGAAAATAATTGGGTTTACTTGAGAATTCCACGTTGTTCAGCTCCTAAGTTATAGGTTTAAAATTATTGATTTCAAGTTATTGGTTCTTAGCATACACATGAAAATGATGGAGTGTTGTATAAAGTTAATTAATCCATGTTGTTAAATTGAAATTTTTGCATCATTAAACATGGATCTATTCTCAATGAGGTAGGTTAAAAGTAGGCATTATTCATTTTATCTTCTTTGTTTTGGGTAGCAGAATTTTAGAGTCTAAAGATTAATTTTGATAAAATAGCTTTAAATGGAACACAATCCATATATTAATTTTATAACTTTATTATTATTTGATAATTTATTTGTTTAAGTGATGGGGTGAAGATTATTTTTTGCTATAGACTGTAACAAAATATTTTATGTTTGAAATTCTTAAGTCAATGTGAAAAATGAGGCTTATTTGAGAGGGATTAGCTCAAAAGTATCATCCTAATCCGCTGAAATACAAGTAAGCTGCTGATTTGTCATTTTTAATTCATATTCTGTATTTGTGATTCGAAAATAATAATAACAATAGAGTTTTATATTTAATAAAACGATGAATTCGTCATGTATTGGCTTAAATTCTCCTAAATTATGTATTTTGCTTAAAAAATCATCCGAAAGACTTAGAGTGATTAGCTAGCAACAGATGACATCAATCGGGTACAATTGGTCAGATTTATTTTATGTTTGGTGTATTTGCTAGGCCAATACATGCATTCTTTGTTAATAATAGGCCTGCCAGGAGTTATCCCCGCATGAGTGCCATTACTCCATACGATTGGGCAATTATTGCCTTCGTGATCGGCGTTACATTTCTATGTGTCTTTATGCTCACAGTTCCTTTACTCCTTGGGGGTAAATCTTGGGGACGTGCGAAGCAAGAGCAATTTGAATCAGGTGTGGTCAGTGCTGGTGGTGCACGTATCCGCTTATCTGCAAAATTTTATTTGGTTGCAATTTTCTTTGTCGTGTTCGACTTGGAAGCACTTTACTTATACGCATGGGCGACTTCTGTTCGCGAAGTGGGTTGGGTTGGGTTTGCAGCTGCGGCAGTATTTATTTTAGTTTTACTCGTTGGTTTGGTTTATGAGCTTTCAACTGGCGCACTTAACTGGGCACCTTCAGATCGTCGTAAAGCAGCAGGTATTAAACCTAAAATAGGTTCACCGAATATGAATCTTGCAGAAATTACCCGCTTTAATTCTATTGAAGAGTTGGTTATTGACCCTACAGGTACAATCCCAGCGCAATCATCAGGTCGTGTGAAATCTAAATCTACGACTATGTCACTGAATAAGGAGTAACTCGGGAATGAAATATACCTTAACCCGTGCGAATCCAGAAGCTGAGCAATATCCACTTCAAGATCGTCAAATTGTGACTGATCCACTTGAAGAAGAAGTGAATAAAAATGTGTTCATGACTCGTTTAGAGGACGTGGCACATACAGCTGTAAACTGGGGCCGTAAAAATTCATTATGGCCTTTCAACTTTGGTACTTCATGCTGCTACGTAGAATATGCAACGACTTTAACCGGTGTGCATGATTTATCGCGTTTTGGTGCCGAGGTTATTCGTGCTTCACCACGTCAAGCGGACTTAATGATCGTTGCAGGAACATGCTTTGTAAAAATGGCACCTGTAATTCAGCGTTTGTATGAACAAATGTTGGAACCTAAATGGGTGATTTCAATGGGTGCTTGTGCGAACTCTGGTGGTATGTATGATATTTATTCAGTTGTACAAGGTGTAGATAAGATTATTCCTGTTGACGTGTACGTTCCAGGCTGTCCACCTCGTCCTGAAGCACTCATCCAAGCATTAATGTTATTACAAGACCAAATTCAATTAGAGCGTCGTCCATTATCTGCCGTGATCGGTGATGATCTTAAGCCAGTGTATAAGCCAAAGATGATGCCTGAACGCGACCGTAAGAACGCTGAACGTATTGCTGTTAAAAACTTACGTTCTATGGACGAAATTGAGTAATTTTTACTGATGAATGTTTGACATATCTGAAGGATATGATCATCAGAAAATTTCACAGAATTTGTATTAAATAGGAAGCCAAGCCAATGGCTGAAACTGAAATTGCTATGCCAGAATCGACTCCTGTTGATTCACGCCCAGCATTTGCGATTGTAGAAGATCTCAAAGCCAAATTTGGCGAGAACTTTTACGTGCAACCGACGTTTGAAGATTTTCCAACGGTCTGGGTTGAGCGCGCACGTGTACAAGATGTTTTAATGTACCTGCGTACAGTGTCACATCCTTATGTGATGCTGTTTGACTTGTCAGCAGTAGATGAGCGTTTACGTACGCATCGTGAGGGTTTACCTGCATCTGACTTTACGGTTTTTTATCACTTGCTTTCTTTAGAGCGCAATAGTGATATTCGTATTAAAGTCGCGTTGAATGAGAATGATATTAACATTCCTACAGCGACTAATATTTGGCCAAATGCTAACTGGTACGAACGTGAAGCTTACGATATGTTTGGGATCAATTTCGAGGGGCATCCAATGCTTCGTCGTATTTTGTTACCGACGTATTGGGAAGGTCACCCACTGCGTAAAGAATACTCTGCACGTGCGACTGAATATACGCCGTACATGCAAGACAAAGCAAAACAAGATTTTGAACAAGAACATCTTCGTTTCGTACCTGAAGACTGGGGTCTGACTCGTGGTAATGACGATGAAGATTTCATGTTCCTCAACTTAGGTCCTAACCATCCATCTGCTCATGGTGCATTCCGTGTAATTTTGCAGCTTGATGGCGAAGAAGTAAAAGACTGTGTGCCTGATATCGGTTATCACCACCGTGGTGTGGAAAAGATGGCTGAACGTCAAACTTGGCATTCTTTTATTCCGTATACAGACCGTGTTGACTACTTAGGTGGTTGTGCGCAAAACATGCCTTATGTGATGGGTGTGGAGCAAATGGCGGGAATCACTGTTCCTGACCGTGCACAATGTATCCGTGTCATGATGTCTGAATTATTCCGTATCAATAACCACTTGTTGTATATCGGTACTGCGATTCAGGATGCGGGTGGTATGACCCCTGTGTTCTATATGTTTGCAGACCGTCAAAAAATCTATGACGCAATTGAAGCGATCACAGGTTTCCGTATGCATCCAGCGTGGTTCCGTATCGGTGGTACGGCGCATGATCTTCCAAATAACTGGCAAAAACTTATTCGTGAAATTCTTGAATGGATGCCAAAACGTTTGAAGGAATATCATACTGCGGCACTTAAAAACTCCGTATTTGTTGGTCGTACTCGTAATGTTGCTCAATATGATGCTAAATCTGCATTGGCTTGGGGTGTAACAGGTACGGGTTTACGTGCAACAGGCATCGATTTTGATGTGCGTAAATATCGTCCATACAGTGGCTACGAAAACTATGATTTCGAAGTGCCATTAGAGTATGAAGGCGATGCTTATGCACGTGTAATGGTTCACTATCGCGAAATCGAAGAGTCATTAAAAATCGTAAAACAGTGTTTGGATAATATGCCATCTGGTCCGTATAAAGCAGATCATCCTTTGGCTGTTCCACCACCAAAAGACAAGACTTTACAAGATATTGAAACTTTGATTACGCACTTCTTGAGCGTGTCATGGGGTCCTGTAATGCCAGCAGGCGAAGCGTCTGTAATGGCTGAAGTTGTGAAAGGTGCGTCTAACTACTACTTGACTTCTGATAAGTCAACGATGAGTTACCGTACTCGTATTCGTACGCCAACGTTCACACATTTGCAGCAAATTCCTTCCGTGATTAACGGCAGTCTTGTATCTGACTTGATCATTTATTTAGCGACAATTGACGTCGTTATGGCTGACGTGGATCGCTAGGGGTAAACGATAATGATGATTTTGACTGATAAAAAGCCACGTGTGAATGTTGAAGGGATTTTGACTGCTGAAGAAATCCATGAAATTGAACATCACATTGGTCATTATCCATACCCACGCGCAGCATCTTTGGATGCTTTAAAGTGCGTACAACGCCGTAATGGTTGGGTGGATGATGCACAGCTACATGCGATTGCTCAGCTTTTGACAATTTCTGTTGCTGATCTTGAAGGTGTTGCAACTTTCTATAACCGTATTTATCGCCAACCAGTTGGCCGTCATGTAATTTTATTATGTGATTCAATTGCTTGCTTCTTAATGGGTGCGGAAACTTTAGCAGAGGCTTTCCAACGCGAATTGGGTATTCAATTTGGTCAAACAACCGCTGATGGTCGTTTTACTTTATTGCCAATCTGTTGTTTAGGTAACTGTGATAAAGGCCCAACGTTGATGATTGATGAAGACACTCATGGTCTAGTTGAAGTGGCATCAGTTCAACAGTTATTGGAGAAGTATGTATGAATACTGAACCAAAACCAATTTATGGCGAAGGTAACCCAGAAACTCATCCACTCACTTGGCGTTTGAGTAAGCAGGAAAATGTTCGTAGTGCAGATGACTATGAAGCGCTTGAAGGTTATGCGGGCTTTAAAAAAGCCATCACTATGCCACCGAAAGATGTGTTGGAAGTGATTAAAGCAGCGACTGTAAAAGGTCGTGGTGGTGCGGGCTTCCCAGCGGGTATTAAATGGTCATTGATGGCACCAAATGATGGTGGTCCTCGTTATTTGATCTGTAATGCCGATGAAATGGAACCAGGTACATTCAAAGACCGTTTGTTGATGGAAAAGCTTCCTCACCAATTGATCGAAGGAATGTTGATTGCAGGCTATACCCTTGAAACAACTCAAGGTTATATCTTCATTCGTGGTGAATACATCGAAGCTGCTCAATATTTAAATGAAGCTTTAGAGCAAGTTCATGCCAAAGGTTACTTGGGTGACAATATCCTCGGTACAGGTTGGAACTTTGATTTACACGTACACACGGGTGCAGGTCGTTATATTTGTGGTGAAGAAACTGCATTGATTAACTCACTTGAAGGACGCCGTGCAAATCCGCGTACTAAACCACCTTTCCCACAGGTTGCGGGTGCTTGGGGTCGTCCTACGATTGTCAACAACGTAGAGACCTACAATAACTTACCTGCAATTATGTTGCGTGGCCCTGAGTGGTATATCAATCTTTCTGCGGGTAAGTCGAAAGATCCTGGTACAAAAATTTATGGCGCGTCAGGTAAAGTGAAATTCCCAGGTTTATGGGAGCTTCCGTTTGGTACGACTGCACGTGAAGTGATTGAAGACTATGCGGGCGGCATGCGTGATGGTTTGAAACTTAAAGCATGGTTACCGGGTGGTGCATCAACTGACTTCTTGGCAGCTGAACACATCGACCTTCCTATGGATGCGGAAAGCATCATGAAAGCAGGTTCACGTTTAGGTACGTGTTTGCTGATGGTGGTGGATGAAACTCAATGTATGGTTTCAGCGACACGTAACTTAGAAGAGTTCTTTGCACGTGAGTCATGCGGTTTCTGTACGCCTTGCCGTGATGGTTTACCTTGGGCAGTCAAAGCGCTTAAAGCAATTGAAAATGGTGAAGGGAAGATGGAAGACATTCAACATCTTCAAGAACTCACACGTAAATTGTGGATTGGTAAGACTTTCTGTGCTCACGCACCTGGTGCGATGGAACCACTTATGGGCGCACTCAAATATTTCCGTAGCGAGTTTGAAGCAAAAGTGACAGATCGTCCTGCTGCTCAAGTAAGCAACGTAGAACAAGTTTAAGGAACTCGACTATGGCTACAATTCATGTCGATGGAAAATCGTACGAAGTCAATGGCTCTGAAAACTTGCTACAAGCATGTTTGAGTCTTGGCATCGACATCCCATATTTTTGTTGGCATCCATCCTTAGGTTCAGTCGGTTCTTGCCGTCAATGTGCTGTTACTCAATATGCGAATCCAGAAGATACGCGTGGACGTTTAGTAATGTCATGTATGACGCCTGCTTCTGACAATACCTATATCTCTGTTGAAGATAAAGAAGCAAAAGATTTCCGTGAATCTATCGTGGAATTCTTAATGACCAACCACCCACATGACTGTCCAGTCTGTGAAGAGGGTGGTCATTGTCATTTGCAAGATATGACAGTCATGACAGGTCATGACCGTCGTCGTTATCGTTTTACCAAGCGTACCCATCACAATCAAGAGTTGGGTTCATTCATTGCACATGAAATGAACCGTTGTATCGCGTGTTATCGTTGTGTTCGTTATTACAATGATTATGCAGGTGGTACAGATTTTGGTGTATATGCAAGCGCTTCACGTGTTTATTTTGGTCGTCCAGAATCAGGTACTTTAGAATCAGAATTTTCTGGTAACTTAACTGAAGTTTGCCCGACAGGTGTATTTACCGATAAAACACATTCTGCACGTTATAACCGTAAGTGGGACATGCAGTATGCGCCGAGCGTATGCCAAGGTTGTTCTTCTGGTTGTAACATTTCACCGGGTGAGCGTTATGGCGAATTACGTCGTATAGAAAATCGTTTCAATGGTGACGTTAACCAATACTTCCTTTGTGATAAAGGTCGTTTCGGTGGCGGTTATGTGAATCGTGAAGATCGTCCGCGTCAACCACAATTCCGCAGTGGTACTGAAGTTACAACAGTTTCTGTAGATACAGCTTTAGATTCTGTGATTGCAAATATTCAAGGCAAAAAAGTTTTGGGTATTGGTTCGCCACGTGCATCACTTGAATCAAACTATGCACTTCGTGAACTGGTTGGACAAGCGCATTATTCAACGGGTATGTCTCAAAAAGAACAAAGCTTAGTTGAATTAGCAGCATCAATCATGCAAACCGAAGGTATTTATAATCCGGGTATGCGTGAAATCGAAAGCTATGATGCTGTGTTAATTCTCGGTGAAGATTTAACACAAACTGCACCACGTATGGCATTGTCTGTTCGCCAAGCTGCGAAAAACAAAGCCAAAGAAATGGCAGCAGAACGTCGTACTCAAGATTGGTTAGCTGAACCTTTACAACGTATTGCTCAAGATGCTAAATCTCCAATTTATATCTTGGCGGCAACGCAAACACGTCTTGCGGATGTAGCTACAGGTGAAGTCGTTGCTTCTCCAAATGATATTGCGCGTTTAGGCTTTGCAATCGCTGCAGCGGTAAAAGGTGACACGATTCTTGGTTTAGATGATGATGCGAAAGCATTTGCACAAACCATTGCGGATACTTTAAAAGCTGCGAAAAAACCATTAATCATTTCTGGTACAAGCTTGCAAGATGCTTCGATTATGGAAGCAGCAACACAAGTGGCACAGAATCTTGGTGAAAATGCAGGTTTAACATTGACTGTTCCTGAAGTGAACTCAATGGGCTTGGCATTATTTGGTGGTTTAAGCTTAGAGCAAGCTTTTGCACAAGATTATGATTCTATCGTGATTGTGGAAAATGACTTATTCCGTCATTTACCTGCTGCACAAGTTCAAGCGGCATTTGACAAAGCGCAAAGTGTTATTGTTTTGGATCATTCTGAAACAGATACGGTAAAAGCTGCCGATGTTGTGTTGTCTGCTGCAAGCTTTGTGGAAGGTGATGGCACAGTCGTGAGCCAAGAAGGTCGTGCACAGCGCTTCTATCAAGTTTACGATCCAAGCTACTATAAACCTGAACTTGCGATTAAAGAATCTTGGCGTTGGTTACATGCCATTGAAACTGGCGTGAAAGGTAAGGCGATTTCTTGGACTTTACTTGATGATGTTATCGAGTCAGTGGTTAAGAATGTTCCTGCACTTGAAGCGATTCAAGATGTAGCACCTAATGCAGGTTATCGTGTACACGGTTTGAAAGTTGCACGTGAACCACGTCGTTATTCAGGTCGTACAGCAATTCGTGCACCATTAAACGTACATGAGCCGAAACAACCTGTAGATCAAGATTCAGCATTAACATTCTCTATGGAAGGTTATGTTGGAAATCAAACACCTTCATCATTGGTTCCATTTGCTTGGGCGCCAGGTTGGAACTCTCCGCAATCTTGGAATAAATATCAAGATGAAGTGGGTGGACATTTGAAAGGTGGTGATGCTGGTGTTCGTTTATTCGATCGTCTAGGAAAACGTCCTGCACGTAGCTATGTTGCTCCAGCAGTAATGGTTGCAAATCCAGACAGTTTCCGTTTAGTGCCAATGCATCATATTTTTGCTTCAGGTGAATTCACTGCTAAAACACCGGCGATGGAATCGCGTATTCCAGCACCAGTATTTGCTGTAGGTGAGCAAGATGCAAAACGTTTAAATGTACAGGATGGACAACAAATCATCATTAATGCAGGTGAGACTACTGTTCGTCTTCCAGTGCAAGTGATTGAATATTTACCTTCAGGTTATATTGGTTATCCAGTAGGTCAAGCACCTACGGTATCTCTTGCTGAACCTGTATCTGTGGCGGTAGGAGTGTAATCATGAATGAAACTTTACGCGCTCTACCAACATGGGCTCAGGATTGGCCAATCGCATATTCAGTGATTCAAGCTATCGTGATCTTGTTGGTCGTGGTTTTACTTGCTGCATTGATGTCATTTGTTGAACGTCGCTTGCTTGGTTTATGGCAAGACCGTTACGGTCCAAACCGTGTTGGTCCTGGCGGTATGTTCCAGATCGTTGCTGACATGCTTAAAATCATGTTTAAAGAAGACTGGACACCAAAATTCGTTGATAAACTGACGTTCCGTTTAGCACCAGCAGTTGCAATGGCAACTGCGGTACTTTCGTTCATGGTTATTCCTGTTTCACCTTATTTAGGTGTTGCGGACATGAGTATCGGTCTATTGTTCTTTATGGCAATGGCAGGTATCGCAGTGTATGCGGTGTTATTTGGTGGTTGGGCTTCAAACAACAAATATGCATTACTTGGTGGTTTACGTTCAGCGGCTCAAACGATCTCTTATGAAGTCTTTTTAGGGATTTCATTGATGGGTGTCGTTGCGATTGCAGGTTCATTTAACCTTCGTGACATCGTAGAAGCTCAACGTGATGTATGGTTTGTTATTCCTCAGTTTATTGGCTTCATGATTTTTGTGGTCGCAGGGGTTGCGGTAACTCACCGTCATCCATTTGACCAACCAGAAGCAGAACAAGAATTGGCTGAAGGTTACCACGTAGAATACGGCGGTATGAAATGGGGGATGTTCTTCGTTGCGGAATATGTCAACGTTATCCTAATTTCAGCACTCATCGTGACTTTATTCTTCGGTGGTTGGTTAGCGCCGTTCAATTTAAATATTCCATTCATTCCAGATGCGTTCTGGTTCATTGCTAAAACAGCATTCTTTGTAATGATGTTTGTCTTGGCACGTGGTTCGTTAATGCGTCCTCGTTATGACCAAGTCATGAACTTCGGATGGAAAGTATGTTTACCACTGGCGTTGGTTAACCTTTTGGTGACTGGTGCTGTGATTCTGATGAATCAAGCCTAGGACAGCAGGGAGTACAAAATGTATAAAATTCTAGCTGGAGTCGGGTCAATTGTTCGTTCGTTGTGGATGGTATTTAGCCATGTTACACGTAAACGTGACACGATTTTATATCCTGAAGTACCAGCCGAACAAATCGTACCTCCACGTTACCGTGGTCGTATTGTGTTAACGCGTGATCCTGATGGCGAAGAGCGTTGTGTTGCATGTAACTTATGTGCGGTTGCTTGTCCAGTCGGTTGTATTTCATTGCAAAAAGCGGAAAAAGAAGATGGACGTTGGTATCCAGAATTTTTCCGTATTAACTTTTCACGTTGCATTTTCTGCGGTATGTGTGAAGAAGCGTGTCCTACAACTGCGATTCAGTTAACACCAGATTTCGAACTTGGTGAATATGTACGTCAAGACCTTGTTTATGAGAAAGAAAATCTGCTCATTTCAGGTCCAGGTAAATACCCAGATTACAACTTCTATCGTGTAACGGGTATGACAATTGACGGTAAAGAGAAAGGTCAAGCGCAACGTGAAAGCGCACCTGTTGATGTACGGAGCTTATTACCATGATGTGGCCATTTTATTTAATGGCTCTCGTGGCCATCGTTTCTACGGTTCGTGTTGTGACTAATGCGAATCCAGTACATGCATTGTTAAGTTTGATCGTATCACTACTTGCAGTTGCAGGCATTTTCTTGACTATTGGTGCGCCATTTGCAGCAGCATTAGAAATTATCGTTTATGCAGGTGCGATCATGGTTTTGTTCGTATTTGTCGTGATGATGTTGAATCTTGGTCAACATACAGTTGATCAAGAACGTAAGTGGTTGACCTCAGATGCATGGGCTTATCCTGCGCTGATGTGCTTTTTATTAGGCTTATGCTTAGTATGGAGTCTAGGTTCGGATTACACGACTTCGGGTGCCGTTATTGGAACTCAAGTGATTGGTCCTAAAGCAGTTGGTCAAGCACTCTTTACACAATACTTATTATTGGTTGAAGTTGCGGCAATGTTATTGCTTGCAGCACTCGTTGCGGCATTCCATTTAGGAAAGCGCGAATCTAGTGCAGAAGGGGATAAAGAATAATGGGCAATATTCCTTTAGAACATGGTTTGATCGTTGCATCTATCCTTTTCGCACTGGGTTTTTACGGTGTGATGGTACGTCGCAACTTTTTATTCATGTTAATGAGTCTTGAAGTCATGATGAATGCAGCGGCGCTTGCATTTGTTGTGGCGGGTAGCGCATGGGCACAACCAGATGGACAAATTATGTTTATCTTGATTTTGACCCTTGCAGCTGCTGAAGCGTGTATTGGTCTTGCGCTCGTCCTTCAGTTCTATCATCGCTTCCATCACTTGGATATAGATGCTGCTAGTGAGATGCGCGGATGAGTTATTTATATTTAACGATTTTATTTCCGCTCATTGGTTTTATCCTTTTAGCGGCAGGGCGTAATAAACTTCCTGAAAATGTAGCAGCAATCATTGGTGCAGGTTCAGTTGGACTTTCTGCATTATTCGCTTTAATTGCTGGTATGGATTTTGTGAATCATGGTTCTGTTGCACAAACACAACATCTTTGGACATGGTTCAATGTTGGCGGTTTTGCTCCAGGCATTAATTTACATTTAGACGGCTTATCATTACTGATGATGGGCATGGTTACTGGTGTAGGTTTCCTTATTCACATCTTTGCAACATGGTATATGCGTGGCGAAGAAGACTTTGCGCGCTTCTTCTCTTATTTCAACCTGTTCGTTGCAAGCATGTTAGTGCTTGTATTGGGTGACAACTTAGCGTTGTTATTCTTAGGTTGGGAAGGTGTAGGTCTATGTTCTTACCTATTAATTGGTTATTACTACCAAAACCCTGCAAATGGTTTTGCTGCAATCAAAGCATTTACAGTAACACGTGTTGGTGACGTATTTTTACTGATCGCACTGTTCTTGCTTTATCAGCAATTTGGTACTTTGCACATCGGAACGATTGTTGCAAATGCATCACAAGTTTTAGCACTTGACCATAATCTTGCACTTTGGACTTCACTGATGTTGTTCTTGGGTGCTGCTGGTAAATCTGCACAAATTCCATTACAAACATGGTTGGCAGATGCGATGGCTGGTCCTACACCAGTATCAGCATTGATCCATGCTGCGACAATGGTAACTGCAGGTGTTTACTTGTGCTGCCGTATGTTCTCTGTGTTTGAAATGACACCAGAAGTCATGCAGTTCATCTCGATTACAGGTGCGGTAACGTTACTCGTTGCTGGTTTTGCTGCATTGGTTCAAACCGACATCAAACGTATTCTTGCTTACTCTACAATGAGTCAGTTAGGTTATATGTTTATGGCTGTAGGTGCTGAAGCGTACCAAGCAGGTTTATTCCATATGCTTTCTCACGCATTCTTTAAGGCATTATTATTCTTGTCTTCTGGTGCTGTGATCTTGGCTTTCCATCACGAACAAAACATTTTCAAAATGGGCGGCTTGTTCTATAAGAATAAATTCTTATTTGCATGTTTTGCGATTGGTGGTGGTGCATTAGCCGCAATTCCATTTATTACCATCGGCTTCTTTTCTAAAGATGCGATTCTTGGTGCCGTTTGGGTTCAAGGTCAATCTGTAGCGATGTATGGCTGGTTGTACTGGGTTGGTGTAGCAGGTGCGTTCTTAACTTCGATTTATACATTCCGTTTAATTTGGATCGTATTCTTTGGTAAAGAAAACACGCCGTATCACGAAATCAAAGGTGCAACTTACTGGGCTCCATTGGGTATTTTGGCTGTGCTTTCAACAGGTTTGGCTTATTTCCTAAAAGCACCTGTAGAAAAAGCATTAACAGCTGCAAATATTCCAGTTTTCAATATTCCAACAGAAGAGTTGGTGCATGGTATGCATTCTGCTGAACATACAGCAGTTGGTATCGCATTGGCTGGTTTGGTTGTTGGTGTTGTCCTATTTGCATTTGCATATAAAGCAGTGAAAGGCTTTGCTGAAACTTCTTTTGGCGCTGGTCTTGTGAGTATTTGCCGTAATGCATTTGGTTTTGATTCGTTATACAACCTTGTATTTGTTCAACCTTACTTGTTGATTGCAAAAATTCTTGGTCGTGATCCTATTGATGGACTATGGCTGGTATTACCTGCGATCGTGAAAGGTGGCAATAAATTTACAAGTACCCGTCAGACAGGTTCATTACGTGAATATGCATCAAGTATGTCACTCGGTGTAGTGGTGTTGTTGATGATCTTGATCGTGATTCAGGTAGTGGGGAAATAAGATGGAAATTACAAACAATTGGATCTTACCCGCACTGATTCTTGTACCTTTTATTGCAGGTTTCATTTGCTGGTTAGTTGATAAACTTGATCAACATTTGCCTCGTTATATTGCCTTAGCCGGAATGCTCCTGACTTTGGTTCTGACCATTGTATTATGGAAACAAGGTGGATTTAGCTATGAGTTAGGTGCAAAAACACCGACTTGGGCGGCAGAGTTTTATTTACCTTGGATTAAAACACTGGGTATTAACATTCATCTTGCTGTAGATGGTCTTTCACTGTTGATGGTTGGCTTGACTGCTTTACTGGGTGTACTTGCAGTAGGTTGTTCATGGGGTGAAATTCAAAAGAACGTTGGCTTCTTCCATTTAAACCTTTTATGGTCTTTGGGTGGGGTTATTGGCGTTTTCCTTGCGATTGATTTGTTCTTGTTCTTCTTCTTCTGGGAGATGATGCTTGTTCCAATCTATTTCTTAATCGCACTTTGGGGGCACAGCGGTGCAGATGGTAAATCACGTGTTTACGCTGCAACCAAGTTCTTCCTTTATACTCAAGTTGCTGGTTTAATCATGCTGATCGGTATCCTAGGCTTAGTGGTCTATGGTTACATGATGACAGGTATGATTGGTTTCGATTATAACTACTTACTTGCAGTTGCGAATACACTTGATGCTCAAGCGCCACATGTTGCTTATGGATTAATGATCTGTTTCTTTATCGGTTTTGCGGTAAAACTTCCAGTTTTCCCTTTACATGGTTGGTTACCAGATGCGCATGCTCAAGCACCTACAGCGGGTTCTGTAGACTTGGCAGGTATTTTGATTAAAACGGCTGCTTACGGTTTATTACGTTTTGTTATGCCGTTCTTCCCGGCAGCTTCTGCACAGTTTGCAGATATTGCAATCATTTTAGGTTTGATTGGTATTTTCTACGGCGCTTGGTGTGCTTTCCAACAAACAGATATGAAGCGCTTACTTGCGTACACATCAATTTCTCATATGGGCTTTGTTTTACTTGCGTTATACGCAGGTAATATTCTGACATTCCAAGGCTTAATGATCATGATGTTAGCGCATGGTTTATCATCTGCTGCATTGTTCATTATGTGTGGTCAAGTGTATGAGCGTTTACATACACGTGATTTACGTTTGATGGGTGGTATTCGTGGTCAATTCCAGTATTTACCGTTCTTCTTAATGTTCTTTGTATGTGCGCTTGTTGGTATTCCAGGCTTAGGTAACTTTATTGGTGAATTCATGATTCTTATGGGTTCATTTGCGAAGTTCCCAATATTTACTATTCTTGCTGCAATCAGCTTAGTATTTGCGGGTCTGTATGGTCTTATTTTGATCCATAAAGCTTTATTTGGTACGCCAAATGAAGAACAGAAACAGCATTATGAAAGCCCATTAAAAGATTTAAATACACGTGAAACTGTAATTTTATTAATCTGTGCGGTCGGCTTAGTCTGGTTAGGTATCTATCCTCAAACATTCTTGGATATTTCAAGTTCAAGTATGTCATGGTTAGCAAATAGCTATATTCCGGTTCAAGACGTTGTCGATGCGACTCAACAAATCGTTTCACAACAAAATGTGGAGATCCAATAGTCATGAACTTCACAATGTCATTTTCGGATCTCATGCCTTTGGCTCCTGTCATGATCGTAGCGTTAGCTGCGGTTGTTGTGATGATCTTAACTGCGATTAAACGTAATCATAATTTGATTGCGACAGCTTCGGTTGTAGGTTTAAACCTTGCAGCGATTGATATTTTATTCATGATGTTTGGCGGTGCTTATGCACCATCAAATGTGATGAATATGTTTATGGTTGATCCATTTACATTGCTTTATCAATTAATCATTATTATTGCTGCACTGGCTTGTTGTACGCTGTCTCACGCTTATATTGAAACGTATAAAGATAATCGTGAAGAGCTGTATATCTTGATGTTGATCTCTGTTGCAGGGGCAATGTTAATGGTAACAAGTTCACATTATGCGTCGTTCTTTATTAGCTTAGAGTTAATGTCTATTCCTGTTTATGGTTTATTGGCATATACACATCAACGTAAAAAATCATTAGAAGCCGGTGTTAAGTATTTAGTACTTTCAGCGACTGCTTCTGCGATGTTGTTGATGGGTATGGCTTATTTATATGCTTATACGGGTTCATTGGCATTTTACGAGTCTTTCCAAACGTTGTTTGAAGTCATCAAACAACCAATGGTTGTATTAGGTCTAGGTTTAATTATTTTTGCAATTGGTTTTAAACTTTCTCTTGCACCATTTCATAAATGGACGCCAGACGTTTACCAAGGT
This sequence comes from Acinetobacter piscicola, assembly GCF_002233755.1. Classification (GTDB taxonomy): domain Bacteria; phylum Pseudomonadota; class Gammaproteobacteria; order Pseudomonadales; family Moraxellaceae; genus Acinetobacter; species Acinetobacter piscicola. The sequence goes on along the minus strand of NZ_KZ268704.1, from coordinate 328,541 downwards.
GCACCTGCTCCAATTGCAACTTTCCTTGCGACAGTCGCTAAAGTAGCAACGATTGGTTTAATGGTTCGTTTTATCCTGACTTCAGGTGCGATTCTTATTCCATCAATTGTGACGATCATTACTGTGATTGCGGTACTTTCAATTATCGTTGGTAACTTGCTTGCTGTACGTCAAGTCAACTTGAAACGTATTTTGGGTTATTCATCGATTGCGCACTTTGGTTATTTGTTGATCGCATTGGTGAGCATGACCTATGCAAGCTTAGGTAGTGTAAGTGTTTATGTGGTGACCTATACATTAACCACGATTGGTGCATTTGGCGCTGTTGCTCTAATGTCTAGTCCATATAACAATGTTGATGAAGCAGAATCACTTGCGGATTACCGTGGTCTGTTCTGGCGTCGTCCAGTACTGACAGCAACATTAACTGTAATGATGTTGTCTTTGGCTGGTATTCCGTTAACAGCAGGCTTCATTGGTAAGTTTATGGTGGTTATGGCCGCTGTAACGACACAGCATTGGTTCTTGGCTGCAATGATTGTAGTCGGTAGTGGTATCGGTTTGTATTACTACTTACGTGTTATGGTTGTGATGTATATGACACCACCTGACAATCCACGTATTGACGCTGTTGATCATTGGGGACAAAAAGTGGGTGGTTTAATGGTACTAGGTGCTGCAGCATTAGTATTGTTAATCGGTATTTACCCAGATCCAATTATTAACTTTGCATTGAAATCAGAAATTTTATCTCCGATACATTTTTTGATGAGTCAACAGCACTAATCTGAAAAAACGATTATTGTTAACAAAAAAAAGCCTTCATTCGTTGAGGGCTTTTCTTATTTCTTATATAAAAAACATTTATAATAGTACAAATTTACTTTTATCTTTTTAGGTGTACTCCCGTGTCTATTCAAGAAATTCGTCATCCGCTCATTCGTCATAAATTAGGTTTATTACGTCGTGCTGATATTAGTACTAAGAATTTCCGTGAACTTGCTCAAGAAGTAACCATGCTTTTGACGTATGAAGCAACGAAAGATTTACCTGTATGTGACCATGAAATTGGTGGATGGGCGGGTAGTGTCACTGTAGATAGAATCGCAGGAAAGAAAATTACTGTCGTGCCGATTTTACGTGCAGGTATTGGTATGTTGGAAGGTTTTTTAAACCTAATTCCAAGCGCAAAAGTTTCAGTATTAGGTTTAGAACGTGATGAAGAAACACTTGAAGCACGTACCTATTATAAAAAATTAGTTCCTGATGTTCAAAATCGTATTGCGATGATTATAGACCCAATGTTAGCAACAGGTTCTTCTTTGGTTGCTGCAATTGATGTGCTTAAAGCCAGTGGTTGTAAAGACATTCGTGTAATGGTTTTAGTTGCTGCGCCAGAAGGTATTAAACGTGTTGAAACGGCGCATCCTGATGTGACGATTTTTACTGCATCTGTAGATCAAGGTTTGAATGAACATGGTTATATTGTTCCGGGTCTTGGTGATGCAGGAGATAAAATTTTTGGTAGTGTGCAAAAAGATTAAAATTTAGTATGATCAAAGGAGGCTATAAAGTCTCCTTTTTTTAAGCTTTTAAAAGAGAACAAAAAATGTTTCGAAAAGGCATAGTAACCTTTTTTGATGATCGTTCAGGTTTAGGCTATATAGAGTTAGCGGCTGATCATCAACGAGTTATTTTTAATTTAGAAAATTTTTCCAATACTTCGATTTTGCCACAAATTGGTGAACGGGTTAAATGCATTGTTATTGAAGAACGTGGTGAATTTTTAGCTAAATTTATTGTACGTTTAGATCATAAAAACTATGTTGCTGATAAAAATAAACCATTATCTTCGCAGCATGCTTATGATGAAAGTTCATTTGAGAATATTCGTAATTCAAGGAAAATTTTGAAAAAAAGACGGATTTCTACAGATAGTATTGCACTTCAAAGTGAACACGTGCCTGAAAATATCGCAACAGATCAGGTCATTGCATCTGCGGAAGAAGAGAATGAATCCGTAAACGATAAAAATGTATTTGCTACTCAATCTACTAAAACCATTCAAACTCAAATAGTCGCAATTCAGCCACAAATTATCAAAAGTAATTTGTATACTGAGGCATTCGTTGAGGCTTTTAAACCGATTCAGATCGAAGAAGGGCAAAGTCTCGTCGATGAAGTTTCTGTTGTAGATATCAATGAACAAGCTTCAAATGAACAGATTTCCGAACCAGTTGAAATGGCTCAAGAAGAAGTACCAACTGAATCTATTCAACCAATTCAAATTGAAGAAGTACAAAGTGTTGTCGATGAAGTTTCCGTTGTAGATATTAATGAACAAGTTTTAAATGAACAGATTCTCGAACCAGTTGAAGTGGTTCAAGAAGTAGAAATACCTAAATCTATTCAACCGATTCAAATTGAAGCAGTACAAAGTGTTGTCGATGAAGTTTCCGTTGTAGATATTAATGAACAAGTTTTAAATGAACGGATTTCCGAACCAGTTGAAATGGCTCAAGAAGTAGAAATACCTGAATCTATTCAACCAATTCAAATCGAAGAAGTACAAAGTATTGTCGATGAAGTTTCCGTTGTAGATATTAATGAACAAGTTTCAAATGAACGGATTTCCGAACCCGTTGAAATGGTTCAAGAAGAAGCACTTGTCGAATCTGTACAGCCGATTCAAGTCGAAACAGTACAAAGCGTTGTTAAAGATACTCCAGTTACTGAAATCAGTGAATCAGCTTTAAAAGAACAGATTTTTGAGCCAATTGAAACGATTCAAGAAGAAATACTTGTTGAATCAGTACAGCCAATTCAAGTCGAAGCAGTACAAAGTGTGGTTGATGAAGTTCCTGTTGTAGATATCAATAAACAAGCTTCAAATGAACAGATTTCAGAACCTGTTGAAATGGTTCAAGATGTGGAAATAGCTGAATCTATTCAGCCAATTCAGGTTAAAGCAGCACAAACTACTGAAGACACTCCAGTTGTCGATGCTTTGTCATCGATTCAAAATAAACCTGAGTCGAAAGTAAATGATGTAGAGAGACAAAAACGGTTGCTTGAACGGCAATTGCTTGAAAAAAATATGAACTTAAGTGCTTTCCAAAAGTTCATACAGCGAATGAAGGTGAAGTTTTTATACTCTAAACGCAAACAGACTCAAGTTAAGCCTGAAGTTCAAAAGCGTTTGCATTTTAATCCTTGGATTTTGGTCGTTGGTGTTGTGCTGCTGGGAGGGATAAATTTTAGCTTTTATGCACATGATAGATATGCAGAATATAAAAGTGAGAATTTATTAAAATTACAACAATATGAACATGCACAAAAAGAAGAAATTAAACGGCAGAAGCAAGAAGCGACTTCACGATAAGTTTTTGTTTTATAATTTTTTATTTAGTCTTGAAATAGGTTGATTCTTATTTCAAGATGATAATAGAGTAGACAAAAATAAAGCTCCTATTGGAGCTTGATTTTTATTCATCACAAAATTTCATAAAAGCTTTTAACCCAGGCCCTTGGTATTTTTGGCGATGGACTAGCATGAAAAGAGGGCGGGTTAGTTGCCAAAAAGGTGTATCAAGAATGACCAATTGACCTTTGTCAATTAACGGTTGAACAGCCAGTTTGGAAATACATGACATGCCTAAGCCGCCTGCAACTATTTTCAAAATGGCTTCATTATGGCCTAAAGTTAATCTGATCTTCGCATTTGGTAAATCTTTTAAAATAGCATTATCAAAAACTTCACGTGTGCCTGAACCTTCTTCACGAAGAATCCACTCACTTTGATAAAAATCTTCAGGTCTTAATGGACGATTGAGTTTTGCCAAAGAATGATTTGGTGAGCAGCACACTGCTAGTTCGTCATCACGCCAATGGATACATTGGAGCTGAGGTAAATAACATGAGCCTTCAATCAGTGCTAAATCAAGTTGAAATTGGTTCACAGCTTCAATCATTTGGCGAGTATTACCTACTTGAAGTTGTAAGTGTGCCTGTGGTTGAACTTGTAAGAAATCAGCCATCAAATCAGGCATTAAATAGTCGCTAATGGTTAATGTTGCACCGATTCGCAAATCGATACTTTGCAGTTCGCCTTTAGCCGCCTGTTCAAAAGCTTCGCAACGACCTAAAATTTCTAAAGCTTGAGGGAGTAAAAAACGCCCTAAATCGTTCAATTGTAATCGTTTTCCAAGACGATCGAACAGTGGCGCACCTAATCCATCTTCCAAGTCTGCCAAAGCCATACTTGCGGCGCTTTGGGTCAACCGAACTGCATCACTCGCTTTGGTAACAGTACCTTCTTGAGCAACAGCTACGAAAACAGCCAATTGGCGTAAAGTCATTCGCATGTGTAGAGCCTTAACATTTTAAATATTCATAAATAATATAGTCATGCTACCATGAGCACTGTCTTTCATGCCACGTAGAAATCATGTCAATTGAAAAATTTAGCGTAGAAAAAGTTTTGTCTGTTCGTCGCTGGACTCATACACTTTTCAGTTTTACCATGACCCGACCTGCACATTTTAAATTTACTGCAGGACAATTTGCACGAATTGGTTTGAAAGTGAATGATGATTTGATTGTACGTGCGTATTCAGTTGTTTCTTCTCCATTTGATGAAACTTTAGAATTCTTTTCAATCGTTGTCCCTGATGGTGCTTTTACGTCGAATTTACAACATCTTCAAGTAGGGGATGAACTGTATTTAGAAAAAGTTCCTTACGGTTTCCTAACTCTAGCACGTTATCAATTACCTTTACCGAAAGATTTATGGTTATTGGCTACAGGTACAGGACTAGCCCCTTTTATTTCCATGCTACAAGATTTTGAAACATGGTCTAAATATGAAAAAATCAATTTAGTTTATAGCGTGAGAACAGCATCTGAGTTGGCTTATATCGATCGCATTCAGGAAATTGCTGAAACATTTGGTGAAGGGCACACTGGGTTCAAATTTATTCCCATTATTACCCGTGATCCAAATGCAATGTTACATGACCGTTTGCCGCTTTTAATTGAGAATGGTGAATTAGAAAAAGTTGCAGATTTAGCTTTTAATCCTGAAACAACTCATGTCATGCTTTGTGGAAATCCACAAATGGTGGATGATACTAAAGCGGCTTTAAAAACACGTGGATTAAGTATGAACCGCCGTGGTGAAGGGAACATTGCAGTAGAGAATTATTGGTAAAATCATTGATTCTCAATGCTCAGTCTTACATCATAGAATAGATTTGAAATAGGACATTTACTGTTTAGACTGATTGTGTGCATTGTCCATCAATGCACAAACATGTCCATAAATTCACGTAATTCTTGAATCGCTGTATCAATATCACTGGTTAACCAAGTTGGTTCAAAAAGGCCTGCATAATGTTCAAGACGTTCATGTGGTACAACTAAACGAATGGGACAGTCTTCTTCAATTAAACGCCAAGGAATAATCGGTACTTCGTTATCTAAAAATGCAGCAACATTGCGAATATCAATAATCATGGCATTCACGCAATCTGGAAGTGGCATGACAGAAAACTCATCTGTACGCCTACGAAAATATTCTAAGTCGCCCCATTTAACCACATAACTCGGCTTACTAAATTCAATAATACCAATCAAATGTTCGTCACGAGAAGTATGTAAATAGCATTGATGTGTGACATCGGTTTCTAAATCAAGTACGACACTTTGTCGTTGATAAGCCATATCTACAATAGCCAAAAAATGGGGTACATATTATAGCTCATTTATCGGTTGATAACTGCTCATGCTAGAATTTACTTTCGTTTAAAATATTTTACACAACTGAACAGATTAACTTGCTAATATAAATATACACCATATGGATGGAGGTAGAAATTATGCGACACGATTTCAGCAAACCATCTCATGTAACCAGTGCAGAAGAAATCACTCATAAGAAACGTTTACCCGTTTATATGCTTATTCTTGTGGGGTTATTTCTCGTAGCGATGCTTCTTTACATGATAGCCAATTGGGTGTGATGTGCTGAACACATCAGTCCCATGATAATGAAGAATGATTTATCTAACCGACTCTAGCCATATTTATATTGCTAGAGTTTTTGTTTATGTCGCTTTATCATAAATTTATACAAATCATAAAATGTCTTAATTTTTGATTGTTATGAATAAAAATAATTTTTTCAGCTAAAAATAATTTTTTTTGCCCTTATTAAAATACATGTAATTTGTAAGTGATTCATAGTTTAAGGCGAGTGAATAGGGTACTTATGCTTTATTTTGAGTCATATTTGTAGAAGTTATGCAGTTAAAATTGAACAATAAATAATCAAAATATACAGTGAATGTGTGGTGAATTAAAAAGCAGATCAGCATTTTAGATTGAGTCTGGAATGTTTGTGAATCTCAACGAAGTATAAATCTATATAAATCTCAAGCTTGAGGAATAAAAAATGAATGAAATTTTACAAACACGGGGGCATTTTGATGCCATGTATTATTGGGATCAATTCCAACCCATATTGGCCGCAGTCGCCATTCTCATTGTCGGTTGGATTATTGCTTTAATTATTGCTGCGGGCGTTAAAAAAGTTCTCGAAAAACTGGGAACCAATCAGAAATTATCATCAGCGACAGGTCATCGCTCAAATATTGAAAATATTTTATCTCGAATCGTATTTTGGATCGTGATGATCATTGCAGTGATTGGTGCTTTAAATGTGCTGAATTTAACCAGTGTCAGTGGTCCGTTTAGCCTGATGATTCAACAATTCTTATTGTTTATCCCTCAATTATTGGCCGCCGTTGCAATCGGTTTTATTGGCTGGATTATCGCAAATCTTGTCAAAGTTGGACTAAAGCGAGTTTTAGATCGAACACAATTAGATGAGAAACTCAGTGCTGATGTGGGGGTTAGTCCAATTACCCAAAATATTGCAGATATCGTGTATTGGCTTATTTTATTGTTATTTTTGCCAATTGTTTTATCAATATTGGGTTTAGAAGGTTTATTACTTCCTGTTCAAAACATGTTAAATGAAGCGGTATCATATTTACCTAATATTTTCATAGCAGGCGTTATTGTTTTTGTTGGATATATCTTAGCAAAAATTGTACGCGGTATTGTTGAAGGCTTGATTAGCAGTTTAAATTTGCAAGCTCAAATTGAAAAAGTAGGTTTATTTAAAAATTCCAATCAAGGCTTATCTAAGTTTTTAGGTTCTTTTGTTTTCGCAATCGTGATGATTACGTCGTTAATCGTTGCATTTGAAGCTTTGGGTATCCAAGCGATTTCTCAACCTGCCACGGCGATGTTGGCTGAAATCATGTATGCCATTCCACATATTATTGCGGCAGGGTTGATTCTCATCGTTGCCTATGTGGTGTCTCGTTTTGTGGGACGTTTGGTTGCTGAAGTTGTTGCAGGAACAGGCGTAGATGAAATTCCAACAAAATTAGACGTCCAGCGGTTTTTAGGTGATACCAAAGTTTCTTGTATTATCGGTTATCTCATCGTTATTTTTACCATGTTATTTGCTGTTTCAGAAGCAGCGAATCGACTTGGTTTTGAACAAGTCAGCGGTTTAATCGCAATGTTTATTCACTTTGGTGCCAATATTTTATTAGGTGCAGTGATTCTTGTGATTGGTTTCTGGTTAGCCAATATTGTCGCAAATGTGGTGCAACGTGGTGAATATAATAGTTCTCGTTGGTTAGGGAATCTGGTTCGTATACTGATCATGGGTTTAGTCATTGCTATGGGCTTAAGAGCAATGGGAATTGCAGACTCTATTGTTAATCTTGCCTTTGGTTTAACTTTAGGCTCAGTTGCTGTCGCATTTGCCTTAGCCTTTGGTTTGGGTGGTCGTCAGCCTGCGGAGCGGGTTTTAGGGGATTTGATTGATAAAGCGAAAAGACAAGCCAATCAACCGAATCCGCTCAACCAGAAAGCAAATGATCCGTCGAATAATGCATTAGCAGAGAATACGCAAGTGACAGCAGATGCGCCAATCATTGAAACGGAGTACCAATCTTTGAACGATACATTGGATAATTCTCACAATCATGATGAAAATGACCCGAAATAACCTTTAATTTTGCAAAAAGATCGATCAGGATATTTGATCGATCTTTTTTATTTTATGATTGTTTAGCGTATATATTGTTATTGTACAAATATAGAGGAGAAAAATAATGTCCAACAAACAGCCGAATAAATTCATTGCTCCAATTGTTATTGCTGGAATTACGATTGGATTTTTAGCCAGTGCGTATAAGTTTGTTTTTGCCAAATCGAATAAGCAACAAAGCGAAGTTGCTCAGCAAGAGAATGCGCAAGTCGATCATTCAAAAGAGCTGCAAGATTAAATCTGCATTTTCAATTGCAATAGATGAATGTGTAGCGGACTTGAATATAGATCAGCTTGGCGGTTTAAAACGTTAAAAACCGCCTAATACTATGATTTAAAATTTATTTTTAGAAAATAAATACATCAAACATACTCGGAAGCGGCGTGTGCGGATGCCCATGCCCATTGGAAATTAAAGCCACCCAAATGACCTGTGACATCTAAAATCTCACCAATAAAGAACAAACCTTTTTGCTTTTTACTTTCCATTGTTTTTGATGAAACTTCAGTGGTATCAACACCACCTAGAGTAACTTCAGCGGTACGATAACCTTCTGTTCCTGAAGGTTTAACTTCAAACTGATGTAATTTATTGGCAATGCTTTCAAGCTTTTCATCACTTAATTGCCCAATTGCTATTTCTGCAAATTCTACCCAGATTAAATTTTGTAGTTCAATCACCACACTTTTTGGTAAATGTTCAATGAGCAAAGTACGAATCAGAACTTTAGGTTGAGTTTGTTTTTTTGCTTTAAAAAACTCGAAAAGATCATGAGCGGGTAAGAAATCTATTTTAAAACTTTGCCCAACATTCCAATAGTTGGAGAGTTGCAGCGAGCTTGGGCCACTTAAACCACGATGAGTAAAGAGTAATGCTTCGGTAAAGCTATTCAGTTCATTCGAAAGCGTGGCTTCAACAGCATTACCACTTAAACGAGTGGTGACTTCTTTAAATTGATCTGAGAATGTAAAGGGAACAAGACCTGCACGAGTTGGATAAATATGGTGTCCAAATTGTTTCGCAATTTTATAACCAATATCAGAACCACCCAATGTTGGAATAGATAAACCACCCGCAGCAACGACCACAGATTCAGCTTGAAAATAGCCTAAGTTAGTTGCAACTTGAAAACCTTGTGGATCGGTTTGTGAGACTGCTTTGACTTCACAATTGGTTTTGATATCGACCAAATGGGTCTTTTCACATTCATTCAATAACATGGCTAAGATTTCTTTTGCCCCTTTTAGGGTAAAAAGCTGACCATGTTTACGCTCTTCGTATTCAATACCATACTCGCAAACCATGCCAATAAAGTCCCAATTGGTATAGCGTGTTAAAGCAGAAATGACGAAGTGTGGATTGTGCGAAATAAAGTTTTCAGGTTCGATATAAAGATTGGTGAAGTTACATTTTCCACCACCTGACATGAGAATTTTTTTACCAATCTTATTGGCTTTTTCAACCACCAAAACTTTTCGACCACGTGCAGCCGCTTTTGCTGCAAGCATTAAACCTGAAGCACCTGCGCCGAGGACAATCACATCGTATTGGTTGGAAGACATGCAAAAACTCATGAAAAGTCAAAGCAGGGGATTATAGACAAATTTGAGTTAATTTTCAGAACTAATCTTGAGCTTAAATTTTGTTCTCGTTATTTAAAATCAATGAAGGGATTTTCCGACCCTGTAAACCGCCTGAATGAATGACCAATATTCTACTATTTTCTGCAAAATAAGCTTTTGAAATTAGGTCAAAAATACCATAGAGCATTTTCCCTGTATAAACCTGTTCCAAGGGAATGTGATGTTGATCTTCAAAGGTCTGAATAAACTGAAATAACTCAGGTGTTGTTTTGGCATAACCACCAAAGCAGTAATCATCGATAATTTTCCAATTGCTTTTAGCCGTTTGTTGAGCAACTTCTTGTTGTAGAAAATTACCTTTTAATGCCGAGAATCCTAGAATAGCGTGCCGATCCGTACTGGCTTCAATCAAACCAGTGATTGTTCCGCCAGTCCCGACGGCGCAACAAATGACGTCATAATTTTGTAAGTCATCTTGATTTAAAATCTCTTGACTACCTTGTATTGCCAAAGCATTTGTTCCACCTTCGGGGATGATATAAGCAAGAGGATACTGCTGTTTTAAATCAGCCAAAAATTCAGGTGTATCTTTTAATTTGTATTTTTCACGTGAAACGAATTGAAATTGCATACCCATTTGCTGAGCTGATTCCAAGGTTGAGTTCAATGTTTTATTTTCTAACTCAGCACCACGAATGATTCCAATACTTTGAAAGCCAAATAATTTAGCAGTATAAGCTGTCGCTGCAATATGATTGGAATACGCACCGCCAAAAGTTAGAATTTGTTTGAGTCCTAAATGTTGTGCTGCTAAAAAATTGTATTTGAGCTTAAAAAATTTATTACCCGAGATTTGCGGGTGAATTTGGTCTAGGCGTTTAATGGTGACTTGCACAGGAAGGTCAAGATTTAAAGTTTGATAAGGAATCGTTTGAGCAATACGATCGAACATATGCATATTCTTTAATAATCAAGCTGTATTTATACGAGTAAATCGTATTGTACTCAAATTCAATTTAAACATTGACTTATTTCGAGTTTGTATCAATAGAAGTGATCACAGACATTTCTTGTCTTAAGAACTCGAGCCCTTTTTGATTTGGGCCTATGCAAACCATATCAAATGGATTGCGCCACTAGTAAAAGAGGCTTTTGCCCATCTATAAACCTACGATGCTTTAATACCATGGATCAGTAAATCTACAGCACGTTTTGCCAATTGGATTTGCTCCTCTTCATTCATTCCTTGAAACGATGTTCTGAGAATTCCTGTAATCAAGGCATAATCTTTTGTGCTCAAATCAGCACGACAGACATTATGTGCAATGGCTTGGTCGATCAATGGTTGTAAAATTTGATCACGCTGTAAATAGATATTGACCAAAGCAGGGTCATCACGATCGATAACTCTCCAATATTCTGTAAGTGCTGTTAAATAAGGCAAATTATCGACATGATTTTGAATGAGTCGAATCATACCATCAGGATATTGGACATAATTCTTAGCACGTTCTTCAAGTCGACTTAAAGCTTGCTCCATCAATGTAAGTACCAAGGCACGACGATCTTGAAAATTTCGATAAAAAGTTGCTCGCCCAACACCTGCTTCATCAATAATGAGTTGTAAGGGTGCACGAATACCTTGTTCACGAAAGATTTTTAGCGCAGCTGCAAGCAAGTCTTCACGATTTTGAGCAGCTTGTTGTTGGCGTTTGAGCATGAGTAATGCAGCGCTTGGAGTATTTATATTTATTTAACGGACATTTTTGTCCGATGTAAAATAGTGCGCTGTTTATTTTTGTAAGTTAAAGCAATAACAACGCATTCTTAGATAAAATAATGCTTCAATATAAAGATAAATATGATGAATAAACAATTAGAGTTAGTTTTGCTGTGATAACGATGATTTTGATTAAAAAGAGAAATTATGTGAATGATTGTCGGAATTTATTCTTTTACGCCTCTGTTGTCATTTTGAGTGCATGTAATCCACCCGATCATCAGCAAATACAACAAAATAAAAGCGATACGCAGTTACAGCAGCAATTTCAACAATGGAAAGCGAAGCAAAATCCCGAATTATTGGCTGGGTATTATCAATTTATGGCGCAATATCTGAGAAATCCACCAAGCTTAATGGAGTTAACAACAACACGTAATTATATGCCTGAGCAATGCTATTCCAAACGTTTTGCGATTCCACCTAAGCATTATTGGAAAAATGTCGTGAACAGTTTGCAGTTGGTTGAGAAATTAAATCGAAATGAACTTTTTAAGCAATACACTATTACTGCAATTTATCGCAGTCCTGAATTAAATAAATGTATACATGGTGCAGAAAAGAGTAAGCATTTACATAATTTTGCTGTAGATTTTTATGTGCTTGACCCTAAAGAAATAAATGACAGTGATCGTAAATTATTGTTGAAAAGAATGTGTCAGTTTTGGAAAGTTGAAGGTAAGCATTTTAAAATGGGGCTGGGTGTTTATGGCAATAATCGCTATCACATAGATACGCAAGCTTATCGAACGTGGGGCAAAGATTATAAATCTACAAGTTCAGCATGCTTGAAAATTTAAAATCATATTGAAGATGACTCAATTGTTTTGGGTGTTTTAATTGTTTTGATAATACATAAAATAATCGCGATAGATTCAAAAAATGGGGTAATTTCAAATGTTTAATTTAAGACGGTATTTTATATCCGCAGTCATATTATCCAACAGTGCATTTGCTTTTGCGCAAGCAGATGCTGCATATGAAGTTGATCCAAACGCGAAAGTTTTAGGTCAAGCCGGTCAAGTGAAAATTCAAAAAGAGTTTTGTGATCAAAATTATTCATGTGATTATGTTTTGTATGATGCTAAAGGGGAACGACAAGTTCTTATTACGAATTGGTCAAAAACAGCGCATGTTTATCAATTTAATTCGAACTTAATGGGGTTTAAATTAGGTTCAACAGGTGGCGGTCATGTTCTCACAATCATTGATCATAAAAACCATCAGAAAGATTATTCGAATTTCTTAGCAATCAATAAATCAAAAACTTGCTTTGTAACGTATGAATCAGGGCTAAAGAATATGCCTGATTCTTTAGTGTTTTATAGTGTGCCTGATCTGCGTGTGCATCTCGTTTTAAACCATAAAGTTCCACAGTTTAAACAGTTCACCTATCCAAATAGTACGAATTTTGAAGATAATGGTGATTTTTCTTTTAATTATAATGTGAAATTAGAGGGTGAAATGGATAATCAATACGTGATGATTCAAAAACCTTGTCAGCCCGATTATCGTATTATTATGAATTAAAAAGGTTATGAAAATATTCTCAAAAGATTGATATTTAATTCACTTTTCATTGGTCGCCTTGGATCGCTATTCAGTTACTCTATAGGCTGTTAATTTTTTCATGTGGTAGTTATTTTATTTTGAATAAAACTGTTTTTAATGAAAATAGTCAATTTTATTGAACATATAAAACAAGCAAGGCATAGATTAAACAAGGGAATTAATTCAACCTTGTGGGAAATAAATTAGCTTTGCAAAAAAAATAGCTGTATTTTTGTACAAAACTGCTATGCTGAATAGATAAGAATAAGGAAAGAGGATATGTGATGAATAAACTATCCATCGGTTTAAGTGTTTTACTGGCTGTATGTTTAGTAGGATGCGAGAAGAAAGCACCAATGAGCTCAGCTAAAACTGAAGTCCGTTCGATTCATATCGCAGGGATGCCTGTTTATGAAAAAGATTACCGTCTTACAACACGTGAAAATACCATAGATTCAGAACACTAAATTTTCTGAATGAAAAGAGCATCAAACCTGATGCTCTTTGTATATTTAACGGTGATTTTTGAAAAACTTATTTAAAAAAAGATGTAGAAAAATAACTTTCAATTTGTTTTGATTCAAAACTCTAAAGCATATATTTCTAAGTATATTTGCCGAAACTCAGCTGTCATCTATTGGGTTAAAATTTAGGTATTTGCTCAGTGACAGATTAAATTAAATCAATTTGCCAATTTGATGCAAAAATTTCTAAATTACATTGGTGTAATTGCGCTGTGACCTCATCATAATGTTTTTGTAGATCATTCATTGTAATGGTATGAATCCATGATGCATCTTGTTTGTATAGATGATAATCGACATTAATTTTATCAATCGCTTGCTGAATGATTCGTTGCTGATTGAGTAGTGCTTTCCGATCTGCAAGTACATTTAAAACTTTACGGCCATGGATAGTTTTTGTTACAGCATTGGTTGCTTCTATGCGATTGGTGAGTTCATAGATTTCTCGATTTACTGAAAAAGCTTCTCGAATCAAAATATGTGGTGCATCGTTGAGTTTCGCATCGGACTTGATCAATAAATTATTATTGATCCTTTGCTGTAAGGCATCTCGTTTCGTGGTTAACTCAATACGAAGTAAAAGTGCTTCAGCAATAGTCATGTTTTTAGAGGATTTTTTTAGATTCATTACATTTATTTTTTAGGAATAGTTAATTATTAAGGCTAGTTTATGCTTTTTCTATTTTAAAAGAAAGCATTCGATGTGTGATTACGTCGACATTTATTTAAACGATTGAAATTTTTTGCCTTATTTTGATTCTTAGATTTACCAATCTTAAAATGAGAATGATTGAATATTGATATATAAAAAAGCACTTTTAGGGTAAAATCGGCTTTGCTAAAAATCTATCTGAGTAATGCGTAGTGGAATCGTTAATTGTTTTAGGATCAATAGCTCTAGCTCTGATGTTGGGTGCGATTAGTCCTGGCCCTACATTTATCTATGTAGCGAAAAACTCTATTGCGATTTCACGTCAACATGGCTTATTTACAGCTTTGGGTACGGGTACTGGCGCTGCTTTGTTTGGACTTTTAGCTGTAATGGGTTTACAGGCTATTTTATTGGCAGTTCCTTCTGCTTATTTGGCTTTGAAAATCTGTGGTGGTTTATATTTGCTTTGGCTGGCTTATAAAATTATTAAACATGCCAAAGAGCCTATGCAACAAATGGATGGTAAAGCTCAGGTGATGAGTTTTGCGCATGCTTATCGTTTGGGTTTAATTACTCAATTGAGTAATCCTAAAATTGCGATTATTTTAGCCAGTGTTTTTACTGCACTTTTGCCGAAAGAAATTCCAACCTATTATTATTTTGTCTTGCCTGTTTTATGTTTTTTTATTGATGCAGGATGGTATTCATTGGTGGCAGTTGCACTTTCAGCGGAAGGCCCTCGTAAGGTTTATTTAAAATCTAAAAAAATATTTGACCGTATTGCAGGTGGGGTAATGACTGTACTTGGGTTGAAGTTAATTTTTGGGATGAAGTAACAGTTTTACCTCATCGCAAAGGAAGATAATTTATTTAAGGGTCAATCCTTAAAATGCACAGGAATCCACTGATAGCTTTTGCCATCAGCTGAATAAATGTGTCCAATGGCAGGAAATGGTAAGTGTGGCGCTGCGATGGTCTGCCCATTTTTTGCATAGTCAGCAAATTGTTTTAAGCGTGTTTGAACGGCTGCTTTAGGATCTATATCATAATCAATCGCCGTTTCAGGTCGATCAAACTGAACGGTATGTGAATGCACAATATCTCCAATAAAAATCACATCTTCATCTGAAGTTTTCAGTTTGTAGCTAAAATGGCCTGGAGTATGTCCGGGTGTACTGATTACTTCAAAACCATCAATTTTATCCCCAAGCTTAAATATTTTAAATTGCTTCTTGGTTTGGTATGGGGCAAGTGCCGCTTTAATTTTAGGAACAGTACCCGTATATTTTGCTTGTTGATCTTTCGGGATTTTTTGTAGTTGTTTGGGATCTAACCAATAATCAGCTTCGTTTTCAGAGACATAAATTGTGGCATTTGGATAATTCGAAACACCATTTTTACTCACACCACATGAGTGATCGGGGTGTAAGTGCGTCAGTAAAATGGTATTGACTTGTTCAGGTTGGTATCCCGCAGCTTTTAAATTCTTCAGAACAGAACCCAAATGTGCTCCAAAGCAATCCGCAGTACCACTATCGACTAAAACCAAAGATTGACCTGTATTGACCAAGAAAGCATTTATTGAGGTTTGTACGCCTTTGGCTTGATCTGCATGGTACTTTTTAAGAATTTTATGTACCTGATCTTGAGGCATGTTTTGAAATAAGGTTGGGGATATAAAATTTGTTCCATCAAGCAAAGCGGTGATTTGAGTATTTCCGACTTGATGTTGATAGTAGCCTGAAACTTGTTTTTGTGATTGGATCGAAGTTTGAGGAAGAGTACCTGCAAATGCTGTAAAACTAAAGAAAGTTGAGCTTATTAAAGCGGATATGAGGATTTTATTCATTGTTAAAAGTTCTCAAATTTGTTGAATTATCTATTTTTTAGCATGTCATGGAGAACCTTTAAACTCTTTTTTATGGATTGTTATTTCAATAGAATTATTTTTATCATCTGGCATTTTCTGACGCAGATCCTCAACAATTGCAAATACTGTTGAAAATATAGATGATCTTGTTAATTGAATTAAATTTAGGAGGCTATTTTCGAAGTCAGTGATTTTTACATAAGTATGCGTAGAATCGTTAGAGAGTTCGAAAGTATCTGGAACTAGAAATAAAATATGATGTTCAAGAGCATTTCTCCAGTTTTTATAGAAACCAAATTGTCCATTTTGCTCATTAAGATCACAAATAATACTATTAATAGCAATTAATGCAAAATTTTCTTTGCTTTCCAAAATAGTTTTATTTTGACGCCAAAAATTATTAAAAGCAGTGTTTTTTTCAATTTTAAATGAAAAGTATTGACATAAAAATATAGCTAACTTATCTAATATTGAGAAACACAACCTGAAGCAAGTTCTTAATCTTTCAGATTTTATATTAATTATCTCTTGATCATATAATTCAGAATAACAACTTTCATAGTCGAACTTTGAGCTGTCTATGAATTTAGATTCATAAAGCATTATACGCATTAATGAAAATTCAGCTTTCATTCGATTCAAATATTGTTCATATTGGAGAATATCCGCTGAGGAAATTACTTCTTGTAATAAAGTTAAATCATCTCTTTCGTTGGAAATACATGAACAGTACATACCATGGATATTTAGAGTTAAATTTTCATAAATACACCATTGTCTAAATTGAGACATCTCTGCTAGTTCTTCAAGATTCTTATTTTTATCATCATCTTCATCAAAATCAGGAATTTGAGATCTTAGGAATTCAATTCTATGAAAGTAATATGGTTTATAGCTCGTAGGTGTAAAAGCAGAGAGATATGCAAATTCATAGCCCTTTACAATTTCTTGAATCATTTTTCCATTACGATGATCAAGGAGTTTATCAAAATCCTCTAAGCATGTACTTCTATTGATAAAAGCTTCAGGATAGTCTAATTTTGTTTGGATCATTTTTTCATAGATATACATTGCCTCAGAGAAGCGATATTGTTGTTTTAATACATTAGCTAAATTTATCAAATTTTGATAGTAAAGGTTTGGGTCTATTTCTTTATCAATATTTTTAAACACCTGCCAATATAGGTTTTTTGCTTCACTATATAATTGGCTTTCCTTGTAGTTTAAAATACTGTTTTTATGTCCAAAATTATTTGCAATACTAATCTTTGCATTAGCTAAATTATAAAAAAAGTTGTTACCGAACTCCTTTTCATAATGTTCATAATTTTGCTCTAAAATTTCAAGACCTTTATTTACTGCGATTTCGTTTTTTAAAGATGAACCCACATCTATAAATTGCCCAGCTAAATTAAATAGAAGGTGAAGTTTAATTGTTGATGTCTCATGTTTTTCTAACTCACTGAACATTATTTCAGAACCAAATAAAGCTTCACTCCATTCACATTGATCAATAGAGTTAGAAATAGCATTTATCGCTTCATTAATTTTTTGTAGTTCCAGTTTCATTTTGAATTTTTTATAAAAAAGCCCTACTAAATATAGCAGGGCTTTTTATAAGTGTCTAAACCTCAAGAAACCTTATCACCCGCTTTAGCGCCAGTTTCAGGTGAAATCACCCAAACACCTTCACCATTGCCCGCAGCGAGTACCATACCGTTCGAAATACCAAAACGCATTTTACGTGGTGCAAGGTTAGCGACCATGACCACCAATTTACCTTTTAAGTCTTCAGGTGCATAAAACTCACGGATGCCACTAAACACATTACGTGGTTCAGCTTCGCCAACATTTAAAGTGAGTTGAAGAAGCTTGTCAGAACCATCTACATGCGCTGCCTCAAGTACTTCTGCTACACGAAGATCAACTTTCATAAAGTCTTCGATGCCAATCACTTCTGCCTCACCCACTTTTGGCTCAGGCTTCTTCTCGGCTTTCTTCTCTTTTTTCTTTTCAGCTTTTACAGGTTCTGCCGCAGCAGCTAAAGAATCTTTAGAAGCATCAACCATCGCTGCAACTGCTTTCGGGTCTACACGCTGCATTAACGGTTGAAATAACGCAATTTCATGATTCACCAAAATGGTTTTAGTTGAAGCAAAATCAAAGCTTTCAAGTTTTAAGAAGTCTTGAACTTGAGCCGCCAAAGTCGGTAATACAGGTGCTAAGTAAACCGCCAATTGACGGAATAAATTAATACCAACAGAACACACGTCATGAACTTGCTGTTCTTGACCTTCTTGTTTCGCCAATGCCCAAGGCTTTTTCTCATCAATATATTGGTTAGCTTTATCTGCAAGCGCCATGATTTCACGAATAGCAGCAGAGAACTCACGTGCTTCATAAGCTTGAGCGATAGATTCGCCAGCGTCAATAAAGCTTTGAACCAATTCAGGTTCAGCACATTCAGTTGATAATTTATTTTCAAAATTACTGTTAATGAATTTTGCACAGCGGCTCGCAATATTCACAACTTTACCCACCAAGTCTGAATTCACTTTTTGTACGAAGTCATCTAAGTTTAAATCTGAATCTTCAACCTTATCAGACAGTTTAGACGCAAAGTAATAACGTAAATATTCAGGATTCAAGTGCTGTAAATAGGTTTCAGCTTTGATGAATGTACCACGTGACTTCGACATTTTCTGACCATTTACAGTCAAGAAACCATTCACAAACAAACCAGTCGGTGTGCGGTAGTTTGCACCTTCCAACATTGCAGGCCAGAACAATGCATGGAAATACACGATGTCTTTACCAATGAAGTGATAAACCTCATTTTTAGAATCTTTTTTCCAATAGTCTTCAAAGTTCAGTTCTGGGCGTTTGGCTTTGATGTAATTTTCAAAACTCGACATATAGCCGATTGGTGCATCAACCCAAACGTAGAAATATTTGTTTGGTGCATCTGGAATTTCAAAACCGAAATACGGTGCATCACGTGAAATATCCCAATCGTTTAAACCATTCTCAAACCATTCATCTAGTTTGTTGGCGATTGAAACAGGTAAACGACCTTCATCACGTGTCCATTTCTGTAAATATTCTGCAAAATTAGGCAGTTTAAAGAAATAGTGATCAGATGATTTTTCGACAGGTGTCGCACCACTTAAAGTAGAACGTGGATTCAGTAATTCAGTTGCATTATAAGTTGTACCGCACACTTCACATGAGTCGCCGTACTGATCTTCAGATTTACATTTTGGGCACGTGCCTTTAATGAAACGATCTGAAAGGAACATGCTTTTTTCAGGGTCAAATAACTGCGTGACAGGGCGAATTGCAATATTGCCTGCTTCACGGTTTTTGATATAAATTTCAGAAGAACGGTTTTTATTTTCTTCACTATTGGTTGAATCATAGTGGTCGAAATGTACACCAAAACCATCAAAATCACGGATATGTTCTTTTTGAACATTGGCGATTTGCGCTTCTGGGGTAATACCATTCGCTTCTGCACGGAGCATGATCGCTGTACCGTGTGCATCATCCGCACATACATAAGTCACGTCATGTCCCATTGCACGCATGGCACGAACCCAGATATCTGCTTGGATGTAGCCGAGTAAGTGACCCATATGAATTGGACCATTTGCGTATGGAAGGGCATTTGTGACTAAAATATTTCGCACGGATATAACTCTCTTTCTCAAAGTTAATGCAAGGGCAATGATTTTAGCTCAATTGCTATGAAGTTGCACAAAAGAATAAGTGAATTCTTTTCAAAAGTAGCTTTTTATGTCATGTCGATTCATTATGATAAACAATAGAGCGTAATGCCAAAGAGCGACAAATCAATGATTGATGATGAATATTTTGAAGATGATCAAGCTGTAACCCGTATTCCGCAAAATCAGCAGTCTAAAAAGCGAGAGAATAATATTCTCAAAGCAGCAGGAGATTATCTTGATGAAATTTCTGAGAGCGAACATCAATACTTAATTGAGATATTACAAAGGCTTGCACAAGAAGAGCCTTATTTTAATGTGCTTGCCGATGAATTAGACCAGCCAGTAGGTGCAAAAGTTGCCAATGATGCTTTGAATTTATTACATTTTTGGAAAAAAATTCATAACGTTGACGATCTATCTCAGTTTAATTTGTTAGACGTGATCAATGCTGAGTTTTTCCAAACTGAACTACTCAACGCTTTTGATGAGTTAGAAATAGGTGAGTCCAAAATACAACGCCGTCAAGTGATAGAAGAAGCATTAAAGCTCTATGAATTAAAGCTTTTTGCAGGATGTATTCCACTTTTGTATGCGCAATTGGAAGGTTTACTGACCGATGTATTGCTTCAAAATGGTTATTTAAAACAACATGACACCAAGTTTGTGGATGTTTATAAAATCGTACCCGGTTTAAAGGGACATGAAATTAAAAGTTTGTGGCATAAGGCTAAGATTGCCAATGAGTTGAATCATTATTTTCTAGAATTATCTGCATATAAAATGGACAGCAGTTCAACTGTGACGATGACTCGTCATAACATTTTACATGGCACCGATATGAATCATTTTAATCAGGGACGTAGTTTTGTGCTGTTTATTTGGTTGTTTGCAGCAATCAGTTTTATGAGTTCGATCAGGTCTTAAAATTTTTATCAATACCGATACTTTCAAACTTCACCCAAATTTCACATAGACCTCTCTCAAATCACATTTTAGCTTTAGACAATAAAACCAAGATCGGAAAAGGAGAATATCATGCGATCTTGGGTTTTATTACTTTCAGCAATCAGTGCAAGCTTAGCCTCAGTATTCAGTTTGGTTTTACCACTTGGCTTGTTTCTTCGCTTTTACCATGGAAATTTATTTGTTAGCGCATCGGAACGAATGTCGAGCCGTGCGATTGAAGTATTGTTTTATCTCACACCATTTTTAGTTTTATTTGCTTTCTTTATTTTTTTAATCATTTTGAGTGGTTTAAAAGCCCCCAAGAAAGTATTTGAAATAAAGCAAATATTCAAAGCTATTGTGATGGTAGGTTTGAGTTGGTTTAGTTTTATATTTTTAATTCAATTTTTAGATGGTGTCATCCATAATATGGCCGAAAGTCTATTTTGGGGAATGATTGCGCTGCTTCTCATGTTACTGCCATTAACCGTTGGTATAGTCAGTGGGAATGTGATGTATTTTATTATCAATAAAAGATTATTTTGTAGTTTGAAAGGCAGTGAATGTCGTGAATATAAGTCTTCACCACTTTAATTAAGCTTGATTAAATTTAATGTGGTTTATTTAGCTATATAACTGTAAATAAAAACGTTGAATCCGTATTTTGAATAAGAAGGTTGAATCGTAATTTTGAGAGAAAATTAAATGTTAAAGCTTGTTGCAGAAGATTTTATTCAAGTGGATCAGATTGATTTAGTGTTACCACTGTATAAAGAACTGATTGAAAAGACCAAACTTGAACAAGGTTGTATTGCTTATGATCTTTTTCATGATTTAAAAGATGAAGGGCATTTTGTTTTTATTGAAGAATGGGCTGATCGGGCTGCATTAGATGCACATGTTCAATCAGAACATTTTCAGCGACTGGTTCCACTTATTGATCAATATCAACGAAAAGAAGGGAAGTTTACGCATTTACATTGTGTAGAAACACTATTTTCAAAACAAACTTAAAGGCCTTGAAGAATCATTGCCTTAATTTTAGTGGCTTTTTCAAAGTGATTAAGTTGATGGGTTTTAATCCACCATTCTGCTGCTTCCATAAGTTGCACAGGATCATCATTTTTATTGGCAAAAAATGCGTAAAATGAAAGTCCTACAGCATCACCTTTTTTGGCAATTTTTTCATCACAGATTTGAATGATTTTGGATCTTAAACTTTGACGCATATTTGCCCCATAAAATGAAAAATGTATGAACAGGATGTAAAAATAAACAATCATACAAATAAATTACTACATTATGTCGCTATGTAGCTCGATTGTTTCAAATTGCAGTTTTCTAACTTTAGACAGACTTCTCTTGCTATAAATAGGTCATGAAAGTGTTGTATCCACCGTATTTAATGTGAGTAACAGGAAGTGCCTATGACAAAATTAGATGACTTAAAAAACAAAGCCTCAGAAGTTGCAGATGATTTGAAATTGAAAGCACAAGAAGCGAAGTTAAGTGCTGAAAAAGTTGCTGATGATTTAAAGCATAAAGCTCAAGAGGCGCTTCTAAAAGGAGAAAAAGCGATTAATGATTTAAAACACAAGAAAGATGATGATCAAGCCAACTAAGTTGAATTCACAACATAAAAGCCTTTCGTGCTCATCACCAAAGGCTTTTATTTTCATAACGATTTAGCTTTGATCATTAAGGATCTTTGCGAACCCATTCAATTTTACGCACCTGATTATTGATCACAGTAAATGTATAAAGAACATTATCAATGTCATAGGTATAGTCAGAGGCAGTCACAGTCAGATCACCTTCTTTCATTTCATAAGAATTCATTGAAACAGGGGATTGAGCTATACGTAGCATCATTTCAGAAGAAGTATCGCCAACATTGACCATTTGCCCAGAAGAAGTTCGAACAGCACTGGTTGATGTTCCTGCAATCGCAAAACTAGAAATGAATAAGGAGAGGAATAAAGCTAAAATACGATGCATAAGTTCACCTTTTTATTGTTAGTAGAAAATATTTAGATTGATATAAAAATAATATAACGAAAATTGATTCAATCGTTTGTTGTGAAATTGTGGTCTAAATCTCAATAATAAACATGACAAAGTGTAGGAAATAAATAAAAATAAGTTATCAAATTTAGCTACTTATCTACATGTGAAAAGATTATTTTCATCATTCCAAAAATCATTATTTCTAATAAAAATGGAACTAAACGAGAGAAAGTTGAATAAATTTGTACTTTTATTCAATAAACCCAACTCAATAAGTCGGATTTATAACAACATTTAAAAGACGCAATAGAACTAAGCTTAACCTGAACACAAAATACAGTTAAACTAGCGCTTCAGTATTGTTGAATTTGCAAATTTGGAGCAAATCTATGTCGTGGCTTTCTTCACTTAAATCGGTTTTTTCTCCTGCACAGGAGGTGAAAGAAGAAGAAATCCAAATGGTACTTCAAAATTATATTTTGCCTGATTCAAACAATGGATTAAAAGATCGTATTACTCAAGTCAATGTTGAAGGGCGAGTGTTACAACTGACGATCAATACTTTTCCAGAAGAAGCAGACCATTTGCAAAAAATTCATGATGATCTTGCAGATGCTTTGGAGAAATGCGGTATCCAAGAATTGAATATGCATGTGATTCAACAAAAAATTCAACATGATCACAGTTGTTCAAGCGAGCAACATGGTCAATCTGGACATAGTTGTTCATCAAAACCAAAAGCTGAAAAACCAAATCTACCTCCTGTAGTCGATGCCTCATCGCAAGCGGTTCAAACAGAAGAAGATCCGAATAATCCACCGATTCAAAAAGCTGCACCACAACAACGTGATATTCCTAAACACCCACGAATTAAAAACGTGATTCTGATTTCATCGGGTAAAGGCGGTGTCGGTAAATCTACTACAACGGTCAATATTGCCTTAGCATTGCAAAAACTGGGCTTAAAAGTTGGTGTATTAGATGCGGATATTTACGGACCAAGTATTCCCACGATGCTCGGAAATGAAGGTCAAACCCCGAAAATTGAAGGTGAAAATTTCGTTCCATTAGAAGCTTACAATATGGCGGTGCTTTCAATTGGGCATTTGATTGGTAAACAAAATACGCCCGTCGCATGGCGTGGAGCGAAAGCCACAGGTGCATTGATGCAACTGTTTAACCAGGCACTTTGGCCAGACTTAGATGTCTTGGTTATCGATATGCCACCGGGTACAGGTGATATTCAATTGACCCTCGCACAACGTATTCCTGTAACAGGTGCTGTGATTGTAACTACACCGCAAAACGTTGCTTTAATGGATGCTGTAAAAGGGATTGAACTATTTAATAAAGTTCAGATTCCAGTGATCGGTGTGATTGAAAACATGTCGACACACATTTGTTCAAACTGCGGGCATGAAGAGCAAATTTTTGGTACAGGTGGCGGTGATCAACTTTCTCAACAATACGATATTCCATTGCTTGGGCGTTTACCGCTGAATGTTCAAATACGTGAAAATGCAGATGCAGGTAAACCATCTGTGATTGCAGGCGATGATGCTGCTGAAAGTTATATGGCGATCGCAGAAAAAATTGCACAAACTTTACCTAAAGTTGAAAAAGATCCACATCGAATTTTCTAATGCTGGATTGATACAAAAGTGCTTTGAATAAGTTATGCCAGTTAGTTAAGCATTTTTAATCCTCCTCTTGCGGAACATGCTCCTCACCTTTGATAAAGGAGGGATGAGCAGCACTGCTGCGCAAGGAATCTAAAATTGTTTTAAATTCTCAATAGTTCCCCTCTTTTGCCTTGCGCCATATATGGCTCAGGGTTAGGGGAAATTTATCAATGAGTAATAATAAAATTATGCTTAACTGATTAGCATTCTTTATTTTTATAAGAATGAATCGCTTTTGGAGAGATTCTCCCAAGTTTAAAAAGGATGTTTGATCTTGATTTAAAATCATATATTTATGTTGGAAATACCTATATTACTTAAAACTCTTTTAAAGCCCGTTCACGCCATTTTCTCACTACACTCCAACGCCAATAAAGACGGGTTGCAATAAAAAGAAGCGATGCAAAGATCATTGCTTCAATGAATAAACCCGTTGCAAGAATTTTGGCTAAACTTAAATCAATATGTCCATGACCAAAGTTTTGAATCCAATGAACAATTTGATGGAATACACCTAAAAGCATGTCTTTATTGATCATATGGACATGATAAATTTTTGAACCAATCCAAAAAGCAAAAATTAAAATAGGCACAACTGTAAATGGATTCATGATCCACGCTAAGATTAAACCTATAGGTAAATTTGCTTCAAAGAAAAGTACAGTAAGTACAATTAAAACCGTATGAAACGGAATGGGCAAAATTCCCCAAAATGTTCCAATAAACATGGCTTTAGAAATGGATTTTCGGTTGACGTACCAAAGCTGAGGACTTAAGGCTTTATCGCCAAAAATCTTCATAAATTTCAAATTGTTGACTTTTTCAGGAGAAGGAAGCCAAGACTGAAAAAAACGCTTTGCCATAAACATAGAAAATACAAGAAAGGTATCTATTGTGCCTCAATAGCGGTTGAAACGACAGCTTTAATCAGGATGAGCCGATGAGTGTGCGGGAAAAACTGAGTAGAGAATAGACAATAAAGCTGAAAGTTTTCTTAAAATATGCAGTTGAAATCAATCAGCAATAATGAGTCATTGATTTCATTCAAATTTATAATTCATCACTTTGTATTTTTTCTTTAATCATCAATTTGCTAACTAGACTGATTTTAAAGAGATTATTTGTCCATGCTTTATCTGGTTTTGGATATTTAAAAGACATTTAATTGTAAGATGACTTTGCAGTTCTATGACATTTAAGACGATTTAACTCTATGAAATAGAAATAGAAAAAATATTTATGTGACATAATGTAACACGTTCTCTTACAAATAATTTTTTGCCAATTGAATACAACTGATTTAATCTGCAATTAATCCATTGATGAGGTCATTTAATGATTTCATGGTTTTTTATTGGCTTGGTGGTGACGATTCTTTTGACACCAGGACCAACCAATACGCTCTTAGCATCTTCTGGAATACAGGTTGGAATTCGAAAATCTCTCAATCTTATTCCTGCGGAAGCGCTTGGCTACTTTATCTCCATTAGTATTTGGGGATTAATCATTGGCACTGTTGCAAAACAGTTCCCAACAGTACCGACGATTTTGAAACTATTTAGTGCAGGTTATATCCTATTTTTAGCACTTAAATTGTGGCGTACAGCCAACCGTGATGAAAACTTTAATCAAGCAAGTATTCGCGCACGTGAGCTTTTTGTCGCAACGTTGTTGAATCCAAAAGCATTATTGTTCGCTTCAGCGATTTTCCCGACCTATGTTTGGCAAAATGCATCTGCATATGTGTCGCATATGTTGTGTTTCTTATTGCTTATTGTACCGATTGCTTTCTTTTGGACTTTTATCGGCTCAATTATTTGTAGCAATCAAGTGAGTTGGTTAAATCAACGCAATATGCAAAGAACAGCATCTTTAGTACTGGTGAGTTTTACTGTTCCTCTTAGTTATTCTGCATTGTTAAGTCTTTAATCTATTTTCAAATTATCTATTTAATCTATGCCCCAAGTTTGATGTCATGTGAACTTGGGCATTTCTATTGCTGTTTAAACATTCCTTTCAAATGCGTTTTCAGTTAAAGTACAGCGCAGTATTGAAAATAGATTTTGGGATAGAAAAATGGCAATTAAGTCTGATCGTTGGATTCGTGAAATGAGCGAAAAACACGGCATGATTGAACCGTATGCAGAAAACCAAGTCCGTTATGATGCAAATGGTGAAAAACTCATTTCTTATGGCGTATCTAGCTATGGTTATGATGTCCGTTGTGCACGTGAGTTTAAAGTATTTACCAATGTTCACTCTGCGATTGTTGATCCTAAAAACTTTGATGATAAAAGCTTTATCGATATTGAATCGGATGTATGCATTATCCCGCCGAACTCATTTGCTTTAGCGCGTACTGTTGAGTACTTCCGTATTCCACGTAATGTTTTGACCGTTTGTTTAGGTAAGTCAACCTATGCACGTTGTGGTATCATTGTAAATGTCACGCCACTTGAACCAGAGTGGGAAGGTCATGTGACTTTGGAATTTTCCAATACTACAAACTTGCCTGCACGTATTTATGCAGGTGAAGGTGTGGCTCAAATGTTGTTTTTCGAGTCTGATGAAGTCTGCGAAACGTCTTATAAAGATCGTGGTGGTAAGTACCAAGGTCAAACAGGTGTGACTTTGCCGAAGGTTTAATATAAGTTGTTGATAATAACGTGTATTGTGAGAGATGGGTGGTAAATCCATCTTTCATTCATCGGAAAATAACAATAACGAGCAGATTCTTTTTGCATTTGATTAAATAATTAGCATAATGGAAATTGAGATAAGGTTGGCAAAAAGTATCAACCTTGTTTTAAGTGGGTAAGTAGGGATACCACTTAAAAGGAATATTTAGAAAAATAAAATATGGTGCGGAGCATCGTATAAATAGGAAGGTCAAGATGACTACACTCGGTTATACAGTAAAATTTAAAAAAACTTTACTGGCTTCACTTATTAGTTTGAGTGTAAGTCAATCGTGTTTTGCGCTTGAAGAATTATCGGATGAGAGTTTAAGTGAGTCTACAGGTGAAGGGATTGCACTACTGCCTGAAAATTTCAGCCTCCGTTTTAATGGTGTAAATGATGAGCTTGGTGGTGGATCAATTCGATTGATCCCTGTTGGACCTATTTCTGCAACAGCGGAAAGTAAAGGCTTTCAAAAAGCTGAAGTGTTTGTTAATGGTCTTTCTATAGGGCAGTCAAAAAAGAATGTAGGTGCTGGTCGGGACAAGAATGATTGGGGCGTTGGTTTTGGTACATTAGGAACCACTGTAAATGATTTTGCACGTCCAATAGACTCTTGGGGTAGTGCCCAAAACCCATGGATATTAAAAACTGTAACTGATACTGCAGTTCCTTCATTTTCTGGTACAACTAAGGACGTTTCTTATATCACTTTAGAAGCACCGTTAATGCATGATGTGATCCCGACGACAGGTGCTGAGTCCTCTGCATATAATTTAAAAATGGGTATGTATGCAGATGCTTTTATGCGGGATAAAACTCAAGCTGAAAGTATCACGAATAAAATGCAAGGCTTGTCCAATCGAATTCGTGCGGCGGTGGTTTGGGATGGTTTTTCTGTTAATGGTTCTAACTTAAAAGTATTTCGAACTTTAGATGGGGTAGGTTCGGGTAATACTGGTGGGACTTATGATGTTTATAAGTTGATTGCACAAAAAGATGGGAATGGGAATGTCACAGGCTATATCAATGACACTGCAAATAAGTTAGGTACTTTTAATTATGGCTTATCGAAGTCTTACAATCAAACTTTAGGTGTTGCAGGCATTGTCCGTTTAAATAGCGGAAAAACGGATGGGGTTGATGCTCGTGGCTCAGTAACCTTGGGTGCTGTAACGCGTAAAATTTATCAATTAGATTTTTCCCGAAATGCTGACAATAGTGTAAAACGAGATGCTGCTGGAAATGTAATTTATACACAGGGTTCGGATGTCACGGCTAATCCAAATACCTCTTCAGGCATTTTGCAAACTTACATGCCACCAAATAATGGGCAGAAAACAACAACGTATGATGGTTTACCTTCTGGAGGATCATTTCCAAATGGTGGGCAATGTGCAAGTCCTCAAGCGCAAAACGGTGCGGCAGCTGGGTGTACCATTCAGGAAGGGGTAACTGCACGGCGTTTTGTAGCGACATCGAGTAACAGTTGGAGTATGCCTGCTGTGAAAAGCGTATTACGGATCAGTACACAAGAGCTATTAAACACGGATGCAACGGGAACTCCAGCATTTGGTGGTGCTGTACCGAACTTTAAGGCTAATACAAAAGCAGAAGGAATCTTTTTATATAATCCAAATATTAACCTAGTATTAGGTAGTTTGGCGCAGCCTTTAATATTGGGGACGAATGGTTCTAACTTTTCAATTGAATTAACACGTATCCCAAACAATGCTGCTGTATATAGTAAAATTTATCAACGTTATGCGGATATTCCAGCAGATGTTGCATTAAGTGATGGGAATATCTATTTAGGGAATACGTGTAATATTAATAAATGTGGTGGGACACAAACCATTAATAATGTTACTTATCAGGATTCTAAAGCAACACATAGTAGTATTACCATAGGCTCGACAGTCTACGATGCAACAACCAATAGAACGACAGCGTATAAAGGTATAGAGGCTTTTGGGGTTTCGATTGGGGAATTGCAAACAGAAACAAATTTAAGTAATAGTCTTTCTCAGGATTATACACAAGTATGGAATGCTACAAGGACTCGTTCACAGGATTTCTGGGGAACTTGGTCATATGGTGGTTGGAGTGCTTGGGGCGCAGTTGCTCCCAAGGCAAATGTTGGCGCAAAAGATACTTATGAAACGACTCAGCGTCAAAATATGAATGGGCAGATTTTGGGTATTCAAACAACAATGCCAACAAATATTAATAGCACATTACAAAATATGACACCTGCAGGATCAACACCGAAAAATAATCTTGGTTCAGCTGCAATTGATGGTTTACTAATTCAACATTTTAAATTTACCACCACTGGATTATAGGCTGGAGTATATGATGAATAAAATTAAAGATATTCTTACAGCAAGTCTTGTTGGTCTAATGTTGTTAGGTGTGAATAGTGTGAGTTATTCAGATCAACTGACACCACTTTCTGATACAGATTTGGCACAAGTGAATGGCCAAGCAGGTGTAGATTTAAATCTTAAACTTAGCTTGAATCATACCGCTGATTATAAATTTGATTCAAGCGTGTGCTCGAGCTCACAATTGGAATATTGCCGTTTAGCAATTGCACTGAATAACCGCTATGATGATGGTTCTAATGATACCTATAGCAATGGGGTGCGTGTTCCTTCTGCTACTGGTAAAAATCAATGGTTAGTTTTTAAAGGTATACAAGGTACAGTACTGATTGATAAATTATCATTGGATGGAGCTGATGTTACATTTAAGTCAAAATCTGGAACGGATACGTATCGTGGCGCATTAAATTTTGGTTTTGATCCAAATCAGACTATAAAAATTAGAAATTTTGGCTTTCAATCTCTTTCTATAGAAACGGATACTGCGGTTGCTTCGTCAAGCAGTAATCAAGAAGGTTTTCTATCTACCACAAAATATAATCAAACAACAGATAATACTTTTGATAAATATAATCCTGACACTGGTGTCGCAAGAGAAAAAGGGTTTCTTGGTGTAAGTATGAATGGGAATTTATCACTTGGAGGAAGTATAAAAGTTTTTTCCTGTATAGATCATTCTCGCTGCTAAAAAGGGTAAAAGGATGAATAAAAAGAACGGAATTCATAAAGCATTTGCACTTTCAGCTTTAAGTATGAGTATTATTTTACTTTCGCAGTCAGTCTTTGCTTTGGAAGAGCTAACGGATCAAGCATTAAGTAATGTTAATGGTCAAGATGGTGTGGACTTAAGTATTGATTTTGATCGTGCCAATTTTGATAAATTCTATTGGGAAGATAAGGCTGGTACAGCAACAAATGCAGAGCAAACCTTGAGAGCCAATGCGAATAATGTCGTATTTAGTGGCATGGGAGCCACTCAGCCGGGTGTTAATTTGAAATTTAATGCAGCGAGTGAGGGGAGTAAAACAGGTCTTGATGCTCAATTGGTACTTAAACCTTTCACGATGGCTATAGACAGTTGGACTTTATGTGATACCGCAGCGACGCCGGCCTGTGGTGGGAGTCTTGGGAGTTTAGGGTTGCAAGTCGCAAGTCCAATGGGTATTCGACTAACAACACCAAATGGATTGTTTAGCTCTACAGATCAGGCTGCGTTGAGTTTGGGTTTAAATAATCTAAATTTATTTATTGGGCAGAAACAAAGTCTTGCTGCTCTAACGCAAAACCAATTATTAAGTAAGCTAAATTTTAATTTATCTGGAAAAGGCTTTATTACTATAGATCCAGCAAAAGGATTATTCATTACAACCAATCAAAATGGAGCTACAACGAATAAATCTCATACACCTACCAGTACGTTAGGCTATGTGGATTTTGACCGTGTTGATGATCCGAATAAAAGTTCGATACCTACAGCTCAATATGGAACATATGGAGCAACAAGTTCAGGGATCAATATAGAGCTTTCAACTGTGAAAAATGCTACAGCTGGCGTTTATGATGCGAGTGCGGCTAAAGGTTTAATACGAGTGGGCGCTTCAGGTCGTATCGTTGATGGTACATTACAGATACGAGGGATAAGTGCCGCAGGTAAAATAAATCCAACAGATAACAATCTCACCAATACACATGAGTTGAATAATGTGTTGGGTTTTGCAAATCAAGGTGCAACAACAGCAGCAAGTTCAACAGTCATAGGGAGTTCTGGGATTGGTTTTCGTATGCGTGGATCATTTACCAATGTGGGTGATCAAATGCTAACAGGTGCTAAGGTAGGAAAACCAACAACACTTGAAATAGGCGGTGCAGGCAATGATTCCTATGGTTTTGAATTTTCTAATTTAACCCCACTAATTTCAGGCTCTGCAGAAAGAGCATATTTTGATAGTGGTGACATTTTTCTCAATCTCGCGAATACACAAACAATTAGATTACCAGAAAATAGTGTGCTTCGTACGGCACGCTTTGGTGGAATAGCTGGGCAGTATTTAACGAATGCGAATGATTATATTCAGAAAATACACAATGATGCTATCAACCCATATAGTTTGATTTTAGCTATACGTGGAATGAATTTCCAAGCTTTGTCGCGCCAAGGTAGATTTACCAGTAGCACTGGTATTTCTACTGCGAATGCTTTTACTAATCAAACCAATAATTGGGGGCTAGCACTCCCTATTTATAATTTAAATGCGAACTTGGCAACATATGCAAAAAGTTATACTGGGGATGTATATGGTTTGACCAATGGTATTGTAACCAAATCTACAGTAACAGACTCTCAAAGACTTGGTTTGGCACTAGCTTTAAGTACTGAGGGAAGAGATGCATCAGGTAGTAAAACCACATCAATAATGGTGATTGATGGTAGTCCAGTCAGTACCAATGGAAATAAGCCAACAGATTATTATTTAGGCTTGCGTAATATTGATATGCTTTTACGTGGTTATGGAAGTATGGGTTTTGAGAATGGTAATGTAAATTTGACTATGCCTGATTTGCTGATGGTCATGTCAGCAGAACTTGCCGCAGGTTATTTACCAGGTGCCAAATATAAAAGCTATGCCTATACTTCACCTTTAGATAATTTTAAATTAACTAATGATGTTTTGTTAGGTATCAAAATTAAATTGTTGGGAGATATAGGATTTGCACTCATTCCGAATAATGCGACAGCAGATGGAAATGCGCTTACTATTGTTGGTGATTATAAGTTGACTGACGGTGCAATTCAGTTAAGTGACCCTGTCGATGGATCAATGATGGGATTAGATAATATTTCAGGGAAAATTAGATTTAATAACAGTATTGTGATTGGTAAAAATACGACAGATTACACAGTAGATAAGCAAGGTAATGTTGCCTTTAATTATGCTTTGAACTTTAATCCAGATAAAGATCCAAATGAAGTTTTTAGAGTAAAAGATATTAATTTCTATCCACCAAACTCAAGCAATACCACAGGGCAGCGTTTGGGAGAAATGGTGATGACTGGTGGTCGTTTAAGCAGTAGCTTAACGCTTACACCAAGAAATTAACAAAAGGATATAATGATGAAAAAAATATATAAATCTAAACTCGCACTAGGCATTTTGACTACGATTATGTCTACTTCTATTTTTGCAACTTCTCAAATGCACGAGCTAACAGATAGTGAATTATCTGAACAAACGGGTCAGGCTTTATTATCACTGGGTTTTACTGGTCCATCAGGTGCAGGTGTAGGTGCTACGACTTCGGACTATGGTTTCTATAAACTTGGTCTTGAGGCGAAAGTAGAGTTAAATGCTAATATCAAAAATATGCAGCTTGGCTGTGGCGGTGTAAATGGTGCAGGCGCATGTGATATTGATATGTCTAATATATCTCTAAGTGGCTTGCCTGATGCAAAAGATGCGAGTGGAACACCAACTTGGACCAAAGGACGAGCGAGTAGTAGTGCAGAAATAACGAACCCCTTTTTAGAGTTTGCAATCAAAAACCCAAATTCTGCTTCGACTAGAGAAGTGACTGGATTCCGTTTAAGTGCTGAAAAAATTATGGGATATCTTTCTGCGGGTACAGATAATGTGCAAGATCCGACTGATGGAATAAAAACTTTTAGTGGCTTTCTGAAAGTTGCTCAAACTCCAGTCAATGCGTTTACGGATCCAGCTTATTTTGGTACCACTGAAGATCAACGTATTTTTGCAAAAATTACAGCTTTAGGTTTGTTTCCAAGAACAGTATTTACAGATGCAGCAGCGATGCAATCTTCCACTAATAACGGTAAGCCTTGGGGGATACAGGTCACAAAACAAATTGTGAGTTTTAATTTCCCTGAAACAATTGTAACGGGCAATCGGATGTCTCAGCTCAATTTAGTGGTCAATGATGTTCCAATTCCGACAATTGCAATTGGTGCGGATAGTGGAGCCATTAAAATGTTATTGGATTCGTCTATTTTAAGTGTTAGTGATGCTACTTTCTATATGGGTGCAGAGGGAACAACAGCAGCTGGTTGCGCTGCAAATCTAAATGCGTCGGGTTGTTCATATATTAAGAATTTAAAAGCTAATGTTGCTGTAAAGCAAAATTTTAGTCTGATTCATAACTTGCCAATTACTAGTGGTGGCTATTTGAGTCTCCAAAATGCTGCTGTTAAGTGGCCTGGCAGTGATGCTGCTGATGTGGCACAACCTGGATATTGGTTATCATTTAAAGACCCTTTGGATTTTGGTGCATTGAATCCAACTTCTGGAATTAATATGGATGATGTCTTGCCACAAATTGGTACATTTATTACGAATTACTTGTCGCAAAATAATATTAATTTAGGAGCCGCCAATACATGGAATGCACTTACAGGTGCTCCAATTTATCAAGGTATTGGCTCAATCATACTTGCAGACAATGCACGTGCAGTAATGACCCTAAATAATCTACTTTTAGATAACAACCAAAAACCAGTTAGTAACTGTTATGGTAGTTTAAAATTTTGTTAAAAATTGCACTTTATCGAAATGTATTTGCGGATGAATATAATTTCACCTAAAGTTAAACAAACTAAATTGTCTTAAGGATTAGGACAAATGAAAAAAATAAAAAAATATTGCTGTTGTATTGCAGTTGTTATGAGTCAGACAACATTTGCTTTAGAAGCAATGAATGATGCGGACTTGTCTGCATCTACAGGGCGAGATGGTTTTAATATAAACCTAGGTGTAAGTAGGATTCAAATCAATCAAGCTTCTATTATCGATAATAATGGATTGCCAGCAGATCATTTACTGAAGGCTAGTGCAAATTATGCTGCACCAGCTTCTTATGTGTTAGCTGGGACGGCTGCAAATACACCTGTAACGCTAGATTTTATCGGCGCTAATGCTTCTCCGACTATACAGATGTCTTTAGATACGGATGGTAATAATGGTCATCCTTTTAGCAATATAAACTTTAAATTTGGTCAAAATATTTCTGGGATAAGTGTATCTCCTTTTGCAATTTATCTAGCAGGGGTAAATTCTACTTCAACACCTACTATACAAAAACTAATTTATACAGGTACTGTTCTAAATTCAGATGTATATAAATTATTAACAGTGGGTAGTACATCCAATAAATTGGATATTCTGTTTCATGACACCAATAAACCGTCTATAAATATACAATTAGGTAATGCACCTCAAAATAGAATGTTTCTGTTTCATGGAGCAATAAAGGCAATTTGTTCGACCAGTTGTCCTATAAGTTTGGTGTCAGGAAATACAAGTGCTGCTTTTGATTTGAAAATGACTGCAACAGATCAAACCACAGGTTTTTTACTTGATAATTTTTATGCGGGGTTCGAACCATCGGGCATGGTGATTGGTAATACAGGAACCACAAGCAAAATGGATATAGGGATAAATAATCTTATGCTAGGTGTTCAAGGGCAGACGGATACTAGTTTTGCAGGTTTAAGTAATAGTACTATGGGGTCATTTGGGCTATCAGGTGCTAGCGTAACAAATTTAAAAACGACAATTAAAGGGATGTAGTTTGTATATTTAGAGTTTTTACGACATTAGGTGTTTGAAGTTATTAAGACAATTGTGAAAAGTTTATTTATTTATACTTGATTAAAAAGAGTATAAAAGTTAAAAATAATGATAAGAGTCTGAAATAATTATTTGATAAATATGATTAATTTTAATGAAATAAAACGAGTGTGTATTGTTGGAGCCGGAACTTCAGGTTGGTTTTCAGCCCTCCAAATGAGAAAAAGTCTAAAAGAAAATGTTGAAATTTGTGTAATCGCGACCCCTGAAATTCCAACAGTTGGTGTAGGTGAAGGGGGGGTTCTTAATTTTATGAGCAGTCTTATTCGTTTAGAAATTCCTTTTCTTGAATTTATGCAAGAAACGGACGCTGTACATAAATTGGGATTTGTATATGAAGGGTGGCGAACAGGGAAACCCGATGATATGTATTATCATATGTTTCCTCATTTGAATAAGCATGAAAAAATAAAAGGTTATTACCCAATATTATCCGTTTTAGCAAATCATAATGTAGCTGTCTCTAATATTGTGGATTCGATAAAATTAAGAGAAGAAAATATCTCGCAGCAAAATATTACAGATATGTTTGTGAATATGAAAGATCATAATTTTTTGTCATCTTTTCATTTTGATACTTATAAGGTTGCACAATATTTAAAGAAAATCGCTTTGAACCGCAATATTAAATATATCGAAGCAAAGGTCGATCAAATTCTTGTAAATGCTCAAAGTGGAGACATCGAATTTTTAGAAGTGAATAATCAAAAAATTAAAACTGACTTTGTTATAGATGCTTCAGGTTTTTCTAGAGTTTTTATTGGTAAACACTTTAATAGTGAATGGGTGTCTTTGTCTGATAAATTAGTAATGAATACTGCTATACCATTTCATCTGCAACATAGTTTAAAAAATCCTGAACTTGTTACAAGATCTACGGCAATGAGTAGTGGTTGGGTATGGCAAATTCCTCTACAAGAACGTATAGGCTCTGGTTACGTTTTTAATGATTCTTTTATCAGTCCAGAGAAAGCAGTTGATGAGGTCGAAAGGTGGTTAGGTCACCACATTGACCCAATTAAGATTATTAAATTTGAAGCGGGTTATTATAAAAATATTTGGATAAATAATGTATTGGCAGTTGGGCTATCGTCTGGTTTTGTTGAGCCTTTGGAAGCGACATCTATTGGTCAAATGCTTTTACAACTCGAAGTTTTCGACCAAGTAATTTTAAATTCTGCAGGTATTGTATCAAAGCATTTAGTGGATTTTTATAACCAACAAAATCAAAACTCTTGGGAGGGTGTCGCAGATTTTATCAGAATGCATTATGATACTAATCGTGCTGATACAGATTTTTGGAAATCTACAGTCAATATTCCAATGTCAGAAAAATATAAAGAATTAAAAGAGATTTGGAAATATCGAACACCACGTGATTATGATTTTATAGAGTATCAAATGGATTTAATGCACCATTTTGGGGTATATAGTTGGTTGGCGATAGCACAAGCATTGGGTCATATAAAAGCCGAAGTTACAGTGCCTGAATTGATGGATTTAACTTCTCAGCAGCGTCAAAAATTAGCTAAGGAAATTAACGATATATATCAACGTTTGGGTTTACAACCTAGTTAATAGGTATTAATTGCATAAAAAACCCGCATCAAGCGGGTTTTTTTATGAATAAACTTTAAGTTTATTTCACTAGTTTAGCCAACAATTCTTCTTTGCTTAAATTCACAGACTCAGCATCTTTACGACCTTTATATTCAAAAGTACCTGCGTCCAAGCCCTTTTCACCAATCACGATACGGTGTGGAATACCTGTAAGTTCAAGATCAGAGAATTTAACACCAGGGCGTTCGTTACGATCATCTAAAAGAACGTCATAACCCGCAGCTTGCAATTCAGCATACAAAGCTTCTGCTGCTTCAACAGTACGTGGAGATTTATGTGCATTCATAGGAACAATCGCAACTTCAAAAGGTGCAATGGCAGCTGGCCAAATGATACCTTTATCATCAAAGTTTTGTTCGATTGCAGAAGCAACAACACGAGTTACACCAATACCGTAACAACCCATAGTCACAACTAATGGTCTACCATCTTCACCCAATACTTTACAGTTAAGTGCTTCAGAATATTTTTGACCTAATTGGAAAATATGACCGACTTCGATACCGCGCTTAATTAAAATTGTACCTTTGCCATCTGGAGAAGGATCGCCTTCAACCACATTACGTAAGTCATATACCTCAGTAAACTGAGCATCACGTTCCCAGTTCACACCAACTGCATGTTTATCCACTTCATTAGCGCCTGCAACAAAGTCAGATAGAACAGATGCAGCACGGTCAATAATGACGGCTAAGCCTTTTTCTACGAGACCTTGAGGGCCACAGAAACCTGTGACTAATCCATTTTCTTGAATTTGTTGTTCAGTTGCAAAAGTTAGTGGGCTTGCAATGAGAGGATGTTTTTCAGCTTTAATTTCATTGAGTTCGTGATCGCCACGGAGGAATAGGGCAACGACAGGTACTTTGCCATTTTCATCTGCAAGACCTTGAACCAATAATGCTTTTACAGAATGTGCAGGATCAGCGTTCAAGAAAGTTGAAACATCGGCAATGGTTTTTTGATTTGGTGTATCGACAACTTCAAGTGCTTTAACGGGTGCAGAACGCTCACCTACTAAAACAGCCTCAGCCATTTCAACATTGGCCGCATAATCTGACTCAGTCGAGAAAGCGATATCATCTTCAC
The DNA here is from genome assembly GCF_002233755.1 of Acinetobacter piscicola. GTDB lineage: Bacteria > Pseudomonadota > Gammaproteobacteria > Pseudomonadales > Moraxellaceae > Acinetobacter > Acinetobacter piscicola. The sequence continues at coordinate 290,679 of NZ_KZ268704.1, read as the reverse complement.
CACTTGAAGCTAACACGTGAAATTCGTGTGAACCTGAGCCACCGATTGAACCTGTATCAGCTTGAACTGGACGGAAGTTTAGACCCAAACGTGAAAAAATACGGCAATAGGTGTCATACATGACATCATAAGTTTCTTGTAAAGACGCTTGATCAACATGAAATGAATAAGCATCTTTCATGATAAATTCACGAGAACGCATTACACCGAAACGCGGACGAATTTCATCACGGAATTTAGTCTGAATTTGGTAGAAATTTATTGGAAGTTGTTTGTAACTTTGCAGTTCGTTACGAGCTATGTCTGTAATGACTTCTTCATGGGTCGGGCCAAGTACGAAATCATTGCTATGACGATCTTTAAAGCGCAGTAATTCAGGACCATATTGTACATAACGACCAGACTCTTCCCAAAGAGAGGCAGGCTGAGTTACGGGCATTAATGTTTCCAAAGCACCAGCACGGTTCATTTCTTCACGAACAATGGCTTCAACTTTATTTAACACACGTACACCCATCGGCAACCAATTGTATAAACCTGAAGCCAATTTACGAATCATCCCAGCACGTAACATCAGTTGATGTGAAATAACTTCAGCATCGTTTGGGGTTTCTCTTAACGTTGCAAATAAAAAGCGACTCGCGCGCATGGAAACTGTCCTAAAATTCTTAGATTTAAAGCAGAGATTATACGATAAAAAAATCAGCTGAACATTTATAATGTTGGCTTGATTTAAAATAAGGATCTCAGTGGTTTTAAATTTATGAGAATTTTATTGTGAAAAATCTATTTTAAAAATTCTTACTTGAGTGTGTTTGCTAAGCGATAGAATTCTAAAAAGCAGAAAAAGGAGCCTCTTGAGTCAAGAATATTATCCGTATATTTATTAGGATATCTTAAAAATATAGTTGAGTATTCCTGTTATTTCAAAGCTGTATTTTCATTGTTCAAGTCTTTTTAGGCGATTGATTATGTCGTCATAGTAGGCTTGAGTGCTTTGGTAATTGCTTTGCAAACTTTCAATGTAGCCTTTACTGCGTCCAATATTCTCTGAGTTATATTTGATTCGATCCTTTAAAATGACTGGCACGGTACTTCCTTTACGGTAAAACTCCATTTCTTGTCTTTTTAATAATATACGGTCACTTTGTAGTTGTTTAAGATTTTGATTTTGCAGATTAATTTGCTGTTTAATGTTTTGCAAAATTTCATTCTTTTTGTTTGACGCAACTGTGGAATTCCCATAAGCCCGTTTTAAACGGGCATCTTGTTCTAATTTTCGAACTTCAGATGCACGTGATGTAGATTGTTGTAGGTCTCGTTCGACACTATAGGCTTTATTGCGTTTAATGACTTGCATGTTACGATCCAATGCTTCATAGCCATATTTGATATGCGCAGGAGTAACAGAAGTACTAATATTGGCAACTCCATTTTTATCGTAATATCTGTACCATGCTGCTCTAGGTTCTTGTTGCTCTGCATAGATAGTAGTCATACATGCACAAAGTAGAATGATCGACAAAAATACATGAGTTATTTTTTTTGTTTTTAAACCTAGATTTTGACAATAGATTTTTTTATTCATTTAACGCCTACCATCCCCCAAAAACTAAATTGATTTACTTGGTTTTAAAATCAGTCTAAGATCATCTTATGTGTTTACAAAAGTTTAATAAACAATAAAGTTATAAAACAAGACAGAATGTTTTTTTTAATGTGAGCTTTACAGTGTTTTATGTATGTAATGCGATTTATGACAAGAAATGTTTATTGGTAAAGTTAGTTAATATATGTTAAAAAAAGCTGATTAATTGTAAAAATAAATCTGTTCAGCACAATTCAATCCAAGCTAGCGGAAAGGGGCATTAAATGGACGATAAATTTCAAAATCTAAAAGTCATGGTTATCGATGATTCAAAAACTATTCGTCGTACTGCTGAAACATTATTGCAACGAGAAGGTTGTGACGTTGTCACTGCTGTAGATGGTTTCGAAGCGCTGTCTAAAATCGCTGAAGCAAATCCAGATATCGTATTTGTCGATATCATGATGCCACGCTTAGATGGTTATCAAACATGCGCTTTAATTAAAAATTCTCAAAATTATCAGAATATTCCTGTCATTATGCTTTCTAGTAAAGATGGTTTGTTTGATCAGGCAAAAGGACGTGTCGTAGGTTCAGATGAATATTTAACAAAACCATTTAGTAAAGATGAATTATTAAATGCAATTCGCAATCATGTAAGTGCTTAAAGATTAATTTTGGGGAAAATAATGGCGAGAATCTTAATTGTTGATGATTCACCAACAGAAATGTTTAGATTTAAAGAAATTCTAACAAAACATGGATTCGAGGTTCTTGAAGCAACAAATGGTGCGGATGGTGTAACGTTGGCTCAAGCTGAATTACCTGATCTCGTGTTGATGGATGTTGTAATGCCAGGTGTAAATGGTTTCCAAGCAACACGTCAAATTGCACGCAATGCAACCACTAAGCATATTCCAATTGTAATTGTCAGTACAAAAGATCAAGAAACTGACCGTGTTTGGGGCAAACGCCAAGGTGCTTGCGATTATCTAACAAAACCTATAGATGAGAATCAGCTAATCAATACGATTAAGCAATATCTCCAAGCAGGATAATATATGGCAGCAAATGGATTTATCGAATTACTTCGACTGTCTAAGCGGGGCAATAAAAATTACGCAGATAACGACAGTGAAGTAAATCGATGGTCAGGCATTGCATTTGAAATGATGGGGCAATATTTTGTTGCTCCATTAGGGGAGGTTTCGGAAGTTATATATCCGCCGAAATATACACCAGTTCCAAATGTTCAGGGCTGGGTGAAAGGTTTGGCGAATATTCGTGGACGGTTATTGTCAGTTTCCGATTTGGCTTTTTATTTAACGGGGCAAAGAAGCCAATTTCTACCTACTCAAAAAGTCTTATGTATTAGCCATAATGATCATTATGTCGGTTTGGTCGTAGATCAAGTCTTGGGGATTCAGCATTTTAATAAAAAAGGTTTTTTTTCTAAAAATAATCATTTAGAAGAAAACCTTCAATCGTATTGTCAAGGATATTTTCAACAGCATAATCAAGCATGGAATGTATTCTTGTTTAGCCGTTTGCTGAATGACCCTCAATACATGAATGCATCAGAAAAATTTATAAACTAGCTTTGACGCCTAAATGAAGAGTTAAGCGAATCGGGAGAAGCTGAATGGGCTTTAAACTAAAAAAGAAAAATACAGGGGATACTGCTCAAAAAAGTAGTCCAGGCGTATTAACCAAAACGAAATCAAAAATTGATGAGTTTGCTAAGTTATTTGGAGAAAGCGATAAGTCTAAGCCTTTCATTCAAATGGCGATCGTCAGTATTGTAATTGCACTGATTGTACTCTTAATTTTGTTCTATACGGTTCCTCGAAATAACGATTTAACGCGTAGTTTGGGTGAATTAAAACTTTTATCTCAAACTTTGTCGCGTCAAGCTAAAGATGCTACGGATTCTGGTTCTAAAGAATCGATTCAGGCACTTGTGGCTTCTCAGAAAAAATTCCAAGAAAACTTAGATGTTGTGAAAGACATTCATGTTTCGTCTAAAGAACTTGTGAATGCTGAAAAAATTTGGGCAAAAGTTTCTAGTGATATCGATCAGATTTCATCACAACAAAAAGTCATTAACCAATTATATGACACCAACATTGCCGTTGCAGATGCTATTCCAGGCATGCAGGCTGAGTACAACCTAATGGTTGACCAAATGGCACGTGACAATATGCCAAGTACTCAGGTGGTTATTGCGAAGAACCAAGTATTTATTGCGGAACGTATTTTACGTTCGATTGGTTCGGTCTTGGGTGGTTCTGATAATACACGTGCATCAGCAGAAGATTTTAATGCCGATACAGAAACATTTGGTACGTATTTGAATGCGCAATTAAATGGTAATGTTGACTTAGGTGTAACACGTATTGATAAGCCTGAATTGCGTGAATCATTAGAAAGTATTAAGTCTGACTATAATGAAATTGTTCAGTTAGCATCGACCTCAGTATTAAAGAACTCAGACCAAATTTTCAAAGTACGTCAAGCTGTTTCAAGTATTTATGCTGAATCAGATAACATGTTAAACAGCTTAAACCGTCTTTCAATTAATACGGGTGTAGGCACTGTTTTACCTGCGTTGGTTTTATTGCTGGCTTTAGGTGCGTTCTTATTTGCCGTATTCAAACTTCTTTCTTTACGTAGTGTATCAGATAAGGTTCGTGTAACTCGTTTACAAGATGAGTATGACCGTAACCAGAATGCGATTTTACGTTTACTGGATGAGATTGCCGACTTGGCAGACGGTGATTTACGTTCATATGCAACGGTATCGGAAGATTTTACGGGTGCAATTGCCGACTCGATTAACTTCGCGATTGACCAATTACGTGACCTTGTATCTCGAATCCACGAAACTTCGCAAGAAGTTGCGCAATATACGCAAAATACGCAAGAGATCACCAACCAGCTTGCGGAAGCATCTGAGCATCAAGCGCAAGAGATTGCAGGTGCATCTACTGCGATTAACGAAATTGCACAGTCAATTGATGACGTATCTGCAAATGCTGCTGAGTCAGCAGAAGTAGCGCAACGTTCAGTACAAATTGCATCGAATGGTGCGAATGTTGTAAACCGTTCAATTGAAGGTATGGATACAATTCGTGAGCAGATCCAAGAAACGTCTAAGCGTATTAAACGTTTGGGTGAATCTTCTCAAGAAATTGGTAACATTGTCTCTCTGATTAACGATATTGCCGATCAAACGAATATCTTGGCGTTAAATGCTGCAATTCAAGCATCGATGGCAGGGGAAGCGGGCCGTGGTTTCGCCGTGGTTGCGGACGAAGTACAGCGTCTTGCGGAACGTTCAGCGTCTGCAACTAAGCAGATTGAAACATTAGTTAAAACGATTCAGACAGATACTAACGAAGCGGTAATTTCGATGGAACAAACCACTTCAGAAGTTGTGCGTGGTGCGAATCTTGCGAAAGATGCAGGTGTTGCACTGGATGAGATTCAAACTGTATCGAGTAACTTGGCGAAATTGATTGAGAGTATTTCTGAGTCTGCGAAATTACAGTCTGCATCTGCAGGTCATATCGCAAATACGATGAATGTTGTACAAGAAATTACTTCGCAAACAACAGGTGCTACGTTTGATACTGCACGTTCAGTTTCTGAATTGGCAAACATGGCGGATTCATTACGTCAATCTGTTTCAGACTTTAAACTACCTGAATAAAACGATTGGTACTCGATGCAATATTGACGATACAGTTTGTATTGCATCGAGGAATGATAGCCTTCTAAAGTTATTCAGTTTGACTGAAGTTTTAAAGGTTTTAGTCCCATAGAAGGGAACTAACATAGAAGCCTAAGCTATGAAAGAAATATTAAAAAATTTAGTGGAACATGTCACTTTACCTGAAGATGCTTATCTAGATCAGGACGATGAAATTTTAGGAATTTTTGTAGAAGAACTCGAAGAAATTTTTGAAATGTTACAGACTTCGCTTGTGCAATGGAAAACAAGTGAGGCTCAGGCTGAGGAGTTGGTGAATGTTCGCCGTTACTTCCATACGCTTAAAGGATCTGGCCGTATGGTTGGGGCAAAGCAATCGGGTGAGCTTGCTTGGACTGTTGAAGACACTTTAAACCGCATTATTGCAAAAAATTTAGAACTGACAACAACGATTCAGCAATATGTAGATGCTGTATTTAACGTTTATAAATTTAAACTTTATCCAGAGTTTGTAAATAAAAAGCCACATCATCTTAGTTTGGCACCGTTGGTTTATTTAGGACAACAATTACAACAAAAACAAAGTTTAGAGCCAGCGCTTGATGATTTATTGAAGTTGTCTATAACATTAAACAATGTGGATGTTATTACTGGCTTAGAGTTGGATGGTGTATCTGAAACTTCTCAAGTCGTAGCGGTTGAAAATGAACAAACTTCTCCAGTAGCCGTAGAGTTAAGTACAGATGACGGTTTAATTTCTGAAACATTGGCAATTTTTGTTGAAGAGTCAGAAGACCATTTAGCTGTAATTAATGAGTTTTTGCATTTAGAGCAACATACGCCTGAGCAATATAATCGATTGATTCGTGCCTTGCATACTTTACGCGGCAGTTCTTCAATGGCACATGTCAATCATGTATTTGAAGCCAGTAGCAAGGTAGAGCAATTATTTAAAGTGTTGGTTCAGGAAGATACCGAATCATCGAAGAATGAAAATACTTTACTGATTCACTATGCAGAATTTGTCAGCGACTACTTACATGTTTTAAAACAAAAAGGTCATGATGATTTAGAACTTCAAAATATTTATCAAAAATTCAATGAAGCATGGGATCGTTATGATTTCCAAAACGAATATCAGCATGAAAATGAGCAACAAGTTGGTTTAGTATCACAACTGGTCGATTTGGAAATTGATTTATTGCTTGATGCTGAGTTTGAGTTTGAAAAACGTGCTCAGACTGAATATCCTGAATATTTTCAACAACTCAGCCAACAGGCTCAGTTACTTGTTGAGCACACAGATAATCGTGCTGCACAAGGGATTCATGAGTTTAGCTTAGCGTTGAAAGATAGCTATGATCAAGTATTGCAGCAGCATGCTTTATTAAATACAGATTATGTATTTGAAATTTTCTCTAAAGCCCATCAAGAATTCATTCATTTATTCGATACATTAGCCTCTGGGCAACGTGTGATTTTAGATGAGCGTACTCAAGCGATTTTGCTTGAATTACATGACTATTTACATCAAGAAATTGATGCAAGTATTGCTGTTCAAGCTGCAGAGAAGCCGCTTAATACGGCTATTGCAGCACCAGAAGCAAGCCCAGTTGAATCTGTAGGTAATTTCGTTTCAACACAAATTAGTAAAGATAAACAAAATATTGATTCAGAGCAGAGCCAAAAAGCTTTTGATGCAGATGTTCTTGATATCTTTATTGAAGAGGCTGATGAGCTTTTAGTTGAAATGGATCAAGACCTAAATACTTGGTCGAGTAATCCTAAAGATACGACAGCATTGAATAATTTAATGCGTTATTTGCATACCTTAAAAGGTGGTGCAAATATGGTACAAGCCACACATATTGGTTTGATCGCACATGAATTAGAAACGATTTATGAGCGTGTAATCAAAGGCCAGTTGAATGTTACACCACAAATTGTCCAATCTATTCGACTGATTCAAGATGATGTGGCAGACCGTATTCAGCTCATTCGTGAAAAATCTATCGATTATCCAGCAGATCATATTCTTGGCATTTTACAGAATATAGATCAGCAACTTGAAACTAAAAATACGGCAGCACAAACAGACCCTCAACCACAATCTACAACGGTTTCTGATGACTTGGTTGAAGTTGCTCATATTGATGATGATATTATCCTCGCGACTGATCCACAAACGGTTGAGCAAAGGCCTGCTGATGTTGATTTAGATCCAGCTGAGTTAATTGCCCGAGAAACTTTTTTTGAAGAAGCTCGTGAACTGATTGATGATGGTTTAAGAATTTTATCTCACTGGTTTGAACAACGTAGTAACCGTAGTTTATTACTCCAATTACAACGTATCGCACACAGCTTAAAAGGTGGTGCGAAGATGGTGAAATTGGATCAAGCTGCTGATATTGCATATGAATTGGAAAATGCTTTCGAACAATTTGGTTTGCATAACTTTAACTCCAATGTTTATGATGGTTTGCTTGAAAAAACGTTTAATTGGTTAGACTCAGCAATTTTTAATCATCATTATGAAAATTTTGATGGGTTAAAATTAAAACTACATAATATTGAATATGTTGATGTTTCGGCACAACTTCCAGATAAATTAGCTCGTACTAATTTGATTTTTGATACGTCTGAAAGTGATGTTGTTCATGGTGATGGTACTGAACCGCCTTCAATGTTAGGTGAATGGGATCTTTCAGAAAAAACTGAAACCAGCAATGAGATGATTCGTATCTCTGCTGATTTAGTGGAAAAAATGATCGATCTTTCAGGTGAAAATGCGATCAACCGTTCACGTATTGAAATGGATTTAGGTCAGTTAGGTAATACCTTGACTGATATGGAATTGGCCATCAAACGTTTGGCTGATCAGTTGCGTCGAATGGAAGGCGAACTTGAATCACAAATTATTGCTAAACATGGTGATTTAGGCTCACGTTATGCTGACTTTGACCCGCTTGAGATGGATCAATATTCATCCCTCAATCAATTGTCAAAATCACTTGCTGAATCTGCATCTGACTTGGTTGACTTTAAGACGACTTTGGCTGAAAAGATTCGTGATACAGAAGGTTTATTACTTCAACAGTCACGTATTCAAGCTGAAATTCAAGAAAGTTTAATGCGTACTCGCCTTGTACCATTCTCACGTCTATTGCCACGTTTACAACGTTTAGTGCGTCAAACTTCATCAACTTTGAATAAACCAACTGAGCTTTTAGTGAACAATACTGAAGGTGAATTGGATCGTAATATTCTAGAAAAATTGGTTTCTCCTTTGGAGCATATGCTTCGTAATGCGATTGACCATGGTATTGAAGAGACAGAAGTTCGTCAAAAACTTGGCAAATCACTTACGGGACAAATCGATTTAAATATTACCCGTCAAGGAACAGATGTTCTCGTTTCATTTAGTGATGATGGTAAGGGGATTAACCCTGAAATCATTCGTACTAAAGCGATTGAGAAAGGCTTGATCGATGCTGATCAGCAGCTAGAAGCTGAAGAAATTTTACAATTTATTTTCCATCCAGGGTTTAGTACAGCACAACAAGTGACGCAGATTTCAGGTCGTGGCGTAGGTTTGGATGTTGTACAAAGTGAGATCAAACTCTTGGGTGGACAGGTGACTGTTAGCTCGGAATTAGGCAAAGGTTCAACATTTACCATTCGTGTACCAACAACAGTGGCAGTAAGTGATGCCTTGATGGTGAAAGTAGGTGATCAACAATTTGCTGTACCATTATCGCAAATTGATCGTATCGTGCGTATTTCACCAGCAGCTTTGGAAGAATTTTTTGAAAGTCAAAATGACTACTTCGATATCGATTTCCAACGTTATAAGTTGCGTTATTTAGGTGAATATACGGCCAATCAAATTACACCTCGTTTGCACGGTGTTGGGCATTCATTACCAGTATTGTTGATTAAAGGAAGCATGGGGCAATCGATTGCGATTTTGGTTGACCAATTAATTGGCTCTCGTTCACAAATTGTTGTAAAACCGATTGGATCACAATTTGCAACGGTCAATGTGATTGCAGGGGCGACAATCCTCGGTGATGGTCAGGTTTGTTTGATTTTGGATGGTCAGAATATTGCACGACAAGTCCAAGCTTCAACACGTGGTCATACACTGAATGCGCATCAAGATAAGCAGCGTCATCGTGATCAACGTCGTTTAATTATGATTGTGGATGACTCAGTGACAGTACGTAAGGTTACTTCGCGACTTTTAGAACGACAAGGTTTTGATGTCATTACGGCAAAAGATGGTGTCGATGCGATAGAGCAGCTTGAAAATGTTAAACCTGATTTGATGCTGTTGGATATTGAAATGCCACGTATGGATGGTTTTGAAGTGACCAACTTAGTCCGTCACCATGAAGTACATCGTGATTTACCGATCATTATGATTACGTCACGAACAGGTGAAAAGCATCGTGAACGTGCATTCAGTTTGGGTGTGACAAATTATATGGGTAAACCATTCCAAGAAGCTGATTTATTAGAAAATATTGATGCTTTGTTAACAGTTAAATAGGAGGACTCATGGCTAAAGATATTAAAAAGTCTGCTATTGATAAAATTAGTGCACAAGAATTACAACATCTGATTACTGTGTCTACTGGTTTTATCGATGCCTATATTATTGACTGTTATAAGAAGGCACCAATGTTAATCCCGCAGAATATCGTTCTTTCTGCTCAGGATAGTCCAACGCATGTAAAAGCTGTAGAGTGGCATGAAAAGAAATTACCTGCGTTCAGTGTCAGTGACCCTAGAAAAACATTAGGTGTTGCTTTAGTGATTGAAGGTGAAGAAGCAGATGAACATTTTGCTTTGATGTGTAATGAAATGCCGACTTCAATTCGTTTACGTATTTCTGAAGTGGTTGATGCTGAGAATAATTCAACGGATAAAACGATTTTACAACACGTAAAAATTGGAGAAAGAATTTATCATGTACCTAATTTAGACCAAATTCAGCAAGAGATTGGGCTATAAATCAATACTTGATAAAAGCAACAACGTACTCAGAACAAAGGACGCTTAAAGCGTCCTTTGTTCTATTCAAATATATTAAAAATTGTTTTTAAAACAAAACTATGCCAATAATTCTATCAAAATTTGTTCATAAATTTCAGCCAAAGGCTCTAATTCATCGATATTGACATGTTCATTGATCTGATGAATGGTAGCATTCAATACACCTAATTCCAGAACCTGAGCACCTGTAGGGGCAATAAAACGACCGTCAGATGTACCACCACTGGTTGAAAGCTCAGTTTCAGTTCCTGTGACATTTTTAATTGCCGTTTTTGCTGCATTCACCAATTCACCAACAGGCGTTAAAAATGGCAAACCTGATAATGTCCATTTGATGTCGTATTCAAGATTGTTTCGATCTAAAATTTCCAAAACACGTGCCTTTAACTGCTCAGCTGTAACTTCTGTTGAATAGCGGAAGTTAAACGTTACCGCCATTGTTCCAGGTACAACATTGGTTGCTCCTGTACCCGCATGAATATTCGAAATTTGGAAAGAAGTTGCAGGGAAGTATTCATTTCCATGATCCCACACCGTGTCACATAGCTCAGTAATGGCTTTAGATGCGATGTGAATGGGGTTCACTGCTAAATGAGGGTAGGCTACATGGCCTTGTTTACCTTTCACTGTTAAAACAGCATTTAAAGAGCCACGGCGACCATTTTTGACAATATCACCAAGGGTATGGGTACTTGATGGTTCACCGACTAAACACCATTTCATTTTTTCATTACGTGCTTCTAAAGTCTCGATCACTTTTACTGTACCGTTAATCGAAGGACCTTCTTCATCGGAAGTGATAAGAAAAGCAATTGAGCCTTTATGGTTTGGGTGCTTTTTGACAAAGCGTTCAGAAGCAACCACCATCGCCGCCAATGCGGTTTTCATATCCGCACTGCCACGTCCATAAAGTTTACCATCACGTATTTCAGGTAAAAACGGATCTGAATGCCAAGCATCTAGATGACCTGTAGGAACAACGTCGGTATGACCTGCAAAACAGAAGACAGGCTCTTGAGTACCACGTCTTGCCCAAAGATTATCAACATCCTCAAAACGCATATTTTCAATATTGAAACCAACTGCAGCTAAGCGCTCAGCCATGATGGGTTGGCAAGTGTGATCAACTGGGGTAACTGAAGGTTGACGAAGAAGTTGCAAACTCAGGTCTAACGTATCCGAATGATTCATGGACAATGATCAAATAAGTAAATTGAGCGATATAATAGAGGAAGATAAAACTGAAAGAAAATCAAAAAATTCGAGAAGGTTTAAAACTATTATAAATGTAAATAAAAAAGCCCAATCTTTTGATCGGACTTATTGTGTAACTACAGAATGCTAAAGTACAGAATTTACAGCTTATCTTGAGTTTTTTCAGCGGTGTTCGTTACAACATCACCAACTTTAGATACGTCTTGCCCCACACCTTTAACAGTGTTACAACCTGTTAAAATAAATCCAACAACCATAGAAGCAACTAAAATTTTTTTCATTTACATCTCCAATTGTAATCTATTTATATATTTCCCAAGTTTAAATAATGCAAAGCTTTAGAAATATGATCCATTATAAGATAATTGGTTAAAAAGTGTATGCAATCACATGAAAAATTACATATTATTTACAGAATAGGTGCTTTTGAAGCAGATGCTTTTGAAGCAAGTAAGGCTGCTTGACGAAACATATAGAACTGTTGTGTTTGAATATTGTGATATAGACCATTACACCACCATTGAGCAAGCGCTGAAGATTGTACTAAATCTGGGCAAATCCATTCGTGGCGCTGTAAACGATATAAACTGTTATCAATTTGATGTCCCCATGTTCCCACTCTTCTTGCAGGGTTGAGCCAAGCAGGAAGGGCTGTACTGTCTGTAGAGTTCGTGTCAGAAAGTAAGTGTCTAGAACGTGGAATAAAAAGTTGTCCTTTCATCACTGCAAATTTCTTTTCAATATTCAAATCTAAAGCTTGGGTAAATTGAAACTGTTTGCTTGAAAAGTGGTTGAGTTTACGAAATAACGTATCACTACGATTTAAGCCATACCAATGTTCTAAACTTAAATTCGCTTCACCGAGATAATATTTTAAAGCAACTTCCCACTGTTCAATTTGTTGTGTTGCAAGATTCAAAACTAAAAAATCAATTTCGCCTAAGGTATTTTTTCCTTCAATAATTTGAATACTGTGTTGAATCAGTTTGAAGTTTGTTTGAGCGCCATCATGTAGCCAAAACCAAAATAAATATTCAAAGCGTAGTCCAAGCCTTGTACTTTTTAATTGCTGTAGAAACAAGATTAGCGGTTCAGGATTGATATCTAATTCAGCTAATCTACTTTGGTACAAGTCGAATTGTTGTTGCCAGAATTGAGTGTGATGCAACTCAAAATGGTTTTTAATCTCTAATTCTTGTGGATGACTTCGGATGATATTTGGACTGGCAATACAGAATGCAAGTTGCCGAACGATTGGATGTTTGTAGCTTAACCAAGGTTCAAAATAAGTGTCCATATGGTTTTTTGATTTCCTTTTTTAAATCAAAATTTGCTTTCATCATGTAAATGGGGAGTAGAAACGTCACACTAAAACGGTGTTTTCTGGTCATTCAACTGAGCATAACACTCAATACACTTAGTCATGCATGATTTATAACGGGTCAGCTTTCTCTTTATCTATAGATCATTTAAAGCAATGCTAATGCTGTTCTCTTGGGTATTCTAAAATACGTGGAAAATGAAAATCATAACTGTCTAAAGCATATTTATATAATTGAGCAGGGCGTTTTCCTGCAATTTTAGATTGATCGGTTTCCTCTACAGCACCTGCTTCAATCATACGACGTCTAAATGATTTTTTTTCCAAACTTTGCCCTAAAATGATTTCATAAATGTGCTGTAACTCAGTCAGAGTAAATAATTTTGGCATCAAACTTACAGGTAAAGCGGTATAACGTGTTTTATTACTAAGACGTTCAATCGCCATATTCAGTAGCTGTGCATGATCGAAAGCCAAATCTAGTTTTTGTGCATCAGCAATTGAAACCCATTCACTATATTCAGTTTGTGTAGTTGCAATTTTTTGAAATTCTTTAAAATCAATCAAAGCAAAATATAAAGCGGTGACTGACCAACCACGTGGGTCACGGGTGGCATTGCCTATACTTGCGACTTGTTCTAAATAGGGGGACTGAATTCCTGTTTTTTCAACAAGTTTGCGATGTGCTGAAGCCATCAAATCAGGATCTTGAGTCAAATCGATAAAGCCACCGGGTAGAGCCCACTTGTCTTTTTGTGGATAATTAGAACGTTTAATCAGTAAAACTTGTAGTTGTCCCGCATCTACAGAAAATATAGCCATATCCACAGTGAACAGTGGAGATTCATAATCCTTTTTATTGTAATTCGAGAGAAAGTCCTTTTCAGAAGTAAACGTCACAATTAGACTCACTTGATTTTTTCAATGAAATAGCTTGTAGGATTATTACAGGGTCATAGAAATTCGCCAAGTGGAAATTTGAAATCTGCTTTTAAATGATGATATTAATTGCAAATATAGGCGATCTCGTTCTTCAGTATTTTTTCCTAGATATTTATGATGTAGTCGTTTTCATTTATCCTAAAGATGAATAGTCCTACTTGAGTTTAAAAAGCAGGACTATTGGGGCTGTAAATGCGAGTTTAGTCTTTTAAATAAGCATCTATTTTTGCTCGAATTTCATTTAAAGTACATTTGGTTATCAAGTGTCCATTTTCAAAGACAACCTTTAATTCACCTTGCTGTTCTTGCTCAGCGCTTTGTTGGTCAAATAAAACAAAACCATCTTCAGACTGCTCAACACGCAGTAAGCCTTTAGCAGATTTTTTCACACCTGAATCAGTAATAGGATCTTTGAACAATTCACGCGGAATACCGTTGACTTGCCCCCAAGTGGCTTTGACTGCAAAACCAAAAGTATCACGGGTCAAATAGTTATAGGTATAACTGCCAATCCCAAACACGATATTATTTGATGCAAAACCTTTGGCTTCAAGTCCTTGCAATATTCTCAATGCACGATCTAATGTGATTGAATCACCATAAATCAGTCCAACACGTTCATTTAAAACGTTGTAGCCTTTTTCGGTATTCGTTCCACCAAAAATTTTCCATAAACATTGCACTGCACCTTTGTAAGCTGGGCTATCTATTTCAGCATCAGGGTCACCACAAATGATTTTAACTGGATCACCTGAATCTGGACGAAACACCAATTTCGCTAAACCTAAAGCATTCGGTTGGCGCGCTAATATTTCATCTTTGAGCTCTACAGTAAACTCAGTGATCACTCTCCAAAAGTCCCAAGTATCAGAGACAACACTCACCACACCTGAAGGATATAGTTCGCAAATTAAACGTCTAAAGGTATCAATTTCTTTATCTTCACTGCCCATGCACATCACGCTGTGTTCAGTTGCAGGGACAGAGACCCCAACGATACCCTCTGCAGCGTAGTATTCTTCTGCATAGTCGATAGCAGATACAGCATCTGTACCGATAAAACTGGTTAAGTGACCAACACCATTTTGTGTTGCATCATAAATACCACTCATGCCACGACTACTGAAATCATGGCCTTGTATCGCCACAAAATCGAGGGGCGCACCAGTTTTTAATGCATATTCAGTGAGTAGGCGTTTGTATTCGTAAGCAATCGTTGCAGTTGTACAACTTTTCCAAAGCTCAGCGCTAAGTACGGTTTCTAAATAATTGGTCAGCCAAAAAAACTCAGGCAATGTATTGATAATCGTCAATACGGGTACGCGAATATTAACGCGACTGCCTTCTGCTAAAGCTTTGATACGAATTGGTAAATAGCCTAAATCATGCAAAGCTTCAATGTGCTCAACAGGAACAGCACCATCACCTAAAGCACCGTCCATTCGGCGTTTATATGCTGTAACGACTTTGGTTTTGTCTTGTTGAAAAAAGCCTTCATTCCAAGTTTCAATAAGAAAGTGCTGAATGAAACCTTGTAAGCCAAAAAAGACGATTTTGTCTTCAAAGTCAGGCAACATATTGGCCAAACGTGACGAACGTGGTGTGAAATTCGCATAAACATATTCTGTACCAGTCGGGTACTGACGTCTATGGTCTGCTTTATAAAAGTCGATTGCATTTAAAGGGTTTATTTTAAAGCTCATTGTTATTCTCCAAGTTTCAACATTTCATTCATTTTTATCGGTTGATGTGATCATTTACGACTGAAGTAAATGATATTTAAGTTTTTGTATTGCTGTTGAATTAAGCTGTTTGTTGTGAAAATCTGATCGACAAGACCATCAAATACCTGCATGCCTTTACTAAAGATGCCGTGAGTCACATATAAGATGACGTGTTCACAATTGAGCTTTTTCAACTCTTCCGCAATACCAATAAAAGTTGCGCCACCATCACAAATGTCATCGCAAATTACGGCTGTTTTCCCAGTCAAATCAGTCGCATTTACCTGAGAATTCATCAGCCTTCCAGTGAGTGGGTTACGTTTCTTTTCACACTGAATCATTTCAATATTTTGCTTACGCAAAGGATTGATCGCCGCTGCAAGATTTGCTGTTCTAAGTTTTGCACCTGCATCAGGACAGACTAAAACTGTATTTTCAGCGGTTAAAATGCTCATCAGTGTTGAATCTTGCAAAATAATTTCACTGGGTTGCACATTTTCAACTTTCAAAAACTGAGTATTTTCATTTAGGAGTTTTTCAGTGG
Source organism: Acinetobacter piscicola (assembly GCF_002233755.1). GTDB lineage: Bacteria > Pseudomonadota > Gammaproteobacteria > Pseudomonadales > Moraxellaceae > Acinetobacter > Acinetobacter piscicola. The sequence goes on along the minus strand of NZ_KZ268704.1, from coordinate 274,575 downwards.
TTGTACTATGTGCATCCCATACAGTGATAGATTTGCGTTGTTGTGGAAATTTTTCTGTATTGATATTCAGCAGCTTGGTCATGATGTCCAAAGAAAAAGCTTGTCCTGTTGCACAAATACGGTCTTGGCGTGCATAAGGAAAGTAGGGCATTTCTATTTCAATTTCTAACTTTTGATTTAATAAAACATTTTCTATTAACAAATAATCCATTAAATCTTGGCTGTTATTGATTTGAGCTCGAATAAATACTCGACCATTTAATTGATTCAATCTTGTCGCATCAATTTGAACATGTCTTTCGCCACCAGCAAATTGCATGACTTTGATTGCAACTATTTCATTATTTATATCTTTGACTTGAATAGACATTTTTATATCTCTATAAGGTGGCTTATCGCCAATACAAATATAGTGTCATAAGGACATTATATTTGACAAGTGGAAATTAACATAAAATTACATATGTACGGGAAGCATGATTTTTAACCTGAGTGTTTGGAATTTAACAATACTTTGTTTTATCAATATATTTTTCTTAAAAAGCAGATAGAGAATGAATTTATATCTGCTCAAAAGTTTATGGTTTTTTTAATGTTTCACCTTTAGATTTTTATGTTTAGTCTAGAAATACAGTGAAATTTTCCACAGGTTCACGTGGTGTGATAAATGTATTTACGATGTGATTTGGATCTGCATAACCTAATGCAACGGTGCATACCAAGTCTTCATCATTTGGTGCATCAAGAATGTCTAAAACGATAGTGTGGAAATGGTTCCATGCCGCTTGCGGACAAGTATCCAAACCTCGCGCTTTGGCGGCGATCATGACATTTTGAACCATCATGGAAATATCCATTTTCGAACCAATCCCCATAGTTTTATTCACAGTAAAATATAAGGCAACAGGTGCATCGAACAGTTGGTAATTACGCAGTTGTTGCGCCGCCATCTTTTCTTTTTCACCTTTCAGAATTCCGAGAAGTCCATACAATCCCCAGCCATTTTCACGACGACGATCGATAAAGGGTGAAATCCAAGTTTCTGGATAATAGGGGAAAGTTTCTTGGTATTGTTTTGCAAGTTCTGGTGTGGTGAATAACTCAATTTGAGCGGCACACACACGATTGATCATTTCTTGGCGTTTTTTTCCCGTGACGACGTAGACTTTCCAAGGTTGAGTATTTGTCCCAGATGGTGCGCGACACGCTACGCTTAAAATATCCTTAATGGTCTGGGGATCAACCGCTTTATCTAAGAAAGCACGTACTGAATGACGGCTCGTAATGGCTTGATCAACTGCTTGAGTTTGTTCTGAACTCATAAAAACTCCGATTTATATGGTTATTTTATTGTATAAACTATAATACGATAGTCGTATAAGCACATTTAAAAAATTTAGTTGTTTTCTCTAAGCTACCGATTATATAACGATTATAGAAATGCTAATCTAAAAAAAGAATTGAAAACTATATGTTATTCGGTAAAACTGATTTTAATAAAGGGGTTGAGTTACGCTAGATTACAACAGTGTAGGAATTATACACAAATTGTTACTTTTGGGTTTTAACTTAGTTTCAACGCTTTCATAATTTAATAGCAGGCATACAAAGTGCAGTGTTTTTGAATGTGGTGTTTGAATAACTACTGAAGAAAACAATAAAAATTTAATTTTTTAACAAAGTATTGGGGTTAAAAAATTGAATTGTACGGATGCATAACATAAATAAGACTAGGAGTGTTTCATGAGTCTATTCACTAACAGCAAGTCATTTGTCATTAAAAGCTTAGCATTAACCGTCACAGCTTTAATGGTAAATACAGCTCATGCTGCTACAGACAGCGCAGAAATTCAGCAATTACGTACTGAGGTTCAAGAGCTTAAAGCTTTACTTCAACAGCAACAACAAGTTCAACAACAGCAACAAGTTCGACTTGCAGAAGTTGCAGCACAGCCTCAAGCGTCTTCTCCGTTAGCTGGTTTAAAATCTAAATCTGGTGCAGACATCAATATTTACGGTTTCGTACGTGGTGATGCAAACTACATCATCGAAGGTGCGGATGATGACTTCAACAAAGTAGCTGCTACAAATGGCGAAGCGGAAGATAAGTTACGTGCAACAGCTAAAACGACTCGTATTGGTTTAGATTTCTCTACTCCAGCAGGCGATTCAAAAGTTGGCGGTAAAGTTGAGGTTGATTTTGCAGGAAATGGCGCAAGCGAAAACCTTCGTATCCGTCATGCATATTTGACTTATAACAACTGGTTATTTGGTCAAACGACGTCTAACTTCCTTTCTAGCCATGCGCCAGAAATGATCGACTTCTCTACAAACGCCGGTGGCGGTACGACACGTATTCCACAAGTACGTTATGCATATAACTTAGCGCCAAGTACTAAACTTTTAGTTGCCGCTGAAGAAGGTAATAGCGCAGGTACTTCAATTAAATATAGCCTACCTGTATTAACTGCGAAAGTTGCGCATACTTATGCAAACTCAAAAGGTACTGTTTCGGGTCGTGCTTTAGTTGAAAACTATAAGTCTAGTGCTGCAGATGATAATAAAACAGGTTGGGGTGTTGCTTTAGGTACAGACTTTAAAGTAATTGATCCATTAAAGGTTTTTGCTGATGCTTCTTATGTGGTAGGTAACAGTAACTATTTATACGCAAGTAACAATGCATTCTCTGTTGTAGATGGTGACATTGAACAGAATGAATTTACTGCTATTCAAGTAGGCGCGACATACAAATTCTTACCGAACCTACGTTCTACTTTAGCTTATGGTACAGTATTGGCTGATGACGGTACTGATTTTGCTAAAGCAAACCAAACCGCAAACGAAAAAATTAAACAAGCTTGGGTCAATGTGATTTATTCACCGGCTAAACCAATCGATCTAGGTATTGAATATGTGAATGGTAAACGAGAAACTTTTGCTGGCCAATCTTATAAAGATAACCGTGTAGGTCTAATGGCAAAATACAACTTCTAATTTTAGAAAGTATTAAGCTCAAAAAACCGAGGATTATTCCTCGGTTTTTTATATATCTAACAATCGAAATTTATACTTTATAGACTTAAATATCAGAAAAAATTGTAAAAAATAAAGACTTTTATAAAAAAAACTGGATAATAGGCGCTCTTTTTAGAAATGAATTATTTCTAAAGCTTTTTCTATTGATATTTTTGATAGTCTGATGAAAAGTTACCCTTTTTTATCTGCGCTGGATTTCACAATATTTTGTTTTTCTCATTATTTGATGGAACGATCTTTTATCTATAATTGGAGTAACACCACATGACTCAAAACTTCTTGAAGTTGCTTGAATATAGCATTTCTGTTCATATTTAAGTCACACACTTTAACCCATTTTTATTTCCCATCTTTTAAGATATATCTTTCTCTTTTTTACCTTTAATTTGACATTAAATCCTTTTGGATTGCAAATTGGATCTTTTTTAATATTACAAATTGGATCTTTTTTAGATCGTATATTATTTGTATATTTAATGAACTATTTGCAATATTTAAAATTATTCAATGTAAAACTCAAGGTATTTTATAGCATGGATCAGTTCAATGGAATTTACTTTTAATGCTTTTTATACGCTGATTGCAGCGGTTATTGTACTTTTACTAGGACGATTCCTAGTTAATAAAATAGATTTTCTTCGTAAATATAACATTCCAGAACCAGTTGCGGGCGGTCTAGTTGCTGCGGTTATTTCTTTATTGGTACATAACATCTGGGGTTATAGCATTACTACAAGTAGTGAATTACAAACCAGTTTCATGTTGGTATTTTTTGCTTCGATTGGTTTAAGTGCGAACTTTGCAAAACTCAAAGAAGGTGGCTTTGGCTTAGTTGTATTCCTTATCTGTGTTGCATCATTTATTGTTGTACAAAATTTTGTAGGCATGGGCTTAGCGACAGTACTTGGTTTAGACCCATTGATCGGTTTAATTGCAGGTTCAATTACGCTTACAGGTGGTCATGGTACTGCTGGTGCGTGGGGTGAGATTCTTGAAACTCAACATGGTATACAAGGTGCTTTAGCACTCGGTATGGCAAGTGCAACTTTCGGTTTAATTATCGGAGGAATCATTGGTGGACCTTTAGCTAAACTGCTGATTAACCGTTATCAATTATCAAGTCCTAAAACAAGAAAAGAAGTGAAGGAAACGAATAGCCAACCAATAACAGAATTGGGGGAATACGTTCCTTTTGAATATCCTCATCAAGTTCGATTAATCACTGCGGATAATGCCATTACGACTTTAGGTTTATTTGCTGCTTGTTTGGCTTTTGCTGATTTTATGACAGGTTATAGTAAAGGGCAGTGGTTTGAATTACCGACTTTTGTATGGGCACTTGCAGGTGGTGTCATTCTTCGAAATGTTTTAGAAGGCATCCTTCGTGTAAAAATGTTTGATCGTGCAATTGATGTATTTGGTAATGCTGCACTTTCGCTTTATTTAGCGATGGCACTGCTATCTCTTAAATTATGGCAGTTGGCAGATCTTGCAGGTCCATTGGTTGTTATTCTTTCAGCTCAAACATTAACCATGGCTTTATATGCTGCATTTGTAACGTTCCGTGTAATGGGGAAAAACTACGATGCAGCAGTTCTAGCAGCAGGGCATTGCGGTTTTGGTATGGGAGCGACGCCAACAGCTGTGGCAAACATGCAAGCCATTACCAATATGTACGGGCCTTCACATAAAGCATTCTTAATTGTGCCACTTTGCGGTGCTTTCTTTGTTGATATTATTAATGCCACAGTGATTCAATTGATTTTGAAGTTTATTGCTTAAAATATCTGTATCAAGTCATAAAGCCAGTCACTTGACTGGCTTTTTTATTTAAGAATCAATCATTAAAACCAAATTTCACTATACTCATTATAAGCAATGTAACCAATCACTTAAAAATGATGATGTTGTTATCGCATACAAAACTTTTATTCAGCACATAACTACTTATTTTTTTAGAAAAATAATTTATACAATATCTAAAAATAATGACAGTTTAAATAAATACAACAACAATGCATTGTAAATTATGTTTATATACCGAATCGTTTCGGTTCATTCTAAATCTGAGATTATGTCTTTGCTCAACAAACTTTTCATTTCTTTGTTATGTAGTTCAACTTTGGTTGCTTGCGTATATTCACCTATAAAAAAAGATCGACAAAGCGCAGTTGCACATTCACCAAAAGTATCTGAAGCTGCATCAACGTTAGATAAAAGTTTTTATCAGTTTAAAAACGTCAGCAATGAAAAGCCCGTGATTGCACTTGTACTTGGTAGTGGTGGCGCTCGTGGTTATGCGCATATCGGTGTGATTGAGGCGCTAGAACAACATGGTATTCAACCTGATTTTATTGTGGGTACCAGTGCAGGGAGTATTGTTGGTTCAATCTATGCCAGTGGTAAATCTGCTGAACAATTACGTCAAATTGCTTTAGATATGAAAGTAGGTGATGTTCGCGACTTTAAAATTGGTATGAAAGGTTTTTTTGACGGTCAAAAAGTTGAAGATTATGTCAATAAACAAGTCAGCCAAATGTCATTGGAAAAGATGAAGATTCCAATGTATGTGGTCGCAACCGAACTGCAAAATGGACAACGTGCAGTTTTTAACTATGGTAATACAGGGCAAGCTGTTCGAGCTTCCGTATCTATTCCGAGTATGTTTATTCCGACAGTTATTCAAGGCAAAGAATATGTAGATGGTGGTTTGGTCAGCCCTGTACCTGTGGATATTGCGAAAGAATTGGGCGCAGATATTGTGATTGCAGTCGATATTTTGGCACAACCTGAAAATACTGAAACGACCAATGTTTGGGGTTTGTTTAACCAAAATATTAACATTATGCAGAATAAACTGGCTGCTGATGAATTAAAAAATGCAGATATTGTGATTCAACCTGATCTACGTGAAAAAGCACATATTTTTGATGTGAAAGGGCGCCAAGATACCATGCAAGCTGGTGTTGATGCGGCTAATCTACGCATGCATGATTTGGATGTTGTCATAGAAAGTAAGACAAAAAGTAAGTCTGAGAGCGCGCAGTATCACGCTTTGAACTAAGTTATTTCAATTCTTTATCTATATTTTAATTTCATGTTTAGATATATTTTTTACCCAAAATTCACTTAAATATTTTTAAGTGAATTAAATAAAAATTGTAATATAAAATGGTCAAATTATTTTTAATGTGTAGATGTGGTCGATACATTAGATATGATTATAAAATTGAAAAATAAAGATGGAAGGTTTTAAGTTTACAAAGAGAGTATTTTAGATGAAAGTGTCTAAAGTTTAAAAAATATACTATAAATCAAAAGAATATATTTAAAATAAATGAAACGCTTTCGGATCATCAATCTAAGGAATGACCAATTGCCGAATTAAACATGTTTTTTGTATGAAAAGATATATAATAATAAGTGTAAATCTCCTGTCCAAGTAGAGTTTAGAATACGATGTCTCCATTAGATCAAATGATCCCAGCTACAGATGATCAGTCAGAATTGACCATGTCCTTTTTAATGACGCCTGACATGGCAAACTTTTCAGGTAATGTACATGGTGGAACCATCCTTAAGTTTCTTGATCAAGTGGCTTATGCATGTGCAAGTCGTTACTCAGGAAGTTATGTTGTGACCCTTTCGGTTGATAAGGTAAACTTTAAAGAACCAATTCATGTGGGGGAGCTTGTGACTTTTTTAGCAAGTGTGAACCATGTTGGTCGTACTTCTATGGAAATCGGTATTCGTGTTGAAGCACAGAATATTCAAAAACGCACCGTTCGCCATACCAATAGTTGCTATTTTACGATGGTTGCTGTGGATGAAAATGGTAAGCCACAACAAATTCCATCTTTAGATTTAGATAATGATTGGAAGCGTTGTCGTTTTGAAGCAGCTGAACAGCGTAAAGTCGCTCGTTTACAAGAAAACCATCATCCTTCTTGTAGTATTTATAAAAAAGCTTCTCATAGCTAAGTGTTGTTGAGCTAAAACCTCCTTTATGGAGGTTTTTTTATTTGTTCAAAATTTTATTATCGTTTCTTTAATTAAGTCGCTTTAATTGATGCCCATCGACAGTCATTGTCCATGTTCCATCTGCGGTTTGTTGCGGTGCTTGACTGACTTTAAATTCAGTTGAAAGTGAGCCAAGTCCTGCACTAAAACCAGAACTACTAAACTCGGTAATTGGCGCGGAAACAGAGGTACTTGAATTAGGTTGTTTATTTTTATATTCCAGTCGACCCTCATTGCTAATTATTAAACTAATTCGACCATCAGCGCTTTGCCACGTGCCTATATAGTCTTTTTTATCTACAGGCAAAGGCTTAGAACAGGCTATAAGTAATATTGCTAATAATCCAATGGTTATGAACTTTTTAAGCATTGGTATTTTCTCCTTGATTTTTATAAGACAGGTTTTATTTATCAATTTTACAAGCTGATTTAAGTGATAAATAGTGCAACTTAATGATTAAATAATTCGAGTCAGAAAAATACCCCTAGAGTCTTTACTACGAGTGAGCTTGTATGTGTGTTATTGCAAAGATCAAGAAATGATGTGATTGCAATGGTTCTAAAATTTTTAAATGAATAATTTCAGTAGGCGATTCAAAAGGAGCATACCAAATAGCACCTTCAGCTCCATAATCTAAGTGAATTGGTATAATCATCATTTATGTATATAAATTAATCAAATTTAGCGATATTTTGATTATACTCAAAACACGATAAAAATGGATTCAAAAACAATGAAGCTTTATACCAATACACATTCTCGTGGAAATACGATTTTACCTTTATTAAAAGAATTGAATATCGAAGATCAAGTCGAAATTATTCAAGTGGATTATAAAGACTTGAATCAGCCTGAATATTTGGCGTTGAATCCAATGGCTAAAATTCCTTTTTTGGTGGATCAAGGTTCTGTGATTTCTGAGACACCTGCAATTTTTGCGTATTTAGCAGACAAATATATTGAGAAAGGTTTTGCACCCGCATTGAATGATCCCAAGCGTGGAGAATATTTAAAATGGTTATTCTTTTGCCACGGACCTTTGACTGAATTTATGGATATCAAAAGTTTAGGTATTTCAACAGAACAGATTCAAGAACGAAGAAGAAGTCTAGGGTTTGGTACAGAAGAAACAATTTATAACTTTATCAAAGTCGGTCTAAAGCAAGCGAATCCTTATTTGCTGGGGCATCAAATTTCTGCCGCAGATTTGTTTTTAGCATACTGGCTGATCTTTGCCATCTCTTTTAAAATTGTGCCCTATTTAGATGAATTTAAGCCTTTTATTCAGTTGATTCAACAGCGTGATGCCGTGAAAGGGGTAGCCTGGATTCAGGCGGTTTAGCGATATTTACTCAATAATGGATGTGGTTTAAAAAATGGATTTTAAATTTATCCAGATTATTCAAAATAGTGGAAATTCAAATACTATGAGTTGTTTTAATCATAAATTTAAGTGACTGATACTAATTATAAAAAGACTGTATCGCAGCAATGATACAGTCTTTCTATGTTAACGATTACTTTGAAAAAAAACCTGATCAGCTCATCATCGTGAACTCTGGAGGAGTCATCATTTTCACGATAAAGCGTTCATCTTTTTGGTTAACTCAAAAGTCAATTATTGTTTAGTTTTAGGTGTAGGCATTGCTGGTGTTTCAGCCGCACTTTCAGATGAAGGTTGGTTTGCGTTTGATGAACCAGCAGCTGTTTCTTCTGCTGAGGTTGCATCACTTGGCTGCTCTTGTGTAGAAACAATAACTTTTTCGCTGCTTTCAGCAGACTGGGTTGTTTTTTCAGAAGCTGCAAAAGTTGTCGTTGCAGCAGTCAAAGCAAAAGTTGTTGCTAAAAGCGTTTTAACTAAATTCATTGGAGACATCCTTATTTATTAAAAAATTAAAACCTGTAGTAGTGCAAAGTCCGAATCGACTGAGCTACAAGGCGTGAACTCATGCTAAGTGCTGAATGAAAATACGGCAACCTTATCAACAAAGCGAAACAGTCTGAGTTACGTGTTTAAAACAAAGGCCTGTGTTATGTAAGAATTTTGTGAGAAATCGGCATTTCTCCAATGATTTAAGTGTATTCAAATATTAAAAAATGGCTAAAAATCAAACAGGGTAGTTACTTGGATTAAACAATAACTGCAAATTTTCTTATTTAATTGAATTGTATTTTAGATCAATTGTAACATTTTAACTTCAAAAATAGATTAATCCCTTGATCTTGTCTGTACAATCTCAACTGTAGCTAATAGGTTTTAAGCAAATTTTAATATCAATCTTTAATAGCAACTGTCCATTGCAACTTGAGTAGTATCTGTGAAAATTATTTCTCAAAAAGTCGTCAAGACCCATATTATTTCTGGCTTTTTAGGTGCGGGAAAGACCACATTATTACAGCATTTATTACAACAAAAACCTGAAGGAGAGACTTGGGCAATCTTGATGAATGAGTTTGGTCAAATAGGAATTGATCAGCAATTATTACCGCAAGAAGAGGGTTATGAAGTCAAAGAACTTTTAGGTGGTTGTTTGTGTTGCGCAGGGCAATTACCGATGCAAATTGCTTTATCTCGATTGATTCAGGAAAAACAACCCGATCGACTTTTTATTGAACCAACTGGTTTGGGACATCCTGCGCAACTTTTAGAACAATTAACAGAACCACATTGGCAGTCTCAAATTGATATGCGGGCTTTGGTTACAGTCGTGGATGGTTCTCGATTGCATGATGAAGCATGGATTCAACAAGAACTTTATCAAGATCAATTAAAAGCAGCACAGATTGTTGTCGTTTCTCATGCAGATAGGATGACTGAACTTGATCAAAAACAATTAGATCAGTTTAAAAATGAGTATTTGGCTTATATTCAAACATGGTTATTGGCTGAAAATGGCAACATTCAACTTGAACAAATTGATGTTGCGCATCAAGGAATACAACGCAAAATTGTGCCTTTGATTCATATTCAAAAACAACTCAATTCAACTGAAGATTTACCTGTAATTAAGCAATTGCCATATCACTATGTAGAGTCTTCCAATGGTTATACGGTTGCAGGTTGGAAATTTTCCAAGCGTTGGCAATTTGATTTTTATGACTTATTGGATGCGTTATGCGAACAAAAAGACTGGTTAAGAATTAAAGGCATTTTTAACACCAATCAAGGTTGGATGAGCTTTAATTTCAATCCTGAAAACTTAAACTATAAATCGGCTGAAGAAAGCATCGATAATCGTGTCGAGATCATTACGCAACAGGATCGTGACTGGGAAAGCCTTGAAACTCAACTTTTACAATGCCGAATTGATCGGTCTGAAAATTCTCAGTAATTCGTTTGAAAATCTTATAGACTGAGCGGCATATTTTAGAACTTATTTTTTGGATTCAACATGGCTTTAAAAGCAACGATTTATAAAGCAGATTTAAATATCGCCAATATGGATGTGCATCAATATGGTGATTATCAGCTGACCATGGCATTGCATCCATCTGAAACCATTGAACGTTTAATGGTTCGAATTTTAGCTTATGCACGTTTTGCAGATGAGCAGTTGGAATTTACCAAAGATTTATTTGAAACTGATGAGCCTGCGCTGTGGGAAAAAGATTTAACAGGTCAATTGGTGAAATGGATTGAAGTTGGTTTGCCAGATGAAGATAAAGTTAAAAAAGCGGCTGCACGTTGTAAACACGTTGCTGTTATTGCTTATGGTTCAGCAGTAGCAGAGTGGTATAAACGTAGTTCAAAGCTTAAAACATTGTCCAATGTTGAAGTTTGGCAATTGTCTGAGCAGACGACGGCTGCCATTCAACAATTATGTGAAAGAACTATGCAATTACAGTTGAATGTAATGGATGGTGAATGGACATTGATTGGTGATCATGCTCAAGCGGTTATTGAATGGACGCAGTTAAAATAACGTCAGTTCGGAATAAACTTTGATGTAAGTTATTGAAAAGATAGGTCAGGCACAGCGGAGTCTTACCGTTTAAAGTCAAATGCAAGGATTAACCCACTTCGTCTTGCACTTCGCTTGAAATATATTTCAATCTTGTTCAGGTTCGACCTGAGAGGTACTACCTCGCAAGGCTTTCGGGATGAGTGGCACTGCCACGCAAGGGCAAAACCATTTGTCAGTCGCCAACTCGACAGATACTATCAAGTACCTAATATGTCGCAAAAACAGTACATTACAGATCTTGCGGAATATATTCCTCATGCCTCGAACAATGCGACTGACGTTTCCTCGTATCATATAGTTGGTAACATATCTTATCCCAAGCTCAGGTTACAATAAGGCTTTTAAAATTTAAAAGTTGTGAGCTTGCCTTGTATCTTTTAAATCAATTCATACATCAAGTGCTGAAAATTTAAGTCCAAAAATCACAGAATTCAGCACTTTTTCTTAGACCTGTTTATAATCGAACGAGAAAATTGAAAATTTAGGTAATTGCTATGTCGAATGAATTAGAAATCATTGATTTAAAAATTGGTGAAGGGAAAGAAGCGGTAAAAGGTGCTTTAATCACGACACATTATACTGGCTGGTTAGAAGATGGTACAAAATTTGATTCTTCAATCGACCGTGGCAATTATTTTGAAACCGTGATTGGTACTGGCCGTGTGATTAAAGGTTGGGATCAGGGCATTATGGGAATGAAAGTAGGCGGTAAGCGTAAGCTGATAGTTCCTTCTCATTTGGCGTATGGTGAACGCAAAATGGGTAAGGTGATTCCAGCAAACTCAAACCTCATTTTTGAAATTGAATTGTTTGATGTAAAAACACGTGATTAATCGATTGTTATGCTGAAATAGCATTAGAATCTAAAAATAGAGGTCATCGTGGTCTCTATTTTTTTGTAAATAAAAAAGTGAAAGTATTTATACTCGCTGTGATCTGAGCGCTTATTTTTTCTCATAATTCAACATTATAAAAGTTTCTAATCTAAATAAAAGCTTCTAATCAAAGCTTTTTGTTTTGTTATTTGATAATAATTTATTGAAAATAATGTGAAACGTAACACAATATATTTTTTTCTGTGTGTATAAAATATGCATAATTTAACAATCATCTACAATATTTTTGTTCTAAAAGTGTTTAAATGGCGCGAAGAAATAATTCTGTTCAGAGTTGTTTTTTAAGATTCATTTCAGCTTTATTCTTTTAAATCATCGTTGTAAAACGCTTGATTCAATTCGTCTAGAAAAAGGATTTTTAGTATTTCAATGATGGAATGCTACAGATGAGTTCAGGTCTAAACAATGATGATAGAGTATTAAAATTTATGGTAACTCGTTACTTTCCTGCTACAGCAATGTTGTGCGCATCACTATTATTTTCATCCTTTTTAAATAGTGCCTTTGCTGAAGAAAACCAAGCACTGCCAGACACAGCTGTTGAGCAGGAAGCGCCTAAAATTAATTTAGATACGCTGACAATTATTGGTTACCACGAAATCACAGCTGAAAAAAATGCAGTTATTCCAGACTATGCTGTAACGACTAAGCAATTTGAATTGCATTTAGATTGGCTGATTAAAAATGGCTATCACTTTGTGACTGTGAATCAGATCATTAGTGCCAAAGAAGGTAAGTTTAAATTACCAACCAAACCAGTATTGCTCACTGTAGATGATGGTTATCAATCCTTTTATCAATATGCTTATCCGATTATCAAGCGAAGAAAAATCCCTGTGGTTTTGTCTGTGGTTGGAAGCTGGTTAGAAACCAAGCCCAATCAATTGGTTCAATTTGGTGATGAAAAGCTAGATCGCAGTAAATTATTGACATGGGAAGAACTTAAAACCATGCAAAATAGTGGTTTAGTTGAAATTGGTAGTCACAGTTATAATTTGCATCGTGGAATTTTAGGCAATCCACAGGGGAACTCCGAACCTGCGGCGACAACTCGTGAATATGACCCTAAAACGAAGCAGTATGAGTCTGATCAAGCCTATGCAGATCGTATTTACAATGATTTAAAGAAAAATAATAAGGTTTTAAAAGCACATGGTCTAAAAGCACCACGTATCATGGTATGGCCATATGGACGATACAATATGGAAGCCGTGGCGATTGCAAAAAAAGTAGGCATGCCGATTACGATTAGTTTAGATGACGGCCCAGATCATATTGAAAAATCTTTAGGTCATCTCAACCGAATTTTAGTTGAAGGTAGTATGACGACGGATGCCTTGGCGCAAGAGATCCAAAGTCGTCAAATGGGTTTCACAGACAATAATCGCCCACAAAAAATCATGCATGTTGATTTGGACTATATTTACGACCCAGATCCAGTGCAGCAAGAACGTAATCTTGGACATTTATTAGATCGTATTCGTGAAATGCATGTAACAACGGTTTATTTACAAGCTTTCTCTGACCCAGATGCCAATGGTTCTGCGGATATGGTGTATTTCCCAAACCGTTATTTACCCATGCGTGCAGACTTATTTAACCGAGTGGCTTGGCAAATTCAAACGCGTACACAAGTCAGTCGTTTATATGCTTGGATGCCGTTATTGGCTTGGGAGTTGCCACAATCCAATCCAGTTTCAAAAGATTTAGTGGTGACTCAGCAAGCCAAAGCAGGAGATCACTTAAACATGGGTTATCTTCGTTTAAGCCCATATTCAGCAGATGCACGTAAAACCATTGAAGGGATTTATCAGGATTTGGCTAAGTCGGCGACTTTTGATGGAATCTTGTTCCATGATGATGCGACGTTGTCAGATTATGAAGATGCGAGTCCAGAAGCACTCAAAGCGTATCAAAAAATAGGTTTACCCACAGATCTAGCTGAAATCCGTAATGATGATGCAAAGCTGCAAAAATGGACTGCATTTAAAACGCAAACGATTGATTCATTTGCATTGGATTTAGCGCAAAAAGTACGTTATTACCAACCCTTCTTATTAACTGCACGTAATTTATACGCACAAGTTGCGTTATCGGCGTATTCTGAAAATTGGTATGCACAATCTTTAGAGCAATCGATTAAGAATTATGATTTTACAGCCATTATGGCAATGCCATACATGGAGCAAGCACCTGATAAAGATAAATTTTATCGAGATTTGGTGCAACGAGTGAAACAGCAACCGAATGGAATGAAGAAAACAGTTTTTGAATTGCAAGCAGTAAATTGGCGAAACAATGAGAAAATTTCAAATGCGGAATTAACTCAAACCATTCAATCGTTGTATCAACAAGGCGTGATTCATGTTGGTTACTATCCAGATGATTCGATCCAAGATCATCCTGATGCCACTGAAATGCGTAAAGTGTTTGATTCTAAATCATCACGTTTGATTCCATAGGCGACATATGCATTCATTTCAGCATCTTTGGCAGTCAATACTAAACTTTATCTTTTATTATCCACTGTTCATGTCGTATTTGTGGATGATCGGTGCACTCATTTTCTATTGGAAAGAGCGTAAAGAGCCCCCATATAAACAACCAGAGGCATTGTCTGAATATCCTTTGGTTGCGGTGTTGATTCCTTGTTTTAATGAACAAGATAACGCTGTCGAAACCATTACTCATGCACTGAATCTAAATTATCCAAACTTTGAAGTCATTGCAATTAATGATGGAAGTTCGGATCGAACAGCAGAGATTCTCAATGCTTTGGCTGAAAAACATGAGAAATTACGTGTTGTTCATTTGGCTGAAAACCAAGGTAAAGCGATGGCTTTACAGGCGGGTAGTCTATTAACAGATGCAGAATATTTAATTGGTATCGATGGTGATGCTTTATTAGACCAACATGCTGCGCAATGGATGATTCGCCATTTTTTACAAAATCCATCAGTTGCAGCCGTTACAGGTAATCCTCGTATTCGAACACGTTCGACTTTACTTGGGCGTATTCAGGTTGGGGAATTTTCTTCGATTGTCGGTATGATCAAACGTGCTCAAAGAACTTTTGGTCGTTTGTTTACAGTGTCAGGTGTAATTACTGCATTTCGTAAAAGTGCAGTGCATGAGGTGGGTTATTGGTCACCGAATATGCTAACTGAAGATATTGATATCACGTGGAAATTGCATCGAGCTGGTTGGGATGTGAGATTTGAACCGAATGCTTTGGTTTGGATTTTAATGCCAGAAACCTTTAATGGTTTATGGAAACAACGTCTGCGTTGGGCAATGGGTGGCGCACAGGTATTAATCAAAAATATTGATGTGCTTTTTAAACCGAAATTGAATTTTTTATGGCCACTCATTATCGAGTTATGTCTCACGCTAGTTTGGTCATATTTAATGTTGTTTATGGTGATCTTATGGATTTTGCATTGGGTTTTACCTTATGCCGGTTTTCCTGTCGTAAGTTCACCGTTACTCCCAATGGGAACAGGAATTTTACTCGGCACGACTTGTCTACTACAATTTGCAATTAGCAAATGGATGGATAGTCGTTACGAATCAAATTTAGCTAAAAACTTTTACTGGATGATTTGGTATCCAATTGTTTTTTGGCTGATTACAGTGACTGCAAGCATCATCGCATTTCCAAAGGTTTTGCTGCGTGGCAGTGGTAAGAGAGCACGATGGGTAAGTCCTGATCGTGGAATGCGACATGATGACTAAATCATATAAGTCATAGAGAAACAATGATGAAAACTGAAACTTTGATTATAGATGTACGTGATCAATTGCCTTGGCACAGACGCTATCTATCCAATACGACAACGGCAATGCTATGGGGATTTTGGTTATTCCTTTGGCGTCCTTTGGTGATTCTAATTGGGTATATTTCAGTACAAAAGCCACATTTAATTGAACATTTTTTTGGTACGCTTGCGCATGTTTTAGAGAATGGTTTTACTGCTTTATTGGCTTGCGCCGTTTCTTTATGGTTATGGAGTCATTTCATCCCATCAAAAACCAAAGCACAAGCTAAAGATAAAAGTACTGAAGAATATGCTCGGTCATTCAACTTAGATACGCAGGAACTGAAAATGTCGCGTTTACAAAAAGTTGCAACTGTACACCATGATGCTAATGGTCGAATTACCCATATTCACTAAAAGTTTGATTTACAAAAGTCCCACTGGTTGGGACTTTGTTTTATTAGGAAAAATTGATGTCAGGTAAAATAAATTCAGCAGAAAGCATCCGAGGTTTAGCCTGTCTTGCTGTGGTATTTTCACATCTGGCGATGAGTTTTTTTCCTTATCTACACCATTTCGATGCCAATGACACGACAGAACTGGCATGGGTCAATGCATTGCATCATGCTCCATTTGGTTTTTTATACTCAGGTGATGCTGCTGTTTTTGTATTCTTTGTCCTGAGTGGCTTTGTGTTAAGTTATGCAATTTTAAAAAGCCCTGATCAATTCAGTTATAAAATTAAAAGTATGATGATTAAGCGCTATCCACGTTTGATGATTCCTGCACTCACTTCATGTTTAATCATTTGGTCAGTGTTTAAAGTTATTCATATTGATAGTCATCTTGTCGGCGGGTGGTTACAGGCATTTACAGCACAAAATTTCAGCTTAAAGCAAGCCTTCTATGAAGGGACGATCAGCGCATTTTTATTTTCAGATAGTCAGATTAACTGGGTACTTTGGACGATGACCATCGAGTTGATGGGGTCATTTGTTTTATTTTTCTTACTCTATCTTTATCATCATCAAAAAATTGCATTTTTTATCGCCTCTTTATTGATTCCATGTTTGGCTTATTATTGGCGTGGGCAAGGTTTTTGTTTTGGCATATCCAGTTTTATTTTCGGGATGTATATTTACCTTTACGCCAAACCACTCAAAAACTATAGCGCAGTGATAATGCTGTTGATCGGTTTATA
Organism: Acinetobacter piscicola; assembly: GCF_002233755.1. Taxonomy (GTDB): domain Bacteria; phylum Pseudomonadota; class Gammaproteobacteria; order Pseudomonadales; family Moraxellaceae; genus Acinetobacter; species Acinetobacter piscicola. Next base: position 257,698 of record NZ_KZ268704.1, on the reverse strand, counting down.
TTTGGCTGGGGCACATAATACCAGTGCGGCTTATTCATGGGTTCATCATTTTTTAGGTGAGTCTACTTATGACTATTGTAATTTCTTTGCGGGTGTTTTGATTGTTTATAGTATTTTAATGAATCCATTATTGTCTAAAAACTTAGATCGTGCATTTTTAGTCTGGTTAGGAAAACTTTCTTTTTCGATCTATTTATTGCATTTGTTGATGCTGTATTTAATCTGTATTCCGCTCTTTAATCTTTTCTCTAGTTGGCAATGGAACTATTCCTTATCTGTGCTTGTTTCAGCAAGTGGTGCAATTTTAATGACTTTATTCATAGCCAATTTGTATAGTCGTTATGTAGATCAGTTTGCGATTACTGCCAGTAATTGGCTTGCAAATACAGTGTTAGGTAAAGATCCTAAATAAATAGAGTCCACAATTTATTTTATAAATCGAATGACTTCTTGTGAATTAGTCAGCTTATAATTTAAAATATAGCCCTTCAAACTATTGATACCTAAATAATAAATAATCAAATAGTTTGTCGAATGAAGTTCAAGTTTATATTGGGCTATACATTTAATTTAAAAAATTAATGAGTAAATTTAAATGCAAAAATTATTAATGATGACTGCACTGAGTTGTCTTTCTTCATTCAGCTTGGCAGATCCAGTGGTTCAACCTGTAATTCATGGAAAAAGCTACAGTAGTTTTCAAATAACAAATACTACGCCGAATAAAACATTTGGAAAGCCATTAAAAATTGTCAAAGGTGAAGTTGATGAGTGCAATGGTGGAAATTTCCCTGATCAATGGATCTATGATAGTTTTATCGTGTTAGATAATGGACGTATAGATAAAGTCTATTTGAAAATGAATAATGCTGTTAAAATAAACAGCATAACAATAGATGGAAAAATAACGGAAACACAATTTAAAAAGAAATTCTCATCGTTTATTTTTGGTTTAGAACCACATGTTTATGCTATGGAAATACCTAAAGATTCAAACAACGCTGTAACTTTTTATTTTAAAAATGGCAACTTGAATTATTACCAGTTTAATTTTGATGACTGTTAATAGAATAAATACATGAGGGAGTAGCGGTGTGATGAAGTTTATCTTTTTGATTCTAATTATTGCCACACTCTATATGCTTTGGAGATTGATGGCTAAACATAAAATAACCACGCTGAATAATGAACAAAATCCGTTGTTATCATCAAAATTACAAAATGAGTCTGAAGATGATGTGCTTCCTGAAAAATCTAAAGCCATCAAACAAGTACTTGATGCTGAACGAGTAAAAAGTGCAGATGCCGCCTCTACATCTGCTCCGCAAATTGCAGTTGAAGAAGTTCCAGTCAGTGAACAAGATCAACGGCTTTTTGATGAAGTGGCACAATTGTTTTTTGATAAAGCGATCCAAGTCAAAGACGTTAACCAAGCAGGGCAAATCCAACAAGAATTTTTAAATAAGATGCCAATGAGTACACAAAGCCAGAGCGGCAATTTTGATTTTGGTGAATGGTCAATTTTTTGGAGTTATCATGATCAATCATTGGAATACTACGTCGGACGCTATGGTATATTTTATGCGCATGTAGATCGTGAAGGAGTAGAGCATAAAGCTGAGTTTAAAGGTCATTTTTAACTTTTTATTCAAGGCATTGTTTTTAGTGTTTTAAGCCTAAGCGCATTTATTGCGAAAATTTAGGATTGAAGCGCTTGTAAGATTCTCGTTTTGATTTGATCAAGATAGAAAATATCATGATTCAATCGGTACATTAAAATAGCACCCTCATAATCTGCAATACTGATTTTAGCCAAGGTTTGCGCTGAATTCTCATCCAACCGATGACGAAATAATTGATAAAAAGCCTGTTGCCAATCTTGAAAGATTTCACGTATTTTTTGTACGATCTGCTCAGAGATATTTCCTGACTCTATAGAAAGGATTCCAACGAGACAGCCTTTAATTTCGTAGCTAAAAAATTGTAAGGCACGTTCATGCATTTGATTAAATTCAATCACAGGATTGATATCTTCTGCATAGGCGCTTGCAAATAGATATTGTTTTAAATACAAATGCGTATGTTCTAAAACTTTAAGTAATAAGGCTTCTTTATTTGGATAATAGTAATAAAATGAAGCCTTACTCAGCCCACATGCTTTTGCTAGCATATCCATACTGGTTCCTGCATAACCATGTGCCTTAAATTGTAAAGCGCAGAGATTAAGCATGTGTTCTGGCGTGAGTTTTTGTGGACGCATGTGTGACTTTGGTGCCTCTTAATAAGTAATTAAATCTTCAAAAGTATTCAGCATTTTATCCCAAATCGGTTCAGAACCTTTTCGGAAATAGCCCATGTGACCAATCTGTTTTAATCCGAACTCATCCGCAGAAATATTGATGAAGTGCATAGGGGCTTGACGGTAATGTTGCATAAAAGCATAACGTGAGCTAGGTAAAGCCCAATCATCATCGAGTGCAGCAACAGCATAAATGGGGGTTTTCACTTGTGCATATTGTTCATGTAACTGTTGTTGCTCAGGGTCAGCAAAGAAATAGGTTGGGTGTTTACACCATTTTCGCCATTGTTGATAAACACCTTTGGGAAGGTCAGCTCCCATATTGAGTTTGCTCCAAGGTAAATAGCCAGTTGCTGCAACCATTGGCGGAAAGACAATATTCCAAATCACTTGCACTTTAATTTTCTCTTTAAAGGGCATATAACCATGCCAACCTGCACCTGTACCGAAACAATACATTGCAGTGACTTTATGATGATTTGAAGTGAGCCCTAAAGCTTGCCCCCCGTAAGAATGTCCAACAACAAAGAGTGATACATCATCTTGCGCCAAATAATCGATTGCAGCAGTTAAATCTAACTTACCCCAATCTAGGTAAGACATTTGAAAGCCTTTTAACGTTTTTGGCGCTGATTGGCTTACACCACGATAATCAAAAGTAAAGACTTGGTAGCCTAATTGTGCTGCATATTCAGCGAAACGACGATAAAACCCTTGTGGAACACCTGTCGCACATGCAAGTACAATTTGAGCTTTAATGACGTCATTTGGTGTGTACGAGGTACCAATTAACGGATAACCATCCACTGCTTTAAATGAAACTGTTTCAGTATCGAAGCTTTGTATATTGAAGCTTTGAGTATTTGTTCGTTGTTTTAGGCTTTGCATCGTTGTTTCTCTATTATTTGCCTTTAAATTGAGGTGTTCTTCGCTCTATCATTGCCATAACACCTTCTCGGGCATCTTCAGATGCAAGTAACGGGCTCAGTAAACCTTGTAGATTTTTAAATGCAATTTCAGGGCTTTGTAAAAAAGCTTGGTGAGCAGACAGAAGTGTGGCTTGCACGGCAAGTGGCGCAGCTTGGGCGATACGTTCTGCCAATTCAATTGCATGGTTCAATTGATTATTGTCTTCAACGATTTCAGTGACTAAATTCATTTCATAAGCAGTTTGTGCATGAAATAAATCACCTGTTAGTATGTATTTCATTGCTTTGACCCAACCTGCGGCTTGCACAAAGCGCACAGTTGCACCACCAAAAGGTAAGATACCGCGCTGTACTTCGATTTGAGTGAATTGTGTATTTTGATTGGCAATCACGATGTCGGAATTCAGCATCAATTCAATTCCAGCTGTATAGCAATAGCCTTGTACAGCAGTCACGAGCGGTTTGGTTCGTTGGCGACCGACCGTCCCCCACGGATTGATCATCTCATCAGAAAAATTAAACACACCATTTGCGAGTTTAGGTTGTAATTCAATTAAATCTAATCCTGCTGTGAAATGCTCACCATGTGCAAAAACAACAGCACAGCGCAGTTCCGAATTATCCTCATATTCGGTTAAAGCGAGTGATAAGTCGTGAATCATATGACTATCAAAAGCGTTGCGTTTATCGGCTCGGTCTAATCCAATTAAAAAAATATGACCACGAATTTCACGACTGACTTTTCCTTGAGTATTTGACATTGTTGTTCTCTCTTTGGCTGTTATTTATTTTTAAACGATCGTTAGAAAACTGTCAAATGAATAAATATGACTGGATCGTATACAGTTGTATAGCATACTGCGGTGATAAGGATCATGTGAAAAATATAAAATGTAGCATTTTGAGGGAGATGATTCATTCACAGACTAGATCAAGTCAATTAATACTTGAGCATTGACTGTTCTACTTGCATTCGTTGTGTATTTTTTCATAATAGGCACTTCTTTTTATTCGTAGTCTAGCCATGTCACCATTAGAAATATTTGCCGTGATCATCAGTATTATTGGTGTTGCACTCACCATTAAACGGAATATGTGGTGTTGGTTATTTAACTTTGTTGCTTTTGTTTTATATGCTTATTTGTTCTTTGAATTTAAGTTATATGGAGAAACTATTTTACAGTTTTTCTTTATGGTGGTGAATTTTTATGGATTTTATCATTGGTTGAAAGGCAAGCAGCAAGATCATGAAATTCGAATTGAACCGATTGCAGTAAAAACAGTCATTTTACAAATGACTCTAGCCGCAATGGGTGGGCTTGTATTTGGATTAACACTGCACTATTTCACAGATGCCGCTGTGCCTATGTTAGATTCCCAATTAGCAGCATTTAGCTTATTGGCAACCTATTGGACTAGCCGTAAACATATCGCGACTTGGGTGCTTTGGGTTTTTGTCGATATTGTTTATGTGGGAATGTTTATTTATAAAGATTTGTTTTTAACAGCAGGCTTATATGCTGCTTTTGTCGGAATGGCTGCATTTGGTTGGTGGCAATGGGAACAAGTCAAAAAGAAACAGCAAGATAAGGCATTTAATGGTATTTAATAGAAGGGTTAATAGAGAGAAGAATTCACGCCATGATGATCAATTTTATTGAAATTCAAAAACAAAAGTTTGATGAAATTGTGCAAAGAATCATGGCAGAACCTGAAAAATATTTGGATTTTGATTCAATTTCTGATTTTTATAAATCAACTTGGTTAGATCAACTTCCAAAAGGAACAACATGGACAGTTTCAGGTTTGGATGATGGGGCAGAAGAGTTTGATATTTACATTGAATATAGAAACCATTATTTGTCTATCCACATTCAAGATCCAATAAGGTTATTGCATGGCATAAAATAACAAAAACAAGTCGTGCACAGTCAATCAAAAGACGAAATTAAAATATATAGTGGAGCTTAATTTCATTGAACGCTGTTCAAAAGAATTGAGAAAGCGTTTTATAGACAACAAAAAAACTGGGAAAGGGTTTTTATATGGCACATCAATTTACTGTAAATGCAACGATATCAGGTGTATCGCTCAATGATTTCAAAAGATTAGCAGCAAATACTTCATTGCATGAGGCTGTATGTAAAAGAATTCCAGGAGAAAACTTGGAAATTATTGAGTCTAAAATTGAAGGGAATACTTATACTTTACGTCGTGCTTACAATTTAGATGTGAATATTCCAGATATCGCAAAAAAACTTTTAAAAGACGCATTTCGCTTAAAACGTTCAGATGTTACCAATTTAGAAGCAATGACTTCTAAAGTAGAATTAGGTGCAAACTTACCTTTAGTTGCGAGTTGTAGTCGTTCCGTAACTGGTGATGACAATCAAGTGAATATCAAACTGGATTGGGACGTGAAAGTTAAAGTGCCATTGATTGGTGGTTTACTTGAAAAACATGCTGAAGGTGAAATTAGAAAATTCACAGATTTAGAAATCGAAATTATTGAAGATGAATTAAAGAAAAATTTAGCGACTCAAAGCTAATTGATACAAGACTGAATACAGCAAGGCCTCAATGAGGTCTTGCTTTTTTTTGGCTATACAAAAGTGACAGTGAATAATAAATTTTATAAGTCTTTATGAATCATAATTTTATAGAACATAAAAATACTAAAATTTGCTAGATTACTTTTTAAAATATTTCAGTACACAACAATGCTAAACATAGCAGCAAGAATAATTGAATTGAGAATCTTTAAGTTTAATACTGAATTTATTTCAGTATGCGTTAAAGAATTACTAAATAAATAAGATTAAAATAGAAGGTATTTTACCAATACCTTATTCACTATTAAGTTAAATTTATAAATATTTGAAATAATATAATGATCGTTGAATCATGTTTTATTCGGTTGTAAACTTATTACAATGATAACATTAAAAAACTATTTTTTTGATTATTGATATTATACTTAGTATATGAACCAATCTTTACTTATACTAAAGACTAATAATTAAATAAAAGGTGAATCTTGACATGTGTTCTAAATTAAACGTATAGAATGATAACTACGTCATATTTATTTTAAATACTGATACGTGATTATCTTATTTAACTTCTGTTAACCATATTGAATAAAAAGTTTCCAAATTAACAAGAGATGAGTATATCGAGTAGTAATTTCCCATGAAGCTTCATTTTCTTAAAATACTTAAAGACGAATATTCAAAATTCATGACAGCTAGCGTCATCATGAATTGGAGCAACGTCAATAAAAGTATTTTAGCTTTTAGCATGTGTGCGGTGATTACTTTGCTATGGATTGTGTGGTGGCTCATATGGACGAAACTACCTCATTTCCAAGTTTGGATTAATTTTGAGTTCTATCCCAATCTTATGACGGCGTATATTTTGTCATTAATGGGCTACTTGATTTCGATTGTTGCTGCCTATTTATTACGTAAAAACCTTTTTGTAGAAAGATACATTCCGTATTTTACAACGTGTTATCTCGGTATCACGCTTATGTATGGCGCATATTGTACGGGTATTATTAGTTTTGCTTCAATTGCAGGTTTTGTGAGTTTAGTGACCGTCGGTTTAGTACTTTTTCAACCCAGAGAAGTGTATACAGCTGTTATACCTGTTACTTTTTTTATATTGATTATGGGGTATCTTAGCGCAACAGATCAAATTGCTTATGCACCTATTTATAGTCAAAAATTACAAGAGCTTCCCTTACATACCAATGAGTTTTGGGTATATAGCATGTTGTATTTCTATATTCCAATTTTTTTAATGAGTATCATTTTATTTATTATCTTATTGATCCAATGGAAATATAGGGAAGAATATATCGATAAAATGAGTAAGATTGATCCATTAACTTCGGTATATAACCGTCGCAGTATTAGTGAATTTTTGGCTTTGAACCACGAGCAAAAAAAAGAATATGTTATTGTTTTATTAGACATAGATCATTTTAAACGCGTGAATGATACCTATGGGCATGATATTGGAGATCAAGTACTCAAAAAAGTCGCGAAAATATTGATGGAAAATATTAGGCAAGACGATTATGTTGGGCGCTTTGGTGGTGAAGAGTTTATTTTTATTTTAAATAATATCGAATTGAAGCAAGCTTCTGAAATTACGGAGCGTTGTCGAGTAGAAATTGAAAATAATCATATTCAACTGAACAATATTGAAAAAATAGTTGTGACTGCCAGTTTTGGTATTTCCATGCAATCTGGGCAAGCAGAAAATTTGAGTCAAGAAGAATTTATACGTCAAGCTGATCAAGCTTTATATTTTGCAAAATTAAGTGGGCGGAATCAGGTTCGGCAGTTTTCAGAATTAGGTAAAATGATTTGATATCTCTTTTAATGAGATCATGAGTTTAATTGTGTTGATATTTTTGATTTTAATAAAAATATTATCGAACTCAATTAATTCATAAAACCCTGTATTTCTGAGGAAAATCTATTTTTATATGATCACATATAGAGATCATTTCATGCTCTCCAAAATAACAAGGTAAATATGTATGGTTAAGTGTATTACATTGATTTTTGGAAGAGCATATTCTTAAAGTTTTATTCAGTGAAAAATCAAATTTTCTTCCACTGGATATTTTCATCGCTGAAATTGATCAGAAAAGAAAAACCTTTTTCATCTCCTACAAGATAAGAAGATGGATTGGTCATCAATATCTTCAATAAAGTTCCAGCCTCAATAGTTATCGGTTCTAAATCATCTTTTTTTAGTGTTACGGCTTTGAGTAATTCAATCACATCTATTTCCAAATCATTGTTTGTAAAAATATCAAGTTTATTATTGCATAATAAAATCCAACTTTTGTTGTGTTTGGTCAAACAATTGCAATTTTTTGTATCAACGATACTCTGTTTTAAATTCTAATTTTTAGATTTTTTGATTGTATGCTTTTGAATTATATAAGGAGTAATGGTTGAGTAATGGAGATATTTAACATGAATTTGGCTTGTATTTTGGGTTGCTATAATGATTTAAACAACTAGCTTTAAAGCAAAAGCTTTGGTCATCGTGTAAAGTCTTGAATGCTTATAACCAAAGCTTATTATGATAAAACTTATTGTGATCAGATGATCAGGCTTAGCGTGTTATAACAACTTAATTTATAACAAGATGGCCCCCGCACTTGCACCAAACACCATCAACCAAACAGGGTGTACATTTCTAAATAAACTTAGGCAAATCGTCAAAGCGACAATCACAATTAACAGAACATTTTGTGCAGAAGCTTGTGCAATAATCCAAGCGCTCACTAAAACTAGACCTACAGTGATGGGTTTCAGTGCTTTTTCAAATTTAGCTCTAAGCGGATGATCTTTAAAATTATTCCAAAACTTTAAAGCATATATTGTAATAATCGAAGAGGGCCCAAACTTTGCCAAGGAAGTGACAAGTAAACCTAGAGGCCCAGCAACATGCCAACCAACTAAAGGCACAATCATCATATTGGGGCCGGGTGCTGCTTGCGCCATTGCAAACATTGAACTGAATTGTTCCACTGTCATCCATTGATGAACTGTGACCACTTGATGCTGCATTTCAGGCAAAATCGCATTTCCGCCACCGAAAGCCAATAAAGACAATTGAGTAAAAACCAGTGTGAGTGCTAAAAGTACATACATGTTGTTGTTATCCCTGATTCATTTGGCGTTGTTTGAATGTTAAAACCAACATGTTAATACCTACTAAAATAAACAAGGTTAGTACCAATGGTAATTTAATCAACAGCATGAAAATGATGGTTAATATGATGGTGAAATAAGTCAATTTACTTTTCATCATCGGTTTAAGCATTTTAAAACCCGTTGCAAAAAGTAGCCCTGCGGCAGCGGCTGCCAAACCTTGAATCATGTGTTGTACTAGTGGAATTTCCTGAAACTGTGCGTAAAGTTGATATAGTGAAATTACGATTATGGTCGGAGCGAGCATTAAACCAAATACCGCACTAATTGCACCTTTTAGCCCTGCAAAATCATAACCAATCGCTACCGCCATATTGACAATATTGCCGCCCGGTAAAATCTGACAGACACCTAACAAATCTGTAAATTGTTCAGCAGTAAGCCACTTTTGATCTTCAACAATTAAACGCTGTGCCAGTGGTAAAACACCGCCAAAGCCCATTAAACCGAGTTTGCTAAAGCCTAGAAATAATGTTTTGCAATTGGGTACTTCCAAATGTTGTTCTAATGGCATGGCTTTAGTATTCATTTAGACCTCTTTCAATTGCTTTGCTATTTACCTTGAGACCAATTATCTGCTTGTTTAGATATAATGAAAAATGCTATTTTTGCTGTAAGGTATATCAAAAAAGTATGCTTTCAGGTGGGATGATGATTGATATTCATAAACTCAAAGCGTTTGTCGCCGTCGTAGAGGAAAGTAATATCTCACGTGCAGCGGTGCGCTTGAATATGCAACAACCGCCACTTACTAGAATGATTAAAAGCTTAGAAAATGAATTATCGACTGATTTATTGAAACGTTTGCCTCGAGGTGTTGAAGTCACAGAAGCTGGCAAAGCCTTATATCAAGAAGCATTGACCATACTTGCGCATGCACAAGCGATTCCAAAACGTGTACAAAATATTTCAATGGGTTTAGAAGGGCAAATCAGTATTGGTTTTACCAATTCAGTCGGTTTGCATCCATTCCTACCTGCATTATTGCGTAATTTTCGAGAGGCTTTCCCTGCAGTTTCTATTCAATTAGAAGAGGACGGAAGTAGCTCACTGATTGACTCTATTATCAATGATAAAAATGATATCGTGTTTTTACGAAAACCTGCGCCGATCGGCTTTGGATTGACCAGCTTGCATGTTTTGGATGAACCCCTCATTGTCGCATTGTCTAATAATCATCCTTTAGCAAACCAAACAGATGCAATTCATATCTTAGATTTAGAGGCCTATGATTTTGTGTTGTATCGACGTTTAGCAGGGCAAGACCTGTTTGATAATATTTTGGCCAGTTGTTATCAGGCTGGATTCAGTCCCAAAATTGTGCAAGAAGCCCCTCGTTTAACGTCAAGTCTTAATTTGATCGCAGCGGGAATTGGTTTGTCGATTGTACCGGCTTCGATTCGTGACTTTTGGAATAAGCAAATTGTTTATAAAGATCTAAAAGCGGATACGCCGTGTATCGCGCCGATTTATGCAGTGTTCAAACAAAATACTGCCAATATTCGTTTGACACATGTGTTGAATTTACTTAAGTGATTTCATTCATCAACGTGTTTTAGACTTTTATCAATTTTATTAAAAAATATACAATTCAGCTTGCTTTGGCTTAATTGTTGCTGTTATTTATAACAGATTGATTTTCAATTTATTTAACTGGGTTAAGAACAGTAATTTAAGCTTTATTGATCAATCATAATTAAATGCTTGTTCAAATCTAATGATGTGAAAATTGCATTTTCGCAACAGATTAAACTTGCTTGAAAGTACAAGATTGAAAATTAACGACACACATTTAAAAATTAAAATTGAGGGTATAGCTTTGAAATACAGATTCATAAAAAGTGCTTTAACAACAGCAATCATGTCAGCATCTGCACCACTTTGGGCAGGTACGGCAGTACAACCTACAACTACTTCATCAATAGCTATACAAGCTCAAAAAAAATCAGGTCTAGAAAAGCAATATTTTGACTCAAGTGTCAGTGAAAAAGATGATTTTTATGAACATGTAAATGGATTATGGTTAAAAAATACCGCAATTCCTGCTGATAAATCACGTTGGGGAACGTTTGATATTTTGCATGAAGATTCGGTCAATCAGTTACATGATATTGTTGATGAATTATCAAAACAACAATCGGCAGAAGGAAGTGCTGAACAAAAAGTATTATACTTATATGCCAATTTTATGGACGAAAAAGGTATTGAAGCACTGGGAATAAAGCCAATCCAAGCTGAAATTTCAAAGGTTGACGCATTAAAAACCAAAAAGGATATTGCTCAATTAGCAGCACATTTTTCACGTATTGGAGTGACGAGTCCTTTTGACGTGGGAATCGAACAAGACATGAAAGATTCTACGCAAATGCGTGCTGTACTTGGGCAAAGTGGCTTAGGTCTTCCTGATCGTGATTATTACTTAAAAAATGATGCTAAATTTAAAAAAATCCGTTCGCAATATGTCGCTTATATTGAAAAAACACTTGCAATGGCAGGGGATAAACAGGCATCACAACATGCTAAAGATATTCTAAAATTAGAAACTCAAATTGCAAAAGTGCAATGGAGCAATGTCCAAAATCGTGATGTACAGAAACTCTATAATATTTATAAAGTTGAAGACTTAGCCAAGTTAAGTCCAAAAATTGATTGGCAAACCTATCTAAAAGGACAAGGTTTGGCCGATAAAATTCAAACCATTCAAGTGGTTCAACCGAGTTATTTTAAAGCGCTTAGTCCGATTGTAGAAAATAATAGTTTAGATACATGGAAAGCCTATTATAAATTTCACTTAGTCAGCGATTTTTCATCTTTATTGAGTAAAGCTTTTGTCGATAACAGCTTTAATTTTTATAGTTATCAACTTAGAGAAGTGAAAGAGCAAAGACCACGTTGGAAACGTGGCGTACAGTTAGTTGAGGGTACTCTCGGCGAAAGTTTGGGTCAGATTTATGTGAAAAAGCATTTTTCTGCCGAGAAAAAACAACGCATGGAGCAACTGGTTCAAAATCTAATGAAAGCTTATCAACAAAGCATTGATGGTTTAGATTGGATGAGCCCAACAACAAAAGTTGAGGCACAGAAGAAATTGGCGAGTTTTGCTGTGAAAATTGGCTATCCAAATAAATGGCGAGACTACTCAGCTTTAGAGATTAAAAATAATGATTTGGTTGGTAATGTGATCCGTTCACGTGAATTTGAGCATCAATATGCATTAAATAAATTGGGTAAACCTGTTGATCGTGATGAATGGGGGATGACACCACAAACCATCAACGCATATTACAATGCATCTTTAAATGAGATCGTTTTTCCTGCTGCAATTTTACAGCCGCCTTTTTTTGATATGGATGCAGACGACGCCACAAACTACGGTGCAATTGGTGCGATCATTGGGCATGAAATCAGCCATGGTTTTGATGACCAAGGTAGTGAGTTTGATGATGTCGGTAATATGAAAAACTGGTGGACGGATGAAGATCGTAAAAAGTTTAAAGAAAAGACAGCAGTTCTCGTGCAACAATACAACGCTTATGAGCCTGTGAAAGGCTACCATGTCGATGGTGAGCTTACCTTAGGTGAAAACATTGCCGATAACTCGGGACTTGCGATTGCTTATAAAGCGTATCAGCTGTCTTTAAATGGTAAACCTGCGCCCGTTTTAGGTGGCTTCACAGGTGAACAGCGTTTCTATTTAGGATGGGCACAAGCATGGCGTTCTAAAATTACAGATGCATTGCAAGTTGAATATATAAAAAGAGATCCTCACTCACCCGATAAAGTCCGCGGTAATGCAACATTGCTGAATCAAACACCGTTTTATGACGCGTTTAAAATCAAACAAGGTGACAAGATGTACTTGCCAACCAATAAACGAGTGACCATTTGGTAAGTGATTTCACTTTTAATTTATCCATTTTTACCGAATTTTAACTCAGCTTAAAATTCGGTTTTTTATGATTTATCGCTATTATCCAAGTTTTAAAAATACAACTTAGATTCTAATATTCTTAACTTTGTTTGATCAGGTCTCAAACTGATATGAGTAATGTGTTTTGATCGTTGTTTTATTTTGATAAATGGATAATAAAATCAATATATTAAGTTTGTTATTTTAAGCAATTTCATATATTTTCATTTAAAAAATATAATCGAGAATTGTGACGTGAATTTCAAAACATTGCTGTTGTTGGGTGGGGTTGGTTTTGTTTTGCATGGCTGCGCCAGTATGAATGGATTAACATCAGAATCGTTTAATCAGTATACGTCGCCTCAAGAAGTGATTGATAAAAAAAATATCAATGACAATAACAGCTCAGCGAAAGAATATGTCTATTACTGGGGACCTCAGCAGAGCGAAACGGAAATTCAATCTTTATTGCCTAAACATTATTTAAGTCGTTTTTGTGCAGCCAAAGGTGGAAAGTTTTCCTCAGTTCAGAAAAGCTCAATGGGTTTAGTGAAAGACATTTGGTCAAAAAAATTACTCAATACCTATAGCAGTGTCAAACAAGGGATCGGTGCATATCAATGTAAACAAAGTGATGGTCAGCAGTGGTATGTGTCAATAGAACCTATTTCTGAACGTAAGTTAGATCATACTGAAACTCGAGTGGTTAATTTGCAGACGAAGCTTGTATCTCTGGATGAGCTGAAAAAACTCTATGCAAAAACGGTTGCAATACCAGTCGTACAAGAGAAAAAATCGACTGCAAATAATTCTAAAATTACCGCTTTAGTCAAAGTACCGCCAGTAAAAGTGGTAGAAGAGAAAAAGCCAGTGATTCCACCCGTTGAAGAAGAAAAAGAAAAACCTCAAGTTGAAAAAGTTGTTTTATCGCCACAACTTCAACAGATGCAACTATATACCACTGCACGTAAAGACTTAGGGCGTGGGCAAAATCAAATTAATGCATGTAATAATGCTGAACGTGCTTATGGTTATGGACGCTTGCGTGGGGCAAGTGGAATCAATATTTATGCAGAGTCAGGTATTTTGGTTGCGAAATGTTTAACCAGTGTACCGAGTTATAGCCGTCGTTTTTCGAATCCGCAAGATCGAGCAAAACGTATTTTACAAAATCTATCCGCCAATCAGAATCATGCTGTCGCTAAATATATGCTTAAGCAGATGAATTAATAATTTATATCATTGTATTTAAAAATAAATTTTCAGTGACCGGTAGCTTTTTATTCTACTGGTCTGAACTTTTAGAAATTCTATTCGTATTCAAACGATAAAGATTCGTTTACAGAGTCATAACAGGTGAATCATTGGATTTCATGATACAAAGGAAATTATTGAGTATTAGAATTTAATCTATGGCACGTTTAGTTTTTCCTTCAATTGGTCAGCGGTTTTCTCGTAGTGTTCAGTCTGCTTCTATCGCCGTAGCTTTGCTTGGGACTACGCAATTGGCAACAGCAGGGCAAACGGTAGATCAGTTAAGTGATTGTTTAGTCAAAGCGACTACAGCAACCGATAAAACCACTGTGCTGCAATGGACTTTTTCTGCCTTATCTACTCATCCAGATTTAAAAGCATTGAGTAATGTGACAGATGCACAACGAGATCAACTCGATCAAAAGTTTGCTCAGGTTTTGCAACGCGTAATTGTTGAGCAGTGCGCGACTCAAACTAAAGCTGTGATTCAAACTGAAGGTCTACAAGCAGTTGGTGATAGTTTTCAGGAGTTAGGACGCAGTACGGGTGAAGATATTATTCAAAATCCAGAAGTGAAGAAACAATTACAAGGTGTGATTCGCTATGTAGACTTGAATAAATTAGTCACGACTTTTTTAACACCTGATATTTTTAATAAATTAGGCATTACCCGATAGTTTTAATTTTATTTTGAAACCCTCTCCTTGACTCAGGAGAGGGCTTTTATCTTTAGTTTGATCAATGCATTGCATTATAAAAATTTAAAATAGGCGTTGCTAAGTTTTGATTGGCTTTGTCTAAAGTGACATGAATATTCACAAAATTAAAATCACCATTATCTGCGTATTTCGCAATACCATGTGTTTTGTTATTCAAATTGGGAATTTGATAACTAAAAAATGCTGTGGTTTTAGATGGATAAACCAGCTTTAATTTTTTATTGAGATCTTTATAGCCTCCAAATTCTGAATCAAGACTTTGTTTTAACAAGTTTGGAAAATACAAGGTCGCATTCGGTAAGCCACAACCCACACAGAAAGATGAGTCATACGCTGTAATCGCTTCTTTTTTATTTGGACTCATCATCAGAACTGAGCTTGTGCCATTGGCGCCTGTTGCCGCTGAGATATCTGTCCAATGTCTTGGAACAAGGATATAACCAAGACTTGGAATTGCAACGAGTTTGAGTTTTTCAGCCTGTCTGGGATCAAGTTTAAAATTGAAGGAACAATTACTTTTTGTACAAGGCTCAGTATTTTTAAGCAAACCATCCTCAGCAGGGTTTTCTACCGTTACGCTGTAAGCAGGAATTTTGACTTGGTTTGAAAATGTCGCCTGTCCGAGAGCGTAGAATTGGTTGATTTTTTTCCTTTGAGCATCTGTGTTTGAAAACTTTGGAAAAGTGGGCTGAAAGGTTTCTACATTCTGTGCATGTGCAGTGGTGGCAAAAAAAGATAACAGTAAACTAAGACCGATGATTTGCTTTTTCATTTTTAAAATACGCTGACTTCGATGATTTAAAAATAACATATTGTTAAGATTTGTGGGAAATCGAGCTGATGAATTTGTTAAAGGCTTGGTTGTGGTTTGGAATAGGATTGCTATCGTTGAAGAACTAGGATTGAAGAAACAGTTACACTTTAGTATTTTTCGCATCAATCAATTGAGGGAAGAATTGGTTTAAATACTGTGATATAAAACCCTCAGAAAAAATTGATTATTTTGCGAAATTACAGTTTGAGCCTAAATTAAATTCAAAATATGCTTTTTTAGATAAGCGTATAGATTGGGATTTGTAGTATAAAATATTTTATAAAACGAATACTTTTTGAGTAATGGATATGACACATCGCCAAACGATTTTGAAATGGATTGCAGCAACATCTTTGGCAGTATGTGCAATGCCTAGTTTTGCTTGTTCAGATTTACCGAATATTTGTGAAATGAATGCACAGCATCATCAAAATATGATGGATATTGGACATTCGATTGCCGAAGCAAATTATTGGCAACAACAAGAGGACATGGAGGCCGAAGATGAATATTATTATCACCATGAGCCTTCATATGGTTATGACCCAACATTACAACGCATGAATGCGGCAGGTGGTGTGGCAAATACTATGTCAAACCATGCCACTCGATTAGAACAAGTTAAAAATGACCCACGTTACCAAAGTTATGAAAATGGTAGTTGGGAGTTTTTTCAGGATGCCCCAAAAGTCAAAGCAGGTGAATATTGTGCTGCGTTATATTGGCAGAAAGATAGTTTTATTCGAGTGTCGGGCCCAGGTGGTGAATACAAAGGTGCATTACTAACCTTTTGGGGGCCAAATATTCCAAAGCCTGAAAAGCAACAAACGATAAAAATTTCGTTATATCAAAATGATGAAGCACCGCAGAATGTACAAGTGTTTAACTATACTTTGCCGAATTATGAATATGGTGCAATTGCGATCGCTGTACCGACTTTGGATGCTTTGCTGTCGAATATGGAAGATAAAATGAAGTTTGAAATTAAACAGGATGGCAAATCGATTACCAATATTGCTTGGCATAGTGGTTTACGTGCAAAAGAGATGTTAAAGCAGTGTACGAGCGGCAAGTGAGTTGTATAAATTGGACAGGTAGTGTGCTTTTAAAATTTAATATTTTTTTAATTTTAAAAATACGCTAACTTTGATATGTGAAAAATAACATATTGGTGTAGTTTGGGGATATGAAATTTACTAAAAGCCAGATGTAGAGTTGAATGATATGATTTGTTAGGTCGATTTAAATAAATTGTTAAGAGGGCAGTGATGGATATTTATTCTCTCCTAAAATAATTAGATTCTATGTCGTAAAGCCATTACTGATATTTTAAGTATTGGTAATGACTATTTTGTATCTAAATTTTATACTAAATTTAGAAAAGAAAGCTTTTATTTTTATAAGTTCATTTAAATTTTTTTAGGGAAAATATATGGATCATAAAAACTTTGATCAATGGTATGTAGATAATGCACATCTTTACGATTCATTAGCACAGTCGGTTGTGCAAATTTTAAAAAGTATTATGAAAGCCGAAAAAATTTCTTATGTGGATGTTCCTTATCGAGTCAAAACAAAAGATAGTTGCTTAGGTAAATTAAAAAAGAAAAGCAATTATACTTCTTTTAAAGATATGACCGATTTAGCTGGTTTAAGAATAATTACCCTTGTCGAAAGTGATTTGGAAAAAGTATCTAAAATTATTTCTGAAAATTTTAATGTGCATGAAGAAGACTCTGGTGATAAAGCTGATTTATTAGGAACAGATAAATTCGGTTATCGTTCAATTCATTTTGTATGTGACCTCGGTAAGAAAAGAGAGAGACTTCCAGAATTTACTCTTTATAAAGATTTATGTTTTGAAATACAAATTAGAACTGCACTATCACATGCTTGGGCAGAAATTGAACATGATCGTGGTTATAAACTCGGAGGAGAACTTCCTCAATATTTAAAACGACGCTTTAATCTTCTATCTGGTTTGTTGGAGTCAGCTGACTTAGAGTTTAATCGTCTGACTACAGAAATAGAAGATTATAAAAATAAGTTGAAGTCGTCTAATTTGAATGATTTGTTGGACTTAGATATAAATAGGTTAAGTTTAATTAGTTATTTAAATGTAAAGTTGAAGGAAATAGGTTTTAATCCATTGAACTATTCTATAGATAATTTTGATGATTCTGAAAACATTGTTTATCAATTGCCGAAATTTTATAAAGTATATACAATTAATGATTTAGATAAAATTTGGAATAATAATCAAGAGAAAGTATTTAAAGTAATAGGAGACTTTAAATACTTGTCAGCACCACTTTTTAGAGTTTTTATGGCTGAAAATTTGGAAATTTTCTTTAAAATGATTTATGAGATTTGTGGTTTTATTGATAAATCTGATGTGGAATTGACATTAGGTTTACATGATAGGGAAGTAGTAGATGCTATTATAAAAAATAATAATTATGAGGTTTTAGATTTGTTTAATGAATAAAAAACCGCTCTAAAGCGGTTTTTTTGAAATTAGATCAGCCTTAACCAATCAATTTCTTCATTAATTCATTCACTTGAGCAGGGTTGGCTTTACCTTTTGCAGCTTTCATGACTTGACCGACGAGACCATTAAAGGCTTTTTCTTTACCAGACTTGTACTCTTCGACCATTTTTTCATTGGCTGCAAGTACATCTTTGATAATTGCTTCAATGGCACCTGTATCAGTTTCTTGCTTTAAGCCTTTCTCAGCAATAATGTCATCCGCAGATTTTCCTTCTGCTTCCCACATAAAACCAAAAACTTGCTTGGCAATCTTACCGTTAATGGTGTTATCGACAATACGTGCAATCATGCCACCCAATTGCTCAGCAGAAACAGGCGAGTCTTGAAGTTCTAAACTGGCTTTGTTTAAAGCACCAGAGAACTCACCCATCACCCAGTTTGCAGCAACTTTACCTTGAGCAGCACCACCCGCAGCAACCACAACAGCTTCATAGAAATCAGCCATTTCACGAGAAAGCGTCAGTACATGCGCATCATACTCAGTCACACCAAAATCAGCGATAAAACGAGCACGGCGTGTTTTTGGCAACTCAGGAAGCGCAGCTTTAGCCATTTCAACTTGTTCATTTGAAATGATAACAGGAAGTAAGTCAGGATCAGGGAAGTAACGATAGTCGTTCGCTTCTTCTTTAGAACGCATCGAACGCGTTTCCATCTTCACCGTATCAAACAAGCGCGTTTCTTGGTCGATCTTGCCACCATCTTCCAAAATGTCCATTTGACGTTCAATTTCAACATTGATCGCTTGTTCAATGAAACGGAAAGAGTTGATGTTTTTCAATTCACAACGTGTACCGAATTCATTCCCCGGACGACGTAAAGACACGTTACAGTCACAACGGAAAGAACCTTCTGCCATGTTACCGTCAGAAATACCCAACCAACGCACTAAAGTGTGAATCGCTTTGATATACGCCAAAGCTTCTTCCACAGAACGCATATCAGGCTCAGAGACGATTTCGAGTAAAGGCGTACCTGCACGGTTCAAATCGATACCCGACATACCTTCAAATTGATCATGGATCGATTTACCAGCATCTTCTTCTAAATGCGCACGTGTTACGCCTATGCGCTTCACTGTGCCATCTTCAAGCTGAATGTCGATATGACCCAAGCCAACAATTGGATTGTCCATTTGGCTGATTTGGTAGCCTTTAGGCGAATCAGGATAGAAATAGTTCTTACGTGCAAACACAGAAGCTTGATCGATATACGCATCGATACCTAAACCAAAGCGAATCGCAAGATCAACTACTTCCTTATTCAAAACAGGAAGAACCCCCGGCATTGCCAAATCTACAAGGTTGGCTTGCGTATTTGGGTCTTGACCAAAAGTCGTTGAAGAACCTGAGAAAATTTTAGAATTGGTCATCAACTGCGTGTGGATTTCAATCCCGATAACGACTTCCCATCCATCAATCAAGTTTGATTTAGGTGCTTTTTGAGCTTGAGCCATTAGATGTTCTCCTCAGCAATTGCCGCACGTTTGGTATGCCAATCTGTATTTTGTTGATATTGATGGACAATAGATAACAATTGAGACTCTGACCAATAGTTACCAATCAACTGTAAACCTACAGGGAGCTGATTTGCATCAAAACCAACAGGCGCATTGATCGCTGGTAAGCCTGCCAAGTTCACAGCAAGCGTATAAATATCGCCTAAATACATTTCAGTCGGGCTAAGGTTTGCACCGATTTTGTAAGCTGTGGTTGGAGCAGATGGTGCAGCAATCACATCAACATTTTCAAAGGCTTTTAAGAAATCTTGTTGGATTAAACGACGTACTTTCTGTGCTTTGACATAATAAGCATCGTAGTATCCAGCCGATAATGCATAAGTACCAATCAAGATACGACGTTGCACTTCTGCGCCAAAACCTTCTGAACGAGAACGTTTATATAGGTCTAAAATATCCGTAGGGTTTTCACAACGGTAGCCATAACGAACGCCATCATAACGTGATAAGTTAGACGATGCTTCAGCAGGAGCAATGAGGTAATAGGTAGGTACATAAGCTTCAGTCATGTTGAGGTCAACCTCAACCAATGTTGCGCCCATGTCCTCTAACTTCTTCAATGATTCTTCAACACGTGCTTTAACGTCAGCATCTAAGCCTTGAACATTAAAGTATTGTTTAGGAATACCAATACGTAAGCCTTTTACTGCTGTTGCATTTAAATTTGCAACATAATCATCTACTTCTTTATTGACAGAAGTAGAGTCTTTAGCATCATGTCCAGCAATGGTGTTCATCAAATATGCACAGTCTTCAGCAGAACGTGCCATTGGGCCACCTTGGTCAAGTGATGATGCAAATGCGATCATCCCGAAACGTGATACACGCCCATAAGTCGGTTTTAAGCCGGTTAAACCACAGAATGATGCAGGTTGGCGAATTGAACCACCCGTATCTGTACCTGTTGCAATTGGGGCTAAATCCGCAGCAACCACAGCCGCAGAACCACCAGATGAACCACCCGGAACGTGTTCTAAGTTCCACGGGTTTTTAGTTGCACCATAGAATGAACTTTCAGAGGTTGAACCCATTGCGAATTCATCCATGTTCACTTTACCTAAAGTGACCAAGCCTGCTGCTTTGGTTTTGGCAACCACAGTTGCATCATAAGGTGAGATAAAATTATCCAGCATTTTTGAACCCGCAGAAGTGCGAATTCCTTGCGTACAGAAAATATCTTTATGTGCAATCGGAACACCAGTCAATATACCTGCTGTACCTGATTTAAGTAATTGATCCGCAGCATCGGCTTGAGCGAGCGCTTGCTCGGCAGTCACCGTCACATACGATTGAACACGACCATCGATTTTTGCAATACGGTCTAAATAGTGTTGAGTCAATTCACGAGATGAAAACTGAGCAGTTTTTAACCCTTCAGTCATTTCACGAATCGATAAACGGTGTAAATCAGTCATGAGTACAATTCTTTACGATTAATTTTATAAATAGGTTTAATTGGTTGAATATTATTCAATCACACGAGGTACAAGGTATAAGCCGTCTTGTGTTGCAGGGGCGATCGCTTGATATTGTTCGCGATGATTAGTTTCAGTCACAACATCAGGACGAAGTGGCTGTGGATGATCAAATGGGCTTTTAAGTGGCTCAACACCTTCGGTATCAATACCTTTTAATGTTTCCATCATTCCCAAGATTTTATTTAAACTTTGAGCATATTCAGCAGATTGCGTATCATTCAACGACAATCGAGCAAGGTTGGCAATCTGCGATACTGTTTGTGCATTTAACTCTGCAGTGTGCTGAGCATCTGAAGTTGACATGATGTCTGACCTAATTAGTTTCAAAAAAATTCAAAATATCGTGCGTTATAATAAGCGATTGACTTGTTCAAATCATCACATTTAGTTAAAGTTGCCATCTTGCGTCCACATAAAGTTTAAACTGAGAACGACCCGTGATTCTAAAACGACTAATTGGCTTGTTTTCGCCAGATCTTGCCATTGATTTAGGCACTGCAAATACACTTATTTATGCACCTGGAAAGGGCATTATATTAAATGAACCGACAGTTGTGGCAATCCGTCACAGTGGTTCGGCGAAAATTGTTGCAGCTGTAGGCTTAGACGCTAAGCAAATGCTTGGTCGTACACCTGCAAACATTTCTGCAATCCGTCCAATGAAGGATGGTGTGATTGCAGATTTTGAAGTCACTGAAACTATGTTGCACCAATTTTTAGATAAAGTGAATGAAAAACGTTTATTTCCACCCGCACCTCGTGTAGTGGTTTGTGTACCGTGTAAATCAACTTTGGTAGAACGTCGTGCCATTCGTGAAGCTGTATTTAATGCAGGCGCACGTGATGTACGTTTGATTGAAGAGCCGATGGCTGCTGCAATTGGCGCAGGTATGCCTGTAGAGCAAGCTTGTGGTTCAATGGTTGTCGATGTCGGTGGCGGTACAACAGAAATCGCGATCATTTCATTACAAGGTTGTGTGTACGCAGATTCTCTACGTATCGGTGGTGATGTGTTTGATGAACAAATCATTAACTATGTGCGTAAAGCACATGGCTGTGTGATTGGTGAAACAACTGCGGAAACCATTAAAAAAGAAGTGGGTATGGCGATTTCTGATGGTAAAACGTTAGAAATTGAAGTCCGTGGTCGTAATTTGGCAGAGGGTGTACCTCGCGCTATTACGGTGACTTCTGATGAAATTACGCAAGCGATTTCAGATCCTTTACAAAGTATTGTTTCAGCAGTGAAATCTGCATTAGAACAAACACCTCCTGAACTTTCTTCAGATATTGCAGAACGCGGTATCGTGTTAACAGGTGGTGGCGCATTATTGCGTAATTTAGATACATTACTTGCTCAAGAAACAGGTTTACCTGTTGTTGTTGCTGAAGATCCTTTAACTTGTGTGACTCGTGGTGGCGGGAAAGTCTTAGAATTCTTTGACAATCCAAACCATGATATGCTTTTTGTAGGCTAAACTTTCGTAGATTCAGTTTAAGGATGAGACGGTGCAACCGAATCTCTTTTCAAGACAACCGCCGTCTTTTCGCTCGTTCATCATTGCGGTCGTCACTTGTTTGGTCGTGCTGTTTTTTAACTGGCGCATGCCACAAGTGATTCAACCTGCAAGAGATGTCTTGTATGCGGCGTATAACCCGATTTATGCCTTAGCGAGTTATCCAGTGTTGTCGAAAGAATGGCTCAAT
The DNA here is from genome assembly GCF_002233755.1 of Acinetobacter piscicola. Lineage (GTDB taxonomy): Bacteria > Pseudomonadota > Gammaproteobacteria > Pseudomonadales > Moraxellaceae > Acinetobacter > Acinetobacter piscicola. The sequence continues at coordinate 234,777 of NZ_KZ268704.1, read as the reverse complement.
CAACAAACCAAATCTGAAGCACAATTGCGTCGTGAAAATACAGCGATGCAAGCTGAGCTGCTTCAAGCGCAAGTGCGTCTGCAAAAACTGTCTGAACTTTCTGCTGAAAATACACGTTTACGTGGTTTACTTGATACACCATTAATCATCGATGGACGTATGGAGATTGCAGAAGTTATTGGTACAGATGCCGATCCATTGCGTCATATCATTATTATTAACCGTGGTTCTGTCAATCAAATCAAAGTGGGTCAAACTGTTTTGGATGATAAAGGGATTATGGGGCAAGTGATCAGTGTTTATCCACACAGTAGCCGTATCATGTTGCTTTCAGATAAAGAACATTCTTTATCTGTGCGTTTAGAAAGTTCAGGAATGCGGGCAATTGTGACAGGTACAGGCGATTTAGGTCGTTTGAAAATGGAATACGTCCCAACCAGTGCCAATATAAAAGTAGGCGATAAAGTCTATAGCTCTGGTTTAGGACAGCATTTTCCAGCGGGTTATTTGGTGGGTTCGGTTTCTAAAGTCATGCGCCATAATACAGGTGAATTCGCTCAAATTGATGTCGTACCTGCTGCACAATTGGCTGGTGGTCATCATGTGGTGGTATTATTTTCTGATTCATTAGCGATGGAGCAGCCAAATGTTGATCGCTAAAAAGTTACGCTCAGAAAAACAGCGCAAAGACCCATTATTCATTATCGTCGTTTCAATTATTGTTTGTTCGATTTTAGTCGTTTATCCGATGTCTTATGTATTTGCGGGTTGGCGACCACTGTATATGTTTTTGATCATGTTGTTTTGGGTGCTTTGTCAGCCAACATGGTGTGGGGTTTGGTTTGCATTTACGATGGGACTATTTACAGACCTGTTATTAGATGCACCTTTAGGCATGAATGCTTTAAGTTATGTGTTAATTGCTTTTCTGACGCGTTATTTTATTCGTGAAAGACGTGTACTGACCTTTAGTAATCTGTGGATTATTAGCATGTTTGCTATATTGGCTCATTTGGTTTTTACTTTTATGGGACAAGTGATGGCAGGTGTGCATTTTTCGTTTGCACGACATTGGCAACCTTTAGTGTCTAGTATTTTATGCTGGCCTATTTTCTATTATTTATTGAGAAGATGGCGCATTTAATTTTAGCTTCGAGTTCACTTCGACGAAAAGAGTTATTATTACAGGTCGGTTTGGATTTTGAGATCTGTAGTCCAGATATTGATGAATCTGTTTTAAGCCATGAACAAATTGATCATTATGTACAACGATTAGCGATACAAAAAGCACAAGCTGTTTTGGATTTATTTCCTAAAAGTACGGTGATTGCTGCGGATACAAGTTTGGTTTTTGCCGATCAAATCATTGGTAAACCTGAATCCAAGCAACATGCTTTTGATATTTGGACATTATTGTCAGGTCAAAAACATGAGGTGCTCACAGGTGTTTGTGTTGCAAATGCTAAACAAATATTGAGTGTTGTGGTTCGTACTGAAGTTGAGTTCCAATATTTAACCTCTAAGGATATGGAAGAATATTGGGCGACAGGTGAACCGATAGGTAAAGCAGGCGGATATGCGATCCAAGGTTTTGCCGCAAAGTATGTTAAACATATCAATGGTAGCTATAGTAACGTTGTAGGACTACCATTACATGAAACAATACGGTTACTCGATCAAATAGAGCAGGGCAGTTGACGCACTAAATTAACTGCTGAAAAGAATTTTTATAATGTTTTGAGTTTTGTTATGTCTGACGAGTTATTGATTAACGTCACGCCTATGGAATGTCGTGTGGCCTTAATTCAAAATGGTACGGTCAATGAATTATTTGTTGAACGGACTGTAAAGCGTGGGTTGGTTGGAAATATTTACAAAGGTAAAGTGGTTCGAGTACTTCCGGGTATGCAAGCTGCTTTTGTAGATATTGGGCTTTCTCGTACTGCTTTTTTACATATTAATGATATGGTTTGGACACGTAACCAACCTACACCTAATGTCTTTGAACTCTTACAACCCGGACAAATTCTCACTGTTCAAGTCATGAAAGACATGCTTGGAACAAAAGGTGCGCGTTTAAGTACAGACCTTTCTATTCCTTCTCGTTATTTAGTATTGATGCCTTATGGTCATCATACTGGGGTTTCACAACGTATTGAGTCCGAAGAAGAACGTGACCGATTACGTTCGATGATTGAACGCATTCAAGCAGAACATAAGCTACCAGGTTCGGTGATTGTGCGTACTGCTGCCGAAGGAATTGAAGAAGCAGCGATTGCCCAAGATATGGCTTATTTGGCTAAGCTATGGCAATACATTCAAGATAAACAAAAAAGTGTAATTGTCCCGTCTTTAATTTTTGAAGAATTACCCTTACCACAACGTGTGATTCGAGATTTGGCAAATGAAGATACTGCTAAAATTTCAGTCGATTCACGTGAAATTCATGCCAAGCTGCAAGAGTTTGTTTGTGAATTTGTGCCAAGTATGACCAATCGCTTGATCCACTATCCGGGTGAGCGTCCAATTTTTGATTTGTATAATGTTGAAGAAGATATTCAACGTGCATTGCAAACACGAGTTGCTTTGAAGTCTGGGGGGTATTTGATGATTGATCAGACCGAAGCCATGACCACAATTGATGTCAATACAGGTTCTTATGTGGGTGGGCGTACGCTAGAAGACACTGTATTTAAAACCAATATGGAAGCGACACAGGTGATCGCTCGCCAACTTAGGTTGCGAAACTTAGGTGGTATTATCATTATCGACTTCATTGATATGCAAGAAGTTCAGCATCGTGAAGAAGTGATGAATCAGTTTGATAAGATGCTTGAACGTGATCATGCCAAAACGAAGATTACTCAAGTTTCAGAGCTTGGCTTGGTTGAAATGACTCGTAAGCGTACACGTGAGTCACTAGAGCATTTGCTTTGTGAGTCATGTCCTGCTTGTCAGGGACGTGGTTATATTAAAACTGCAGAGACAGTATGTTACGAAATTTTTCGAGAAATCCTAAGATATGCTCGTGCTTTTGAATCTCAGAGTGGCTTTACTGTCGTTGCACATCCTTCAGTGATTGATCGACTTTTAACTGCAGAAGCACCAGCAGTCGCAGATTTAGAGCATTTCGTACATCGCGTGATTAAATTCCAAGTTGAAAATTTATATACGCAAGAGCAATACGATATCATTTTAAGCTAAAATTGTAACAGAATATCGTTAAACAGTTGTTACATCTGAAATTTTACTTTGTGCTTTGATTTCACAATACTAGACGTAAAGGTAGCCAAAGACATTTCTTCCTTTAAAATAGTCTTAGCAAGTGAGGTTAAAATGAGCGTAAGTGAACAAATAATAAAAAGCGGTATTAAGCATGTACTAGAGTCACAGCCAAAAAATACATGTGTAATGTTGGATGATGATGGTAAAGAAGTAAACATTACCAAAGATATGGTTGTGAATGTATGCCATCAGCTTCTGAGACAATGCCGTAATGTTAAAAATTAAGGGGCCTATTTAAGCCCCTTAATTTTTTATAAAACTTGTTGTTCAATCGAACAAGTTTCTGATTTCAATGATGACACATTTAAAAATTTACTCTTTTACAAGGTAATCTTCTCATCTTTGAAAAAGAGGGGAATTATCAAAAATTTAGAATCTTTACTCACACCCTCCTTTGAAAAAGGAGGGTGAAATGTTTAAATGAAAAGCATTGAGCCCTTAAGCGGGCTTTTGTATTTCAGTTGATTCTACAATCACTGGTTTTGAGTGTGTTGTTTTTGATGGTTTTACATCCGCAATTTCATTTGCAACATCACGAGTTTCTGGATTTTTTTCAGCAATCAATTGTTCAAATTTCTGAATTTCATTTTCTAAATGTGTCAGTAAGTTTTGCAATTTAGGTAGTGATTTACGGCAACCTGTTAAACCGACTTCTAATTTATCCAAATAACTGGTCATGGTAATATTCAGTGCTTGTCCATCAAGAACAATAGATGCAGGGTAGAGTGCATCAAGCTTTGCACCATTCCAATACAGCGGTTCACGAGGCCCCGGTACATTGGAAATAATCACATTGAATGCTTGGCGTTTAGGCATCATTCCAGAAGCAATATTTAAACCAGCTAATCCATAAACAAAAGCGCTGTAATTCAAAATTTGATCTGAATTCATGCGTTTGAAGCGAGTTTTTGAGTTTTGTACACTACGACGAATGATTTCTAAACGCTCTTCAGGGTGTTCTTTATGTGTCCCTAAATTCGCGAGAATCATCGTGATTCGGTTACTCATATCGGAGTCATCATCACGTAATGACGCAGGAACCATTGCAATTAGTGGTTTTTTCGGTAAAGCATCTTGTGTAATTAAGTAATCACGTAATGCACCTGAACAAACTGCCAGTACGACATCATTAATGGTGACACCTAAAGCTTTAGAAATATTTCTAAAACGATCAAGTTCAAAAGATTGTGCTGCAAAACGACGTGAAGAACTTACGCGTTGATTAAACAAACTACTTGGTGCTTGAAAGCTTGATACATAATCGGGGTTTTTCCCCATTTCTTTAAAAACAGTTTGGAAGAGTTCTTGCGTCACTTTAGGCGCAGCTTCAATTTGCCCTTTCAGTGTGTTGAGTATTTTCTTAACTTTGCCGAGTTTAGGTTCTTTGAAACGTTGGGAACGTTTACCTTCCACACACCAAGGTGGAATAATGGTTTTAGCATTTGGATCTTTTGAGAAAGATTTTTCTACTAAGCGCATCCCTGCTACACCATCAATCATGGCGTGGTGAATTTTAAAGTACATGGCAAAACGATTGCCTTCAATACCTTCAATGATATGACACGTCCAAAGCGGTTTTGCACGGTCAATCAATGCACTGTGTTCTTGTGAAATATAAACCAATAATTCACGAATTCGCCCCGGATGAGGAAGAGCGATATGGCGGAAATGGTGATCGATATCAAAATCTTCATCTTCATCCCAAAAGAAACCATTTAAAAGGTTGTTAAAGGGTGGAACAGGAATACCTTTTGAATTACGAATATCTGCTACTAAGTCTTGGATAAAAGTAGAAGGTGCATGCTCGGGAATTTCAAATAAGAATAACCCACCAACATGCATGGGTTGCTGCCGTTTCTCTAAATTAAGAAAAATAAAATCGATTGGGTGTAATGGGCGCATAATTTTAGATTGCCTCACTGCAATTTATACAACAATTCATGTCTGAGTGTTGTGTTGTTAGAATTATAAAACTTAACATGAAGTATAAAACGATTTCGATACTAAAATCCAAGCATTTCGATGAATGATAGGTCTAGAAAAAAGTCACCAAATGTAGTGACTTTTTTCAATAAATAAAGTGCTTAAATTATTTTAGGTTACCTGCATGTAAACCACATTCCTTATGTGTTGCTTCTTCCCACCACCAACGACCTTCACGTTCATGTTGGTTTGGCAAAACGGCACGTGTACAAGGTTCACATCCAATCGAAATAAAGCCCTTTTCATGTAAAGGATTGTATGGAATTTCCATCATACGAATGTAGTTCCATACATCTGCACTAGACCAATTTGCAAGTGGATTATATTTAATAAGCTGTTTACCTTCACCAGAGAATCCTGAATCTGCTTGAATAACAGGAATTTCCGTACGCGTACCCGGACTTTGATCTTTACGTTGCCCAGTGACCCAACCATCTAATGTTGCAAGCTTTTTACGCAAGGGTTGTACTTTGCGAATCCCACAACATTCTTTATGATCATCTTGATAAAAACTAAATAATCCCTTTTCATTCACGAGTTGCTGCACAGCTTCAGCTTCTGGGAAACAGATTTCAATTTGAATGCCGTAATGTTTACGTACAGTTTCAAGAAATTGGTAAGTTTCTGGATGTAAGCGCCCTGTATCTAAGCTAAATACACGGAATGGCTTTCCAAGATTATGCGCCATGTCAATCAACACAACATCTTCTGCGCCAGAAAATGAAATTGCAATTTCACCTTGTTGCGACAGTGCGAGTTCTAATATTTCAGATGGAGATTTATCGGCATATTCCGCAGCAAGTGCATCAACAAGATCGATAGTTGGAATGGTGGTCATATCTGCTCCTGGCAGTTGGCTTGAAGCTATGTTCGATGTCGACTTTAATCCTAGCAAATTAAACATTGTCTAAATATAGATCAGCTTAAAAATGGTTGAATCAGGCGCAATAGTCATTTGAAATTAATTTTATTTTAAAGTAAATGAAATAAACTGCTTAGCAGATTAATTAGAATACTTATGAATAAAATAGATTTATATAGCTAAAAATTTATTTGATTTGAATTCACAAACTTCTTTTACATATTCTGTCTATTGAATAGATCGCACTCAAATTTATTCCAAATCGAGCTTGTCTTAGTAAATCTGTAATGAAAAATGAATTGACGCAGAAACTTTCCGTCATCTTTAAAACTTTAATGCTATGATAGCGCCAAAATTTTAAACCGACATTTGGGAGAACCCATGGAAATCGTATGTCTTGATCTTGAGGGTGTATTGGTACCAGAAATCTGGATCAATTTTGCTAAAAAAACAGGAATCAAAGAATTAGAAGCCACAACGCGTGATATTCCAGACTACGATGTGTTGATGACTCAACGTTTGAATATTCTTAAACAACATGGTTTGGGTTTGAACGATATTCAAGCTGTAATTGCAGATATGGGGCCATTTCCGGGTGCAAAAGAGTTTGTCGAATGGGTTCGTACACATTTTCAATTGATCATTCTTTCAGATACATTCTATGAATTTGCTCATCCTTTAATGAAGCAATTAGGTTGGCCAACGATTTTCTGTCATAAGTTAGAAACAGATGAAAATGGTATGATCACTGCCTATAAATTACGTCAACCTGACCAAAAACGTGAAGCTGTAAAAGCATTACATGGTTTAAATTATCGTGTGATCGCGGCAGGCGATTCTTATAATGACACCACAATGTTGGGTGAAGCAGATCAAGGTTTCTTATTTGATGCGCCTGAAAATGTCATTCGCGAGTTTCCACAATTCCCACCAATTCATGGCTATGAAGCTTTGAAAGAAGCGATTCGTAACGCTTCGGTACGTGATATTCCAGCTTAATCCGTAAAATAGTAAATGTAAAAAAGACGCTAAATGCGTCTTTTTTAATTGTATTGCTTTAAAGTGAAATTTACTTTCAATCTTCAATCTTCAATCTTCAATCTTCAATCTTCAATCTTCAATCTTCAATCTTCAATCTTCAATCTTCAATCTTCAATCTTCAATCTTCAATCTTCAATCTTCAATCTTCAATCTTCAATCTTCAATCTTCAATCTTCAATCTTCAATCTTCAATCTTCAATCTTCAATCTTCAATCTTCAATCTTCAATCTTCAATCTTCAATCTTCAATCTTCAATCTTCAATCTTCAATCTTCAATCTTCAATCTTCAATCTTCAATCTTCAATCTTCAATCTTCAATCTTCAATCTTCAATCTTCAATCTTCAATCTTCAATCTTCAATCTTCAATCTTCAATCTTCAATCTTCAATCTTCAATCTTCAATCTTCAATCTTCAATCTTCAATCTTCAATCTTCAATCTTCAATCTTCAATCTTCAATCTTCAATCTTCAATCTTCAATCTTCAATCTTCAATCTTCAATCTTCAATCTTCAATCTTCAATCTTCAATCTTCAATCTTCAATCTTCAATCTTCAATCTTCAATCTTCAATCTTCAATCTTCAATCTTCAATCTTCAATCTTCAATCTTCAATCTTCAATCTTCAATCTTCAATCTTCAATCTTCAATCTTCAATCTTCAATCTTCAATCTTCAATCTTCAATCTTCAATCTTCAATCTTCAATCTTCAATCTTCAATCTTCAATCTTCAATCTTCAATCTTCAATCTTCAATCTTCAATCTTCAATCTATTTGAATATCTTGAAAATTCCAAAGTAAATGTTGCAACAACATCAAAATTTGAGTAGTAGAATGATTGAACGAGCATTGAAAAACATAGATTTTCAACTCTCATGAAGGTAGGAGTAGGGTCAAAGATAGCAAAATTGAACAAATGAGTTTAATAAATGCCATTCTTTTTAGGTGATAGCAGGTTTAATCTGTTGAACTTATGATATTTTATTCATCTCATGTTCGTTTTCGAAAATAAAACAACAAGGTTTATCAAATGAATTTAGCAATCCGCCAACAACAGACTTTAGAACTGGTTAAAGAACGTGGTTATATTAGTATTGATGAGTTAGCGCAGCATTTCTCTGTAACACCACAAACAGTACGCCGTGATATCAATCAATTGGCTGATGATGGCTTGTTACGTCGATATCATGGCGGAGCAGCGATCGATTCTAGTTCTAGTGTATCCAATACAGATTATAGTATGCGGATTGATCATAATTTTGAAGAAAAACAAAGAATTGCAAATGCTATTGCAGATGCTGTTCCAGATCATGCATCTATTTTTATTAATATTGGAACAACGACAGAAGCCATTGCGCATGCATTGATGGAGCATCAAGGTTTAAAGGTAATTACCAATAATTTGAATGTTGCCAACATCTTAAGTAAGAAAGAAGATTTTGAGATTCTGATTGCCAGTGGCAAGGTTCGTCCAGATGGTGGTGTGATTGGTCAAGCGACATCGGATTTTTTCAAACAGTTTAAAGTAGATTATGCGCTCATTGGTATTAGTGGTATCGATGAAGATGGCACATTGCTTGATTTTGATTTTCAAGAAGTTTCTGTTTCTCAAGAGATTATTGCAGGTGCAAGGCATGTTTTTCTTGCGGCGGATCATAGTAAATTTGGTCGCCATGCCATGATGCGCTTGGGGAGTTTGGCTGATATTGAATGTCTTTTTACCAATGAAAAGCCAACTGATGCTTTTCTACAAAAAATTAAAGAAGCAGATGTTACATTGGTGATTGCTTAAGATATATGACATTCTCATTCAAATAAAAATGTGCTGATCACTGATATTAGGTATTTAAAACAATCAATCATTGTGCAGTAATAGAGAAAAGATTTGAACGATTATTTTTAAGTATTGGTGATTAATGAAAAATAACGAAAAACAAAAATGTAATTTGGTCGGTTTTTGATAGACAGTATCGGCTTAATTGTTTATTATTTTTGTTAAATGAAAATAAACGAAAATTTTGTATTGTATAGGTGGTCGAAATGAATCAAAGTCTTGAGCAACAAACGTGTTATGACATTGCTGTAATTGGTGGTGGAATTAATGGTGTTGGGATTGCCACAGATGCGATCGGACGTGGCTTATCTGTATTTTTATGCGAGAAAGATGATTTAGCTAGTCATACTTCATCTGCAAGTAGTAAGTTGATTCATGGTGGCTTGCGTTATCTAGAACATAAAGAATTTCGATTGGTTCGTGAAGCTTTGGCAGAAAGAGAAGTTTTATTGACTAAAGCGCCACACATTATCCGACCGATGCGTTTTATCATGCCGCACAAACCTCATTTACGACCTGCATGGCTGATTCGTACAGGCTTGTTCTTCTATGATCATTTGGGAAAACGAGAAAAACTTGCTGGCTCAAATTTAGTTCAATTTGTTGCTGAAACAAGTCCATTAAAAGATGAAATCACCCGTGGTTTTGAGTATTCAGACTGTGCAGTTGATGACTCTCGCTTAGTTATTCTGAATGCTATACAAGCTCGTGAAAAGGGCGCAAAAATTGTGACTCAAACACGTTGCGTATCAGCTAAACGAGAAAATGGGCTTTGGGTCGTAGAACTGGAAAATGAGCAAGGTCGTTATCAAATTCATGCTAAAGTTTTAGTCAATGCTGCGGGGCCGTGGGTTGCACAGTTTATAAAACAAGATCTAAAACTTGAATCTCAATATGGTATTCGTTTGATACAAGGCAGTCATATTATCGTGCCTAAAATTTATGAGGGTGATAAAGCTTTCATTATGCAAAATGATGATCAACGTATTGTTTTTGCAATCCCTTATTTAGATAAATACACCATGATAGGTACGACGGATCGTGAATATACAAGTGATCCAAATCAGGTTGAAATTACCCAGTCTGAAATTGAATATCTTTTAGATGTTGCAAATGATCATTTTAAAAAGACATTGCAGCAAGATGACATTATTCAAACTTTCTCAGGGGTTCGTCCATTGTGTGATGACGAATCTGATAATCCAGCGGCAATTACACGTGACTACACTTTGGTTTTATCGCAAGATGAAGAGAATGAAGCACCTTTACTTTCTGTATTTGGTGGTAAGTTAACGACTTATCGTAAGCTTGCTGAATCAGCAATGGATCATTTGAAGAAGTTTTTTCCTGAAATGGCGAAGCCATGGACTGAAAAAGCATTACTGCCTGGTGCAGAAAATTTAAACTCTATCGATGATTTAGTGACTGAAATACAAAACAAAATTAAAGGTCTTGAGACTGAAACAGCAAGCCGTTGGGCACGTGCATACGGAATGTGCGTGTGGAATTTTGTTCAGCATGCAACATCAGTTCATGAGCTTGGTCAGCATTTCGGACACGGCTTATATGCGCAAGAGGTTGATTATTTGGTTGATTCAGAATGGGCGGTCACAAGTACTGATATTTTAAAACGTCGTACGAAACTGTATTTAGAATTCACTCAGGATGATGTTCAATCTTTAGATGGATATTTAGTGGAATTACATCAACGTCGTATGCAGAAAGAAGTGGCTTAGTTTAACGATTCTATAGGGAAAGCTAGTTGTAGATTCTCGCAATAAAACAAAGCCTTTAAATAAGTAATGCCAGTCAGTTAAGCATCTTTAATCCTCCCCAACCCTCCTTTGAAAAAGGAGGGGGTATCTTGGATTCAATACCGCATTGAATTCACGAGTGTTCCCCTCTTTTTCCTTGCGCCACAAATGGCTCAGGGTTAGGGGAGATTTATCAATCAGTAATAATAAAATTACGCTTAACTGATCAGTATTACCTCAATAGGAACTTTATTTAGTAAATCACGACTCTTTTTCGGACCTTGGATTTAATGTTTGGGTTAAACCATTAATATCGCCACCTTTAATACCTAGCTCATTCATTAAGCTATCAATCAGCGGTGCTTGAGAACGGTAACGCAAAGCACTATTCACCACTTGGTCTGAAAGGGCAACTTGACCTTGTTCAGCAGCTTCACCTGAACTCGTTGTGTTATTGAAGCCACCTAAACCATTGACTTGAAGAATTTTAATATCATCAATATTTTCCATCGGTTTAACGCTTTCACGAATAATTTCAGGTAAATACTTCATGAGTGCCAAACGAATTTGCATTTCGACTTGTTCAGTAGACAAGATGTTATTGGCTTCATTGACAGCGCGAGTACCATCAGCATCAACTTGATATTGTTTTTCTTGAGCTGCGGCAAGAAGCATTTTTGCATCTGCTTCACCTTTGGCTTTTAAACGAACTTTTTCAGCTTCTGCTTGAGCCGCAATACGTACGGCTTCTGCATCATCAGCAGCAGCTTGTTTCGATGCTGCAGCAGCAACTGTGATTGCAATTGCATCAGTTTCAGCAACCTGTTTTGCTGCAACCAATTCAACAGCTTTTAAACGCTCAGCACGTTGAGTTTCACGGACAGTCGTCACTTCCTCTTCAGCTTTTACAGCTTGAGCACGGGCTTGGTCAGCCAGTGCTTTGGCTTCAGATTCAGCACGTGATTTTTCTGCAATTGCGATGGCACGATCTTGCTCAGCCAATTCAATGGTTTTCTTTTGTTCAACCTGCGCCTTTTGAATTAATTGTGCTTTTTGGATATTTTCATTTTCAACATCACGTGCAGATGCAATACGTTTTAATTCAATTTCACGTTCAGCAGCAATTCGAGCTTCTTCTGCTTCACGTTTTTTTGCTGCTTCCTGAGATGCGATTTCAGCCATTTGTTCTGCTTTACGAATCGCAATTTCACGCTCTTGTTGAAGTTTAGCGTATTCTTCTTCACGTAAAATTTGTAAGCGAGCTTGTTCCGTTGATAAGTTTTTAGCTTTGATGGCTAAGTCATTGTCTTGTTCAATATCATTTCGTTTTTTACGGCGGTCTTCAATCGTTTCAGTGAGCTTGGTTAAACCTTCCGCATCAAAGGCATTTTGCGGATTAAAATACTCAAAACTGGTTTGGTCTAAACCTGTTAATGAAACGGTTTCTAATTCTAAGCCATTCTTAAATAAATCTTCCGATACCACTTGTTGAACTTTTTGAACGAAATCAACGCGCTTTTCATGCAATTCTTCCATGGCCATTTCAGCAGCAACAGAACGCAGTGAATCGACAAATTTACCTTCCACCAAGTCTTTGAGCTCTTGAGGAGACATGGTTTTTTTACCTAAAGTTTGCGCAGCAGTGGCAATCGATTCAGCAGTCGGTTTGACTCGAACATAGAACTCAGCCATCACGTCAACACGCATACGATCACGGGTAATCAAGGCTTGATCTGTTGCACGTTTTACTTCAAGGCGCAGCGTGTTCATATTGACTGGTATGACTTCATGCAAAACAGGGAGTACGATGGCTCCACCATTCAAAATGACCTTTTCACCCCCAAAACCTGTGCGAACAAAAGACACTTCTTTACTTGAACGTTTATATAAGCGCGCAATAATCACCCCAATGACAATCAATGCCACCAGTATTATTCCTGCTAAAACAAGTATTTCATATAAGTTTTCAGTCAACATTTTATTATCTCTGCGTTTGTTATTTAAAAATTAAGCGGTAATGGCTTGAAAACCAACTTTGGTTCTTTGTGTTAAAAGGACTTCTTGACCTTGTTGAAATATAACATCTGTTTCAGGTTCAACTAAGATGTAATGCGTTTGTCCAAATTGATCAATAACTTTGGCTTGGGCAGGATAGTTGAGTTTCGCTTCCCCCAAAATAATCCGTGCTTTACGTCCAATCAATTCATCACTATGAATCGCTGTGGTTTCATCTTGCGGTAGAATTTTTGCGATGACCGATGCGCAAATACGCACAATTGGCATGCAGAGAAAAAGACTTGCAGGTGCAATAATCCAAATTGGAAAATAGCTGTTTGTAAAATTGTGAGAAATGCCTTGAGCAGTAAAACCAAATAATGCATAAACAGTAAGAAATATGATTAGCCAGACCAAGACAGGAATACGTCCCAAATATAACCAATCTAAGAATTGTACGAAAACACTACTATCTGCATTAAGTTCTAGATCAGTGTGATGTGTTTCAAGTAATTGATCAGGAATGAATTGATCTAGAAAGCCTTGTGAGGTTGAACCAATAATTAATAGTAGGCATTCTAAAATACCTAACAAAAACATCAGACATAAACTTACGCTAAAGGCTAGATTGGACGAATGAGTAAATAATTCCCACATATTGTTGTGCCCGATATTGTTTAGTTTTCTTATAAAAATACGCTTTAATATGAATTAAATAATAAAAAAATCATTAATTAATTCAATTAATAGATAAAGATTATCGGTTTTATCAAAAGATTGCAATTTAATTATCAGCTTATAATAATTAAAATCAATATGTTATATTTTATTAAGAAAAATTAAGTTAAAAAAATGCATTCAAAACTATTGCTTGCGTTTTATTCAAGTATTGCTTATAAATGAAGCTGTTTTACGGATGAAAACAAAAGACAAAAAAATACGCAACGATTGGGGTGATCATTGCGTAGAACAACGAATCTGCTTTCACAGTTCGGTCAAGGAGAAATGTTATGAATTTTGGGGAAGATCCATAACTTAAGTAGATAGTAGATGTTCTCATCTGTAATTTCATTGGTATTCACGTAAATAAGTGTTAACTCTCGTAAGCGAGGTTAAAATGTGAACACCATCAAACAAAAAAGCCTTTCTTTTGAAAGGCTTTTTTGTTTATTTGATGACTAAAAGTTTTTTAACTAATGATTAAAAATGAAAGACGCCTAAACCATTTTTAACTTCATCAAGGGTGTTTTGCGTGATAATACGGCACTTTTCTGTACCTGTTTTCAAAATATCCATAATGTAATCAGGATCTTTTGCGAGTTCCATACGGCGCTCACGAATCGGTGTGATCAATTCTTTAAGCACACCTTCAAGACGTTTTTTCACAGTGCCATCACCTAAACCACCACGGCGATAGTGTGCTTTTAATTCTTCAACTTCTTCTTTATTTGGGTCAAAAGCATCTAAATAAGTAAATACAATATTACCTTCAACCTGACCTGGGTCTTCGATACGAAGATGGTTCGGGTCGGTATACATTGCATTTACAGCTTTTTTAATGTCTTTATCAGAAGCATCTAAAACAATGGTATTGCCTAAAGATTTAGACATTTTCGCCTTACCATCAAAACCAGGTAAACGGCTCATATTAGATAAAAGTGCCTTACATTCAGGCAATATTTCTTGCCCAATTTGACGATTTAAACGGCGAACAATTTCATTGGTTTGTTCGATCATTGGAATTTGATCTTCACCAACAGGAACAACAGACGCTTTAAATGCAGTAATATCGGCAGCTTGTGCAACAGGGTAGCAAAGAAAACCTGCTGGAATATCACGCTCAAAACCACGTAATTGAATTTCAGCTTTGATGGTTGGGTTACGTTCTAAACGAGAAACCGTCACAAAGTTTAAATACAACATGGTGAGTTCATTGAGTGCAGGTAAGCAAGATTGAACACAGATTGTAGTTTTTGTTGGGTCAATTCCAACAGCTAAGTAGTCTGTTGCTACTTCTAGAATGTTGCGACGTACTTTTTCAAAGTTGTCAGCATTGTCAGTCAGTGCTTGAGCATCTGCAAGAAGCAAATGTTGATGATGAGAATCTTGTAAGCCTACTCGTGAGCGTAAAGAACCTACAAAATGCCCTAAATGTAGTTGTCCAGTAGGACGGTCGCCTGTCAAAATCACAGGACGATTATCTTGATTCGTCATTATCGCTTCCAAAGTCTGATTAAAGGACAGTCGTGTTTTGTGAATGCGCACATTGTACGAGATAATTTATTTAAATGTCAGTGAAATTTGGCGATGAGCCGCTTTTTATAGATAAATGTGAAAATCTGCAAAATTTTCTATAGAAAAAACCATTTTCAAATTAAAATAGTGAAATAACTAAAATTTAGGATAAAAAATGGCGAGTAGTTTATTAATATTATTAGACGACATTGCGACTGTTCTCGATGATGTAGCTGTGATGAGTAAAATGGCAGCCAAAAAGACAGCAGGTGTTCTGGGTGATGATTTAGCTTTAAATGCACAGCAAGTGAGTGGAGTTCGTTCTGAACGAGAGCTACCTGTCGTTTGGAGTGTTGCCAAAGGTTCATTTGTTAATAAATTGATTTTGGTTCCTTTAGCATTATTGATCAGTGTTGTTGCGCCGTGGTTAATTAATCCCTTACTCATGATCGGTGGTCTTTTTCTTTGCTATGAAGGTGTAGAGAAAGTGATTCATAGCTTACAACATAAAAAAGCCAAAACAGAAGAAGCAGCGCATGAAGAAATAAAGCAGATTGAGACAGATTTAGCCACTTTTGAAAAAGACAAGATTAAAGGTGCTGTACGTACCGACTTTATTCTTTCTGCTGAAATTGTGGTGATTTCACTGGGTACGGTGGCTGCTGCGACATTTGGTACCAAAGTCATGGTTTTGTCTGTTATTGCAATTTTAATGACCGTTGGTGTTTATGGCTTTGTTGCAATGATTGTCAAAATTGATGATCTAGGTTTGTATCTAACTCAACAAACTTCGAATATCAAACAAGCCATTGGCCGTGGTTTATTGGCTTTTGCTCCTAAACTTATGAAAACCCTAACCATCGTAGGTACGATAGCCATGTTCCTTGTTGGTGGCGGGATTATTACGCATACGGTTTCTTCACTACATCATTTCACTGAAGAAGCTGTTGATCATGCACAACACATTCCTACAGTTGGTAATATCGTTGGTGCAATTACACCGACTTTAATCAATATGTCAGTGGGTATTGTCGCAGGTTTAATCGTCGTGATTGTGATTGGATTAATTCAAAGAATTCGTGGCAAATCATCGACTGTATAAGTTGGAAGCAATCAACTATTTTCAATTTAAAATAAAAAGGATAAGACTATGCGTTGGAAAGGACGTCGTGTCAGTGAAAATGTCGAAGATCGACGTGGTGGAGGCGGTGTAAAAGCAGGCGGGATTAGTATCCTCGGTTTGATCGTGGCTTTTGTGGCTTGGAAGTTTTTTGGCGTAGATCCGCAACAAGCTTATCAAGCAACCAAACAAGTCGCATCTGCTGGAGCAACGCAAAGTTCTGCACCGACTTCATTGACACCTGAACAAAAAGAAGTCTCAGATTTTGTTGGAACTGTGTTGGCTGATACGGAAGATACGTGGACAACGATTTTCCAACAACAAGGCGCACAATATACAGCACCTAAATTAAAGCTTTTTACGGGTAGTACAGATTCAGCTTGTGGAACAGCACAATCTGCAATGGGGCCTTTTTACTGTCCTGCGGATCAAAAAGTTTATATAGATACTCAATTCTTTAAAGATATGCGTCAACAAATGGGCATTTCAGGTGAGCAAAATCAGTCTGAACTTTCTGCCAAAGATGAAGCAGGTGATTTTGCGCAAGCTTATGTGATTGCGCATGAGGTTGGACATCATGTGCAAAACCTTTTGGGGATTTCCTCTCAAGTGCAAAAAGCTCGTCAACAATCGAGTGAAGCACAGGGGAATCAACTGTCTGTACGTTTAGAATTACAAGCAGATTGTTTTGCAGGTGTATGGGCCAATCATACGCAACAACGTACTCAGTTCTTAGAACAAGGTGATGTTGAAGAAGCGATGGATGCAGCTCAAAAAATTGGTGATGATTATCTTCAGAAGAAAGCACGTGGTTATGCTGTGCCAGACAGTTTTACGCATGGAACAAGTCAGCAACGGATGCAGTGGTTCAATATCGGTTTAAAATCAGGTGATATAAATCAATGTGATACTTTTAAATAAGTGATGTATTGAGATTTAAGGAGAGAGCTTTTAAAGCTCTCTTTTTATTGCGTGATTTTTAGTCTAAGCAGTTTTATGTTAAAAATTATAAATATTTCATTCAATATCCTTATTTTTTTGTAAAATTATTAAGATTGTTAAATAGTCTTTTATTTTTGTATTTATTTGATAAATGATCGAGTGTTTGATGCTGACTTAAATTAGAAAATAGCTGACAGGGTTTGCATGGGTAATTATTTTTTTCTACAAGTTTTTACGGTCGTTTTTGCACTTTCCATTGCAACAACTATTTTTAATAAGCGTATTTTAGGTTTTCCTCAAGCTATTGGTGTACCTCTTGTTTCAGCCATTTTTGTCTTTCTTTTGCAATGGGGTGCCAGTCTACTGAATGGCAATCAGTTCATCTCAATCAATATTCATAATATTGAAGAAGCAGTACGTCATATTGATTTCTATGATTTTTTAGTCAATGGTGTCATTTGTTTTATTTTAACTTCATCCGCACTCAAATTTAAGGTGTCAGATTTAAAGGTTTATTGGAAACCGATCAGTATTCTCGCCACAATTGCACTTTTGCTCTGCGCTGTTTTCTTTGCAGGTTTGGTTTTTGGCTTCCAATATTTAATTGGAAATCCTGTCCCTATTTTAGTTTTACTTTTACTCGGTTCTGCTTTAGGTGCAACTGACCCAATTGGCGTAAAAGGTGTCTTGAGCTCAGTTCGTGCGCCACATCATTTGATTGTTAAACTTGAAGGCGAATCTTTATTTAATGATGCCATGTGTATTGCAGTATTCATGACCTTATTAAATGTATTGGAAGGTGAACATTTTAGTTTAGTTGCAACCCTACAAACTTTTCTCTATGAAATTGTTGTTGCGGTGATTATCGGTTGGGCATTCGGTTTAGGTATTTTACGTTTACTGCGTGGTAAACATGAAATGGAATCCTTAATCCTAACGACAGCATTATTGGCATGTGGTTCATATTTAGTTGCATTATTTGCTCATGCTTCAGCGCCGATTGCTTGCGTTATTGGCGGTCTCATTGTTGGTAATAAATGGAAAGAAATTTTACAAGAGCGTGAAATTCGTGAAGTTAATCATTTTTGGCACACTGTAGAAGGAATTATTAATTCATTCTTATTCACGTTAATTGGTTTGGAAATTTTCATTCTAGATTTGAGTACAAGTTTGATTCTAGGCGGTATCTTTGCTTTCTTTGCATTACATCTTTCACGTTTTGCTGCGAATTTCTTTGCATTTGCATTCTTCCCGAGTTTTAGACAGAAAATTTATAATGGTAGTCTAGCTATTTTATCTTGGGGAGGAGTACGTGGTGGTATTTCTTTAGCATTGATTCTTGCCGTTGCGAACGTTCCTGAACTTCGTGACTATAGTAGTATCTTGATTGGTTATACCTTTATTAGCGTACTACTTTCAGGCGTTGTATGTGGTTTAGGTTTACCTGCTGTGATGAATGCTTTTTATTACAATCCAAATGAGGAAACGACTGGCTTTAAAGGTTGGTACCAAAAAATGTGTAATAAAATGAACCGTAAAGGGGTTAAATACATCGTGGGTGAAGACGCTGAAGGTCACGAAACCATCACCATTTATAACCCTGAAGCTTTGGTTGATAAAAAGTCTGCCGATGGTGTAGCGACGGTACATCATCCTAAAAAGGCACAAGAAGTAAAACGTTTGGAAAATCCAGCAAACTTTTAATCGTCAATATTGTTGTGATTGATCGTAGAAAAAGCCGATACTATTCATTCAAATATTTTTAAATCCTTCCAACCCTCCTTGTTCAAAGGAGGGTGTACCAAGAAGATTCGACGTTAGGTTAAATTCATTTATTTCGCGTGTTTACCTAAAAAATCCAAATAAGGTTTAACCAACAATTGCTCTTGTTCCAAAATTGGCATATGTCCAATCCCTTTTAAGATCACAGGTTCTTGCGCATTCTTGAGTAAGCCTTTCAATTCTGCGGCTGCTTCTACATTGATGATTTGGTCTTTATCACCCCATGCAATGAGTACAGGTTGGTCAATAGAACGTGCAGCAATTGCAAATGAATCAGGTGTAAATAGTTTTGACATGACAATCAACTGTTCAACCAATTTCGATGTATTTGCAGACTGGCTGATCATGAGTTTTTCTTGCGCATCTTTGAGTTCTTTTGGAATAAACGGTGGAGTATTCATGGCGATTTTCATTAAACGATCAAAATCCCCCGGTTTGCTTACGAGCATATTACGCAAGGTTGTTGGATCTTTTAAATAAGGTGTATTTGCCGATTTAAACACACCTGCACTGTCAATTAGAAATAATGACTTAGTATCAATAGGATATTGTGCAACATAGAGTAGGGCAATCGATCCTCCCATGCTATGACCTGCAATATTCAAACCATTATCTACCTTAATGGCTTCAGCAAAACGACGTAATTTTTCAGTTAAATTAGGAAGTGAGTAATCAAAATCATTGGGAACCTTACTGTCGCCTTGACCAGGTAAATCTGGAATAATGACATGATAATAAGGGGTTAAATAACGTGCTAAACGATTCCAGTTATCTCGACTACCTGCCAAGCCATGAACTAACAGCAGTGTTGGTTTACCTGCTTGTCCACCTTCACTATACGCCCAATCAATATCACCGACTTTAACGCGCTTAGTTTCCATACCTGCCCAAGTACGTTCTTGTTGTAATACACTTTGAATATCAATAGCTGGTGCAGCTTGCGCTTGGTTTATGATGCCGATTGATGCTAAACCTATAGCAGAAGCAAGGAATAATTGAGATAAAGTCCGTTTCATAGATATACTCTTGTTGTTTTAGATGGTCTATTTAAGATTAGAATAGTCGCAAACAGAATACATTTGCCTAAAAAGAGTTAACTGTTAATTATTGGTCAATGAGTCCTAATGTCACAAAATAATGAACTTGCACAACTTATTCTCAATGTTATCGTGCAAATACCCAAAGGAAAAGTTGCGAGTTATGGGCAGGTTGCCAAATTAGCAGGCCTGCCAAAACATGCCCGTTTGGTTGGTCGTGTTTTGGGGCAATTGGAAGAAGGACATGCAATTCCGTGGTTTAGAGTGGTGAATTCACAAGGTAGAATTAGCTTAAATAAATTAGATGAACAGGGTAATTGCATACAAACTGCATTATTATTATCCGAAAATATTGTGGTCATTGATGGCAAAATTAATTTAAAAAAATATCAATGGACGCCTTAAGCTTAAAAATCCCTACCATGGAATTATGATAAGGACTTTTAATACTCAAAAACTAAATTGTTGTGATGAGATCCTGTAAAATCAATATTTGAAATAGATTCTTAAAACAACACTTGTTTAACGTCAGTTTGGGATAAATTCTGATGTAAGTTATTGAAAAGATAGAATAGACTCAGCGGAGTCCTACCATTTAAAGTCATATACAAGGATTAACCTTCGGTTCGACCTACTTTTCTTTCGGGAAAAGTAGGCAAAACCATTTGTCAGTCGCCAACTCGACAAATACTATCTAGTACCTAATATATCGCAAAAACAGTATATTACAGATGTAGTCCTGCCTCGAACAATGCGACTGACGTTTCCGCGTATCATATGGTTGGAAACATATCTTATCCTGAGATTAGGTTATTTAATCACCAATACCGGAATCTGTAGTTCAGTTAATAAGCTTTGTGCAACACTTCCCATGAGCAATTTTTGGAAGCCAGTGCGTCCATGAGAACTTAGAATCACTAAATCAGTTTTTAAATCGATTGTTGCTTGGCTGATGGTGCGAGCAATATTTTCGCCTTCAAGTAGGCGTGTTTCGACTTGTACGCCTTCTGCAAGAAATTGTTCCTTTGCTGCATTAATATTGTCTTGGATAAACTCTCTAGCACGTTCAATCAACATATTGCTTTGACCATGTGCAAGATATTCTGAAGCAATATAAGGGTCTAAGGTCATCACCTGTACAACCGTGATTTTACTGTTAAATGCTTTAGCAAGTTCAGCGGCATGTTTAACCACAGACAGAGACGTTTCTGAACCATCAACAGGGACAAGAATATTTTGATAAGCCATAAGTAATTTCCTTATTTTGACAAAAAATGCTGAATTGAATGATGAACAATGAACACATAAATCAGTTTACACTTTGATCATAACGTGAATATGAAAAGAATAAAACCCAGTAATTTTATAAAGATAATTTATTGAAATATCTTAAGTTATTTTTAATTAGTCAATAGCTTGTAATATCAAAATCAAGATATTTAAATCTAGAGAAACATCATGCTATTAAGCTCAGTATTTAACTAGAAGTGAATGAAAAATTCGCTCTAAATAGATTTAAATGATGAGATATTTAAGACTAACATGAACAAAAACCATACATAATAATGAGAGTAATCATGTTTGATCGACAGATGAATTGAATTATCGTTTTGGATGGCTCGTTTTGTCTATTTTCGAAACAGAGTATTTTGAATCGTTTTTATGACATATTTTCATCAAGTAATGTTTATATTGATAATACAAACTAAGCTTAATTGAACAGGGCGCTTATGCTGTTATTTACAATGAATAGGTATAAAAATGTTGTAAAACCCTTAGGTTTATTTGTCCCCATGATTATGTTTTCTGCACAAACATTTGCTGTAGAAACGATTCAAGCAGTTCCTTTGGTTAAATTAAAAACGGAATCATCACAACTCAAAAAGATCTGTACGGATTTGAATTTGATGTGTTCAGAAGATTTAGCTTTGTGGAAAAAGAAAGCATCGGATGATGGCCAAGTTTATTTGATTGATGCTACTCCTCAATTGATTGAACTTGTTAAAGATAAAAATAGTTATAAAGTCGTTGATGCATGGAATTTTAAAAATTATCAGCATCATAGTAAAAATTCTGAAGATGGTGAGTTGGGTGATTATGGTGCTGAAATTTTCCCTGCATTTTATCCTTTGAATCGGCAAAAATTTGCAATTGCTATCGTTCAGCATTGGGGTACTGGTTATTCAGGTGGTGGTAAAGGTGAGCAGTTTGCAGATTTTGTGATGTTAGAACCGAAGGGGGCATATAAGTTGGCTTTGGCAGATGTTCCTTTTTATTCTTATGAGACGATTCGAGCATGTTTTTCTGAAAAAGATTATCAAACTTCGCTACATTGCCATGATGAAAGTGGTTCGAGTTTATCAATTCAATTCAAGGATGTAGGAAAGCCCTATTATCAATGGATTTTGAATTATACAGACTTCACTTGGGAGGCTTTTAAACCTGAAAAGGATAAAGTCGTGGAAAAGTATCGTGAAGTGGTGATGCCGTTTGGTTTTAGTAAAAAGAAATGATTTGAATGAGTGAGGCAGTAAAAATTTTACAATGCTTTATCAGGATATTCCTCATTTAAAAATGATTAATTTTTCAAATGCTTAAAATATTCTAACAAAGCATCCACATCATCCGTTTGTAACGTTTCCCGCATTTTTAAAATCTGCTTTTCATCTAAGTCGTATAACTTAAGGGAAAGCAGTTTTTCAATGTCTTGTTCAGGAAAACGATACTTAATCACTTTAGCAGGGACACCGCCGACAATTGCATAAGGTGGCACATCTTGCGTGACCACAGCACCTGTTGCAACCACAGCACCTTCACCAAGTGTCACACCTTGCATAATCATGGCACGGCTACCAATCCAGCAACCATCAGCAATTACAGTATCACCGGCAGCTAAAAAACTACGAGTATCAAAAGGGAAGGTTGAAATCCAATCTGGACGATGTAACTGATTTCCGCCCATCATAATCACACATTCCGCCCCAAAACAGACAAAGTTACCGATGTGGAGTTGATCAATCGGCTTTTCAGATGTAGAAGGTTTATCGTGTAAATAACGTACCACACAACGCTCAAAACCTTGATCCCAATAAGCTGAATAATAAGAATAATTACCCTTAATGTGGATGTTTGGATTTTTCACAGTTTTAGAGATAAATTCAAACTCGCACCAATGTTTTACAGGGGAATTGATCAAAGGTTCAGACATAGAATGATAACGTTGCAGAGTGAAAGGAATTATAACAAATAAAACACTTCCTTTGAAAAAGAGGAGGGAAATGGATTGCTTAAATCTAACATTCCTTTACTGAATCCTCCCCCCAACCTTCTTTCTTAGAGAAAAGGAGTCATCCATTGTGGATTGAATTTTGGGTTTTGGTTGGAAGATTTGTATATATCTTAAACCTATCTCATTCTTGTAATGAAGTTTCTCTCTCCTATACGGTGAGAATTAGGGAGAGGTGTTTTGGAAAATTCTAAAACAAAAAAATCCCCTCAAGTGAGGGGGTTTTACAGCCGTAAATATCAGAAAAAATTAAAGATATTCAACTTTTACAATTTCGTATTCCACTTCGCCTTGAGGTGTTACGATTTTCACTTCATCGCCTTCGCTTTTGCTTAACAAGCCACGTGCAATAGGGGAATTCACTGAAATTTTATTGATTTTAAAGTCAGCTTCATCGTCGCCAACAATTTTATAAGTCTTACGCTCTTCAGTGTCGATATTTTCAATCGTCACTGTTACGCCAAAAACTACACGACCATTTTGTTCAAGTGCTTTCACATCAATTTCTTGAACAGCGCCAAGCTTACCTTCGATATCTTGAATACGTCCCTCACAGAAACCTTGTTGCTCACGAGCTGCATGGTATTCTGCATTTTCTTTTAAATCGCCATGTTCACGTGCTTCTGCGATTGCGGCAATGATACGTGGACGATCAACAGACTTAAGCTGTTGTAATTCTTTCTCTAAGGCAACCTTGCCTTCAGGAGTCATAGGATAACGTTGCATTGTTGTCCCTCAATTATGTTAGTGAATAAAACACAGGTTTAGAAATAAAAAAATCCCGCTACCAAGAGGTAACGGGACTTCTCGGTAAACGAATTAACCTACAGTTTGTAAATCTTGCAAACGGTATACATCCATCGGCAATTGAATCGCTAAAGCTTGACATAAAGCATCTGCGCCATTCAAGGTCGTTGTGTTATACACTTTGCCTTGTAGGGCAGAACGACGAATCGAGAATGAATCTTCTTGAGCTTGTTTGCCTTCAGTTGTATTAATAATGAGGTGAATCTCGCCATTTTTCAAGCGGTCCACGATATTAGGACGACCTTCAGTGACTTTGTTTACACGTTCACATTCAATACCAGCAGCTTTAATGACATCATAAGTACCGCCAGTTGCGATCACTTTGAAACCAAAGTCTACAAGTTGTTTGGCAATACCTACAGCGCGAGGTTTGTCAGAATCACGAACGGAGATGAATGCATGCTTCACTTCACCTTCGGTTGGAAGACCCGGTAAGCGTTCATTTGCACCTAGTACGGCTTTATAAAATGCTTCACCGAATGTTTTACCAACACCCATCACTTCGCCTGTAGATTTCATCTCAGGGCCAAGAATTGGGTCAACACCAGGGAATTTGTTGAATGGGAATACTGCTTCTTTTACAGAGAAGTAAGTCGGAATAATTTCTTTAGTGAAACCTTGTGACACTAAAGATTGACCCGCCATACAACGTGCTGCAACTTTCGCTAATGATTCACCGATACATTTAGAAACAAACGGCACAGTACGTGATGCGCGTGGGTTGACTTCTAAAATATAGATGTCTTCGCCTTTAACTGCAAACTGTACGTTCATTAAACCAATAACGCCAAGTTCTTTCGCCATTGCAACAGTTTGACGGCGCATTTCATCTTGAATTTCGTCAGAGAGCGAATATGGAGGAATCGAACATGCTGAGTCACCTGAGTGAATCCCTGCTTGTTCAATGTGCTGCATAATACCGCCGATCACAACGTCTTTACCGTCAGATACGCAGTCTACGTCAACTTCGATGGCATCATCTAAGAAGCGATCAAGTAATACAGGCGCTTCATTCGAAGCTTGTACTGCATCACGTAAATAACGTTTCAATTCATCGTCGTTGTATACGATTTCCATCGCACGACCACCCAATACATAAGAAGGGCGTACAACCAATGGATAACCAACTTTTGATGCTTCAGCCATACCTTCTTCA
The DNA here is from genome assembly GCF_002233755.1 of Acinetobacter piscicola. Lineage (GTDB taxonomy): Bacteria > Pseudomonadota > Gammaproteobacteria > Pseudomonadales > Moraxellaceae > Acinetobacter > Acinetobacter piscicola. Next base: position 209,661 of record NZ_KZ268704.1, on the reverse strand, counting down.
GCAGATTTTACAATGCTGTTGTTTGGTTGACGAAGTTGTAAACGTTGAATCATTTGTTGGAAACGTTCACGGTCTTCTGCACGGTCAATCGCATCTGGCGATGTACCGATAATTGGTGCGCCAGCTTCTTCTAAAGCACGTGCCAATTTAAGCGGAGTTTGACCACCGTACTGAACGATAATACCTTTAGGTTTCTCGATACGTACGATTTCAAGGACATCTTCTAAAGTAATTGGTTCGAAGTACAAACGATCAGAGGTGTCGTAATCTGTTGAAACTGTTTCAGGGTTACAGTTCACCATGATCGTTTCGTAGCCGTCTTCACGCATTGCAAGTGCTGCGTGTACACAGCAGTAATCGAATTCTATACCCTGACCAATACGGTTAGGACCACCACCGATCACCATGATCTTGTCTTTAGCTGAAGGGTTCGCTTCGCATTCTTCATCGTAAGTTGAGTACATGTAAGCAGTATCTGATTCGAATTCAGCTGCACAGGTATCTACACGTTTGTAAACTGGCAAAACACCTAAGTTCCAACGATGCTTACGGAATTGCTTTTGTGAAATACCCATCAAATTCGCAATACGAAGGTCAGATAAACCTTTGCGTTTGAATAAACGAATATTGTCAGCGTTTAAGTCACCAAAGCCTAAAGTTTTAATTTGTTCTTCAGTTTTGATGATGTCTTCGATTTGGATCAAGAACCATTTATCGATATTCGTTGCAGCAAAAACTTCATCCAATGTGAAGCCATGACGGAAAGCATCTGCTACATACCAAATACGTTCTGGGCCAGGAACTTTAAGTTCAACCAAGATTTTATCTTTAACGTTTTCAGTACCCGCTTCGATCTTTTCATCAAAACCACATACACCAACTTCAAGACCACGAAGCGCTTTTTGTAAAGACTCTTGGAAGTTACGACCAATCGCCATCACTTCACCTACAGATTTCATCTGTGTTGTAAGTGTTGAGTCAGCTTGTGGGAATTTTTCGAAGTTGAAACGAGGTATTTTCGTTACAACGTAGTCGATTGAAGGTTCAAAAGATGCAGGCGTTACACCACCAGTGATGTCATTTTTCAATTCATCAAGGGTATAACCAACAGCTAATTTCGCAGCGATTTTTGCAATCGGGAAACCTGTTGCTTTTGAAGCCAAAGCAGATGAACGAGAAACACGCGGGTTCATCTCGATCACAACCATACGACCAGTGTTCGGGCAAATACCGAACTGAACGTTAGAACCACCTGTTTCTACACCAATTTCACGTAGTACTGCTAAAGAAGCATTACGCATCAATTGGTATTCTTTGTCTGTCAATGTTTGTGCAGGAGCAACAGTGATTGAGTCACCTGTATGCACACCCATTGGGTCAAAGTTTTCAATCGCACATACGATGATACAGTTGTCGTTTTTATCGCGAACAACTTCCATTTCGTATTCTTTCCAACCAATTAACGATTCATCAATCAATAATTGTTTTGTTGGCGAAAGATCGAAACCGCGTTCACAGATTTCAAGAAATTCTTGTTTGTTATAAGCGATACCGCCACCTGAACCACCCATCGTAAATGATGGACGGATAATTACAGGGAAGCCGAAGCGTGCTTGAATTTCTAAAGCTTCTTCCATTGATTCAGCAATATCTGCTTTTGGACATTCAAGACCGATTTTGCGCATTGCGATATCGAAAAGTTTACGATCTTCTGCTTTTTCAATCGCTTCTTTTGATGCGCCAATCAACTCAACATTGTATTTTTCTAAAATACCGTTGGCATCAAGTGCAAGTGCACAGTTCAAGGCTGTTTGACCACCCATTGTCGGAAGAACAGCATCAGGGCGTTCTTTCTCAATGATTTGCGCAACAGTCTGCCAAGTAATCGGTTCGATATACGTTGCATCTGCCATTGCAGGGTCGGTCATAATGGTCGCTGGGTTAGAGTTCACCAAAATAACACGGTAGCCTTCTTCACGAAGCGCTTTACAAGCTTGTGCACCTGAGTAGTCAAACTCACATGCTTGACCGATCACAATCGGACCCGCACCAATAATTAAGATGCTTTTAATGTCTGTACGTTTAGCCATGATCGCTTCCTTAATTACTTCTTAGATGCTTCAATAAGTTCGATGAAATGATCGAACAATGGGGCACAGTCATGTGGACCAGGGCTTGCTTCAGGGTGACCTTGGAAGCTGAACGCAGGCTTGTCAGTACGATGAATACCTTGGTTTGTACCGTCAAACAATGAGCGATATGTCACTTTTAAGTTTGCAGGTAAGGTACTTTCGTCAACAGCAAAACCGTGGTTTTGAGAAGTAATCATCACAGTACCATTCTCAAGGTCTTGTACAGGATGGTTTGCGCCGTGATGACCATGATTCATTTTCATCGTCTGAGCGCCAGAAGCGAGGGCTAAAATTTGATGACCCAAGCAAATACCAAATACAGGTAAGTTGGTTGTTTCAACAATCGTTTTAACTGCTTCAATCGCATAGTCACATGCTGCTGGATCGCCAGGACCATTTGATAAGAATACGCCGTCTGGATTTAAAGCAAGGACTTTTTCAGCAGGAGTCTGCGCAGGAACAACTGTAAGTTTACAGCCACGATCTGCAAGCATACGTAAGATGTTGGTTTTAACACCGTAATCGTATGCAACAACATGGAACTTAGCTTCAGGTTGAGAAAAACCTTTGCCTAATGTCCATGAACCTTCAGTCCATTCAAAACCTTCAGGGTCACAACATTCTTTAGCAAGGTCTAAGCCATTCAAACCACCAAAAGCACGAGCTTTAGCAATCGCTTCTTCTGCAGTAATATTTTCGCCAGCAAGAATACAACCGTTTTGTGCACCTTTGTCGCGCAGAATACGTGTTAATTTACGAGTATCAATATCTGCAATGGCAACCACGTTATGTTGTTGTAAATAATCGCCAAGAGATTGATTTGATCGGAAATTACTGTGTAATAACGGTAAGTCACGAATAATTAAGCCATTCGCCCATACTTTATGAATTCGACCTGATTCCACGTCTTCATCATTACAACCAGTATTACCGATATGTGGGTAGGTTAAAGTTACAAGTTGCTGTGCATAACTCGGATCAGTCAAAATCTCCTGATAACCAGTCATGGCAGTGTTAAAAACGACTTCACCAGTCGTACTTCCCGTAGCGCCGATCGATATACCTTTAAAAACAGTACCGTCAGCAAGGGCTAAAATGGCGGGGGTGCTCAAACCATAGCTCCTGAACTAAAACCACAAAATAGGGCTGTAAAAAAGCGAGTAGACGAAAAAAAAGGAAGGCTAACTAAATCCTACCCTCCTTATGTCTGCTCGCTTATAACTTAACAGCGCATTATACGCATGAATACTTTCAAAGTCCATTTTATTTATGATGAATATATAAGATAAATCCCTTGCTATTTAAAATAAATTCTGTTTCTAGTAAATGTCATAAATTTGTAAGTATTTTAGAATTGTTAGACAAATCAGAATTTAAAATTTATCTATTCACGTTATTGTTGCGGTTCACATTCCAGGGGGAATCGAAATGACAACATCTACAGATAAAGATCTAGATAAAGCACCAAAAGCGAAAGCAGCATTGAAAGAAGTTGTAACTGAAGCGAAAGAAGTTGTAACTGAAACAGCTGAAAATTTAGAGAAATTAGGTAAAGAAGCACAGCAAAAAGTAACTGAAGCTGTTGCAGAAACTAAAGCTAAACTTGAAGTTGAAGCAGAACAATTGAATGGTCAAGTTCAAGACCAAGTACAAAACTTTAAACAAGATCTTGTACAACGTATTGACGTGATTAAAACTCAATTTTCAACTTCACAAAAAGATTTGGTTGAATTGGCTGATTTCTTAAAAACTGAATTAAACCAACTTGTAAAAGAGTTAACTGAAGTGGGCAAAGAAATTCGTCAAGACGTTACTCAAATTTCGTCTAAGCACAAAGAGCAGTTAACTGAAACTTTAAAACGTTCTAAAGAACACACTTTAGATGCATGGAAAAAAGTTTCTGCAAAAGTTGAAGAAAATACAACTTTAAAAAGTTAAGTTGCAAAATCACAAACTTTATTCATTGAACATTTGATGTTTTGTGAGATTAAGTTAATCGTGATTTTTAGAGAAGGGCAGGTCATTGTTGATTTGCCTTTTTTTTATGCATAAAAAATATGAATAAAAACACAGACAATAAAAAAGTGAGGTCATTTGCCTCACTCATTTACATGTTACATACATTTTTAATGTAATTTACAATTTAGAACACATGTAGCCAATCACGCTTATTATGAAAGTCAGCTTGTTGCCCACTATGTTGCATAGCAAAAAACTGTTGTCCTTGTGTTGTATCCAACACAGCGCTTAAACCTACAAATAAATCTGACCATTTCAGCTTATTGGCTAACATGAATTCAGTTAAATCTAAGCTTACATTTAAGCCATAGTGTGTGCGTTTTAACTGATTCAGCTCAATATCATAGGCGACTTTAGGCGGCATTTCTTCAGGATACCGATATTCTTCAAATTGGTAAGCCTGCCATGCTTGAGAAGGGGATAGATTAATCTCACGATAATAATCTTCGCCTTGCACACCAATAAAAATCTCAAAACAAGTTTTTTCCCAGAGGAAATCCACACGTGGGTTGGATGCAACCATGTCTGGGTAGATAATCAATTGATTTGGGTCACGCAGCCAATATCCTACATTTAAAGTATAAGGACTGTTTTGCTCAATTGCGCCAACCAAGGAAATGCTTTGAAAGCGACGATCAAAAGCATTTAACTCATAACTTGCCATGAAGATTCAGTCTTAATTTGAAAGATGAGCGTGACGAACTAAATTTGATAATTTAGGATTTTGTTTCGGTGCTTTTTTGTAAAGTAAAACAATTTTACCAATCGTTTGTACAACTTCAGCACCTGTAGTTTCTGCAATTTCAGTCATAGTTGCAGCACGAGCTTCGCGATCTTCACCTGTAACTTTAACTTTAATCAGCTCGTGATCGTTCAAAGCGCGGTTTAATTCTTCAACGACACTTTCAGTCAAGCCTTTATCGCCAAGCATTACCACTGGATTTAAAGCATGTCCGATTTGACGTAAACGTTTACGTTCTTGGATAGAGAGAGTCGCCATAAAAATAACCTAATTCTAAAAACGACCTAGTATAACAAAAGCCTGATCACTGCGCTGTAAATTCTGTAGAAATAATCGATCAAGCTGATTCATAAAAATCATGTCATATCTATGTATTTAGATACAGATGCCTACTGCAATGAGAATGTTTTTCACGTACAATCAATATTGATTGATTAATTTGTATTAAGAGAGTTATGGCTACTCGCATTACCAACCAAAAGTTATCTAAAAGTAGTCGTGTGTGGATGCGAGAGCATCTAGATGATCCTTTTGTGAAAAAGGCTCAGAAAGAAGGTTATCGAGCTCGTGCGGCATACAAGCTGCTTGAAATTCAAGAAAAATACAAAATGATTAAACCGGGCATGATTGTTGTCGACCTCGGCGCAGCACCAGGAAGCTGGTCGCAAATTGCTGGAAAGTTGGTGGGTGACAAAGGTTTAGTTATTGCCTCTGATATTTTAGAAATGGACGCTTTACCTGATGTAACTTTCTTACAAGGTGACTTTCGTGAAGAAGAAGTTTTCGAAAAATTGTTAAATATTTTAAATGGACGCACTGTAGACGTTGTAATTTCGGATATGGCCCCCAATACATCAGGTAATAAGGCTGTAGATCAACCTCGCCAGATTTACTTGTGTGAACTTGCACTCGATTTTGCCAACAAGGTTTTAGGACCAAAAGGGCAATTTTTAGTTAAAGTCTTCCAAGGAACTGGTTTTGATGAGTTCCGAAAGCAAGTTGTGGATAGTTTTGAAGTGTTAAAAACAGCAAAACCCGCTGCTTCACGTGCACGTTCAAAAGAAGTTTTTTTAATTGGACAAGGCCGTAAAAAAGTTTCGCAATAAGTACCAATTATGAGGTATGTTCTTAGTTGGTGATGAATTGCCAACAAAAGCTTGCCAAGTTGTTAAAAATTGTGCATTTTGTACGTTTTTAATCTTTATTGCGAAATTCATTACTCGCTTTTTGTTACGATCAAGCAAGGTTGCGCCTGATCAAAATAGTTATATATGGGAATAAAGCTTTGAGCGATTACTTCAAAAATGCCGTATTGTGGCTTGTAATATTGGGTGTGCTGATCCTTATCTTCAGCAATCTCAGTGACCGCAGTAAGCCATCTGCGATGAATTATTCTGAATTCATTGTAGCGGTGAATGCTGGTCAAATTAAGCAAGTAACTATTGATGGTGAAAGAATAAGTGGCGAAAAAAGAAACGGTACACCTTTTGAAAGTATTCGCCCAGCGGTTCAAGATCCTGAATTGATGCCGAGCCTGATCAAAAATAACGTTGTTGTTGAAGGTACTGCTCCTCAACGTCAAGGTTTATTGATGCAGCTTTTAATCGCGAGTTTCCCTGTACTTCTGATTATCCTATTGTTCATGTTCTTTATGCGTAACATGGGTGGCGGTGCAGGTGGTAAAAATGGCCCAATGAGTTTTGGTAAATCTAAAGCAAAAATGCTTTCAGAAGACCAAATTAAAGTGACTTTTACCGATGTCGCTGGCTGTGATGAAGCGAAGCAAGAAGTTGTTGAAATTGTTGATTTCTTAAAAGATCCTGCAAAATTCAAACGTTTAGGGGCAACAATTCCTAAAGGCGTATTGATGGTAGGTCCTCCAGGTACAGGTAAAACTTTACTTGCTAAGGCGATTGCAGGTGAAGCAAAAGTTCCATTCTTTAGTATTTCTGGTTCTGACTTTGTCGAAATGTTTGTGGGTGTTGGTGCATCACGTGTTCGTGATATGTTCGAACAGGCAAAACGCCATGCACCATGTATCATCTTTATTGATGAGATTGATGCAGTTGGTCGTCACCGTGGTTCAGGTACAGGTGGTGGTCATGATGAGCGTGAGCAAACTTTGAACCAAATGCTTGTAGAGATGGATGGTTTTGAAGGTAATGAAGGTATTATCGTTATTGCTGCAACAAACCGTGCAGATGTACTTGATAAAGCTTTATTACGTCCGGGACGTTTTGACCGCCAAGTAATGGTTGGTCTTCCTGACATCAAAGGTCGTGAACAAATCCTAAATGTACACTTGAAGAAATTACCTTCAGTAACAGGTGTGGATCTTAAAGTTCTTGCACGCGGTACACCGGGCTTCTCAGGTGCGCAATTGGCAAACCTTGTAAACGAAGCTGCATTATTTGCTGCGCGCCGTAATAAGAATACTGTCGATATGCATGATTTTGAAGATGCGAAAGACAAGATTTATATGGGCCCTGAACGTAAATCGATGGTGATTCGTGAAGAAGAGCGTCGTGCTACGGCTTATCATGAAGCAGGTCATGCGATTGTTGCTGAAATTCTTCCTGAAACAGATCCAGTGCATAAAGTAACAATTATGCCACGTGGTTGGGCACTTGGTGTAACTTGGCAGTTGCCTGAACACGACCAAACCAGTCATTACAAATCGAAAATGTTGAATGAACTTTCAATCTTATTCGGTGGTCGTATTGCTGAAGAAGTGTTCATTAACCAAATGTCGACTGGTGCTTCGAATGACTTTGAGCGTGCAACTAAAATGGCACGTGCGATGGTGACTAAGTATGGTATGTCTGACAAAATGGGCGTCATGGTCTATGAAGATGAAAACCAAAACGGTTTCTTTGGGAATGTCGGTAGTCGTACAATTTCAGAAGCAACGCAGCAGCAAGTCGATTTAGAAGTACGTCGTATTCTTGATGAACAGTATAGAGTTGCTCGTGATATCTTGGAAAATAATAAAGATATCGCACATGCAATGGTAAAAGCATTGATGGAATGGGAAACCATTGATCGTGATCAAATCCGTGACATCATGGAAGGTCGTGAACCTCAACCACCAAAAGTTTATGTTGCTGAAAATCCTGTGATGGATGTAACACCAACTGATGGTCCATCAACTCCGCCGCCATTACCAGCGACTTAATATTTAAAAGTAATTTAAAAGAGTCTCAATAGAGGCTCTTTTTTTATGCAAAAAATACACCATTATGAAAACATTTCAACTTACACAGTATTGAAATTGGTAAACTGACATCGAATCAAATTATCAATGGAGACATGATATGCAACTTATGCAACTTCCTCAGCAAATTTTGCAATGTGGGCGTTTAAGCTTGGATCTATCGCAAGCGCATGTCATGGGTATTCTCAATGTAACGCCTGATTCATTTAGCGATGGTGGGAAGCATAATCAAAAAGACCAAGCTGTTGCTTATGCACTACAAATGATAGCTGAAGGTGCAACAGTGATTGATATTGGTGGTGAGTCAACTCGCCCCGGTGCATCTCCTGTAGAGATTCAAGAAGAGATTCGCCGTGTGATTCCTGTTGTTGTAGAGTTAGCAAAATATGATGTGGTGATCTCAATTGATACTTCACAGCCAGAAGTGATACGTGAAGCAGTGAAGGCGGGAGCACATATTTGGAATGATGTAAGAGCATTGGTACGTCCGAATGCCTTAGAGACAGCAGCTGAATTAAATATTCCTATCATCATTATGCATATGCGTGGTGAACCCACTACGATGAATAATCTGGATCAATACCAAGATGTAACTCAGAATGTTATTACAGAGCTTCAACAGCGTGTGGATGATGCACTACAAGCAGGTGTTAAACCTGAAAATATTATGATTGATCCGGGTTTTGGTTTTGCTAAAAATGCACAGCAAAATTTAAAACTTCTTAATGAGTTTTATAAACTTAATCAGATGGGTTACCCAATCCTTTCGGCACTCTCACGTAAGCGTTTTATTGGAGAGGCTCTAGGTGGTGCAGATGCGCAGAATCGTGCTGTAGGAAGTGTTGCAGCGCATTTATTGAGTATTCAGCAGGGGGCTTGTATGGTGCGTGTACATGATATAAAAGCAATGTCCGATGCAATAAAAGTATGGCAGGCGATGCAGGCTGCAATTTAGTCAATGAGTTAAATATTTTGGCAGGGTTCGCATCAGCATGTAAAGTTTTATATGCGACATGTAAATAAAATTCGGCAAGGAAGCTGTGATAAAGCTAACTGTTTTGTAAGATGGGAAGTAGATTTATCAGTTTTCCAGCTTATTCAACTGTATCTATCTATTATTTAAACAGATAATTCATATTTAATGTATTGATTTTTATTGATATATTGTTAAGTATGGAATTTAGTTATGAAATAAGTTCGATAATGAGTGCTAGAGCTATTCAAGAGAATTCTAGCATTGAGAATAACTTTTAAACTTACTGAAAATAAACAAAATCATGTCAACCATTTTGAAAATACAATTGTGAAAAATAATAAACGTTATAATATAACAATTAGCTTATATCGATATAACAATAACACTTAAAATAATTTGAGGAATGAGTGATGAAATTCAATCAAAAAATACTGGCAATATCATTATGTGCTGTGATGATGACTGCTTGCAGTAAAAAGGCCCAAGAAGCTGCAAGTGATATGCACGCTCCGATGGGTAATTCCAGCCAACAGGTTACAGATGCTGCTGCGGAACAAAGTCCTGCTTATGGAACTGAGGGAAATACTGAGAATTATCAAAAAATTGAAACGAATACTGTGAAAAGTGTAGCTCAGCAACCTGTATCTACTTTTAGTGCCGATGTTGATACAGGAAGTTATACCAATGTCCGACGTTTTTTGCTGAGTGAGAAAATGCTACCACCTGCAGATGCTGTACGTGTGGAGGAGATGATTAACTATTTTGATTATCAATATCCACAAGTAAGTGGTGCTCATCCTTTTGCTGTGAGTACAGAAACAGTTGATTCTCCATGGCAACCGAATGCCAAAGTGATCAAAATTGGCATTAAGGCCAAGGATATTGATCAGAAAAATTTAGCACCAGCCAATTTGGTTTTCCTTGTTGATGTTTCCGGTAGCATGGATGAGCCTAATAAATTACCACTGGTCAAAAAGACATTAACAATACTCACTCAGCAATTACGCCCTCAAGATAAAGTCACGTTAATTACCTATTCAGATGGTGACAAAATGGTCTTAGCGCCGACCAGTGGGGAACAAAAGCAGAAGATTCTTAACGCGATTGATGATTTGGTTGCAGGAGGTGGCACAGCTGGTGCACATGCGATTGACATGGCTTATCAAGCCGCAGAAAAAGCTTATATTAAGAGGGGGATAAATCGTATTTTGATCACGACAGATGGTGATTTTAATGTCGGTGTTACAGATTTTGATGCATTGAAAACAATGGTTGAGCAAAAGCGTAAAACAGGTGTCTCATTTTCTACGCTAGGCTTTGGCTCAGGAAATTATGATGAGCAACTGATGGAGCAATTGGCTGATGCTGGAAATGGAAATTACAGTTATATCGACAATGAAAATGAAGCAAAAAAAGTTTTAGATCGTCAATTATCATCAACTTTGGCAACAGTTGTGCAAGACGTAAAACTTCAAGTGGAATTTAATCCTAAAACTGTGAAAGAGTACCGTCTGATCGGTTATGAAAATCGACTATTGAATGAGGAGGATTTTAATAATGATAAGGTCGATGCGGGTGATATTGGAGCAGGGCATACAGTTACGGCATTGTATGAAATTATTCCAGTGGGGCAAAAGGGCTGGTTAAACGATTCAAGATATGCTCAAAACAAAACTAAATCAGGGAAAAATTCTGAGTATGCATTTTTAAATATTCGCTATAAATTACCTAACCAATCTAAGAGTATTTTAATGACTCAACCGATTGCAGTGGCGAGTAGACCATTGAGCCAAGCAAATGTGGATACTAAATTTGCGATCGCTGTTGCTGCATACGGGCAACAATTAAGAGGTGGTCAATATAATGCGTCAATGGGATGGAATGACATTCTCAATTTAGCGCAAGCTGGAAAGCAATCTGATCCTTATGGTTTAAAAGCGGAGTTTATTGATTTGGTTAAAAAGGCGAAAAGTCTAAGTGGTGATCAAACTAAAGCGCTGCAAATCAACAAGGTGGCTTAAAGTGGTAATTGGCATTTTTATCAAGAAAAGTGCCAATTTTTTTAGAATAAATAAGTAGCTATTAAAATATCAATCAACAGTTAGCTAATTTTGATTTGCTTCCATTTTATTGATTTGGTTTGTTTTTTTATTGCAGATAAGCTGAACAGGTAAATATGATTTGTAAATCCAATCAATTTAATGATTTATCAACTTGGTGAATTGTATTGTTTATGTTATATAAGCGTGTTGATTGATATGCTGTATTTTAGGTTGCTATGTTTAACGATCTACTCCTCCCAATGTTCGATGATGAATATTATCCTGACATTCTTGTTGCTGAAGTGAAGCAATTGATAGAAAAGTTCGCTAAAAAGGTTTCTAAGAACAGTTTTAGTGATACTGAAATTTATTCTTTGGCTAATTTAACTGTGGTTGAGATTAATGAAATGAAGCCACAGTTTGAAGACTTAGACTCTTCACTGGATGATACGGCTGCTGACTACATTGCAGAAGCGATGATGATGGTGGTTCAAAATCAAGGTTATTTCGAAATTGAAATAGAAGAGCTTGTTGCAAATAGAGAGTGGTAAGTCACTCTCTATTTTTTCTTTAATTCAGCTGAATTAAGTTAATCTTTGTTTTTAATTTTGGAAATTGTTACCTGTATATTTCTAAAATTTATTGTTCATTTTTTACAAATTCAACGCTCTTTTTATTTATTTTGTTTTATAAAATAGATAAATATGTATTAATTTTAAACATTTAATTATCAATTGTTTAAAGTGTGATCAGTGGCGAGTTTGAATGCTTGACGAAGCATGCAGAACTTTAGATAATGCGCACACAGTTTAAGGCTATGTAGCTCAGTTGGTTAGAGCACCGCACTCATAATGCGGGGGTCACAAGTTCAAGTCTCGTCATAGCCACCATTTTTATAGACCATGCTCACCGCATGGTCTCTTTTTTTGTGCAAAATAAAAGATTGAGAGCAATATAGCTCTTATTGTATTTCAAAAAATGCCTGTAGTTGCTGTGTTGGGGGATTGGCGTTTGTTTGATAACTTCGAATGTTATTTCACTTTATTCTAGAACGCAGTATATAAAAAAGCCGCTTACGCGGCTTTTTTTGTTTAGATTTCGATTCCGCCAAGTTGTTGGCAGTTTACAGGTGTATTCCATTTTACAGCAGTACCCCAAACTACTGGGCGTACAATACGCCAAGGCCAGAAACCGAATCTTTGGCTAGCATTGTAGTTAATGACTACATTACCACCAACTTGATGGGTGCGTTCTGCAAAGCGCGGATAAAGTTCCTCTACGCTACCATAAGTACCTTTCGCTACTTTAACGCGTTTCATGATCTTGAATTGGCTAGAATCAGGTGTGCCTTTAATTGCACAGATATGCAAAGCAGGTTGTTGTTCTGCTGTTTCAGTATTCGCCATAGCAATACTTGATAGGCTGAGTAGGCAAACAGTCGTAGTGAGTGTTAGTGTTTTTAGCATGGATTACCCCTTTGTTGTGCTTCGTTGTAAAGTTCGTTAAAAGTTATAAAAATTATTAAATTTTTTAAGATATTTTGAAAAAAGACCGCATGTGCGGTCTTTTTTCTATGTTAATTATGTTTTAAGCAGACTTCTGAACAGCTTCTAAAAGCTCGTTTTGGCGTGTTTTAAGCGCAGCTGGTAAGCGTTCACCAAGCTTATCAAACAACTCAGTGTGGCTTTCAAGTTCTTTTATCCATTGCGCTTTGTCTTGTGCAGTTACAAGGTCAAATTGCGCTTTAGTAAAGTCAGAACCAGTCCAGTTCAACTGTTCGTAAGTTGGTACGCGACCAATTGGTGTGTCGATTGCAGTTGCACGACCTTCACAACGGTCAATGATCCACTCAAGAACACGCATGTTTTGTCCGAAACCAGGCCATACGAAATTACCTTCAGCATCACGACGGAACCAGTTCACATTGTAGATACCAGGAAGTTTGTTGCCAGCAGCTTTCGCTTTAGCAGCAACTTCTTCACCAAGTTCTAACCAATGAGAGAAATAGTCAGCCATGTTATAGCCAGCAAATGGAAGCATCGCAAATGGGTCACGACGTACAACACCTTGTTGACCAACAGCAGCAGCAGTAGTTTCAGAACCCATGGTTGCAGCTTTATACACGCCATCAACCCAGTCAAATGCTTCTGAGATTAAAGGTACTGTATCTGCGCGACGACCACCGAAAATGAATGCAGAAATCGGTACGCCTGCTGGATTTTCCCAGTCAGCATCGATAGAAGGGCATTGACCAGCAGCAACGGTGAAACGAGCATTTGGATGTGCCGCTTTTTCTTCGCCAGTGTGTGGTTGACCTTTCCAGTTTGTTAGGTTAGCTGGTGCTTCTTTAGAAAGACCTTCCCACCAAACTTCGCCATTATCAGTTACGGCAACGTTTGTATAGATCACATCTTTATGAAGTGTAGCCATACAGTTTGGATTGGTTTTGATGTTAGTACCTGGTGCAACACCGAAGAAACCAGCTTCAGGGTTGATTGCGTATAAGCGACCATCTTCACCTGGTTTGATCCAAGCAATATCGTCACCTACAGTTTCAATTTTCCAACCTTCATAACCTGCAGGTGGAATCAACATTGCGAAGTTGGTTTTACCACATGCAGATGGGAATGCCGCTGCAATGTAGTGTTTCTCGCCTTGTGGATTGGTCACGCCAAGGATCAACATATGTTCAGCTAACCAGCCTTGTTGACGACCCATAGATGATGCAATACGTAAAGCAAGGCATTTTTTACCCAATAATGCGTTACCGCCGTATCCTGAACCATAAGACCAGATCTCACGAGTTTCAGGATAATGCACGATATATTTTTCAGGGTTGCAAGGCCATGCAACGTCTTTTTCGCCTTCAGCAAGCGGCGCGCCAACTGTATGTACGCAAGGGATGTATTCGCCATCTGTACCAAGAACGTCATAAACAGCTTTACCCATGCGAGCCATTTTAGACATGCTAACTGCTACATAAGGAGAGTCAGTAAGTTCGATACCGATGTGAGCAATGTGAGAACCTAAAGGCCCCATTGAGAAAGGTACAACATACATTGTACGACCTTCCATTGCGCCATCAAATAAACCATCAAGACGCACGCGCATTTCTGCAGGTGCTTCCCAGTTATTCGTCGCACCAGCATCTTCTTGTTTTTCTGAACAGATGTATGTGCGACCTTCAACACGAGCTACGTCAGACGGGTCAGAATTCGCTAAATAAGAACCAGGATGTTTTTCTTGGTTCAAAGCTTGCATAGTGCCGTTAGCGATCATCAAATCAATATAACGTTGATTTTCTTCGTCGCTTCCGTCACACCATTCAATTTTTGCAGGTTTAGTTAATTTAGCAATTTCTTCAACCCATGCAATGAGCTTGGGATGACGAACGAATTCTGGTGCGTTCACTTGGGTCATGGTGAGGCCTATCTTAAATGTGTACAATTTTATGTACAAATAATAATCTAAATGTAGTGATACAACATTCAGATTTAAGTATGAAAAAAAGTGGCTGTATTAAAGCATATATTCATGAAAAAAATAAGACTAAAGGCGTAAAAGATACCAAATGTAATATTTTTACTAAATTATTGATTAAGATCAATAAAGACACTTAAAAGTAGCTAATATTAAGTTATTTAGATTTATTATATGTGATATTTTAATTATAAATAATAATATTATACAATAAGTTAATTTTGTATCGTTCTTGTGTTTTATTATTGATTAAATAAATGCTCATGATTTAAATTTTACATAAAGGTGCTACTATTTGTTTGTAAAATAAGCGAAATTAACAAGAATACTTCAAAATAATCAAGCCTATGCGTAAAGATCTAAAACCACTTTCAATGATTTATAATGAAAAATCAGGTTTTCATGCGAATAATAAAGAAGACGGCTATGAACAACTCATGACCATTTGGTCTGCCTATGGGTTTGAAATACAGGTTTTTGATATTGGATCAGAAGTAAATATTCAAACTTTAATGAAAAAAGTGTTTGAACGACATCAGCGTTATGATCATAAAGGTGTGATCGTCGCAGCAGGAGGGGACGGTACTTTAAATGCTGTTGCCTCACAAATGTTACATCAAAAAATTCCTATGGGTATTTTGCCATTGGGGACGTTTAATTATGTTGCGAGAGTTTTAAATATTCCGTTAGATCTGCTTGAAGCAGCAGAAGTCATAGCAACAGGGACACCACGTGCTTCGCATGTTGCATGCATTAATGATCAAATTTATTTAAATAATGCCAGCTTAGGACTTTATCCTTTATTCATTAAAAAAAGAGAAGAATATAATCGTAAATTTGGACGCTTCCCTTTAAATGCATACACTTCGGGGTTGGATGTATTGGTACGTGATCGTAAGGAATTAAAACTGGAAGTTGAGGTCGATGGTCAAAAATACCCTGTCAAAACGCCATTAGTATTTTTTGGTAATAATCAACTACAGCTAAAAGAAATGAAGCTCAAGATTGCCAAATGTGCAGAACTTGGAGAAATCGCAGGAGTGGTGATTGCGAAAGGAGATAAACTGACTTTATTTAAAACCCTTGTTCAAACGATACGAGGGCAATTAGACCAAGCTTCCGATGTGTATAGTTTTGGTGCACAAAGCGTTATTGTTTATTCAAAAAAGCCTAAACTAACCGTTGCTGTCGATGGTGAAATTGTGTCTATGAATACGCCTTTAAAACTTCATGTAGAAAAAAATGCTTTAAATATTATGGTGCCGTATGTTGTTGCATCTGTCTGATCTACACTTTGGAACGGAACGTCAAGATTGTATCAAAGCCATACAAAAGTTTTGCACAGAACGGCAACCTGAAATCGTTGTAGTGAGTGGGGATCTTACTCAACGTGCTAAATTTAAAGAGTTTTTAGCTTGTCGCCAATTCTTAGATAGCTTGAAAATACCTTATTTTGTGGTTCCCGGAAATCATGATATTCCGCTGTATCATATATGGAAGCGTGTTTTTCAACCTTTTGGTTTATATCAACTTTTTTTTGGTAGTCTAGAAAGCACTTTGCAAACTGAACATTTCTATTTGATTGGAATGAATACCATTCGGCGTCGTTACCATACTCGTGGTCATATTTCTTTAGCGCAAATCCAAAAAGTGAATCAGCTATTATCAGCTGCACCAGCTGATCAACTAAAAATCATTGTCAGTCACCAACCTTTTTACATTTCCAATGAAGATCATCATTTAAAAGATTGTCCTGCATTGGGGAAATTTGCCATAAAAGAATGGGGGCAGCATCAGCTCTATGCTTTGTTACATGGACATTTACACCTTGTTGATGTTTATGATTTAAATCAAGAATTTACTTTAAACTTAAATCATGCAGTTTATGAAGTGCATGCAGGGACTGCTGTTTCTAAAAGGTTGCATAAAAATATTCCAAATAGTTTTAATGTGATTCATAACGATGGTCGGTTTGAACATTATTTTTTTGATGAGCATGTGCAAGAATTTATTGCAAAATCAGAACAATGAATTTCAATATATTCTGAGTTTTGAATTGAATGAGTAAAAAAAATACAAATTTTCAAAATATTTTTAAGCTTTCCCCTTGAAGCCTATATTTCCATCCCCACAAAAGTGACATACAAATATTTTGTCGATGGCCTAGGAATAAGAAGTCATCCTCATCTAGTAATCAATGGCATTTTGAAATGCCTATGGAGTTTGAAATGAGCAACATTCGTCCTTTACATGATAACGTTGTGGTTCGTCGCGTAGAAAAGGAAACTAAAACTGCAGGTGGTTTGATTCTAAGCACTTCTGCTGCTGAACAACCCGCTCAAGGTGAAGTCCTTGCTGTAGGTAACGGTAAAATCACTGACAATGGTGTTCGTGCATTAGATGTAAAAGTTGGCGATAACGTATTGTTCGGCGCATATGCGGGTACAAAAGTTAAAGTTAATGGTGAAGAACTTCTTGTGATGAAAGAGTCTGATATTTTAGCGGTTCTAGAAGGTTAATTTAAACCTGAATTACTTTTTCATACTTTTAAATGGCTTTGATTTTCCACATTAAAGAAAACAAAGTAAAGATGAAAAAGTAGAATCTATTTTAAAATCAAATCAGTCAAAGTTTAAGAATATTGGAGTTTAGCATGTCAGCTAAAGACGTAAAATTCGGTGATTCAGCGCGTTCGAAAATGATTGCTGGTGTAAACACACTTGCAGATGCTGTAAAAGTAACTTTAGGCCCTAAAGGTCGTAACGTTGTAATCGACCGTTCTTTTGGTGCACCACACATCACTAAAGATGGTGTAACTGTTGCTAAAGAAATTTCTCTTAAAGATAAATTTGAGAATATGGGCGCGCAATTGGTTCGTGAAGTTTCTTCAAAAACCAATGACATCGCAGGTGATGGTACAACGACTGCGACTGTGCTTGCTCAAGCAATTTTGAATGAAGGTATCAAATCAGTTACAGCGGGTATGAACCCAATGGACTTGAAACGTGGTATTGATCTTGCTGTACGTGCTGTTGTTGAAAACATCAAAGCGACTGCAAAACCAGCTTCTGATACGAAAGCAATTGAACAAGTAGGTTCGATCTCTGCAAACTCTGATGAGACTGTAGGTAAGTTGATTGCGCAAGCAATGGAACGTGTTGGTAAAGAAGGCGTGATTACCGTTGAAGAAGGTTCAGGCTTTGAAGATGCACTTGACGTTGTTGAGGGTATGCAGTTTGACCGTGGTTATATCAGCCCGTATTTTGCAAACAAACCAGAAACATTGACAGCTGAACTTGAAAACCCATTCATTCTTCTTGTTGATAAAAAAATTAGCAATATCCGTGAATTGATTGCAGTTCTTGAAGCTGTTGCTAAAACAGGTAAACCACTACTTATTATCGCTGAAGATGTTGAAGGCGAAGCTTTGGCAACACTTGTTGTAAACAACATGCGCGGTATTATCAAAGTATGTGCTGTTAAAGCACCTGGTTTTGGTGATCGTCGTAAAGCAATGTTACAAGACATCGCAATTTTAACTGGTGCTACAGTTATTTCTGAAGAAGTAGGTATGAGCTTAGAGCAAGCTTCTCTTCAAGATTTGGGTACTGCACATAAAGTAACGGTTTCTAAAGAAAACACTGTGATTGTTGATGGTGCGGGTAACGCAGCACAAATTGCTGAACGTGTAACTCAAATCCGTGCACAAATTGAAGAATCTACGTCTGAATATGACAAAGAAAAACTTCAAGAGCGTGTTGCTAAACTAGCAGGCGGTGTGGCTGTTATCAAAATTGGTGCAGCGACTGAAGTTGAAATGAAAGAGAAGAAAGACCGTGTTGACGATGCACTTCATGCAACACGTGCTGCGGTTGAAGAAGGTGTTGTAGCGGGTGGTGGTGTTGCACTGGTACGTGCTGCATCTGTGCTTGATGGTATTACTGGTGCGAATGATGACCAGAATGTTGGTATTAACATTTTACGTCGTGCGATTGAAGCGCCTTTACGTCAAATCGTTTCAAATGCTGGCGATGAGCCATCAGTTGTGATTAATGCTGTGAAAAATGGTGAAGGTAACTTCGGTTATAACGCTGCGACTTCTCAGTATGGCGACATGTTGGAAATGGGTATTCTTGATCCTGCAAAAGTAACACGTTCTGCACTTGAGCATGCTGCATCTGTAGCAGGTTTAATGTTGACTACAGAATGTATGATTACTGACATCCCAGAAGATAAAGCGGCTATGCCAGATATGGGCGGCATGGGTGGTATGGGCGGAATGATGTAATTCATTCTAAGCTCCGCTTCATAAAAATCCCTGCTTTTTAGCAGGGATTTTTTTATCAATATTTAAATTTCTTGAACTTTAAAAATTTATTCTTAGAAAAGAAATAACGAAATTCATTGATTAAATTACATAATAAAACTAGTATTTTATACTATTCAGTAAGTGTGTCATTTCTATATTTAAAAGGCACAAAACAAAAAATTTAATAATCGATAAAACTTTGGGAATTATATTGATGAAGTTAAAACAAACTACACTCGTATTAGCATTATCTTCAATAACAGGTTATGCAGCTGCAGACCTTACTTATCAAACTGCCTATGATCAAAACTTAGGAAATAATTATCAACAAACCAGTGGAACAAATAGTTATCAATTTAACCCCAATTTTAATATGTACGATCAGAATTATCAAAACGATAGTTTAAATTCAAATACTATTTTATCTACAGGGACAAAAATAAAAGGAAGTCAAACGTCTAGTTCTGGGCAAAATTATCAACAATATAGTTATGATGAAACACGTCGGGCAGATTTATATGGAAATAGATATTATTCATCAAGCCAAGTGGGTGAAAATGAAATTTCACATTATGATAATATTAATAGTAACTTTAGCAGCACAGGTACGGTTACACGTAAAGCCAATACTCAGGTCGGATTAGATGCAAGTGGTAACGAGATTGCAAATTCAGAACGTCGTTTAAATGATTCATCATTTGATTTTACTGCGGATGATTTAACAAAAGTTAAAGATGCGAGAAGTAGTACCTATTATAGTCGTCAATCAAATACAAAATACTTAAATAACGTTGCATTAGATACGCTGAATGAATCGCAGTACCAGCAATCAAATTTTAATAGTGTTCAAAAACGCGATGCCAATGGGCAACCCGTTATAGAAAGTAGTGCTCATGTTTATATTGCCGAAGGTGGAGCTAACCAATCTCAATCTAAAAATGCGACATATAAATCTACGACTAACCAAGATGGTAAAATTATTAGCCGTGACCCAAATAAGGTTTTAACCAATCAAGAACGTTCATCAAGTGGAAACAGTACAGATGTAGATTATGCAACTGATGGTCAAGGACAATTTGTAGCAATTCAAGTGAGTTCTGATAAAAGATATTTAGAAAAAGAATCTACAGTTACGAATAGAAAAAATTCAGATTCAAGTCATAATATTGTTTACGATGATTCATCTTTAATCAAGGAAAGTAGAAAGTCGTCAAACCTGAATGAAGTAAATAGAACTTCAGTATGGGATGAATTTAATGCAATAAATAATACTTCTACGGATACAACATATGTTAAATACCAAGATGGTGCGCAACCCATAGGTACAGAAGAAAGTTCTAAAACTCTTCGACATAACGCAAATCGTCAATTGCAAAAGAATATAAATGGTGAGTTGGTGTTAACCAATAATCAACCTATTAGTGAATTTACCATTGAAAATAAATCTTCTGAAGAATTATATCAGGCAAATTATCAAGCAACACATCATGCCTCTGGTGATAAACAAGGGCAGGATTATGAAATCATTAATAATGGTACAAATAGCCGTTATTCGGATACCGCTACTCAAAAAAGAACCAAATTAGCGACATATAATGAAGTTAAAAACTATGCTGATGGGTTTGTCGGGCATGTAGTAACAGCAGCAAATGGCTCAGCAGAATATAAAAAGAGCATGCAGGAAAATATTGAAGTTGATCGAGCTATAAGTCAGCAATCAAGTGTTGATCTGCAGCAGTTAATAAGCAAGACTGTAAGTGCTGAAAATACATCTGGAGCAAATCAACAGAATATTAAAGCGGGTAGTATTAATAAAACCATTGGTAATTATAGCTCATTGTCAGGCGGCTATTTAGATCCTAATCAGCCTATTTTTTTAAATTCAGGGCAAGATGTGACGGAGAGTGATGTTCGAAGCTGGATTGATGAAAATGGTAAGCAGCGCCATTATGTGGTTCTTGGGACTGATTTAGAAGGGAAAGACATTCGAAGTGAAGTGACTTTAGAAAATGCATCAGAAAATAAAAGCATTCAAGTCGATACTGTTTTTAAAGCAAAAAACTCAAATCATAAATCTGAACAAGTTAATTATGGGCAAGAGCTGGCTTATCATTTAACCGAGCAGGATCATGTAGATGAATCTGAAACATCAAAAGATGGTCAGGTTATTTACGGATCCAATAAATCGGATAAGAATAAAACCATTAAATTATATTCTGCAGGAAAAAATGCACTAGATCGTGAAATTCAACAAACTTACGACACTCAAAATATGTCGAGTAATTTAGTTCTAGATGAGCAAGGTCAAGTTGTTATTAAAACCATTAATACATCTGATACCGCAGCTAAGGTTTTATTACAGCAATACCAAACTGGGCAAGAAAAAGTATGGAACTATTCAAGTCAGGTTTCATCAAACCAAAAAAGTACAGATGCGAATGGAAAAGTATTAAGCCATGATAATCAATCAAATGGTTTAGACATTGTGCAATATGCACAAGGGAAAAATATTTTAGATCGAACAACTCATACTTCCTCTACTCAAGATGTGCTCAGCAGTCAGAAATCGACTTTGACTACACCTTATTATGGTGTTGATGAAAATGGTACTGATCTGTCAATGCGAAACGGTGTCTTAGCATACGATGAGCGTGGGGGAGAAGTGAAAAGCACTCAAGTATTAAAAACAACAGATTTAGATGTTGTTAATCAAAATACGAAGAGTAAAAATGTAGCTGAACAAATTTATCAGTCTGGTGCTATAGCATATAAAAAGTCTGAACAAAATCAGCAAACCAATCAAGATACCTTCGTAGATGGTTATGTTGCTCGCTCAGAATTAAAAAGTACAAATGATGTCACTTTATACAATCATAATCAAAGTGATAAATATCGTGATGCAGCCACGACAGTGGAAGTGAGTACGAATAATAAAATTTATGATTTTAATGAAAATGGCGAATCAGTCGTAAAAGGTACGATTGAAACAACATCAAGCAACAAAACAACTGCTGTGGATTACCAAAAAGGCAAAAATGCTTTATCAAGTTCATCGCTAAATGAATCTTCTTATACACATAAAAATGTTCTAGATGCGTCAACCACAGAAACAAAGGGAACTACGAAGTTAGAAAATTTGGTCTATCAAGCGGATCAAAAAATATCAGAGCAAATTATATCTGAGTTCAATACTGACACTAAAGTAACCAATAAAGATCAATCAGGTTCTACATATACAACATCAAGTATTTCGAATGAGACAGTAAACAATACTGATATGGGGTTATTAGCTTCGCAAGCTGTTTCTTCAACAAGAAATAGTCAATATGCTGAAGCTAAAAAAACCATAACAGTAGATGGTAAAATTACGGCACAAAATATTATTCGAGGTTCAGATGTTGAGAATCGTACGGATCAAAGTTTTACTGAGAAAGTATACGGTTCAGAGAATATTCTTAGTTCGGAGGGTATCAATACATCAGTAGCGAATGCCAATACGAGAGTTGTTGATAAATTTGGAATCTTAGAATCAGATACTTCAAATCGTAATGCGACTTCAACAGCTAAAGATGGTTCGGTAAAGTCTGTAACAGAAACTCGAGTAGATCATGTGTCTGGAGTGTTATTGAGCCAAGATATTGTCCAAAAAGATGCATCAGGTAAAGAAACGAAATCATCTATATCCACAACCGTAAAAGCAGGCGAGGTATCTGTTGGTGATGTAAGGCTCTCTGCACAGGGTGTAGATGCAGGAAATAAAGTCGTCTCTAATGTTGCCAACGGTGTTGCAAATAATGACGCAGTCAATATGGGGCAATTTCGATCTTACACTGCAGATTTAAATCGACGCTTTGATGATATTGAAACGAATGCGTATCGTGGAGTAGCGATCTCACTTGCGGCTCAACAGGCTGTACCGAATATGAAGCCAGGCCAATTTGCTGTATTTGGTGGTATGGGGCATTATGAAGGGCAATCAGCTGGTGCTCTAGGCATAACAAGTGTGCTTGAAGATGGTCGTACATCATTTAGTGGTGCATTTGGTGTTGCCGGTGGTGGCGAAGTGGGCGGAAGAGTTGGAGTTTCCTACGTTTTTGGTGGGAAATAATAAGTAAATTAATCACAATGAGTATATAACCAAAACAAAATATTGGGTATATACTCAAAAGACAAAGATTATAATGCTATGGGAGCAAAATTATGCCACTCAAATTTGTTATTCGTTTTGCGAGTAT
Organism: Acinetobacter piscicola; assembly: GCF_002233755.1. Taxonomy (GTDB): domain Bacteria; phylum Pseudomonadota; class Gammaproteobacteria; order Pseudomonadales; family Moraxellaceae; genus Acinetobacter; species Acinetobacter piscicola. The sequence goes on along the minus strand of NZ_KZ268704.1, from coordinate 186,512 downwards.
TCTTTTTTCAGTTTTGATATTGGCTGCTATTGGTATTCACTCCTTATTTCCGAGTGAATTAACAGTTGTGCTTTGGATTTTCACAGTTCCCATTATTCTTGCAGTTCCGATTTTAACATCGGTTGTATTTGCCAAAGATGAGGAGCTTTGCATTCCGATTAAAGTGAATCAATAAGAATTTAAAAATTTAAAATAACAGGTTCATTCAATATGAGCCTGTTTGCATTTGATAATGTATTGTATTTTTTTCAAGTAAAAATATCATATGATTTTGATCGTATTCAGTTATAAATATTCATATTTTATGAATAAAATTTGTTTAAAATTTCTAAAGTTAAGATACTTTTTATAAATTATTCTAAAGCCACACCTATACATTTAAATGCAAATGATTATACTTTACATCACTTTCTTCAATGGTGTGTCAAATGCAATTCAACAGATCTTATTTAACATTTTCAGTTCTGGTTATTTTGGCATCGACCACTTATGCAGAAACAGAACTAAATATAAAGGCAGGGCAAATCTCAACGTCGGTACTTCCTTCAATTACAGTGCAAGCGGAAAAAGAACAACAGCCTTATGTAGCTAAAACAGCAAGTGCAGTACTTCGTTCAGATGCATCATTATTTGAAACTGCGCAATCGATTAGTGTGATCACCAATCAGCAGATCGAACAAAAACAAGCAAAAACTGTAGCAGAAGCACTTGAAGGTGTTGCAGGTGTAACTTCAGGGCAATATGGACGTCGTGGCTGGGATGATTTTATTATTCGTGGGCAAATTTCGAGTTCACAAACCTATATTGACGGTTTACGCGTACAAGCATCAGATAATGTTTTAAGAGCAGAAGATATTTCAGGTTTAGAATCAATTGAAGTCGTCAAAGGCCCAACATCAGTCGGTTTTGGCTTAGCGCTACCAGGGGGCTTAGTCAACTTAACCACAAAACGCCCGCAAGCTGAAACCGCTTCTAAAGGCAGCTTAAGTTACGGGAGTTATGGTTTAAAAGAGGGAACTTTTGATCTTAACTATGCACCAAACAACACAGAAAAAGGCGCATTCCGTGTCGTCGGGCGAGTGTCTGATCAGGATGATCCAACTGATTATGTATATTTTAAAAACTTTTATATTGCACCATCTTATAATTTTGATTTAGGTGAAAAAGACGATTTATCTGTAATCGCCAGCTATCAACGCCGTGAATATCTTCGTCAGCAGGGTATTCCTCATGGAAATAGTTCAACATATAAAAACTATAGTCATGGCTTATTCTTTGGTGATGCTGACTATGGTTATGATGTTGATGTGTATCGCTTAGGGGCCAATTATGCTCATTATTTTGATAATGATTGGACGTTTAAACAAAACTTTGCAGTAACTAAAACTGAGACATTAGGTGATTCGATTCTCGCATCTGGTCGAAATGTACTTCCTACAATTAAGCGAGCCATTAACAATCAAGATAAGCAAGATGTGAATTATACCTTGGATAATAATTTACAGCGTAATTTCAATTTTGGGCATATCAACTATGATGTGATGGTTGGTGTAGACATGATGCGTGAGCGTAGTGATTATTATCGTCGTACAGATACGATTAATGATTTTGAGGCCAATCATCCAAGCTATCGCAACATCATTATTAAAAAAAGAGGTACACCCTCTGAAGAAATAACTTATAGCCAATACACAGGTTTATATTTACGTAACACGATTAAAATTGACGATGATTGGATTATTGGGCTATCTGGGCGCCATGATTGGACACAAGTTGAAATTGATAATGTGCTAAAAGATGCAACCACCAAAAATTCAGACAATGCTTTTACAGGCAGCGCTTCAGTGATGTATCGCATGAATGATATGTTTGCACCTTATATCAGTTATTCAACGTCTTTTATGCCAGTAACAGATTCAGGTGAAAATGGCTTATTACTTGACCCTGAGGAAGGCAAACAAACAGAAGTTGGAGTGAAGCTGCAAGCCTTTGATCAACGTTTGCAAGGTTATATTGCTTATTATGATTTAACGCGTAAAAACGTTACTGAGGCAGATGCTTCTGGAAATTTCTCTATCCAAACAGGTGAACAAGTGACTAAAGGCTTTGAAGCCGAAATGGCCGCTGCACTTACAGATCAATGGAACATTTCGACAACCTATAGCTATATTCCAACAGCAAAAATCACCGAAAGTTTAACTGCCAGTGAAATTGGTAAACGCACCAATCATGTCCCTAAAACTGCAGCGACACTATCAACTCAATATTATTTTAGCCCTGATAAATTGGGTTGGAATATTGGTGCAGGAATTCGTTATCAAGGTTCACGCACTGCGCAACGTAGTACGGATTATATTGATTTGCCAAGCTATGCTTTATTTGATGTGAATGCAGGGTATGAAACGGAAAAATGGGGTGCAGGTTTAAGCATTAAAAATTTATTTGATCGAGAATACTTAGCAGGAACAACACCAAATGCGCAATTGGTGAATTGGGGCGATCCAATGATGGTTCGTTTTAATGTGAAGTTTAAATACTAAGTTGTAGATTATTTTAATGGAAGGATTTGCGAAGGTGAAATACGCTTCGCAAATCAATATGTTATGAATAAATTCTAGTTTGGATTTTCAATCAATTTCTAAATGAATATCGTACTTAACGAATTAAAATCAGTGCCCAAGTGACAGTAATAATTGTTAAAGTCACAAATTGAGCAGCACTACCCATATCTTTGGCATTTTTAGAAAGCGGATGACGTTCTAAAGAAATACGATCAACGACAGCCTCAATGGCAGAATTAAACAATTCAACGATAATTGCCAATAAACACACGCCAATCATCAAAGCTTGTTCAACAGCACTCAAATCTAAGAAAAAAGTGATTGGAATTAAAATCACATTTAACAGAATAACTTGACGAAAAGCGGCTTCATTTTGAAAGGCTGCCTTAAAGCCAGCAAGAGAATAACCTGTGGCATTGACAATACGTTTTAAACCTGTTGAACCTTTAAAGGGAGAATAATCACTCATAAATCAAAGAAGCTAAATTTTTAGAAAGTGTATTATTTTAAACTTAAATAGGTATTAATTTTAGGCAAAATACATCAATTTTCTGGAAAAATTAGACAAGTGATTGAACCACTTGCCTAATTAATGCGCTTACTTATGTTCTGTGGCAAGTACAAGTAGGGATCGATATTTATCGCGCACTAGGATTGGCTTTCCAATAAGCATCAAGTGCTTTGCGACCTAGACCAGGATCATCTGTAAATAAACCATCAACACCAGCTTTAAAGTACATTTCATATTCTTTGGTTGCGCCTGTTTCACAACGTTTTGCTGCGTCTATTTCAGCACTGCTACATTTAAGATTAGCTGCAAGAAAGTTATTTTCAGGACGGAAAGTATAAGGATGAACTTTTAACCCAACAGCGTGAGCATCCTTAACGAATGTAGATGGTGCTGTAAAGGCCTCATTAAAAATATAAGGTTTCCATGGACCTACACCATTGGCATACTTTGCAACTGCTGTTAAACCTTGAGCTGTTGCCATTTCGCCGTAGGTTGTTTTAATACCTTGAGCAACATAATCTGCAGGGCTAACCGTTTTATCATCATAGAGCTGAATGATTTTGGCATTCTTTAAGCTCTTGTGCAACGTCAGTTGATCTTTCATATATTTGAGATTACTAACTTCAAATGACTGTAAATAAATCGGTGCAATGTCGCGTGTATATTGATATTTAGACAGTGTTTTTAACAATGGATCTTCTAATCCTAAATTATTTTTTTGAAAATAAGTTGGGTGCTTGGTTTCGATATATAAGCCAATAATTTTACCCGTTTTTTTATAATTTTTTTCTGCCAGTTCAATAATTTGTTCAAGTGTGGGAATATTGAATTGATCATTGTATTGAGTATTTTCAGGGCGAAGTTTTGGAATACGTTCACGTGCTTTGATTAGGTTCAATTCATTCAATGTTAAATCTTCGGTAAACCATCCTGTCAGTGAAGTACCATCGATGATTTTGGTTTTTTTACGATCTGCAAATTGCGCCAATTCACTGATATTGGTTGTACCCCCAATTTCATTTTCATGACGTGCGACCAATACACCGTCTTTGGTTGAAACCAAATCTGGTTCAATAAAGTCTGCACCATCATCAATCGCTTTTTGATACGATTCTAAAGTATGTTCAGGACGCAATGCACTGGCACCACGATGACCTACAATAATAATTTTAGGTTCTTTATATTCAGGTTTTGACGTTGTTGTTGAATCATCATTATCGTCATTGCAAGCGCTTAAAAGTGCGACGATACTGGTCATCATTAAGGTTCTTTTAATCATGTTCTGCTCAAATTATGGCGTGAGAGTTGAATGAGTTTGAGATGTTAAATTGACAATGTGATGACACTGATATGAAAAAATGATGAAATTATTCATCATTATGTTTTTAATTTCGGATCGTTCTTCATAGTTTCTTCATATTTAATAATAAAGTTCAGTTTTCTGTTATTTGTTCTTGAGTTTTTCGGTCAACTCACAGAATATCCATGTAAAGCAAATTTCATTGTCTTTACGAGATTTATAATATTCATCTGCTACAGAATTTAATCTGATGCTTTCAAAATTTTTTATTCAACGTCCTATTTTTGCTTGTGTGCTTGCCATTATTGTTATGGCTTTAGGTATTTTCTCCCTTATTCATTTACCAGTAGAGCGTTATCCCGATATTGCACCACCCAGAATCACCGTTTCAGCAACATATACAGGTGCAGATGCTGAAACTGTTGAAGAAAGTGTGACCCAAGTTTTAGAACAACAAATCAAAGGGATAGACAATTTACTCTATTTTAGTTCGAGTAGTGATTCTTCTGGGCGTGCACGTATCAATATCAGTTTTGAGAATGGAACAGACCCGGATACAGCACAAGTTCAAGTACAAAATAGCATTAATGGTGTAATTAGCCGTTTACCAGAAGATGTACAACGCCAAGGGGTGAATGTGTATAAATCACTTGGTGACACATTCATGGTGGTTGGTTTATACGATGAAACGGGTAAAAGTAATAATATTGAACTGGGAGATTATCTTTCAGATCATATAGAACAAGAACTTTCCCGTATTGATGGTGTCGGGGAGGTGGACGTTTTTGGTTCACAATATGCAATGCGAATTTGGTTGAATCCGAATTTATTACGTCAATATCAATTGATGCCGAGTGATATTCGTGCTGCGATTGAAGCACAAAATACACAAGTTGCTGCTGGTGGTATAGGTGATTTACCTGTAGTTTCCGATCAATATTTAAATGCTAAAGTTACAGCAGGTTCACGCTTAAAAACAGTTGAAGAATTTCAAAATATTATTGTCAAATCCAGTACCAATGGTGGTTATGTTTATTTAAAAGATGTTGCACGGGTTGAATTAGGTGCTGAGAATTATCAATCCTTTAATACGATTAATGGTTTTCCATCTTCAGGTATCGGAATTTCATTATCTTCAGGTGCAAATGCCTTAGCGACTTCTGCTTTAATTAAGGCTGAATTGGCACAAATTACAGAAAAATTACCACAAGGTTATAAAATCGTTTATCCACGTGATAATACGCCTTTTGTTCAAGAATCGATTAAAGAGGTAATAAAAACCTTATTTGAAGCCATTATCCTTGTCGTTATTGTCATGTTTGTTTTCTTGCAAAGCTGGCGCGCAACTTTAATTCCAACCATTACCGTTCCAGTTGTGATTTTAGGTACATTTGCAGTACTGTTTGGATTGGGCATGAGCATTAATACATTAACCTTATTTGCACTCGTGCTTGCGATTGGCTTACTGGTTGATGATGCAATTGTGGTTGTAGAGAATGTTGAGCGGTTGATGCATGAGCGTGGCTTAAGTGCTAAACAAGCTTCAATTGAATCGATGCAAGAAATGACAGGTGCTTTGATTGGAATCACTGTAGTCCTTACTGCCGTTTTTATCCCTATGGCATTCTTTACAGGGTCAACAGGAGTTATTTATCGTCAGTTTTCGATTACCTTAGTTGCAGCAATGGCTTTGTCGTTAATGGTTGCATTGGTTTTAACTCCCGCTTTATGTGCAATTATTCTTAAACCTAATCAAAAAACCATGCGTTGGGCAAATAAGTTTAATCAGAAATTAGAGCATTTAAGACAAATATATTTAAAAATTGTTGCAAAAACCTTGCGGTTAAAATGGGTGGTTTTGGTTATTTTTATTGGGTTAATCAGTATTTTTGCACTGATTTATCGAGTGTTGCCGACAAGTTTTATCCCGAGTGAAGATCAAGGCATGTTGAGTGTACAATTCCGCCTTACTGAGGGTGCACCCATCTCCAAGAGCCAAATTGTTGGGGAAGAAATTCGTCAATATTTCCTAGAAAAAGAAAAACAGAATGTCAATATTGTACTCATCCGTTATGGTCGTAACTTCTCTGGGACAGGGCAGAACTTAGGAACAGGCTTTATTGCACTAAAACATTGGGATGAACGTGCAGGGAGTGCCAATTCGGCTCAAGCCATCCGTGAACGTGCAATGAAGTATTTTAAAAATAATAAAAATGCCAATATTACCGTAATGATGCCTTCTTCAGTGAATGGCTTAGGGAATAGCAATAGCTTAGAGTTTTGGATTCGAGATATTAATGGTCAAGGTCGAAAGTACTTAGATCAACAATTTGAATTACTTAAAAATGAAGCTGCGACAGTGACTACTTTTGAGAATTTGGATAAGCAATCGAATCCTGATAAAGCCAAGTTAAAAGTCAATGTTGACCAAAAACTCGCATTGGCGAATGGTCTATCTCAATCAGAAATTAATAACACGCTCTCTACTGCTTGGGGTGGTTCATATATCAATGACTTTATTGATCGTGGGCGAATTAAACGCGTGATGGTACAAGGCGATGCTGCATTCCGTTCAAAGCCTGAAGATTTACAGCATTGGACAGTACGCAATGCACAAAATCAAATGATCCCATTTAGTAATTTTGCAACGATCAATTGGGAAGGTGGGCCTGATGTGGTCAATCGTTTCCAAGGTTATACCGCGTTGGAAATGGAAGCAGATGCAACAAAGAATACCAGTTCTGGTGTGGCTATGCGTGATGTTGAAAAACTGATTGCACAACATGATGGAATCGATGTGGCATGGAGTGGCTTATCTTTCGAAGAGCAGAAATCAAGCAGTCAAGCTTTATGGCTTTATTTAATTTCAATTGGATTTATCTTCTTATGTCTAGCTGCTTTATATGAAAGCTGGTCAATTCCGACAGCGGTCATTGCAGCCATTCCTTTGGGCGTCGGTGGGAATATCATTTTCAGTAAATTAATGGGTTTCCCAAATGATATTTACTTCCAAATTGCACTGCTGACTACTATTGGTCTCTCATGTAAGAACGCCATTTTGATCGTGGAATTTGCTGCAATTGCCCAAGAAAAAGGTCAAACCGCAGTTGCTGCTGCATTAGAAGGGGCAGGGCTACGTTTACGTCCTATTTTAATGACCTCATTGGCCTTTGGTGCAGGTGTGATTCCGTTGGTTTTTGCATTGGGTGCAGGGGCAGCAAGCCGCCAAGAAATAGGAGTAAGTGTACTGGGTGGTGTCATTTTCGGAACAATTTTAGTGCTGATTTTTATTCCATTTATGTATGTTCTGATTCGCTCATTGTTCAAATCTAAAATAGTCCAAGAGAAAGAATCAGTGATATAAAAATGAATGATTCAAGCTAAGCCATCATTATCTATGGTGGCTTATCTGATTTTGAGATGAGTGTTAAAAATATTTTTAAACCTAAGATTTGATTTATTGCATCGATGTTATGAGTACAAACCATAATATAATTTTGGCCACAACCTGAGCAAGAACAAAGCACTGCTTTGTTCTTAGCACAAGGCGCAGCGGGGACTAGAGTGTTTTTTAACGCTACGTTGTTGCCTTGCGAAACAGTGTTTCTCATCATTTAGAATGACTAAATTTCGTATTTCACGCCTAGTATTGCCTAAAAAATACTCGNAGCAAGAACAAAGCACTGCTTTGTTCTTAGCACAAGGCGCAGCGGGGACTAGAGTGTTTTTTAACGCTACGTTGTTGCCTTGCGAAACAGTGTTTCTCATCATTTAGAATGACTAAATTTCGTATTTCACGCCTAGTATTGCCTAAAAAATACTCGTAGTCGCAAACATAGACGAATTGTCAACAGACCCTAATCATTTTGACTTTTGTAAGAGATTTAATATTAAAAGCATACACAACATGCTGAATTTATTGGCTATGATGTTTTCAATACAGCGTGATGTTAGAAGATAGATCAATCGATGAGTTCAGAAAAAAAATTATCGACTCAAGAAGTCATTAAATTAGAGCGTGATTTGGCTAAATTTGCCAATATGATGGATTCTGTGGTGCGCATTCCATTCACTAAGCAAGGAGTAGGTGCAGATGCGGCATTGAGTACGATTCCTATTGCAGGTGATGCTGCTGGTTTTGTACTGACATGTTATGCAGTCTATAAAGCTAAACAAATTGGTGTGCCACAAACTAAACTAAATGGGGTCATTAAACTCGCAGCTGTCGATGCTGTAGTCGGTTTTATTCCTGTGGTTGGAACTGTTTTTGATATTTTTATTCGCCCAAGTCGACGGGCTTTAGACGTTGTGCATGATCATATTCGTGAAGAATATCAAATTCATAGTGATGATCATGTGGTTCATCCCTTCTTGCATGAAAAATTAGAGCAGAAACAACAACAATCTGCATTTTGGCGTAACCCTGTTGTTGCTTGGCTTTGGATTCATATACCCGATATTTTGGGTGCTATTGTATTGGTATTGATCGGTTTTGCGCTTTGGTTTGGGGTGAATATGCTGTGGGATTGGTATCAGAGTTTAAACTTCTAAAATCTTATTATCCATTTCGAAAATTAAAAATTGATCATACATAGACATAAAAATGAAGCCTCCAATTGGAGGCTTCATTCATTTATTCATTCAGTATTTGTCATATCAATTAAGGTAGATTAAGCTGACGTAAAGCGGCAACACGCTGTTCGATACTTGGATGCGTGTGAAATAGTGCAGCTAAACTAAAGCCTTGTTCTTTACCTTCTGCGATTGCAAAAGCTTTCATCTCTTTTGGCATTTGGTCAGGCATTTCAGATTCTGCCTGTAAACGTAATAACGCAGAGATCATGGCTTCTTTACCTGCCAATTGTGCACCTGCTTCATCGGCACGATATTCACGGTGGCGAGAGAACCACAATACAATCGCTGAAGCCAAGATACCAAAGACGATGTCTAAGACCATGGTAATTGCAAAATAAGCGATACCTGGTGCTTCACCATCTTGACGACCAAAGATATTACGATCAATGAAATCACCCGCAATACGAGCAAAGAACATCACAAAGGCGTTCACGACACCTTGAATCAACGATAAGGTGACCATATCGCCATTGGCAACGTGACCAATCTCGTGGGCCAATACAGCACGTAGCTCATCTTGATTCATACGCTCTAACAAGCCTGTTGAAACAGAGACAAGCGCATTATTTTTGTTCCAACCCGTGGCAAAAGCATTCGATTGATAAGACGGGAAGATACCAACATCTGGCATTTTAATACCAGCGCGTTGTGAAAGTTGTGCAACCTCTTGTAATAACCAAGATTCAGCTTGATTACGAGGAGCATTTGGATCAATTAATTCAGTACCCGTGGTTTTTAAAGCCATCCATTTAGAAAGGAAAAGCGAGACGAATGAGCCTGCCATACCAAAGACTAAACAGAATACCAACAAGTTGCCTAAGTTGAGACCGCCAGCGCCGTGATAACTGCCAACACCTAATAAAGATAGGATAAGACCAGCTACAACCAGTACCGCGAGGTTGGTTAGCAAAAACAAACCAATCCGCATCATCGAGAAAATCCTCTTATAACTATAAAATAATTTGATTTATTGATTATAAACCATGTAAGGAATATGAGGTTTCGATCATGAAAATTCAAGAATAATTGAAAAAATCTATATCATCTAAAAACGAAATAATTTTAATATATGAGCACGATCTCTATAAAAACAAAGAAAATATTTTAAAAATAAGATGAATTATCTCCACAGGAGAAATAAGCAAAAATTTAAGCTATTCATTTATAAAACTTAAATAATCAGCTAATTTCCAAAACTAATATGTGCTGTCGCACTGGCATTGGCTGTGGAGTAAGAAGATCCAGATGGTGCATCCGTAAAAGTACCATCAGATGCAACAATAATTTGTCTAGAACTGTATTTTACTGGGGTGGTTGTAGGTGTGTTATTTGATAAATTTTGAGACGTATTGTTATTTGAATTATTGCTTATATCATTATTTGATTGGGCAATGACTTGTCCTGAATTTGTGTTATTGCCTGAACTATAGCTAGCGGTACCTAAACCACCAGAATAAAGGTTGTTATAGCGACTAGTCACACGTCTGACATAATCTTGCGTTTCACGAAAAGGAGGAATGCCACCATATTTATCAACATTGCCTTCACCTGCATTATATGCAGCCAATGCTAAATTTGTATTGCCATTAAAACGCTTCATTAACCAACTCAGGTATTTAGCACCACCAAAAATATTTTGTTGTGGGTCATAAGAGTTGGAAACATTAAAACGACGTGCTGTGGCAGGCATGAGTTGCATTAAGCCTTGTGCACCAACAGGGGAGCGTGCGTTTGAGTTAAAGCCAGATTCGGTATGCATCACTGCTTTAATTAAACCTTCAGAAACACCATGTGTTTGCGCTGCTTGGCGAATAATACTGTCAAAAGAGTTTTTGCTTTTGCTATAACTTGGTAAAACAGAAGATTCTGAACTACCCCAATTGCTATAACTATGAATATTACTGTCTTTGTAATAAGTCACTTTAACTTTTTGTAGGGAGCTATCTGAATTTTTACGGTTGGTAAGTAAAGTTGTGCCGTTTTTATCTTTATAGAAATAAATTTGCCCAGCAAAGCTTTGCGATGTAAATGAGGCCACGCTCATACACCCTAAAATTGATACCAATGAACCCGTAAATAATTTTTTCATTTTTAGTAATTAAAATTTTCCCCAATTTCCTTTTGGAGTTTAGCAAAGTTATTCAATAAGAAAAACCACGATTTGTTTTTTAACAATACAAATAAAAAAAATCAAGTCTTATTTGTTGGCATATTAATCAAAAATTATTTTATATTTTTTTTAAAACATAACTATTGACTATAATAAGTCATTGTAAAATATATGAAAAATAATGTGGTTAAAAAATGATCAATTTAAAGAAAACGCCCATTCTTCGGTATCAATACTTTGTCAAGCCCCAAACAATCCACACTTTTATCCACAGGATTTGTGGAAAACTGTGGAAAAGTCCAAATCATAAGCACCTCGGTTAAAAAATGAACTGAACCGTCTATTTTAGATATGTGAATAAGACAGGAATATGACGAACAAAAATATTAATGTAAAAATAAAAATTCTTTAGATGCGATTCAGCAACAAATCAGCTAAAATTGCGCAGAATTTTTTTTTGGTAAATCGCGTCTATGTACTCGCCAGTTGAGTCCGAACAAGGATTTAATTTCAAACCAGAACTTCCTACAAGTTCGGCTTACTATCGTCTATTGAAAAAGCTTCGTCGTCAGGTCGGTCATGCAATTCGTGACTTTAAAATGATCGAAGAAGGCGACAAGGTCATGGTCTGTGTTTCTGGTGGGAAAGATAGCTATACTTTGTTAGACATTTTGCTGCAATTTAAACGAATTGCACCGATTAATTTTGATGTAGTGGCTGTTAATCTTGATCAGAAACAGCCAGGTTTTCCTGAAGATGTTTTGCCAAAATATTTAGAGGAAAATAATATTCCTTATTATATTTTGGAAAAAGATACCTACAGCATTACCAAACGTTTAACACCTGAAGGCAAAACATACTGCGCAGTCTGTTCTCGTCTACGTCGTGGTTCTCTATATGGCTTTGCACAAGAAATTGGTGCGACTAAAGTTGCATTAGGACACCATCGCGATGACATTCTGGCAACTTTCTTCTTAAATCTGTTCCATGGCGGTAGTTTAAAGGCAATGCCCCCCAAACTTTTGTCATCGGATAAAAAGAATATTCTGATTCGTCCGCTTGCCTATGTAGAAGAGAAAGACATCATTAAATATGCGGAAATTCGACAATTTCCAATTATCCCATGTAATTTGTGTGGTTCTCAGGAAAATCTACAACGTGCAATTTTGAACGACATGTTACGTGATTGGGATAAACAATATCCTAAACGCTTACACAGCATTTTCGGTGCGTTACAAAATGTCTCACCATCTCAGTTGGCAGACCGTGACTTATTTGATTTTGAAAAATTGGATGAGGAACGTGAGTTCGATATGAAGTGTGATACTGAAGACATGAAAAAGCGACTTGATGTCGTAAATTTAAGTTTTGCAGCTGATTGATTTCTAGTCACAATACAATAAAAAAAGGCATTCATCTTGATTTGAGTGCCTTTTTTTTATGTAAAGTCAAAAATCCGACAAAAGTTGAACAGCCCGTACAAAAAACTTTAGCCCAAATGGAAATTATCATGCTATAACAATGGGCGAGCAAAACTGCTTCACTATGATGTTGTTGGGATAGACAACACTATAAATGAATAAATAATTTGAGGAATGAACATGCCTGCTTTCTTAACTGATGATTGGTTTGCAAATGTAGAAAAATTGACTGCTGAAGCTGGTGATTTAAATTTACCACCTGCACTTTCAAATTTAGCAATCAACCTTGTTGTTGCTGATGCTGATGGCAATACTGAACTTGCTTTAGATGGCGGAAAAATCCTTAAAGGCACTTCTGCAAATGCTAAAACGACATTAAACATGGATGCTGAAACGCTTCGTAAAGTATTCCTTGAGTTTGATATGGCTGCTGCGATGCAAGCATTCATGACAGGTAAAATCAAAGTTCAAGGCGATATGTCACAATTGATGGCGTTACAAACAGCTCGACCAAGCCAAGAACAAAAAGATCTTTTCAAACGTGTACTTGAGCAAACTGCTTAATCTTGATTGAAAATAAAAAAGCTTACCTATATTAGGTAAGCTTTTTTTATGCAATTACGGCACGCTTTTTTTCTTAGGATCTCGATTAGATCTCTAAAAGACGTGGCGTGGTTTTAATATGCTCTAAATACGCGCGAATACGCGTTACATATTGCACAGCTTGCTTATAACGACCATTTTGCGCTTGATTACGTGTCAAATAATTATAAAGATTCATCCAGTCGTTTGGATCTTTACCTTGAGCTTTGATACGCTTTTGAATATTTTCAACCGCACCAGGTCCCATATTATAAGCCACGAGCGCGTACCAACGACGATCAGGGTTAGAAATATAAGAATAACGACTCAGCATCATATCAAAATATTTTGCGCCACCCTGAATGCTTTGTGCAGGATCATTACGATTGCGTACACCCATTTCTTTAGCCGTACCATTGGTCAACATCATCAAACCACGAACACCTGTGGGAGAAACAGAGTCAGGTTTGAGATATGATTCTTGATAAGCGATTGCTGCAAGCAAATGCCAATCTAGATCATACTGTTGAGCTGAACGTTGAAAACTAGCTTTATAAATAGGTAAGCGATTGCTTAAATCACGCTGGATCACATTCCAATCATCTTCTTTTACAACATTTCGGTTATAAAACGAAGCAAGTTGCTGTGTTGCGCCATTTTGCTTACTTTGACAAACAAAACCACTTGCTGTCGCTGTTAATGGATCTTCAGCTTGTTTAAATACCCAATTTAGTTCGGTATTTAAACCATTCTTTTTCAAGCTATTAAAGTCACCACAACTGGCAGAAAAAGAAGTCAATTGTTTAGCTTCAATGGTTTGCATATTTGCAGTGGTGATTGCAAAATTGGCTTTACCTTGTGCAACCATTTTCAGTGCAGTGGCATTGTCTGAAACTGTTTGAAAATCTAACTTCACATTTAAACTTTGTGCATAGTTATGCGCTAAATCATAGCCGAAGCCATGCTTAAATTTTCCATCCTTAAACACGACGCTTGGATTGGAAACCGCGACTACAGTCAATTTACTTGAATTAACTACAGCATTGTACTGATTGGTCTTGCTCGCATTAATACTGAAAGGAATTAACGCGGTGGATAAAACTAAAGTTTTGATTGGAAGAGCACGAAAAAATGAGTTAAGGCTAAGCCTCGACCCAGAGGTTGAACTACTGTGCATGTTGTCTCCGCTACAAGTAATTTATTGCCCAAAAAAGTCAAAGCAAAAAAAGCCTAAAACCTTTTACAGTTGGTAAATTCAATAAGGGTGGGCAAGTCATGAACGTCATTCAAAAAATGACATATGGGATTGAAAGCTTTTGCAGAAAAACTACAAAAAAATATAACTAAGCTAATAAAACATGTGCGCATATTATAGGCGTTTTTTTAGCTTGTCAAATTTCGATTAAAAAACAAACAGTTTTAAATATTCAATATATTGATTTTAAACGATAATTTTTTTTAAGATTTTCAGTAAATTCATGGGTAAATTATATAAGCTTAAATTGTAAAAAAATGTACCCAATGAGTCTGCAATAAAACTTAAATAGCGCATTTTTTTTACTGTGTTTTTCTGAGTTTAAGTTGAATAAATAAACAGCAATATGACCTGTTCGTTTGAAAAAAAATCCTGTTTTCAAATTATTATTTTGATATTTTAATATTAGACTCGCAATAAAAATGACTAGTATATTCGAGCAAGACTCTAGATAATCTTAAGTACATAAATAAGATAAGTTGTTGTAGATTGTGAGTGGTTTTGAAAGATGAAATCAAATTTAATTACCCGTGCAGGACATGATCTTTTAGTTGCTGAGTTACAACAACTATGGCGTGTTGAGCGTCCTGAAATCACTAAAAAAGTAAATTGGGCTGCAAGTTTAGGTGATCGCTCGGAAAATGCTGATTATTTTTAATAACCTCATTTTTTATACTATATTGTATTTAATCAATATAAATTATTAACTTATACCTAGTATACATAATAAGTATATATACTATTTTCTAAAATATTTTAAATTAATTGAGTTAGTATTTTTAAAATTGTACGTAAGGAGTTTTGTTAAATGGTGAATAAAGATTATGAACTTGTGACGAATGTAACTTATGAAGATTTTAATATTGAAATATTGAAATATTGAAATATTGAAATATTGAAATATTGAAATGTTGAAATGTTGAAAGATTATTGGTCTTTCAAAAATTTCGAAAGTCAAAAATTTACTTACAGTCTTGCTAGCCTATTACGTAAATACGGTATTAAATCGCCAGAGACATTAGAACGTATTGTTAGAAATAGTGGATTTTTAAAATTTAGTGAATTAATGAGTTGTAAAAAGTGCTTTAAAGAATTTAAAGCCTATAAGCGTAAAGATATTAATTATTATAAATGGAATAGTTTTTCTGATAAATTAATTTGTCATAACTGTCGTTCATTAATTGCTGATAGACGTACAAAAAAAATTCTAAATACATTTAGAGAGTTTAATACTTCACAAACAATTTCAGAAGTCATTTCACCAATTGAAGAGCTTAAATATTTAGAAAAAATATTTTTATTTGTCCTCCTTACTAAAACAAAAATTGAAAAAAATGGAGTGATCTCATCTCACGTATTAGAGCACTTTAATAATATTGATGTATGTGGAAGCGGAAATTCATTAGATTGTTTTTTAAAAAAAGGTTATCTCTTCAAAACAAGTCAAAATGATGAATTTTTAGAAAACCAAGCTGAATTACGTAATTTGATACTTAAGTATGGACAATATATTAGTGAAGTAATGAAACAGGAAATAAACAACTATCTACGATTGAATTTTAAAAGTAAAATAAAAGTTGTAATTCCTGAAAAATTTGAAGATTTAGAGAGTTGGATTGAAGAGCTTTATCTAGAAATAATAAAAGCTAAACTTTCAATTGACGATTGTATTGAAATTGAAAAATTTATAACCTGTAAGCGCTTAGAAGAAATATATATTTTGCTCGATTATATTTGTGAAATGAAAAGTATACCGATTAAAAAAAATAATGCACTTGAAATTGATTTAATAAGAATGTTGAAAAAATATAATTTAAATGAAATATATAGCGTACTAGATTATCAAGCAAAAATGGCGGCATCTCGCTTATATGAAATTGAGCATTCTAAAAATTGTAATATTTTTCATAAAGATACTATTTTTGCGACGAAAATTTCATTAGCTATTGATTTTTTACAAATGAGAAATGAGAAACCTAAGTATCCCAAACCGCTTTTAGAGAATTGGACATATTCTGAGGTTGAGGTATTTATTAGTTCAACTATCATTAGAAATTGTGAAAAATGGCATAAGTTTACCCCTGATGAAATTTTAGCATTATGGGTTGAATCTGTTGGGATGCAAAACGACGAAGAAAATATTTGAAAAATATTGCCTCAATTGCCCATTGATTGAGGCATTTTTGATAAGATTAAGTCAATTTTTATCTTATATTCAGTTATGTTATGCCTTTACTTGATTGGGTGAACCGAAACCAAGCTGAAGAAACAGCGACCCAAGTTCCATATCATCTTTTAAAATTCGAAAAATCTTATGGTGATGAGAAGCAAGCAAAGATAATCTTATTATTCAAGGGGATAATTTACAGGCTCTCAAAGCACTTTTGCCCCTTTATAGCGGACAAGTGAAGTGTATCTTTATTGACCCACCATACACACGCAATCTGCTTTCGAACACTATGATAACAAGTTTAAATATACTCAATGGCTGTCAATGATGTATCTACGTTTACAATTATTAAAAGAGCTTTTGGCAGAAGATGGTTCTATTTGGATCATTTTAGATGATAATGAAGCGCATTAATTAAAAGCTCTTGTGTGAAAGCACTTTATAAAGTTTCATCTTGTTCCAGCCTTATTTCGTTGATTTATATTAATTCATCTATTTGAAAAAAATAAAGTTTCACCTTTACAGTTCACATTTTTCTTCAATCAGTGCAGATCTAGTAATAAAGTATCACCCTAAACTCATAGACCCAATAACATATTAATTATACTATTATTTCATGCTATGAAAGAATCGCCATAAACTACAAGCTGAGTCAAGTTTGAATATTCTACTAATGGGCTTCATGTGCATACAATAATGTTCTACTAACTTTTAACAATTTTAAGTATCAAGGACAGGTTGTGTACGATGAAAATATTTAATGAAATAAAAGAGATATAATGTGAACATTCAAAGGTTTTTAATTGAAAATCATGGTCCAAATGTTGATGCTTTTAAGATGGCATTGGCTGAGGCAATAAAATTTTCACATTCAAATGGTATTGGCCAAATCACTTTAGTTGTACCTGCCAAAGGTGGTTTTCCTGACACTATAATTGGAGAGTTCTTTGGCGATCGAATTTCTAAGTTATTGTGTAAAGGAGGAGTTGTAGATTTAGGGCATGGAATATCAATGAATCTAGAAATTCCTCGTAATCTTTCTTCGCATAAAAATTTTGGCACTTTACTGGCTACTTACTTATCAGAGGAAGATATGTCCATTATTGATGCTCTAAGAACAGTTCAAGCAATCGTATATTTGCCTTGGCATGAAGAGGAAGGGAAAAAATGGTTAGCATGTTGGAATCCAGTTATCTGGGGGAATTCTTCTTGGATAATTAAACCTCTGACTTTTACGCAAGATGTTGAAGAGGCTTTAAGCCGTTTAACCAAAGTAATAAACTTATCTACAGGGCTAGTACATCCATCTGATAAAGAATTTGCCAAGCGTATATTCCTAAAATTGAAAAATGAAGGACATCAAGTAGAACCTGAAGATGTTAAATTTTGGGCAATTAAAAATGGTTGGCAGGCCAGACATGCAAAAGAATTGGAAAAGTTAGCAACAAAATATTTTTGATAGTGGGGGGTAAGCTGCATAATTAGATTTTGAGTCTAATTTCCAATTACATTTGTAAAAGTTAATCTCTTCATGATGTAGAATAAATCTCACCAGTGAAAGTGACTTTATCCTAATAGCTCTGTTAAAACTCTCTAAGTTTAGTCTTGATTATGAATGAATTATTAAAAAACATTTTAACAGTTTTAAAGGATAAAGGGCCTTTAAAAGCGTCAGAAATTGCAAAGGTTCTTGGAAAAACGAAGAAAGATTTGAACCCAACGCTTTATGCAGCACACATCACCTTGTATTATGGGTAAAGTTTTATATATAGAAGAAATTGGAGGCTCAATTCTTAAACGTGCTCCAACAACCCAAAAATTGCTAAATGAAATTGAAGAAGGTCATCCACTTGATGTACTTATGGTGACTTTTTTACTTTATTCAGAAGCAATTGACCAAAACTATTCAAGAAGGTATTTGATATTGAATTTTGCTGAAAAATATATAAAAAAATTACAACGAAGTACTGAATTAAGATTTACTCAAACTCTTGTATTTGAATTTATTTTAAATTTTTTTACATCATTGGAACAAAAAAATGAACTTAATTTTACTCATAAAGAAGATTATGAAATATATAAAAAGATTACAATGATGAAACCGATAAAATACTCTCAGCATAATGCTTATGATGCAATTAGAGCATTTAATAAAATCAGAGATTTTTATGATTAAAACAAATCAAATTACATAACTGATATTTTTATTACTTCATCACTTGAATAAGCTTCAAAAAATTAGACTTAATAACATTTTGAATGGATGGACAAAAACAACAAATGGAAAAATACAACCTTTGAAAAATAAAAACGATCAAAGATTGGGATATTGAAGGCGGAGATGTATATGAAGAGAAAAAATCCCGTAGATTGTTAATAACTAGAAAATGAATTATAGTTATCGATAAAATTTGGATTAAATATACAAGATTGTGCAAAACTAGCAAAGTATTGAAATTAATCAACAATATTATTAAAAATAAGGAAGTATATCGATGATAAAAAATCTCTCAGGTTTAAAAACAGCTATATTTTGTTGCTGTATTTTTATAACAGGTTGTAAGACAGAACAGGCAACGAATAGTAATGTTGCTGCTGGATATAACGAAGATTTCGGGAAAAATCAGGCTCGGTTGATGAACGAGGCTGCCTTAGAAAAAGCCCCTGTTTCAAATATGCCTGTGGTTGCAGATGGTAAATCACATAACATTTCGACTATGCCAGATACATCCAAATAATAAGGCTAATAAAATGATTAATTTTAATTTTCGTAGTGGTGCGATTCTTTTTATTGCTTATTTTTTATCAATGTCTCAATTAATCCATGCGGCACCCGATGTGGTTGCACAAAATTATGCAGCAGCCAACTCACCGGGTATTCAGTCCTGTACGGCTGGTTATGATCTGATGAGTGGAGATGTTGCTTATCAACAACCGTTAATTTCCAGTAAGTTAGCCTACTCACTGAATTATAAAGCCCCTCTGCGCTTAAATTTATCAGCAGCTCAAACCTTTGCTCAACCAGAAAACACAACAAGCGGTTGGAGCGATAATTACCAATCATCAATTATTATTCAAAATATTGATACAAAAACAACGCAATACACAAGTTATTCAACAACAATAAATCCAATTAATACAAACTATTTTATTCTAAAAACATCAAATCCAATAACAACAGAATTGTCTGCAAAATTAATTATTGCTAGATTACCAGGTGAAACAATTGATACTGTTTTTAAAGAAGAAAAAGGAGGGTTCTCTAGATTATATTCCGCAGATGCAATCCGTGATATGAATCGTTATTCAATAAATCAACTTTCTTGGAATACTGATTTAGGTGAGTATGAATTAAATCGTATAAATGGAAATTTGGTTATTACAAAGAATGGAGTTAAGTATACCATTTCAAGTGATAATTATAGAACAGCCCCAGCAACATCATCTTTTAATAATCTAAATTTATATATTGATAGATTTGGAAATATGAGCACAACCACAGGCTCTTGGCCGTCGGGACTTAGTGGGAGTCGATCCAATACTGCTCCATATCTGGAGACTACATCAACAGTTTCATTAGATTTATACCGTGTCGCACGTATTGAATCTCAGGGACGCAGCCTAGATATGCAATATGATGGCTTAATGAATCTGACACAGGTTACTGATAATTTTAATAATAAATTAATGATTGAGCATACCTTTGATGACCCTAATATTGGTAGTGGGCAGACAATTGATGAATCCCGCCTAGTGACTAAGGTCAGCTATGCTGATGCAGGACAGGAAGTAACTCAGGTTGCTGAGTTTAAATACGAGTCATATGATGTAAAAACTCCCAGTACAGGTATAACAGCGAAAGTTTATGCTCTGATTGAAAGTAATTCGACAGCAGCAGGACAAACGACCTATGTGAACGCATTAACCGAACTGGGAGCCATGAAAGCTTATGTTGCAAGTAAAGGTAGAACAGCTGACAGTAGTTATTATTATCCTGTTTTAAAACAGGTTAAAAATTCACTTTCTCAAATTGTACGTCTGTGGGATGTAACTCAAAATTATGTTTTAGGCAGTGGAAATACTTATTCTACAGCTCAGACAACATTAAGGTCATTTACACCTGATAATGGAACAGTAGCGGACAATACTACGGTATATGATGATATTTCTAAAAGTATCAATCTAAACTTTGCACTGGATGGGGTCAGTGGGGCGACCACCATTGTGCAGACTACTATCAACTCTGACAAAAGTATTACGTTAACGAATACAGGCTATCCTTGTCTGACATCAAATAAAAAGCCATTAACTTCAGCAACTTTTGATACTGCACGCAGCCGTCTTATTCAGGTGAGGGATGTCAATGCCAGTAATACAGTCTACACTTATGATAGTCGCAACCGTCTTACATCCACAACAGAAGCAGCAGATACGCCACTGAGCCGTCTGACAACCTACGTCTATGGATTACTGGCTGATGGCCAGCCTAACCCTTATTCCACACCTGAAACCATACAAACACCTAACCTGAAAATTACTAATGTACTAAATAATCGTGGGCAAATTATTACTCAGACTGAAAGTTCAACACAAGCTGGCAGTACTAGTAAAGTGACTAATTACAGTTACTATGAAGCAAACTTTATCGGGCTGGGGCTGTTAGTCAATGTCGATGGGCCACGTGATAAAATCACTTATGCCTATGATGCGTATGGTAATGTAGCTAATATCTCTAAGGTTGTAAGTGGTATTAGCCGAATAACGCAGTATGTGGGCTTCAATTCATTTGGTCAGCCCGAACGTATTGTCTCGCCAAACGGGATGGTAGAAAAACTAGTCTATAATGTTGATGGTACTGTAAAAAGTAAAACTGTAGGTGCAGGTGGTGCATCAGGCACTGTCACTGGGCAAACAATCACTTATGGTTATAATGATCTCAAACAGATGATCAGCCAGACCAGCCCTGATGGTGAAGTCGTCACGTATCAGTATGATGTAGCAGGAAGACGCATACAGTCAGTTTTACCTGACGACACGATTGAGAAATATACCTATCATCCAATTGGAACACAGGAAAGTTATAAAAGAACTGACAGTGCTGGAAATGTCTTCAGTGCAATTTATCAGGATCTGAATTTTCAGGGTCGTACTTACAGAATACGGCAAAGTACAGATGCTGGTCAGTATATGAGCACCTATGGCTATGATAACAATGGAAATCTGATTCAGGCAACCAATACACTTGGGATTACAGAAAAATGGACATATGATCTGCTCAACCGTATAAAAACGCATACTGACGGCAATGGTAATACGGATACCAAAGATTACGATACCAATGACAATGTGATTTCAGCAAAAGATGCACTCAATGCAGGGTCAGCACCTTTGACCTACCGCAACGGCAATGTGCTGGTTCAGGAAAACAATACTGACTTTGGTCAAAAAACCTATACTTATAATAATGCCGATCAACTGACCAGGCGTCTGCATGGAACCCGTCAATGTGACTATAACAACATTGATGAAATTGGTCGTTATACCAATTTTGCCTGCAAGGCTAGCAGCGGTTCCACTGATACTGAGCATCAGGTGAATGACAGCTACACCTATGATCAAAGTCGTTATGGGCGGCTTGACAAGGTAACAACCAGTACAGGTTATGATATTGATACTAGTTACAGTTATGACAGCTATGACCGTATTACCAAAAAGACACAACTCAATTATTTCTATAATACTGGGCAGGCATTGTCCGTAGGTTACAGCTACAGTACAGCAGGAAAACTGACTTCAACAACTTTACCTTCAGGCCGAGTAATTAATTATGGACTTAACCTATCCAAGGGACAGGTGACCAGCATCAGTGTATCCGGTACAGTCATCAGCCGCCTGATCAGCTATAACGGTGGCGGTGATCTTGCTAGCCTGTCTTGGGGTGCATCTGGCAATGCCAGTCAGAAAATAAATTATGATTCAATCGGAAATATCAGTTCTATAAGCAACAGCAATACAGCAGGTAATATCAATTATTCTTTAGCTTATGGACGGGATAGTGAAGGCCGTATTACCAGCCTGACCCGTCATGATGGTACGAGGGATGTTTTTACATATGACAATGTTAACCGGCTGCTGACTGAGAAGCGGACCAATGGTGCAACCAGTGTCTATGGTATAACATATACCTATGACAGGAATGGCAATCGGACCAGTTTAAGGGCGACAGGAAATCATCTGCAACCAGCCACAAATGCAGACTCTACCTACAATAATAACAGGCTAAACAGCTACAGTAAGGATGGTAATGCCCAATATCTGACTTACACCCCCATGGGCGATTTAGCCTATGGTACTTATGGTGGCGGTTCTTATGACAATGGCGGCAGGCGCAAAATTGAGCATGGAACTGTTGATTATTACTACATGAATTATAACCATAAAAATGAGCGTAGTTTAAGAACTTCGCCCACGCATGGTGTTCAGGCGACAGCTGTACAGTATGTTTATGATGAAAGCAGTCATTTGATTGGGGAATACAACGCTAGTGGTGTGATTGTTGAATATGTCTGGTTGGGGGATAAGCCTGTTGCTGCTATTTACGGTTCAGGTGCAGCAACTAAAATATATTATATTGTTACAGATCATTTGAATACACCACGTCGTTTGATTGATAGCAGTACATCAACAGTTGTGTGGTCATGGGATTCTACAGCATTTGGATTAGGTGATCCTGTAGAAGTAGGTTCAATAAAATTCAATCTGCGTTTCCCAGGTCAGTATTATGATAAGGAAAGCAAACGGTTCTATAACCATAACCGTTATTATAACCCTGAGCTTGGGCGTTATATGGAGCCTGACCCAATTGGGCTTGAAGGTGGTTTGAATCCGTATGCTTATGCAGGGAATAACCCTGTTATGAATAGTGATTCGAGTGGGTTGATCTTAGATATGATGAATGATGGTCAGTTATCAATGATAACAGGTATCAATAATTCATTAAGTAATTCAATTTTAAATCAGCAAATTAGGTATTTGAATAATTCATTAAATAACGGCTCTTCAACATTGTCTAGACTATCAGATAGTGAAATGAGTAATGTAACGGGTGGGGTAGCTCCAGTATTTTATTTTTTAGCAGTTGCTGGGGGATTTGTACTTACTGCTGATGGATTAGCAGATGGTGAACCTCCTCAAGCTAAAGGAGCTAAAATTGCTGATAAAGCAATTGATTTTTATAGAGGAGCTAAAGCAGTAGATGTTCCTCACTTTAATCCACGCGCTACTGAGTTTAAAATAGATGCTAATAGTTTCGTAAAAAATGGAAGTGATCCTTATGCACGAGGAGTTTCATTATTTAATAATCCTACCAGTTTAACTTCTAAGGGATTTGTTCCATATAAAGTTGATCCGAATAGCCTTCCAAATGGATTAGGAATTTTTCAAAGAGGAGCAGATCCAAAACATTATGAAATTCTTCCTACTCCTGGAACTTTTTTAACTCCTGAGCAATATAGAAACTTATGCTCTCAAATTAAATGTGTGAGATGAAACTAATGGAAAACTATACTATTAATTCACCTGATGATTTTCAGGATTATGATTGGGAATATGAAGCTAAAGGATGCTTAGAGGTTGATGTCACAATTTTTGAAAATTCTTATATTTTTAATTTTTATGATATGCGGAGAATCTACAGTATAGAGAGCGCTAACTACTTTGGAAATAATTGCTTCTATGATAAAAATTTAGTTCTGTTATCTAGTGTTAATTTGAATAATATTAAGGAGTTCTTGAATAATATTATGGAAAAAAATGAATTATCATATTTTGTTAAAAATTCTTAAAATTAACATAATACATTTGGCTCTAGACTAGCAGTCCTGTGGCTGCGGTGTACCCGAATAACCGAATCACTTATTTGGTTACGGACAATCAGGGTAAACCAAGACAAGGTATAGATACGCAAAATAAGCAAATAGTTTGGAGCTGGGATCCTGATGCCTTTGGAGCAACATAGCCAATAGGTAGGAGGTAAATTTACGTTTTCCTGGGCAGATCTATGATGCGCAAAGTGGTTTATATTATAACCATCATCGGTTCTATAACCCACAGTTAGGCAGATATATGGAGCCTGACCCAATTGGGCTTGAAGGTGGTTTGAATCCGTATGCTTATGCAGGGAATAATCCTGTGATGAATAGTGATCCGAGTGGATTAGATATTACAACTGGCTTCGGCGGTCTACTCTATGAAACATATAATTGGGCGCTTGGTAATAGTTTTGATTGGCCAAATCTACAAGGAGCTTTTAAAGATGGTTATAATGGTGACGGATCTTTCAGTAATCCATATGCCAATATGGCTTGGTCGGCTGGTAACGATGCTTTGAACTTTGGGACGTTGGGGCTTGGTAGTTTAGCCAAAAATTCCATACAACTTGGCGTTAGAGAGGCTGGTAATGTTATCAGTGCAACGCGGACTGTTTTGCCAGAAATGGAATGGTCTACTAGGGTTGGTCGTTGGATGTCTACTAATGAACTGAAAGCGATGCAAAATACAAAGATGGTGCAAGAAAGTGTTACTGGTACGACACATGTGGCATCTCCTGCAAGTGCGAATGCCTTTATGCACCAAGCAAAGCCAGGTAGTACATACGTTGAGTTTACTATCCCATCCAGCTCCCTCAAAATTACGAACCCAGCAGAAGGATGGGGCAAGATTCTTGGTCCTAGCTCAATGGAGGGACGACTTGCTCTTCGAAAAGGTGAGCCAGTACCGCAAATGCCTAGAGCATCTTGCATTAGTCCAATTATGTGTAAACTTAATTAAAGAGGATTGGATATGTTGGTTCAATTTACTCAATGGGTAATGCAATTGTCGCATATAGCAGAAGAGCATGGATTTGATGTTGACGTGACTGTGCAGGAGAAGTATTTTACAAAACTCTGCATAGATTCTAATAGTTATGTTTCTCAAATTGTATGCTGGGAAAATCATAATTTATATGAGGTAGAAATATTAAATGTTGAGACTAGCGAAACAGTTTATATGAAATCAGGAGAGTTTGAAGACAATACTAGTTTCTCAGAATTCTTCTGTGAATTTTTAGTTAAATTGAAGTTACCGACGATTTAGAAAGCGTAACTCATCACAACAAGCAATTTAGGCTGGACACCCTGTCCAGTTTTTTATTTCCACTTAACTTTTACCCTGTAAAATTATCTGCTGGGCGGCCATACGGTCTTTAAAAATAAAGACTTATTAATTTAGTCATAATATTGGTCACATTTTTCACCAAGGTTAAGTATCATATCCTGGAGGTCAATTTACACGTATAGTTGATACTGGGCAGATTATTGGGAATGCTTCAATAAATCAAGGTGGTCAGGCAACACGATTTATTAAAATATTTACCGATTTAAAAGGGAATTTAATAACGGTTTATCCTGTAGCTGGTGGAAGATGAGTTCAAAATATTTAAACAAAGCGATTTGGAAAGACTTTCTTGATAAAATAAATGATGAAGAGTCTGTAGAACCTGTGTGTATTTACTTAGTAATTAGAAATTGGATATTAGAAAATATAGATATGTTTTCTAATTATCCTTTCTCTAATTATAAAATATTAGAATACTGTAATTTAGATATGAATGATTATCCTATTTACAAATTTCAGTTTGATAAGGATGAATTTATCTTATTTATTAAAAATTTGAATAGATATAGCTTTAATGATCAGAAAAGTATAGCAAGAATACTATCAGAAATATTTGAATATTTATTCGTGCTTAGAGTTAATATTCTTTGTTCTTTTTGTGATTCAGATGGTTTGCTAGTGCTCAAAAATGTAAAAGATTCTAGACTTGTATATGAGTGCCCGCAATGTGGGAATGCAATTTATGTGGACAATAATAAACAGTCGATAGATAAACTAACTCTCCCAAATAGACTTGAATTAGAAAACTATAAATTATTGCCTAAATAACGTGAATTCGGGATAAGAAAGTTGTAGCGGATAGGCATTTTACAATACTTTATGGAACCTGATCCGTAAACATCCACTGAACCCCACTTGAACTCAAGTAGGGTTCAGTGGATGTTTACTTAATTTTACTATGTTCATATTGATGAAAATGGCTGGTCAATTGAGTTGAAACTGCTTTGGTCTAAATGATGTTTTTAGTATGGTCAATTGGTGTGAAAATCTCCATTTGAACCAATCTCTAAGGTAAACATTGGTCACGGAGTGACAAATCCATTGCTAGGTATACCTAATCTTGGAGGTGGTAAATGAAAAGATTTTTCTTAAAATACTTTAATTTATTATTGGATAAAATTCTTTATAGATCATTTGTTTTAATAGACGGAGATTCTCTACCTAAACTAATGCCTCTAAGAGCAATTGTAGTAGCTGCTGAAGATGATGAATTCTGGTGTGTAGGATTAAAATGTCCTTGTGGCTGTGGTTATACAATAGAGTTGCCTGTAATTAAAGAGGCAAAGCCAAGATGGGATATTCAGATCAACTCAGAGGACAGAATTAGTCTACATCCTTCAGTGTTTCTAAAAAATGGTTGTAAATCACATTTTTGGATTAGGAATGGTAAGGTAATTTGGTGTGATTGATAATAAAAGTGGACTTTATTCAAGTCCACCACTTAATATTGATTTTTTATAATATGTGAATACTAGTACCTCAACTGATGCTAAGATTTTAGCATATCAATTCTAACTTAGGTCTTTTCGGATAACCGGAAATCCTCAATCATTGTTGAAGGAGTAATATTTAAAATATCTCTATTTTGAATTACTAATAAATTAATAAAATACAATATATTATCTAAGGTTAAGGGGTAGTAAAAATCTTTGTTACACATTGCTATTAATAATTCTGTTCTATCAATTCTAAAAATTTTTTTTGCTAAATGCTCATCTCTTAGAATTTCAATAAGCTCACTATTTAAAGAGGTAGAAGCAAATCTAAGACGAAGTTTATGCCTCAACATTTCTGAAATTCTATTAGATTTATAGTGCTTATGAGACAAATCATCAAAAATTTGTAGCATCGCCCATTCACTACTTTCTAATGATGCGAATAAACCATTAAGTAATCTAGAGTGAGAATTTGAATCAACCCAATCATCTTTACATTTATATCTAAAATCATGGTCAATTTCATGCCATCCTTCAGAAAAAATTGTCCGAATTTGAAGTTCAAATGTATTATCAATTTTATCTGAAAGGTTATCTGATTTTAATAAATTAACTATCACATTATCTAATATATAAACAATATTATATCTAGAGGCTTTAAATCTATCTTCAGAATGATTGTCAATGCTATTACTATTCGAAAATTCATTAAAAAGAGATGAAGTGATTGAATGAGCTACGGGAATATCATCTGTAAAGTAAAGAACTACACGTATTCCTATCAAATCTTGCAATTTTTTACTTTTACCATATTCTGAATCATTTTCTAGTTTCTTTTCTAACGATTTTTTATCTTTAACTCGTCCAAAAATTCGATACATAACCCCAATATCATCTAATTTTGCCGAAATTTTATTTAAAATATCGTTTAGCACCCCATTATAATTTGATAATTTCATGTTAAACTTTTCCTAAAATATTCTTAATTTCGCCAATTTTATCTTTATTGATTGCAACAAAATTTGAATTATTTGCATCTGTTAGATAATCTAACCGTTTCAAACTTTTGATTCCTTTTAAAATAGATTTTTTATCATGTTTTTCAGATTTTAATATCTGTCCAACATAGAAATGTAATCTAATTATTCCATCAGAAGAATTAGGCCAAAGTTTATCCAAGATATAAATTTCGATATCATTTAAATTATGTATGCCAATTAATGCATCAGTTTCTAAGTTATAATCATCGTCATCAAAAGTTGTTGGTAATTTATCATTGGATTTACAGTTGAAAAAATTTAATTCTGAATTTTCATCTATTACCAAGTTACAATCCCAAAAGCTACAGTTTAGAAAAGTTACATCTTTAAAATTTTCGAAATTAATTTTTGAATTATAAAAAATACACTCATTAAATAAGCTTCCATTAATACCGTTCGAAGGGAAGATTGATACATTTTTAATATTTAGACTAGTTATTTCTGATTGGTTATAAACTTCATCATCTACTGTATTTGTTAATAAACTTTCAAATTTCATTCTTGATGAAGAGTCTAAAAAATCTTTCATTAGACCTAACTTCATCCATAGTAAAAATCGAGAATCATTATCTCGTGGCACGTAAGCTAGAACAGCAGGTTCTACAAATCGTTCATCACTAGCGACCCAATCCCCTTGATAATCTATAATATTAGCAGCAATATAATTTCCAAATACAAATTCATTTATAAATTCGATTTTATTATCATCGGAACTACTTCTATCAAAAAATGCGTGGTTTGATAAAGTAGTTGCTAATTTATCTAATGAAGGTCGCTCCTTAGCTGAATATAATGTTCTTACTTCATTTAAAATATTTGAAGCTTTATTTTTAATAGTAGAAATTAATTTTTCTTTAGTATCTGCAGTATAGTTATACTCACACATATCTTCAGCAATTAATGCTAAAAATTTAGATTGTTGTTCTGGATTCATTCGAAGTTCTTGTCGATCCATTTCTCGTTCAAGCATAGATGTAAAATACTGTTCTACAATCTTTGAAGGTTGGTTACATAGTGCTTCAAAAGTTTCATCTGAAACAAATCTTAGATAACTTAATAACACTGGATTTGCAAGTTTATAAACATCTAAACCCGCATTGCTAAGCCTATCCAATCTTGTAATTGTTAGCCAATCTTTAATTTCTGGTTTTTCAATTTTATATCTATTAATTCTAAATTTTTGGTCATATCTTGCCAGCCAATCATTGAAAATTTCACCATCAAATATTGCAGATCGTCTTGATGTTAATATTACTTTTGCATTATTAACCAATAGTTCTCCAATGGTTTCAAGCATTGGTTCTGCATTTTCAAAATTATTTTCTATGCTAGCCATAGTTTGATTGCTATTATCATGCAAAATTTCATCAAAACCATCAAGTACCACTACAATCCTACCAGACTTGACTTCTTCAATTACTACTTCAGAATTTACAGAGCTAAAAGTTTTATCGACTTCACGAATAAAAATATGACTGAAGATCCTTGCTTGCCTATCTCTTGAAAATTCAGTAAAAAAAGGAATCGGAGTTTGTTTATTTTTGCTTTTAGCAAGCTCATTAATTATTTCAAAAGAAGTGCAAGTTTTTCCAAATCCTGCTGGGGCTTCAACAATAGTTAGAAGAGGCCCAGAAGATTTTAAATTACTACATATATCCTCAACAATATTATTGTTACTTCCAAGCACATTGTTTTTAATGTATGAGCTATTAATATATTGATAGTTTACTGCTTCTTTAGGTAGTATTTTTAGAATTTTCTGAGTATGTTCAGAGTATTCATTTTTAATCTTTTCTTTCCATTCTGTAACATTAAAAAAACCATTAAATAATGTTTCTTCAATTTCTTCAAAATTTCTATAAAATGATTTTTTTGTTGAAAATCCTAATGCTTCCAATGATTTTAGAGATTTTTCCATTTCTGCATCTAAAATTTCCTTATTCTCATAGTTAAGTGAAACTAATTCAGCGTTATGAAAAAAACCTGATTTATATGTAAAAGCTAAAAAATTTGTATTAGAAGCACTTTCCCTATACTCAAATCCATATTTATTAAAAAGCTCAATAATCTTAGTATGCATAAAAACCTACAATAGAAAAATATATAACACTTAATATTAAATTTAACACATTGTTAATATTTAATTGATTCAAATCACATAATTAATTTTTACAATATACCAGGCTTTTTTTCCTTTTGGTGTCTGTACTTGAATTTCATCATCTACAGACTTGCCTAAACAAGCCTTTGCTATGGGTGACTGGAGTGAAATATAATCTTTACGACCATATATTTCTTCATCGCCTACAATGCGAAATTTGATAGTTCCACTTTCATCATTTTCCAATTCGACCCACGCACCAAAATAAGCTTTTCCATCTTGTTCAGGACTATATTCTACTTTATATGCAACCTCAAAAAGTTTAGTTAAGTATCTAATTCTACGATCAATCTCACGTAACTTTCTTTTATTATAAATATAATCAGCGTTCTCAGACCTATCGCCGAGACTGGCTGCCCAAGACACAATTTTTGTTATTTCAGGGCGTTCTTTACGAACTAAATCATTTAACTCATCTTGTAAGCGTTGATAACCTTCAGCCGTTAATAATTTACGATTCAAGACAAGTACTCCAAAGCCTTACGTAAGGCATCTAATGTTGAAACTTTAAAAACAGGCTTATTGGACTCATCTACAAGCTCACCAAAATGAGTTGGTTTTAGATTCCATTTTTTTTGGAAGTCTGTAGACAATAAATACTGTAATGCTCGTACTTCTTGATCAGAAAGCTTAAAAGATTCATCGGGTATCATATTCTTATGATCATAAATATCAATCCTTTGTTTGGGTGGAATGATTTCACGGATCATTTGTTGAGCTTCTTTTAACTCAGATGCCATAATTCGTACAAGCAATTGATGCTTGGGATTTTGAATTTCTTCAATCCACGCATTGTCTGTTTGAGATGGTTTAGACAATTTAGGTTTCTGTGATGAAACATCTACAAAGCTTTGAATTAGTGCTCTATATTTTTCACCTGTCTTATTTCTGATGCTTTGCGCTTTAGGAACTCCTCGATTAAATCCTAAATTAGCAATCGTACTTACAGAAAAATCCTGAATTCCACGTTCCTGTTGCTCTATACATACTTCATAGATTGCATCTAGTGATTGTTGGATTTTAAGTGATGAGCCGTGTTTTAATTTATTTAGTAACTCTTCAGGATTCATGACTAGCCTCAATCAAAGTTGGTGAATTATGTAGAATGATCTCAATTTCTGATTTTGAAATTTGTTCATTTTCAGAAAGCTCGATCAATTTAAGCTTGCCATCTATAACACTTTGTACTTTATCCCAAGATTTGAGGCGACTTATTAATAATTTAAAAATTTGATTGCCTGCCGAAAGTTGCTGTTCTTTAGATAACATGAATAAAGCAGGCATAATTTCATTAAACATTGCCATTTTATCAATGAGCTGAGTCCTTGGATAAATAGCTTGATCTGCATTACAAGATTTATAAATGACTGCATTTTCACAGACTTCTTGTAATTGTTGATAATGGCTCACTTCTTCCATTTCTAATATCAATTCAGCATTAGGGGCTGTAATTAAGGAGAGTTTTTCATCGCTCTCTATAAGGGGATTGTTATTGATGAGCTTGTGGCATTTTGTAATATGACTATATGCTGCTTGAATATCACACAAAAGCATATCCAATTTCTTAGCAGCAGTTTCATATTCTGATTCGAAATTTCGAAGTTCAGTCTCGAGCTTTGATCTTTTCGAAGCACCTTCAAATTTTTCTTTCTTCAAATTAGCTATATATTCTTCTTTTTCAATATTATCAATATCTTGATTAATCTGATTGATTTTAAGTTGTAACTTTGAGCATATTTCAGATTGATCATTGGATTGGAGTAATATCTCATTTGTTATTGCCAATAAACCGCCTATAAAAGCTGGTCCTGTAATGAAATGCCTGCAACGGATACAATTCTGAGTACCTAAATAACCTTGAGGTGTTGGGGTGTAGAATGAACTACTTTTAATTAACTCTCCACCATCCTCACATCTTGAAGCTGCAAAAGGGCAGATTCCATAATCTCTGAAAATATAATTACCCGCAGGAACCTCATTAGATAAAGCTTGTAGTAACTCCAAATTACTTCCGACCAATTGGTTTTTGACACTTTCAATCTTGTTTTGCTCAATTGTTCTTTGAATAGATTCAACTTCAGATTTTAGGGCTATTTTTTCACCTTCCTCTAATCGTGTTCTGATGTCATGATTGGAAACTTTACAATAATAGATCGACATGATCACAGAGCTATGCCCAACGATTTTCATCACGATTTCAATAGGCATACCCATTTCAAGGACATAAGCTGT
Source organism: Acinetobacter piscicola (assembly GCF_002233755.1). Lineage (GTDB taxonomy): Bacteria > Pseudomonadota > Gammaproteobacteria > Pseudomonadales > Moraxellaceae > Acinetobacter > Acinetobacter piscicola. The sequence continues at coordinate 153,882 of NZ_KZ268704.1, read as the reverse complement.
AATGAGGCTAACACGCATACTATGAGGTGTATATTTGGACTTATACGTAGTGAGAATAGCTCTATTTCCTTCAAGCGTAGCTAAGCAAAGATTTGAAGGTTGTATATTATAAAGAGCAGCTGCTAATCTCGGAGTCAAAGCATTTCCAATATTTGCTGGCTCAAAATCATTAAAGCGCCTAAAAAGAAAACAATTTAATCCTTTGGCTTTTAGTTGTACTTCATTTAAGTTTGTTCTTTGGCAATCAATCCAAGCACTCGGATATGAGATAGGATTATATTTTTGTTGCCATTTTCGTAGCCTAATTAACCAATATGCTAAATCTTCAGGTATCCACGGAATTGTGTAACCTTGCCCATTGTTATTTGTTTTATTTGTGGTGGTAAAAATACCTGTCTGACCATCAGGCATCCTTTTAATAAACGATTGTTCTTTAGTCAAACCCGAAAGTGGGGAACTATTCTTTTCCCAAATAATTTTATTTTGTGAATCTAATTCAGCTAAATATTCATCAGCTTCACCTGAATCATTATAGGCAATTTGACGACCACGTAATGGCACTTTGGTGAGTGCATAAGTATGAATCCAGTCTGTTGGGCACCATAAGTATGCTTGATTATCAACTACACGATAAACACAATCAGGGTCATAAATATCTAATTGATCAAAACTTACTTTTACCCAATCTGCATCAAATTTATGAAGTTGCTCTAAATCTTGGAAGCTTTTTGCATTGGATGGAATAATCCATTCTTGGGCTTTTTTGACAAAATGATATTGTAAGCATGGCTTTGTCGTTTCAGAACGAATTGAGCTAGATGATATATTTTGTTGATTGAGTAAAAGGGAGAACGGATTTCGAGCATTATCGACTCGTACTATTTCGCCTGTTTCTTCATCTTCAATCGTTAAATCATTATCAATAATGTAATCTAAGAATTCATTGACATAAACAACGAGTTTTCTCCTCATCGGTTCAGATTCTATATTTTCAAGAATATCTCGAAAGGGTTTTACATCGAATTTTTCCTGTATGAGAAAAGCATGTGGTGTTTTGCTTTTATCAAATCGTTCGATATAAAGACGGACGAAACGACAGAGCTGAGTTTCTTTAGTGCCACCACCACGGGCTTTAGTCATGAATTCTTTGATTTTAATTGCCCAAGTTATAAAGCTTGGTGAAATAAAATCAGGTTTAAACGGTTCAGTTTTACCTAAAAATTTGTACCAATTTTCCCATTCATTTAGATATGCAGTCTGTGGATCAAGTGGAAGGCTTGGATCATTTAATTTTAAAATAAAAATTTTGTATTCTTTAGCATTTTTAAGATTTTTGCTTTCTATCAAATTTTTTAGTTCAAGGTATGAAATAAAATCGACTATATCAAAAAATTCTTTATAGCTGATCCATTCGTCATAAATTCTTTCAGGGTGTGCAGGTAGTCCATATTCTTTGTAACTTTGTTTATATGATACGGAATTGGTAATACCAACATTTTTACAGAATTGCTTTAAAGAATCCAAATCTGGAAAAGTCGAAAACTCCTTATTAAATCGTTTACTTTCAATTTGTCTGATAGCTTGAGGTTTAATCATTTAATCGCTCTCAACTTTTCTTGTACTTCTTCAATTGTTGGTTTGATATAAACAAGGCACGAAGTTGGACTTTTATGATGCATGGCTTTTTGAATTTCGACTTGATTTAAACCAGCCTGACGTGCTCGAAATCCATATGCATGACGATGACCATGCTCGGTCGTACCAAGAGCTTTTTTACAAATTAGTCCGATACGCTCTACTGCACGTTTATGCAGTCGTTGAAAGTTTTTTATAGTTTCAGGCTCCCCTAGCGTATTTGTAAATGCGAAAGGGTGTGGATTACTTTTTGATGGTTCAATTCTTTGAAATTTTAAATAATTTGCCCATATTAATAAAAATTCTTTAGCTTTATCTGGTGGATTAAATACAACCTCAAAATAACCTTGTTTAGATGTAAGTAATGGGTTTTTCCATCCTGCATATAAACGTTCTGTAAATGGGTAATTATTTCTTGGTTTGAACGGTGTTGTGGATAAAAGAAATTCACGTCTATTTTTGAAATGAGGATATGGAGATACACCTAATTCAGGATGATAAACACGAACAAGAGCCTCTTGAGGGCGATTTGGGTTTAATGTGATATCCGAAGTGTAAATATGAAAAATTTCACTTTTTCTAAGCCCACCATAATTCATCAACATCGTAATCGCTTGCGATTTATAGTCATATTGTCCATTTTTTTCAAATCCTAAGTAAATCAACCTTTCAATTTGATCTTCAGGAAAACGAACTGCATATTCAAAATCAATCAGATCCTCAGTGAACGAGCCAACCAAACGAATTTGCTGTTGTGATAAATCTTTTTTAGTTAAATGATTCAGAAAGACATGTGCTTGCTTATGATAATAAGCACACCAATTTAGACGCTCTTCATAACTTGTAGCTTTGCGAAATGGATTTACACGAATTGTTGAATGTTCATCCTGCAGCATCAGAAAATCTGTGTAATGAGTAATGTGAAACAATAGATTATTGGTATCTCTGACTGTGCGTGGTCGCCAATAAAGTTCAAGAGTATCAATACGGGTTGTTGGATCAATTGTTCCTGTGATTAAAGCTTCAGTGAAAGCTTTGAGTAATTTAGTAGCATTATCAATTTTTGGAACAGAATTTATATATTTCAATAAAATTTTGAGTGCATAGCATGATCGTTCTTTCCATGATTCGCTTTTATAGTTAAACCATGCTAAGTACCTAGTATGGGAAATTATGATTCCTTTCTCAGTTAATAAACTAGGTAACGTGAAAATGCTATTAGTGGTGCAATCTATGTAATTGACATATATTTTCTTTATATATGACATAATACTACAATCCAATAATTATTTTAATAAATTTATTTTAAATTAAAATAATGTCAATAAGGAATTAAGTTAAAATATATTTTATTTGTTAATTTTTATTATTTTAAATTTTGAAATATGGTATGTGTTTATAATGTGTTTTGGGTTGGTGGTGTGGTATATGTTTATAATGTAATTCTAATTTTTTAAATGGATTTATTTTATTTTTAAATTAGAAGTTAAATGACAGTTGATGTGAAATTATTGACACATGTTTCGAGATTGTTAAATAACTTAAAAAATAGAGTCTAAATGGCTCTATTATATATATATCATTTCTGAAAAAATTGAAGATGAAAATGTGCCCGCTGCTGGAGTTGTTAACAATAGCTCGATTAAGATAAAACCAGTGCAAAAGTAGTCTTGAATAAGCCTCTCAATACATTGAAAATTAGAGCATAAAATAATTTGGGGTTACAGGCAGAATACAATGGAAATAATCACGCTCATAACAATATTAGGGATTGTCATTTTAGTGATTTATCTCAAACTTAGCGCCAAAAACCGTCAATGGCATTTGGATGAAAAAGGCGTGATGAAACATGAACGGATTGAGTACACAACATTCAATAAAATTGATGAAAAAGACTTTCAATGGATACCTGACGTTGTAAAAAAATATTTCCTCGAAGGTCATGCCACTGTGCGGAAATATGGCAGTGAGGCGAAAAATATTCTGATCGTGAACAGCTCGATTTATTATCACCAATACTTAATTCGTGAAGAAGGCACAGGTGAAATGATGCTGCATGGGTGGGATGCCATTATGGACAGTGTATTGTATGTAGAGAAGCGCAATGACGATAGCTACTGCATGTATCTGTTCAGACCGTGCGAGATTAACTTGCAAAATCATAATTTGTTTTTTAAAGGTAGATTTGTGGAAGGTACGATTGCTGACTTGAAGCAAGGTTTTGATGCATGGCAGGCAGCGCAAAAGGATTTTGTGAAAATACATCAAGATAAGGTAGATATACTCAAAAATAATATCATCGCTAAACAAAAAAAATATGACACTGAGGTTTATAAGCATTCTGAATTTAATTAATTAATCCGCAAATTAAATCAAGAAAACTAAAAATTTCTTGATTTAATTAAGAAAATTAATCTCATATTATCTGTCATTTACAATTAGCATTAAAACATATGAAATTAATTTTTTAGATCTTATGATTTTTCTTAAATTCAATATTGATGGTTTTTTCACGGCTTGGTTGTACAAAACTATCCCTAAAGAGAATTACGTATACCTCATATTCATGCCATGCCTTAAAATTTAGTTGCTTGGGTAAGTATTAACTTTTAAATCTTTGTATAATAAAGCAGTTTTAATGTGGAAAATAACTATCAAAAATGACTTTTTATCTAAGTTTCATGTGTGAAATGTCTTCGAAACTCACATTTCAGATAAACGCTTAAACGCTTAAATGCTTTTTGATGGCGAATTAAAATTAATTTTGTCAGTGATTTAATCATTTCTTCTCCCATTTTTCCGTTCAAATCTAGCCTTTTTGTTGCTTTAATTGCTGGTCTAGGAATAATTTCAACACCGTATTTTTTCACTTTTAAATCTCCTTACAATGAATAGAATTTCAAACCCAGAAAAGCTACTGAATTTAGTGTTTCTAAAGCAATACCACCGATTTATTTACAGTTGTATTCTTCTAAACTAGAAAATAAAGAATTCCAATCCTTATCACAAAAGCCATCGAAAGTGCAATTCGGCTTGCCAGATCAAAATCATGCACTGCGCCGAGACTGCTGCATAAGCATGCAATTTTCGGATTTTGATAGTTTATTAAAACCTACACTTTAATTGAGTTGAAACAGGCTTATTTAATTGGTCAATCATTAAATAGAGATTATACATGAAATTTTTGTATATGAATCACAAGGGATTATATTACGATAATTTAGTAATCGAGAGGTTTTTTCTCAAATTTGAAAGTAGAGCGAGTATAGCAACAATATTATGCAAATCATTAGGGGATTAAAGATATTAGTCTTTATATCAAGGTGTTTTATAATAAATTTTTTTAAATTCAATATTGGGTTTTTTCTTACCAAGAAACTGAAAGAAAAATATAATCAATGATTTGATTCATATGTCTGATTTTATTTAATCTTTACAGTTCGAGAAAGTGATAATTGGAAATAACTCATCAAATATACTATTTATTATATAGTTAGGGGTGTTTACATATTTTTATGTATATATTTTTTTGGGTTTTTTTTCTAAAGACATTGTAAATAGTATGTTCTGTAATGGGGTTGTAATATCAATATAATAAACAAATACTTAGGAAAATTGATCGACGCGTAAGATATTTAGGTAAGCGCTTAGAAGAGCTTAGGATTATTGATTTTTCTCCTGAGCAGGAAGGAAAAGTATATTTTGGTGCATGGGTTGAAATTGAAAATGATGAAGGAGAGTTGAAAACTTTACGTATTGTAGGTGTTGATGAAATTTATGATCATCATCCGCAGCATATTTCGATAGACTCACCAATCGCACGTGCCTTGCTGTCCAAACAAGTGAATGATGAAGTTGAAGTTGTTACTCCGCTAGGAAAGAAGCTTTGGTACATCAACTCAATTCGATATGAAAAGCTTGAAAATTCAGCAAATTAGTCGTTATTGATTTTATTTTGTACATTTGATTGAAAAAATGTTTAAAAAGATTTGCCAAGTTCGAATTTTATTTATATGATAGCCGCCATTGGAAGCGTGGCAGAGCGGTTTAATGCACCGGTCTTGAAAACCGACGAGGGTGTGAGTCCTCCGTGAGTTCGAATCTCACCGCTTCCGCCAAATATCTAAATAAGCCCTTGTTATTACAAGGGCTTATTTTTTATCTGTGCTTTTACCCTTCAACTTACCCCACATCAAAATTTGGATTGGATCGGCTTTTTTGAGTCGTACTTGGAGGGGTAAGGAATACGGTTTAAAAAACTGTATCTAAATCTAACTATATTTAGTGCCAATATAAGAGACAGAATCCTAGGTTCTCATATTAATCTGCAATTTTTAAGACGACTTTACCTTTTGCTCGTCCAGTATTCACATATTGAAAAGCATCTTTAATCTCCGGAAATGTATAAGTCTTATCAACGATTGGATTTATTTTCCCAGACTCGACTAACTTTGAAATTTCAGATAGTTGCTGACCATTTGGTTGCATAAACAAAAATGAGTAAGTAATTCCTCTTTTTTTGGCTTTATTTCGGATTGACCAACTTAAAAGGGGGATAATACATTTCAGTAACCAATTTGCATGGATTGCTTCTGCGAACTCGCGATCAGGTGGACCCGAGATACTGATAATACGACCACCGCGTTTAAGGACATTTAGAGATTTCTCTAAAGTTTTTCCACCTTGTGTATCTAACACTACGTCATAGTCTTTAAGTTCTTGTTCAAAATCAGTGGTTTTGTAGTCAATGATAATGTCTGCACCTAATGTTTTGACCCATTGAGCGTTTTTACCACTTGTGGTTGTCGCAACAGTCGCACCTAAGTGTTTCGCAAGCTGAATAGCGATTGAACCAACACCGCCAGAACCAGCATGAATAAGCACTTTTTGTCCCGCTTGAACCTTCGCAATTTCAACCAAGGCCTGCCATGCAGTCAATGAAACAAGAGGGAGAGAGGCTGCGAGTTCCATAGAAATATTTTGAGGTTTTAGAGCCAGTGAAGATTGCTGAACTACAGTATATTCAGCAAAAGCACCATTTTGGTCAGTCTTGGCATACACTTCATCTCCAGTTTTAAAATGTTTAACATTTACGCCAACTTGGACAACTGTACCTGCAAAATCATTACCTAAAATAAAAGGAAACTTTACAGGTAGAATTGCCTTAAATTCACCTTCTAAAACCCTTAAATCCAGTGGATTAATACTTGCTGCATGTATTTTGACAAGTACATCATTCTCTGTAATCAATGGTTTAGATTGTTCATCCAGTTGTACATCATCAATATTGCCATAACGGTTTATGTAGGCTGCTTTCATATAAGACCTCAATTGGTTTGCTTTTTGTTTTAATGTTTTACACGTGTAAATCTACATTAAATTTTCAGACTAGGTTGCATATCAGACTCTTTAGTTAAAGCTTAAAAGTATATTCGAGTCATCAACAATGTTTATTTTTTATCATAATCCAAATAATAGATAGTTACTACTAAAAAGATAGTTACATTTATGGAATTAGTTCATCAGTTTGATTAAATAAAACGATTTTTAATCTAATGAGCTTATTACATAGATACAAAGGTGAATAATTTTTATCATCATTTTCTTATTTTTATAAATATAAATTATTGATTTATTAAGGTATATAATGTCATTGAATACTAGTGTGAGTTGAATATAACGCTTGAGATATTAGCTTAAAATTTGATCTCAAAGTGCTTTTTAACTGAGAAGTTATGAATAGAGGAAAATTGAATAAAAAAGCCATACCCGTTTAGACATGGCTTTAATACTATAGCTTGATTTTACTTAAGCCTTTGAAAGTTTCAGTCCTTTTTGAATAGCAAAGTATGAGATTTTTGAAGGGATAAGCTGCCTAAATAATCTAAAGCCTAATGCAGATTTTCCTGTCGTATAGTTAAGATTTGGAGAGGTTTTAGAGATAACAAGTAACACCTTATTCGCTACGATACTTGGATCATCCGACTTTTCCATTAGTTCTTCCATGATTCGATGTTGCTGAGTACGGACAGTATCATAGTGTGGAATTTTCAAGTCTGCCTCAAGTAAATGAGCATCTAAAGATGTCTTTGTCTGAGCTGGCTCAATAACACTCACATGAATATTTTGTGACCTTAATTCATGACTCAAAGCCTCAGAATATCCACGAATCGCATGTTTCGTTGACGAATAAAGTGCCCAATAAGGTAATGGGAAAAATCCCATTACAGAGCCAATATTAATAATTTGTCCGCCGCCTTGTTGACGCATATGTGGGATTACAGCCTGAGTCATACGAACCATACCAAAAAAATTGGTGTTAAAAATTGATTGCGCTTGTGCCATTGAACTTTCTTCAGCGGCGGCTGGTGCGATAGCAAATCCTGCATTATTGATGAGCACATCAATATGACCTTCTAAATCTATGACTTTTTGAACGGCTGATTTAACTGAATGATCATGTGTAACATCTAAATCAATCATCTTAAAGGGGAATGATTGATGTGATTTTGTCACTTTTCGACTTGTACCATAAACAATATATCCAGCTTGATAGAGCTTTTCAGCGATAGCATAACCTATACCTAGGGATGCACCTGTAATTAAAATAACTTTGTTTTTCATGGGATTTTCCTAAATTAACTTCTTTTTTTGATAAGTTTTTTAATCCAACGGACTTATCGAAATATCATCATAATGAAAAAAAATTAAAGTTACTACTAAAAAGATAGTGACTATTTAAAATTACTCCTGTATTGTTAGTATTAATTCGATAGTAACTATTTTTACTATAGATGTGTGTGCAGACCAGCTCAAGATATGAATGATTCCGAAAGTATGAGGTTCTTATTCTTAGGGTAGCGGTTTAGATATTAATCTTACTTTAGGTAATTAATCATGCGTGGCTTACTCAAAAAAAGTCTGATTTCAATGGTTTTAGCTGTATCTAGTTCAATCTATGCGGATGTAAATACGGCTATTACCCCAAATTCAGGAGTGACGGTAATGACGGAAAAACAATATCAATGGACAACTGTTCCAACTCAGTTCATTTCAGCAGATGGTATTAATTTCGCCTATCGAGAGTATGGGCAACAAAATGGTGGAACTCCCATCATCTTCTTAAATCATTTAGCTGCTGTATTGGACAATTGGGATCCACGAATCATTGATGGTATTGCAGCAAAACATCATGTCGTTATTTTTGATAATCGTGGTGTCGGCGCATCAACTGGTGAGCCAGCAAAGTCCATTGAACAAATGGCTGATGACGCCATTACTTTTATTCAAGCAAAAGGATTTAAACAGGTTGATTTATTTGGTTTTTCAATGGGTGGCATGATTTCGCAAGAGATCGTTCTTAAACAACCAAACTTGATTCGTAAAATGATTTTATCGGGAACTGGACCTGCGGGTGGTACTGGAATTAGTATAGTGGGGCGAGTTTCAAATTGGGATTTAGTTCGTGGTATGACGACGCATCAAGATCCTAAAGTTTATTTATTTTTTACGCGTACAGATAATGGCAAAGCTGCTGCAAAAGAATTTGTGCAGCGTATAAATGAACGCACTGAAAATCGTGACAAAGAGATTACCATTTCTGCATATCGTGCCCAGCTTAAAGCATTGAAAAAATGGGGAAATAAGAAACCTGCTGACCTTTCAGTTATTCAACAACCCGTCTTAGTTGCCAACGGTGATTATGACCGTATGGTTCCAACAGTGAATACCTACGACTTAGCAAAACGCCTCCCAAATAGCTCGCTCATTATCTATCCAGATGCAGGTCATGGCGGAATATTTCAGTTTAATCAAGATTTTGTAAAACAATCGCTCACGTTCTTGGCTAAATAAATTTAGACCCAATCAGATATTTAAATGAGGATAATAAAGATGACTGCAATTACACATCAAACAGCTGAAACCCAGTTTATAGAAGTTAATGGAGCAACTTTTGCCTATCGTCGCTGGGGTAATGCAAATACAGAGCAACCTCCTCTATTTTTTCTTCAGCATTTCCGAGGTGGTTTAGATAATTGGGATCCATTGATTACAGATGGGTTAGCAGCAGGGCGAGAAGTCATTTTGTTTAATGGTCGTGGTGTCGCTTCATCCACAGGTCAGCCACGCACTCGCATTGAAGATATGGCTGATGATGCTGCCGCAGTAATTCGTGCATTGGATTTAAACCAAGTGGATCTACTTGGATTCTCACTGGGAGGATTTCAGGCACAGGATTTAGTACATCGTCATCCTGAACTGGTCAGAAAATTAATGCTTTTGGGTACAGGTCCACGAGGTGGAAAACCACGTGGTGATGACCCAGATGTACCTGCTTTGGTCTTGAAGCATGCAACTAGTGCAGTGCCTTCCGAAGAGGACTTTCTATTTTTATTCTTTGGTCGATCAAAGGCCGCAATTCAAGCAGGTCGTGATTTTTGGCAACGTCGCCATCAACGTAAAGATCAGGATCCAGCAAGTTCAGTCGACGTGATGCAGGCTCAGATTGAAGCCAATATGCACTTTTTACCGAAACTTGATGAACAAGATCCATTTGCTCATTTACGTGAGATTAAACAGCCAACTTTTATCCTCAATGGTGTGGATGATGTGATGATTCCGACCATCAATGCCTATCAGATGGCACTTAATATTCCAAATGCACAGCTGTTTATTTATCCCGATGCAGGGCATGGCGCACAGTTTCAGTATCCAGAACGCTTCATTAAGCATGCCATACAGTTTCTAGATGAGTAATCGATCAAAATTTCCTTAGTGTTTTTATATATTGATGAACTGAGAGCTAAAATGATGAAATTTAAATTATTACTGTGGATGCTGACTAAGCTGTTACAACGGGCTGTGAAAACCAATCCGAAATGTGCCACATACGTGAAAGATAGAAATGTCACATTCCAAATCCAGACGGCAAGTGGTGAAGGGCGTTATTTTGAAGTTAAAAATGGCAAGATAAGTTCTCACGCAGGACAAACCCAATCTCCAAGTTTTACCTTTACTTTTAAAACAGGTAGTACGGGTTTTGCAGTGTTGTCAGCTAAAGACAGTGTCAATACGTTTCTAACTGCTCTTAGAACAGAGGATCTTGTGATTACTGGAAACTTTGTAGATGTGATGTGGTTTCAAAGTTTAGTGGACTTTATTCAACCTCATTCTAAATTATCTTCAACTGTGTGAGCGAAGCCCATGACTCATTTACCATTAAAAACGAATCTCCTAAATCAGCCTTTAACTTTACCGAATGGTGTGGTGATTCCAAATCGCTTGGCTAAAGCAGCAACCAGTGAAACCTTAGCCACCTATTCCAATAATCCAACTGAAAAGCATATACGTTTATATCAACGCTGGGCGTCATCAGGGATTGGAATGATTATCACGGGCAACATTATGATTGATCGACGTGCCTTAGGTGAACCAGGAAATGTTGTGATTGAAGATGAGCGTGATTTCGAAATTTTAAAGAAATGGGCAAAAAGTGTTACTGAACAAGGTTCACAATTGTGGGCACAACTCAATCATCCGGGGAAACAATCACCAAAAGGATTAAATGCTCGTAATATTTCTGCATCAGCAGTGCCATTTGGTACCGAAATGCAATCTTTATTTGCTACCCCCGATGAAGCAACTCATGATGAAATCATAGAGATTATTCAACGCTTTGGTCGTAGTGCAGTGATATGTAAAAATGCAGGATTTAGTGGTGTTGAAATCCATGCCGCACATGGATATTTGATTAATCAATTCTTATCACCATTACATAATTTAAGAACTGATGAATGGGGCGGTACACCTGAAAAACGTCGTAAGTTTCTAATGGACGTTTATACAGAAATACGAAAACAGGTCGGTGCAGATTTTCCTATAGCCATAAAACTTAATTCAGCTGATTTCCAAAAGGGTGGATTTACTGAAGAGGATTCTTTAGAGGTTATTAAGGCATTAGCAGCCGCAGGGATTGATCTGATTGAAATTTCAGGTGGTACTTATGAGTCTGGTGTAGCTAAAGCACCGCAGAAATCTTCAACCATTGCGCGTGAAGCATTTTTTATTGATTTTGCTGAAAAAGTGAGAAAGCATGTAACAACACCATTAATGGTTACAGGTGGCTTTAGAAGTGCGCAGGGAATGAATCAAGCGTTAGAATCTAATGCATTTGATGTTGTCGGAATTGCAAGGCTTATGGCAATAGATCCAGATGCAGCAAAATATTTGTTAGCAGGAATGGATAGCAAACAAAAGGTTCAACCTATCAAAACAGGAATTAAAAAGATTGATCATCTTGGGATTATGGAAGTGCTGTGGTACACCCAACAACTTAACCGTATTGCTCAAGGTAAAGCACCAAAACCTAAACAGAGTGGGTTATGGGCATTTATCAAGTCAGTTTTACGCAGTGGTTGGGGAACGTATGCGACGCAGCGTACTCGAATAAAATGATGAATTGGTTATTAAAATAAACCGCATGAAAAAGCACTCAATACGAGTGCTTTTTATATTTAACCTGAGTTCGGGATAAGATATATTCCTAACTATATGATACGCGTGAACGTCAGTTGCATTGTTCGAGGCAGAGCTACATCTGTAATATACTGTTTTTGCAATATATTAGGTACTTGATGGTATCTGTCGAGTTGGCGACTGACAAATGGTTTTGCCCTTGCGTGGCAGTGCCACTCATCCCGAAAGAAAAGTAGGTCGAACCGAAGGTTAATCCTTACATTTGACTTTAAACGGTAAGACTCCGCTGTATCTGATCAATCTTTTCAATAACTTACATCAGAGTTTATCCCGAACTGACGTTATTTATTTACTTTGTTGGTGAATAAGTCGTGTACCAATTTCCGCACCAGTCACCTGATCGATCACAATAGGCTTAATTTCAGTACCATTCTCAGCATCAATAAATGTGACCATTTCTTCAGGATGCTCATAAGGTTTGTGCTTACGTCCCCATGCACCAATCACAAATAAAACAGGGAGAAAATCTTGGCCTGCTTGAGTGAGTACATATTCTTCACGTGGAGGATGTTCTGAATATTGTCTTTTTTCAAGTAAACCTTCATCGACTAAAACGGATAAACGTTTCGTTAGCATTGTGGGAGCAATGCCTAAACTTTTACGAAATTGATCAAAGCGTGTAAATCCTGCATGTGCATCTCGTAATATCAACATGCTCCAAGCATCACCCAAAACGGATAAACTTCTGGCAATTGGGCAGATTTCAAGGCTGGTATTTTTACTCATAAGAATTAATAAATTTAAAAGTAACTACTAAAATAATAGTAACATGTTTTAATATTCTAAACTATATCGTTTAGAGGGAAATTGAAGTTGATATTCATTCACAAGTACTAAATCATAGAAAGTTAATGACGGTGATATATTCCCGAACTTTAAAAATAATTGGGGAATTGTGTATTGGCAGTTTAGTGGAGGAAGAATAAATCTTAGATTAGCGTTTAAAGTGCAACACCATGCTCTTGGAATAGTACCTGACTTGAGCTTCTAAATCTGAGTCTTTTTCTTGGGTAGTAGTTTAGTTTTGTGATGATCTCTTCAATAAAATCAATTCAAACTAAAAGCTTAAAAAGATTCCATTGACGAGTATCCCTATTTTTCCATATTGAGTATGCCGCTTTCTTTTTTGAAATACTCTAGCTGATTTTTAGTGTTACGTATATTTTAGGTAAATATTTTTAAAAACAAAATTTACTCTAAAACACAATCTTTAAGTCTTATAAGTCGACAATAAAATGCTGGTTTCACTATTATAAATTCCTGCAATATTTCTAATTCTTTCAAGTGCTTTATCAAAATTCTCAAGACTGTCCGCTTGCAGTTCTACTAAAAGATCCCATTTCCCATTGGTCGTATGTAGACGCTCAACGGTTGACTCTAAACGTAACTCCCGAATGACAGCCTGTGCTTTCGTTCCTTCAACCATAATATTCATCCAAGCACGAATAATATTCTTTTCCGTATTTGGGCGGAAACGTACGGTATAACCCGTAATGATCCCTGTGGATTCCATATATTCAATACGTTTTTGCACAGTTGCTCTAGATACGCGTGTTTTTGCAGCCAGATCTGTAATTGAAATTCGAGCATTGTCTTTGAGTAATCCTAAGATAATATGATCAATATTGTTCATTTTGATATTTACCATTAGCAAATTGATAAAAATTAACTCATTTTAATCATTAAAACAAATTTTGTGAATCAATTTGATTCTTAATAATAATGAGTATTCGAAGTCCCAATATCTCAAGTTCAATCAAATGAAAAGATCTATATTGACAATGGACGATGAGATGAACAGAAACCTTTGAAAAAAGGGTCTGTAGATAACAGGGACAATTGGTTAATTAAGGAATACATGATGTCTTTATCATATACGGCTCAAAACAGTGCGTGGCAAACTTATCTTACTCAAATTGATCGAGTAACCCCTTATTTAGACGCTGATCTCAGTAATTTCGTCAATACGCTAAAACGTCCAAAGCGTACGCTCATTGTAGATGTTCCAATCGTCATGGATGATGGAACAATTCGTCATTTCGAAGGCTACCGTGTACAACACAATTTATCTCGTGGGCCAGGTAAAGGTGGTATTCGTTATCATCAAGATGTTGAATTAAATGAAGTTATGGCGTTGTCTGCATGGATGACGATCAAAACTGCGGTACTTAACCTTCCATTCGGTGGCGCGAAAGGCGGTGTTCGAGTGAATCCGAAAGAACTTTCAACACGTGAATTAGAGCGTTTGACTCGTCGTTTTACCAGTGAAATCAGTTCAATTATTGGTCCTCAAATTGATATTCCTGCACCAGATGTTGGTACAAATGCCAATATCATGGGTTGGATGATGGATACTTATTCAAGTATCAAAGGTCATACAGTGACAGGTGTTGTGACTGGTAAACCAGTACATTTGGGTGGTTCACTTGGACGTGTACGTGCAACAGGTCGCGGCGTATTTGTTACAGGTTTAGAAGTTGCAAAAAGAATTAACTTAACTATTGCTGGCAGCAAAATTGCAGTTCAAGGCTTTGGTAACGTAGGTAATGAAGCGGCTTATTTATTTAGCCATGCTCAAGCGCTAGTCGTTTGTGTGCAAGACCACACCGGGACTATTTTTAATGCTGAAGGCTTTAATGTAAAAGCATTACAAAAACATGTTGCAGAACATGGTGGTGTGATGGGCTTTGCTGATGCAACTGTGATTACAGATGAAGAGTTTTGGGATGTTGATATGGACATTCTTATTCCAGCAGCATTGGAAGGTCAGATTACCGTTGAACGTGCGCAAAAATTGAAAGCCAAAATCGTACTTGAAGGTGCGAATGGTCCAACTTATCCAGAAGCGGATGACGTTTTTGTTAGTCGTAATATTACTGTTGTTCCAGACGTGATCTGTAACGCAGGTGGTGTAACCGTGAGTTATTTTGAATGGGTTCAAGATATGGCGAGTTACTTCTGGAGTGAAGATGAGATCAATGAACGTCTTGATAAATTGATGATTCAAGCGATGGGTGATGTTTGGAACACAGCAGAAGCGAAAGATTGTAGCTTGCGTACAGCGGCATATATTCTTGCTTGTGAACGTATTCTTAAAGCGCGTAAAGAACGCGGTATTTTCCCAGGATAATTGGATTTCAGGTCCGATCCCACAAAGCTAAAAACTAGGGCGAGTTGGAGATCCAATACGCCCTAACAATACTAAACAGGAAGTGAGTAAATAAAATGAGTGATGTAGCAATTACACGTAGTAACTTTAATGATTGGATGGTTCCCGTTTTTGCTCCAGCAAATTTCATTTTAGTTCGTGGCGAAGGTTCACGTATTTGGGATCAAAACGATAAAGAATATATTGATTTCGCGGGCGGAATTGCTGTTAACGCACTAGGTCATGCACATCCTGTCGCTGTGAAAGCGCTTACTGACCAAGCACAAAAGCTTTGGCATATTGGTAATGGTTATACCAATGAACCTGTTTTAGCACTTGCTAAACAATTGGTTGAAAATACATTTGCAGACAAAGTATTTTTCTGTAACTCAGGTGCAGAAGCCAACGAAGCAGCATTAAAACTTGCACGTAAAGTCGGTTTGTTGAGCGGTAACCCAAACAAAAATCATATCGTTGCATTTAAAAATGCATTCCACGGTCGTACTTTATTCACCGTGACTGCGGGTGGTCAACCTAAGTATTCTCAAGATTTTGCGCCATTACCAGGTGGCATTGAACATACTGCATTTAATGATTTAGAAGCAGCTAAAGCTGTGATTACTGACGACACTTGTGCAGTCATTGTTGAACCAATTCAAGGTGAAGGTGGTGTTTTACCAGCAGATATCGAATTCCTCAAAGGTTTACGTACACTGTGTGACGAAAAAGGTGCAGTCCTGATTTTTGATGAAGTACAAACAGGTGTGGGACGCACAGGTTCACTTTATGCCTACATGAATACAGGTGTAACACCAGACATTCTAACGACTGCTAAAGCATTAGGTGGTGGCTTCCCAATTGGTGCAATGATCGCGACAGACAAGTATGCCAATATGTATGCAGTAGGTGATCACGGTACGACCTACGGTGGTAATCCATTGGCATGTGCAGTTGCTGGCGCAGTATTTGAATTTATCAATACACCTGAAGTTTTAGACGGTGTAAAACAACGTCACCAATATTTCCTAGAAGCTTTAAACAAGATCAATGCTGAATATGGTTTGTTTAAAGAAATTCGTGGTCAAGGCTTGTTGATCGGTTGTGTACTTAAAGATGAGTATGCAGGCAAAGCGAAAAATATCGTGACCTTAGCAGGTGAAGAAGGTGTTTTGGCTTTAGTTGCTGGCCCTGATGTTGTGCGTTTTACGCCGTCACTGATTATTCCAATGGAAGATATTGATGAAGGTCTAAATCGTTTTGCTCGTGCTTTAGCACGTCTCTAAATCTTTTGTGAGCATCTAACCATGATGATTGTTAGACATGCCGCGCATCGGGATTTAGATGATATTTATCGTTTAGCGCAAAGAGCAGGGGAGTCAGGCATTGGCCTGACCTCCTTGCCACAAAATAAAGAAATCTTAGCTGAACGTATTACACGTACCAATCACACTTTAGATGGTCTAGCCGAAAAGAGTGATGCGAGTTATTTATTTGTACTCGAAGATACCGTAATTCAAAAAATTGTTGGTGTGAGTGCAATTGAAGTTGCTGTTGGTTTAAAAGAGCCTTTTTACAATTTTCGTGTCGCAACGCAAGTACATGCGTCTAAAGCGCTCAATGTTTATAAGACTTTAGATACTTTGTTTTTAAGTAATGATCATACAGGATGCAGCGAACTCTGCACTTTGTTCCTTGATCCTGAATATCGTAAGAATCAGAACGGCAAGTTTTTATCTAAAGTTCGATTCCTGTTTATTGCTGCTTTTAGATCGTTCTTTGAAGAAAGATTGATTGCAGAAATGCGTGGTTTTTCAGATGAAAATGGACATTCACCCTTTTGGGATTCTTTAGGCTATCACTTTTTTAATATGGATTTTGCTGCGGCAGATTATTTAAGTGGTGTCGGGCAAAAAGTATTTATTGCTGAGTTAATGCCAAGATTTCCAGTTTATGTCGATTTACTTTCAAAAGAAGCGCGCGCTGTGATTGCGGAAATGCATCCGCATACTTTACCTGCAGCAAAAGTTTTAATGTCAGAAGGTCTTAAATATCAAGGCTATGTCGATATTTTTGACGCTGGTCCAACACTTGAGGCCAAAACTTCTGATTTACGAGCAGTCAATGAAAGTCGTTTGCTCAAGGTCAAAATTGTCGATCAAGTTGAAACTGCAAATACGCAGTACTTGGTTGCAAATGATCAATACAAAGATTATTGCGTTTTGCTCATCAATAACAAAGTTCAAGAAGGCGATACTTTGTTGATGACAGTACAACAGGCTCAGGCACTCAATGTTTGCGAACACGATGAAGTGCGAGTTTTAGCATTAGAAAAAATGGAGAATAACTAATGTCACAATTGTCACAAGGTGCATTATTAATTAACGGTGTTTGGGTACAAGGACAAGGTACCGCATTCACTAAAACAGATCCAGTGAGTAATCAAAGCATCTGGACTGGGCATGAAGCGAACCAAGCTGATGTTGAGCAAGCTTGCAATGCTGCTCGTCAAGCATTTCCAACTTGGGCACGTTTGGCTCTAGAAGAACGTATCGCGATCATTGAACGTTTTGCAGAATTATTAGAGCAAAATAAAAACCAATTGGCAGAAGTGATTAGCCAAGAAACCAGTAAACCTTTTTGGGAAACTTTAACTGAAGTCCAGTCGATGATTGGGAAAGTGGCCATCTCGATTCGCGCTTATCAGCAACGTACTGGTTTTAGCGAAACGCCAATGGCAGATGGCGTGGCTTCTTTACGTCATCGTCCACATGGTGTTTTGGCTGTATTTGGCCCATATAACTTCCCTGGTCATTTGCCGAATGGTCATATCGTGCCAGCTTTGATTGCCGGTAATACTTTGGTGTTTAAACCAAGTGAGTTGACACCGTGGACAGCTGAAGAAACGGCTAAATTGTGGCAACAAGCGGGTCTACCAAACGGTGTATTGAATGTCGTACAAGGTGGACGCAGCACTGGTGAAGCTTTAGCTGCTGCAGAGCAAATTGATGGTTTGCTTTTCACAGGGAGTGCCAACACTGGTTATCACTTACATAAGCAAATGGCAGGCGCACCTGAAAAAATTCTTGCATTAGAAATGGGTGGCAATAATGCACTGATTATTGATGATGCAACAGATATCGATGCCGTAGTGAATTTAGCGATTCAGTCAGCATTTGTATCAGCAGGACAACGTTGTACCTGTGCTCGCCGTATCATTGTAAAACAAGGTGCAACTGGCGATGCTTTCATTCAACGTTTTGTTGAAGTAGCTAAAAACTTAGTCGTTGGTCCTTGGAATGCAGAACCGCAACCATTTATGGGTGGTGTGATTTCTTCCCGTGCGGCTGAGCAAATGTTAGTTGCGCAAAGCAAATTGATTGCTTTAGGTGCAAAACCATTATTAGAGATGACCCGTCCACAAGCAGACAGTGCTTTGCTCACGGCAGGTATTTTAGAACTCACAGATGTTGCTGATATTCCTGATGATGAATATTTTGGCCCATTGACGACGATCTATCGTTATCACGATTTTGATGAAGCATTAAGTATTGCCAATAATACCCGCTTCGGTTTGGCTGTTGGTTTAGTGTCGCCAGATCGTGACTTATTTGAACGTGTGCTGATTGAAGCACGTGCAGGTATTGTGAACTGGAATAAACCGCTTACAGGTGCATCTAGTGCAGCACCATTTGGTGGTGTTGGCGCATCTGGTAACCATCGTTCAAGTGCTTTTTATGCTGCAGATTATAGCGCATGGCCTATGGCATCACTGGAAAGTGACAGCGTGACACTGCCTTCAAAATTATCACCGGGCATTGTGCTCTAAGTCTAAACGTATAGTGACTACAAGGAGAAAAAAATGTCAGGTTATGAAATAAATTTTGATGGATTAGTTGGACCAACGCATCATTATGCAGGTTTATCTTTTGGTAATGTTGCATCGACTAAAAACCGTAATAATGCTTCAAATCCAAAATTGGCAGCAAAACAAGGCTTAATGAAAATGAAAGCCCTTGCTGATCTTGGATTGAAACAAGGTGTTTTTGCACCACAAGAACGACCACATGTACCGACTCTACGCCGTTTAGGTTTTACAGGTAGCGATACCGATGTGATTGCGCAGGCAATGAGAACTGCGCCAGCGTTATTATCATCATTAAGCTCTGCATCATCGATGTGGACAGCAAATTCTTGCACCGTTTCTCCGTCTGCGGATAGTGTAGATGGTCGTATGCATTTTACTGCTGCGAACTTAAATAATAAGTTCCATCGTTCTATTGAACATCATACGACAACACGCATTCTTCAAGCGATGTTTGATAATGATGTCCATTTTGCACATCATGAAGCACTCCCAGAAGCGGCTTTATTCGGTGATGAAGGCGCAGCCAACCATAACCGTTTAGGTGGTGCATACGATCAAGCGGGTGTACAAGTTTTTGTCTACGGTCAGCAACAACTCGGTGGTGCAGTTGCGCCACAGAAGTTCCCTGCACGTCAGACACGTGAAGCGAGTGAAGCAGTTGCACGTTTACATCGTCTTGATAATAAACGCACTGTATTTATTCAGCAAAACCCTGACGTGATTGATAAAGGTGTGTTTCACAACGATGTGATCGCGGTCAGTAATCAGCAAGTTTTATTTCATCATCAACAGGCATTTTTAAATCAAGCTGAAGCATTGGATGAAATTCGTCAAAAAATGGCGGGTATCGAGCAAGACTTTATATCGATTGAAGTGCCTGAAAGCCGTGTAACCGTTGAAGATGCAGTTGCAACTTATTTATTCAATAGCCAGATTCTAACGCGTGCAGATGGTGGAATGAGCATCGTTGTACCAGAGGAATCACGTCAGAACAAAGCTGTGTGGAGCTATTTGAATGACATGATTCAAATGGGAACACCAATTGACGAAGTTAAAGTTTTTGACTTGCGTGAAAGTATGCGTAATGGCGGTGGCCCTGCGTGCTTAAGATTACGTGTCGCAGTCAATGAGGCTGAACTTGCAGCAGTAAATCCTAACTTATTTATGAATGATGCTTTATTCAAAACCTTAAATAAATGGGTCGATCAGCATTATCGTGATGAGTTATCTCAGGATGATTTAGCTGATCCAAGTTTATTGATTGAAAGCCGTACCGCACTGGATGAATTAACCAAAATTTTAGCTTTAGGCTCGGTTTATCATTTCCAAAGATAAATAGAAACAATGGCTTTTAAGGATGAAGGTACATGGTTGATCTACTCACGTTGACTTTAGAGCAACAAACACCTGAGCAAACGCAAGGTGAGACAATGGGTTTTACATGGCAGTGGCTAGGTGAAGGGCTACTGCAATGTACACCAAAAACACGATATAGAAAAACCATCGTACTTTCTGCTGGTATTCATGGTAATGAAACTGCACCTATCGAGTTAGTGGCAAATATCATCAATGACTTATTTGCTGAACGTTTAACTTTAACGGAGCGAGTGCTTTTTGTTTTGGGAAATCCCGAAGCAATTCGGCAAGGTGTGCGTTATCTTGAAAATGATGTGAACCGCATGTTTTGTGGTGCATATCAACACTTAGAAATGGATCAAGAAACCAAACGTGCGGCGCATTTAGAGCAAATTACAGCACAGTTTTTTGAGCAAAGTTCTCCAGAAGCACAGCGTTATCACTACGATTTGCATACAGCAATTCGTGGGTCGTTATTGCCCGTTTTCGCCTTATTTCCCTATCAAACAAGACCATACGATGACTTTCTTATCCAAAGTTTGAATGCGGCTGATTTAGATGCTTTGGTTTATCACAATGCAGTTGGAAAAACCTTTACTCATTTTACGACTGAGCGTTTTCAGGCAGAAAGTAGCACTTTAGAGTTAGGTAAGGCGAAACCATTTGGTCAGAATGATCTAGCAGAATTTGCCAGTATTGATCAGGTCATACGTGCTGTTGTTTCAGGTCAGGCTTTGCCATTACGACAAAAGCAAAGTCTTCGTCAGTTTAAAGTTGTGGATTCAATTTTAAAACAAAGTGAAGACTTTCAACTGAATTTAAGTGCCAATGCACCTAACTTTTCCACCTTTCAGAAAGGTGAGGTGATTGCAACTCAAGCAGGCAATGAAGCTATTTTCGATCAACAGGTTTGGATTTTATTCCCCAATCCGAATGTGAAAATAGGGCTTAGAGCTGGGCTGATTTTACAAGAAATTGGATAGAAAATTGCCTCAATGAGTCAATCAAAACAAGGACAGGGCACAAATGGAGTTGGAATATGGATGTTTAGTCAACAACAAAACATAGCGAAGAAAAATATCTTTTGGGATATTTATTTTTATGAAAGTAAAGCAGCAAGGACAGGTTGTCATAAGAATATAGTTGGAGTGATCGTGTATGAGTAACAAGAATGAAAAGGCATTTCAATCAGGGGAAGCCCTGAGCGAGCAATGTGTGGCACAGCAAGACACATCCAGCCAATCAAGTGCATTTTCGTCAGAAATAGAAATTGGAAAACCTTTGAAACGTGCCATGACAAAACGTCATTTGGTGATGATTTCACTGGGTGGCGCAATTGGAACAGGATTATTTTTAGGCTCAGGTGATGTTATTTCTCAGGCTGGTCCTGTAGGTGCTATTCTGTCTTATCTACTCGGCGGCATCATTGCATATATGGTGATGCTATGCTTAGGTGAGTTAGCTGTACACATGCCAGTTTCTGGTTCATTTGGCGAATATGCTAGAACCTATATTGGGCCAGGTACAGGCTATATGATCACTTGGTTATATTGGTTAACTTGGACAGCAACCTTAGGTACAGAGTTTACCGCTGCTGCATTATTGATGCAGGAATGGTTTCCTACAATTTCCATGTGGACATGGACTTTATTATTTGCAGGCTTAGTTTTTACTCTGAATGTCAGTTCAACTCGATTATTTGCTGAGTCCGAATTTTGGCTGTCTTTGGTGAAAGTCTTAACCATTATCTGTTTTATTGCTTTAGGTTTAGCAGCGATTTTTGGTTTGGTATCTTATCATGGGCATGAGTCTGCGCCTTTGTTTAGTAAATTAACTGAGCATGGTTGGTTTCCAAACGGCATTTTCCCTATTTTTGCGACTATGTTGATTGTAAACTTTGCATTCTCTGGTACTGAATTGATTGGTGTTGCGGCTGGTGAAGCAGAAGAGCCTGCGAAAACTGTACCAAAGGCAATTAACGCTGCGATTTGGCGTTTGTTAATCTTTTTTGTTGGGACAATTGTCGTGATCTGCGCATTGCTACCTTATGAAATGGCAGGATTGAATGCAAATGGTGTCAGTAATAGTCCTTTCGTAACGGTATTCAACTATATTGGTATTCCTTATGCAGAAGACATCATCCGTTTTGTGATTATCACGGCACTTTTATCTGCTGCAAACTCAGGCTTATTCGCTGCTTCACGTATGATGTGGTCTTTATCTGCCAAGAAACAGTTACCGAAAGTATTTGCTAAATTGACACGCTCTGGTACACCAATTATTGCGATTACTGTGACCATGTTTGGTGCAATTCCAGGTTTATTGTCAGAATTATTTGCACCTGAAACGATTTTTAAGAACTTATTGGGTGTCGCTGCTTTTACTATGGTTGTGGTTTGGATTTCAATTTGTGTGAGCCAATTTAACTTCCGTAGACAATGGATTAAGTCAGGTAAAACGGTAAAAGATTTGAAATTTGCTGCGCCATTATTTCCACTTACACCCATTTTAGGTGGTGTATTCTGTGTAATTACCTGTGTGAGTATGGTAGCAGATCCTTCAATGCAAGTTGGTTTCGTGTGCTGTATTTTATTTATTATTGCGTGTTATGCGAGCTATAACTTTTTCTACAAAGATAAAGATACGATTTCATAAAAGTTGTCGTTTATTTTTAGATTGTACATTCGAAACAACAACGTGTTGTGAATCGTAATTTGTTATTTCAAAATAGACTCACTGATATTATTCAGTGAGTAATAAGCAAAATTATTGAATATATTTATAAATCACTGACATTATTATCAAACTTATTGCTGTATATTTTATAAAGCTCTTGATCTTCAAGAGCTTTATATTTTTCTGCTGAACCTGTCTTTTAAAGAATAGATAGTGTCCTTTTATGATTATAAAAAATACATAAAGTTGTTCATCATGTCCTATTCAGAATTAAAGTGTTTGCAAGTCTATGCATTCATTTCAATTTGAAAATTACTTCCTCATTTTGTTGTTAGCGCTCATTCAATGAATGGCTGAAAAGGAACTCAATAGATGCATAAAATAAATTATGATTTTGATTATCTCATCATTGGCTCAGGATTTGGAGGAAGCGTTTCAGCACATCGGCTTTCAGAAAAAGGATATTCTGTTGCTGTTATGGAAATGGGGAAACGTTGGGAAGCTAAAGATTTTCCAAAAACCAATTGGAATACGCCACGTTGGATTTGGCGACCTGCTTTAAAATTCTTTGGTTTCTTTAATTTACGTATTTTCAGACATGTCACCATTATCTGTGGTAATGCTGTTGGTGGTGGATCGATTACCTATGCAAATACCTTATTGATACCACCCGATAGTATTTGGTCAGAAGGCTCTTGGGGAAATATTCCTCATTTAAAACAAGAAATGCCACAACATTTTGCTGAAGCAGAACGAATGTTAGGTGTGACTGATAATGTGATCTTAGGGCCAGCAGATCATATGTTGAAGCGGATGGGCGAGGCAGTTGGCGTTGGTGATACCTTTAAACCGACACGTGTCGCTACTTTTTTTCCAGCTGAAGGTGAGGTTGGTGGAAAAACTTATCCTGATCCCTATTTTAATGGGCAAGGGCCTGATCGTGCAACTTGCACAGCATGTGGTGGTTGTATGACGGGCTGTAAGCACAATGCTAAAAATACGTTAGATAAAAACTATCTCTATTTTGCAGAAAAACAGGGCGCAAAAGTTTTCGCAGAAACCAAAGTCATTGATATTCGTCCTTTAAATGATCAAGAAGATGGTGCTGACGGTTATGAAGTGACAACCATTGATTCAATGTCTTGGGGAAATAAAAATAAGCGAGTTTGGAAAGTAAAAAACGTCATTTTTTCAGCGTCTTCTTTAGGTACGCAAGAACTACTGTTGCGTTTAAAAGATCGTCAGGCCTTACCGAACATTTCAGACCAATTAGGCAAGCAGGTGAGAACCAATGCTGAGTCAATATTAGGTGTTCGCTTTTTTGATAAAAACATCGATATGAGTCAAGGTGTTGCAATTGGATCAAGTATCTATATCGATCACAATACGCATATTGAGGCAACACGTTACCAACGTGGTTCAGATGGGATGGGCTTATTAACCACATATATGGCAGATGGAAAACCCGGATTATCGAGAATATTTTTATGGTTATGGGCATTCATCTGCCATCCGATTATTTTCCTAAAAATGAATAGTCCTTTTGGTTTTGCAAAGCAGACTTTAATTTTCCTCGTTATGCAGACCGTAGATGCATCTATTCAAATGAAATTAAAAAGGAATTGGTGGTGGCCTTTTGGTAAAACATTATCTTCAGAGGGCAAACCTTTACCTGTTTATATTCCACAAGCCAATGCTTTTACGGAAAAAGTTGCAAAAATGTTTAATGGTTATCCCATGACCACTAAAACAGAAATATTTTTTAATGTTCCTTTTACGGCACATTGCATGGGGGGGTGTGCCATGTCTGATTCAGTAGAAACTGGTGTTGTAGATGCGCAAAACAGAGTTTTTAATTATAAAAATATGTACGTAATCGATGGTGCAATGTTGGGTGCAAACTTAGGAGTAAATCCAAGTTTGACGATTACTGCTTTGGCAGAACGTGCTATGTCATTTATTCCAGATAAAGCGACCTTGGAAAATGTAGATTAAGGCTGAGAAAATGGTTAAAAATTCCTAAGATTATTATTTCATAGGAATTTTTTAACTCATTTTTGTATTGAGTGGAATGATAAGTGCTTTGCTTAGACTTGAAAATAAACAATAGTCAAAAGACAAGATTTAGCAAATAAGACAAAATATACAAAGCTTTGATGTTCATAAACCACGTTCTATCATCGTAAATCATCCAACATACTTATTTTGTTTTTGATAGAAACTCGGTGCAACACCGACAAAGAACTTAAAGGAACGAGAAAAGTTAGAGGCAGAGGCATAACCCAGTTCTTCTGCAATTTCGATCAGATTCTTATTGGAAGAAACTAACATTTTCTTGGCTTTATCAATCACCACTTCATTTTTTAATTGTTGATATGACATGTCTTGTGCTTTCAAGCTTCTTTGTAGTGTTTTACTGGAAATATTCAAAAAGGTAGCACATTCCTGCAAACTCGGAATATCTGAAGAATTTAAAAATAATTGCCTAAGCCATGCAATCAAATCCATATTATTTTTAATCTCATCAATTTGTTCCTGACACGTCAATTCAATCGCTTTACGTGTACCTTCATCGGCTAGGCGTAGGTTTTGTTTAATCAGTTGTTTGCTTAATTGCAGGACAATGCTTGGTTTTTTTAATGCATTAAAGTGAAAACGAACTTTAGATAATTGTGCATAGCGATGTATATGTAAAGGTTCATTGATAGACATAAAAATGTGGTAGGGCATTAAGCGCTCTTCAACAAGTTCATGGATGGCGCAATGTAATGCAACAGCAATTGCTTCAAGATGAAAATTAAGCGATAGCGTATCTATGGGGATAACAGGCTCACAAATCAGTTCCATCGACTGATCTTCATGATAAAAATACGAAATTTTAAAACTCGGTAGAATCAAAGAAAAATATTTAGAAATATAGATTACCGCTTGTTCTAAGTTGTCACAGGTCAAAATTGCATAACCAATCAAGCTATGTGAGCTGACTTTTAGCGAGCGACCTAATTCAAAAGCTAGATCATAATTAAAAGGAAATTTAAGGCAAAAAGATATGAATTTCTCAACTTGCTCTTGAGAAATTTTCATATCTGGTGAGCTTAAATATTTCTTTAGATCTATACCGACCTCAGCCAATATATCTACAGTTGAAATATTCCGAGACTCTAAAAGACTTAAAACCTTGAAATAATATCTTGCAGGGATAATGGGAATTTGATTATTCATATGACTATTCATTCGCCAAGAGAGGAATCATCAATGCGTTGATGATTTAAATATTAACTGTATAAATTGTGTATGACTAGAGGTTATAAATAATCGAAAGTGTAAAGCAATGATGTGATGGACAGATTGCCGTGCAATAAACAGATTGAAGCAACTGTGATTTAGCATCAATATTTGATTATTCACCAACCAACAGCGCTTCAATAACGAGACAAATCAATAGACAAAGCAAAAGATAATATCTTTCGATTTTTGGGTATAACGACTAAATGCTTCTATTCTCAAAATCGATTTTCAACTAAATCTCAATCATTTCAAAATCAGCTTTTGAAACACCACAATCAGGGCAACTCCAGTGTTCGGGAATGTCTTGCCATGCAGTTCCTGCTGCAAAACCTTCTTCTGGCATTCCCACTGATTCATCATAAATCCACCCGCAAACAATACACTGATATCTTTTCATGACTCAGAAACCTCTTTGATTTCTTGATTATTTTCAGAGTTGAAGTAATCGCTATATTTTTCTAGCACTTTCTCTTTAGCAGGTTCGTAGAGATTGATTTTATGGATATCACCTTGATAATAATCAATAACTTGTTTATCCATAATGCTAAACCAATATTTCGGAATAAAGACATGCAAAAATAAACTCGCATAGCCTACAGGTAATTGCGGAACATTTTCATAATGTCTGAGTGCTTGGTAACTTCTGGTCGGATAGGCATGATGATCCGAGTGACGTTGTAGCTGATACAACAGGATATTGCTAAATAGACTGTTGTTGTTCCAACTGTGAACAGGCATGGTTCTTTCATAACGTCCACTTTCTAACTTCTGACGTTTTAAACCATAATGCTCCATATAATTCACAGCTTCGAATAAAGTAATACCGTAAGCAGATTGAGCAATTTGCGTTGGGATAATATTTTTCCCGAACATTTTCAGCATGATCGCATGATACGTTGCTGACATTGCCCAGCCTTGTAGCAGCTCATTATGTATAGACCAAAAGGATAGACCTTTTCTTTCTAAACGTCGTTTTTCAATTTCAATCGCTGATTTAAAACTACCACGAACAGTTCGTGGCCAAAATTTCCAAAATGACTCGCCAAACTGTGAAGAAGCAGGGTCTTCTGGTGTCGCTACACGTAAATGATGCCCATAAGGATGTTCAATACGGAAATGATTGTATCCTGTCGGTGCTAAACATAAGTGAGAAAGATAATGTTGTCGTTTACCTGCTTTGTGGCTCAGTTCATGGGCTGTGTTAATGGCAACACCATTGACCACACCTAGTGTTAACCCAATGAGAACTCGATCTGACAATGGTGTTGAACTTTTACTCGCAAGATAATTTCCATAAATATTTGCAATATATTGTAGTGGTATATAAAGATTGACGACTTTTTCATAGAAGGGATCTGCCTCTAATTCAGCAATAGCATCCTCAGGCGGGTTTTCAGGGTCTTCACCTAAAAAACGGTCGATGACAGGAATAATGCCATGCAGAACAATCGGGCCAGCCGCTGCAAAAAGCTTTTTGGTTTTTTTAGGGCCAAACTGATAGCCGAGCATTGCTACATTAGCAATATTGGGAACCACGAGTCCGAGTAGCCATAATTTTCTTTTTTTGTCTTTAAATTTTGGTGAATCAGTTGTTATTTGAGCAACAGCATTCATGTTACACCTTGTGAAATCTAACTTAGTCATCACATGATTGAATATTATTGAATGCAATGCATTGCATAAAAGGACGATGACTATTCTTAAAAGGACATTGGGGCTGAAGATTGGAATTGGATATATTTTGTGCTTTGGATTAGAAAATTTATACTTATTTTACTGAATATAATTTCAAAGCATTGTTGTTTATTAGATTTGCTTAATTAATGCAACTTATGAAGTTGTATTTTTTATTGTGTTAAATTATAGGGATCGTATTTTTTTTAAAGGTCATTGAGCTCTTCTAATTTTTCTGTGTAGAAACTCCGAAATAAATTTAATGAATTGATATCACATGGTCCTTTAGAAACTATGTTTAAGACAGCCTAATACAAGATGCTATCAAGTATCATATTTGCACTTTATTTGTATGAAAACTTCGTTGTTTTACAGCTAAAATAAACTTCATCAACATCAATAGAACCTGAAAAATTGGCATACCATTTGCTTTTAATAACTCAGTAGGCAACGAAGCCTATTTTTTAATTCTAATTTATCACTGATGTTTGATAGGCAAAGGAGCCTAAAGCATATCTGCATGCTTTAGGCTTTTTTATAACTAATTTAAAAGAGTTGCCTATTTATAGAGGAGCAAAACGTATGTCATATCTTGCACCATCGGAATTTGCAGTCAAAGTTGTTGATGCAGGTGAATCAAAATTACATATGGCAACTAGAGATGTCATTATTCGTGCTTACATGGCAGGGGCGATCCTAGCTATTTCAGCAGTATTTGCAATAACAATAGGAATTCAAACAGGTGTGCCTTTAATTGGTGCATTATTATTTCCAGTCGGTTTTTGTATGTTGTATTTATTGGGATATGACTTATTAACAGGTGTGTTTGTTCTAACCCCATTGGCATGGATCGATAAGCGTGTAGGCGTTACGATCCCGAGAATTTTAAAACATTGGGGATTGGTATTTTTAGGTAATTTTGCAGGTGCATTGACGGTTGCAGCACTTATGGCAATTGTATATACCTACGGGTTTTCAACTGAGCCAAATGAAATAGGCAATAAAATTGCGCATATCGGTGAAAGTAGAACACTTGGTTATAAAGAGTATGGATTGGGCGGTTGGTTAACAATTTTCATTCGTGGCATGTTATGTAATTGGATGGTTTCTCTAGGTGTAATTGGCGCCATGATTTCTACTTCTGTGAGTGGTAAATTCATTGCGATGTGGATGCCTGTGATGTTGTTTTTTGCAATGGGTTTTGAGCATTCAGTTGTGAATATGTTTTTATTCCCTTTTGCAATGATGATGGGTGGCAACTTTTCCGTTATGGATTATTTGTTATGGAATGAGATTCCTGTTGCATTGGGTAATCTAGTTGGTGGTTTAGCATTGACTGGTTTAGCTTTATATACAACGCATGTAAAAACAGCACCAAAGCGTACTTTTTAATACGTTCAATTTTATAGGAGCATCAGGGAATGATTCTCCTGAATATTGAGATAATAATATGAGTCAACAATTACAAATTGAACTTGGACAATACTCTCATCAAGGCCGTAAAGAGATCAATCAAGATTTTTATGCCACAACTTTACCGCAAAATTATATGTTGTATCATAAAGGCATTGCGTGTGCATTATCGGATGGGATTAGCAGTAGTAATGTCAGCCATATTGCCAGTCAAATGGCTGTAACAGGCTTATTATCAGATTACTTTTCAACACCTGAATCGTGGACTGTGAAAACATCAGTTCAACGTGTTTTAACCGCTATTAATAGTTGGTTATATGCACAAACCCAGCAAAGCCAATATCGTTTTGATAAGGATCGTGGTTATGTTTGCACTTTAAGTGCAATTATTCTGAAAGGACATATTGCGCATCTTTTTCATATTGGTGATAGTCGAATTTATCGTTTACAGTCTGGTCAATTGGAGCAACTCAGCACAGACCATCGAGTTTGGTTATCATCGCAAGAAAGTTATTTGAGTCGAGCTTTAGGTGTCAATGCAAAAGTTGATATTGATTATCAAAGTTATGTTTTATATGAGAATGATATTTTTATTCTCATGACAGATGGTGTTTATGAGTATTGTCAATCAGAACAACTGATTCAATTATTAACTCAAACACATACCCATTTAGAGCAAATCGCACAACAGATTGTGGAGTATGCGTATCAACAGGGGAGTACCGATAACTTAACCATTCAAATTGTAAAAGTACAAAAACTACCTCAGATAAAAACACATGAAACTTTGCCCGATTATGCAGAACTTGCATTCACACCAAGATTGAATGTTCCGACACAATTTGATGGTTATCAAATTATTCGTGAGCTTCACGTCAGTCACCGTAGTATTTTATATTTAGCGCATGAAATTGATCAGCAACGATGTGTTGTTATTAAAATACCTGCTTCAGATGTACAACAAAGTCAATATTTAACAGAACAATTCTTATTGGAAGAGTGGATCGCAAAACGGATTCATCATCCTCATGTCTTGGCGGCTTATTCTCAACTTAGACCGAGACATTATATTTATCATACGATGGAATATATTGAAGGAATCACGCTTAAACAATGGTTTCTTGATCAAGAACAGTCGATTTCATTGAATCAAGCTCGTCAAATCGTTGAGCAAATTGCTCAAGGATTACAGGCGATACATCGTTTAGAAATGGTACATCAAGATATACGACCAGAAAATATTATGTTGGATCGTTTTGGTACAGTTAAAATTATTGATTTTGGGGCATGCCGTGTAGCGGGAATTCGTGAAATGCAAAGAGAGATCAGCGAAATTGCATTGGGTACGATCGCTTATATGGCACCTGAATATTTTTTACTTGAACCTGTTTCAGCTTATTCAGATCAATACGCACTTGGTGTATTAACTTATTACTTACTTACAGCAGATTTGCCTTATCAAACTAATATTGCGAAGTGCAAATCTAAAAAGGACTTTAGAAAATTACAGTACCGTTCTCTATCTTATTATCGTAACGATATACCTGAATGGATTGATCAAGCCTTAGAAAAAGCCGTTAAGATCAATCCTGAACAACGTTATGATGATATTTCAGAATTTATTTATGATTTGAAGCATCCAAATCCAAAGTTTATAAAACGGGAGCGGAAACCATTGGCAGATAAAGAACCTGTATTGTTTTGGAAAGCAATTTCATCAATATTGTTCCTCTTGTTATTAGCTTTAAGCGCTTTATTTTTTATTTAATCATTATAAGATTAAGCTGAATAATAGATGATTCAGATGTTCAGTTTGCTTAATCCAGTTCATTTATTAAATATAAAAATATATACATAAAGATTCATCTGTCACAGTGTTTCATATGACCCTGAATAGTGTGTTTTTTATGGTCTGAGTATGAATGCTTATTCATATTTCCGAGCACAATATTCAGGTAAGTTTATTTAGGCAGATTTCACATTGTTTTTCATTCAATCTTCAAAGTGTTAAAGGCTCTAAACCTTTCACAATATCGTTGAATGCCGAACCATTGAGCCAAAAAGATTTCTTTAAAAATAGTGTCGTCATAATACTTTCGGCTGTATCACTATTGGTATTCTCACAGAATAGACCATATTGGCTGCCGAGCACTGTATTGTCTTCAATGAGGCGAATATAGTAAGCATGTTGTTCATCTGCATAACCAAGAATTGCATCACGTTGAGTAGCCATTTTTATGTCTCCGCATAGAAAATTTATCAATTAAGTAAGCTAAATCAGACCAGTAAACTTATTCAATTAGATCAATGCATTAGTGAAACGCTGAATATTATTTCTATTCTAACTTATTGATTTATGAAAAGTATGTTGATTATCTTTGTCATCCTTGATCAAATAGATATGTCAAAAACTGATCGATAAGGTTATTGTTATTCAAAATAATCACGGCGTCAACTTGAATTTGTAACTTTTTCG
Organism: Acinetobacter piscicola; assembly: GCF_002233755.1. Lineage (GTDB taxonomy): Bacteria > Pseudomonadota > Gammaproteobacteria > Pseudomonadales > Moraxellaceae > Acinetobacter > Acinetobacter piscicola. Next base: position 121,815 of record NZ_KZ268704.1, on the reverse strand, counting down.
AGATATATTGATTTTAATGGCTTTGATACAGCATATAGGATGCATCATGACAAAAAAAGTAGAGTTTGAACATGGGGGAGCAAGAATAAATGCAGGCCGTAAAGCACAATTTAATGAACCAACAAAAGTTATCCGTGTACCTGAGTCGCAAGTTGATTTTATCAAAAGTTGGTTACTGAAAAATTTCAACAATGGTCATTTGAGTGATTTAACTTCAAGTATTAAAATTCAAACCGTTCAACCAAACTTGGATAAAATTTATCAAATTCCCATGGCAACAGAACGAGTAGCCGCAGGTGTACCTTTTTCTGTGCAAGATACGATTGATCAATCTTTAGATATGAATGAATTTTTGATTCGTAATGAAAGTTCAACATTTATTGTTAAAGCAAATTCTTTATCTATGCTTGATGTTGGAATTGACATTGACGATCCATTGATTGTGGATCGTAGTATTACGGCTAAATCAGGGGATATTGTGATTGCCCGTATAGATAATGATTTTACGGTAAAGCGTTTGATGATTGATAAACAATTTGATCCTCCTAAAATTTGGTTAAAAGCTGAAAACCCTGAGTATCAGAATATTTATATTGAGGAAGGTCAAGAGGTTGAAATCTGGGGTGTCGTCACTTATAACTTAAAACGGATGCGTTAAAGAAAAATTCTATCAAATTGATAAAAATGATTTTTAATGAATTAATAAGAAATATTATTATTTTAGAACCTATTTTCTACCCCAAATAAGAAACCTCTGTATTTGATATACAGAGGTTTTATGGTGGGTTAGACAAATTAATTGGTTAAATCAAACCAGATGAATTGACTATTTTCATTCGCTGAAAGGGTTGCATCTTCATCAAACAGATAAGCATCACCTGCTTTGACAATTTGACCTGCAATATCAATTTCACCTTCAATTACATGAACATAGTTAAACATTTGAGTCGCTTTAACTTCAAGTGTGTGACCTTTTTCTAAATAAGCCGCTTTAATTTCTGCATTTTGACGAATATGCATCGGCGCATTTTCGTTTGGGCCAGCAATCAATTGCCACTCGTTTGGTGTTTTCTTTGGGTCACGTTCGATTTGTTGATAGTTTGGTTCAGCATCTTTCACATTTGGAATCACCCAAATTTGGAGAATGTGAACGGGTTTATCTCCTTTGTTTTCTTCACTATGCCGTACACCGGTACCAGCACTCATCAATTGCCATTCACCAGCTTTGATGTGACCTTCGTTACCCATACTGTCTTTATGTGAAATTGTCCCATCAAGTACACATGTTAAGATTTCCATATTGTCATGTGGGTGAGTACCAAAGCCGTTATGTGCAGCAATCGTATCATCGTTGATGACACGTAATGAACCGACACCCATATATTTAGGATCATACCAACTACCAAATGAGAAGCTATGTTTGGTATCTAGCCATCCTGCTTGTACATGTCCACGGTCTTCACTGCGATGTAAAAATGTATTCATTTCAAATCTCCAAATTTTTGTTTTTAACTTGAGATTATATTAATCCTTCACTGTAATGCTTAAAACATTAAACAAGCAACGTATTGTTGTATATTTGGAACGATGATTTAGAAATTATGTAACCGTTGTAAATTTCCCTAACTTTTCGATTTGTAAATAAATCTATTCTTCGGTTTTTAGTACATCTAAAATCGCTTGAATAGAAGGCAAGGCATTGTTTGGAATCGAGATTCCTTGATTTGTCGCTAAATCATATTCTCTAGGATTGATGCGAATGAAGGATGGTACAAATCTTTCACCAAAATTACGAACAGTAGGAATCGCTATTCCTGCACCTATTTCAATGACAATCGGTTGGCGATATTGCTTTAACCAATGTTCTAAGTTTTGTCTTTGTTGATTCGTTCTATTATTCAGCCAATCATAGTCATCGAACATCAAAATATTGGGTCTTGCTAATTCTAAGCAATGTGGGCATTGTGGCAATTCGCCCAGCCATTCGCAACGAGTGTTATCAATTCGGGGTTGAATTTGATCCGCGTCCCAGATTTTATTTTCACAACCATCCAAACATTGTAAATGGTGAATAGAACCATGGCATTCATAAATCAGATCTTCATTAAAGCCAGCTTTTTGGAATTGACCGTCGACATTTGAGGTAAAAATGAAATAGGGGAGTTGTAATACTTCACTTAATTTTTTGAGTAAATGAAAGCCTTGATGTGGTGTGGTTTCGCGATAAAGTTGGAGACGATGTCCATAAAATCCCCAAGCAAGCCTAGGTGTCTTCAAAAATGCAGCAGGATTCGCAATTGAAGTAAATTCAATACGTTGTTTTCCTAATTCAGGATAAGCTTGCCACATGCCTTGATTACCACGAAAATCAGGTAATCCAGAATCAATACCCATGCCCGCACCCGCCGTGATGAGTAAACCATCTGCACTGGAGAACATGTTCTTTATTTTAGAAATTTGTTGTGTATTGAGCATTGTCATATGCCTAAGAATAGAACTGCGTATTTTTATAAATAGTGTATCTTAAATAAAAAAACCAGTGCATTGACACTGGTTTTTGATATTGGTGAATGCTTAATTCCGAATGATCATTCTAAGAATTTAACAGTAACACCCGATTTCACTTTTTTACCGAGGTCATTTGCATCCCAGTTGGTTAAACGGATACAACCATGTGAAGCCGTTTTAGAGATTGCTGATGGATTCGGTGTACCGTGAATACCAAATGATTTTTTGCTTAAACCAATCCAAATATTTCCAACTGGTGCATTTGGACCCGGTGGTAATGATAATGGTTTTAAGTTTTTGCCCTGAACAAAGTTACTTGGTGAGTAGCTGTACCAAGGATTTTTCGCTACACCAGTAACTTTATATGTTCCTTGTGGTGAAGGTGTATCTGAGCTACCAATGGTTGCTGGAAACGAACCAACCATTTGGTTTTGAGCATTAAACAAATAAAGTTGTTTCGCACCTTTATGCGCAACAATGAGGTGAATATTTTCAGGAAGTTCATTGCGAATATTAGTTACAACGATTTTTTCACCAACTTTATTAAATGTTGCTTTAGGATTTAATTTCTTGAGGAAATCTTCATCCATGTGGAATTTTTCACCCAACATTTCAGTGACACGAGTGTAGTAAAGACCTGGCATTTTTGCTTGTAATGCATAATCATGTGGAATTGATTTTGCATAAGGGCCTTTAATATCTTCAGCCGTCACAGTGTATTCAACGAAGGCAGGTTTATTGCCTTGTTTAGCAACCAATGTATCCCAAGTTTCTTGAGTTAATTCACCTGTTGGTTTTAAACCATTGATTTGCTGGAATGATGCAACCGCTTTTAAGGTGTTCATACCACTGGTGCCATCAATTGCACCTGGTGAAGCATGTGCATTATTCAACATCACATGTGCACGAGCATAGACAGGGAATTGACCTTTGCCAATATTTTCATACCACTGTGCATTGTTCAGACCATCGAGTGTCCAAGATGCTTTGGGTGCATTTGGGTTTGATGGCGGAGTTGTTGGTACAGTAGGTGTTGAAGGTGCAGTTGGAGCAGAAGCAATATCTGCAGTTTTAGATTCTGTTTTTTCTAAATTTTGCAGTGTATTAGCGGCTTGGTCTAACTCTTGTTGCTCTTGCTGCGAGATCTGAGCTTCAGCAGAAGATACTGCTGATGAATCAATTGCTAAAGGGTCAATTGGATCTTCGACTGGAGTGGTTGCAACTTTTGTAGGATTTAGAGGTTGCTCAGTTGTAGAAGCTGCAAATGCTGTACCAGTAAGTATACAGCTTAAACTCAAAGCAAGAATTGAGCGAACGAACATGTAATTCAACCTTAAGAATTATTCATATTGATTACTAAAATATCTTGGCAAGTATTACAGAAATTACATATAGATGCAGTACTTGTTTTGTTTCAATCATTTTTTTCTATGGAGAAATATTGTAAAAAGCATTTTTGTTTTATTTTCGTATTTTAAAAATTTATAAATATTGTGCTGATTCAATTTGTAGACTGAAATTTTTGCTTAGAAATTATTAAATTTGAAGCCTTTTTGCTATGATGGAGCGACTTTAATTTTTGGAATGGGAAAGTAAATGACGACCTTAAAAAATGATCGTTTTCTACGTGCCTTATTACGTGAACCTGTAGATACCACACCCGTATGGATGATGCGTCAAGCAGGACGTTATTTACCAGAATACCGTGAAACGCGTGCTAAAGCAGGTGATTTTCTTTCTCTTTGTAAAAATACAGAATTTGCTTGTGAAGTGACTTTACAGCCTTTGCGTCGTTATGAATTAGATGCTGCGATTCTTTTCTCAGACATTCTCACTGTTCCAGATGCTTTGGGCTTAGGTCTATATTTTGAAGTAGGTGAAGGTCCAAAATTTCATAAAACTGTTCGAACAGAACAGGATGTTGCCAATCTTCCAAAGTTTGATGCGAAATCAGATTTATCTTATGTCATGAATGCAGTGACGACCATTCGTTCTGCATTGGGTGGACAAGTTCCATTGATTGGTTTCTCAGGCAGTCCTTGGACATTGGCAACTTATATGGTTGAAGGTGGTTCGAGTAAGGATTTTCGTTTTACTAAACAGATGATGTATGCGCAACCCGAAGTTTTACATGCATTATTGGATCGACTTGCGGATGCTGTTATTGATTATTTAAATGCGCAAATTGATGCAGGTGCGCAAGCTGTACAAATTTTTGATAGTTGGGGTGGGGCATTGGCTCACCGTGAATATTTAGAATTTTCTTTAAAATACATGCAAAAAATTGTAGCAGGTCTAAAACGTGAAAGTGAAGGACGAAAAGTTCCTGTTATTTTATTCACTAAAGGCGGTGGTCAATGGCTTGAGCCTATGATTGCAACAGGTGCAGATGCATTTGGTTTAGATTGGACGACACCATTAAATGTTGCTCGCCAAACTGTAAATGGCCGTGCAGCATTACAAGGAAATTTAGATCCTGCAACGCTTTATGGTTCTGCAATGACGATTGAAAATGCCACCAAAGCCATGCTGGATGATGCTTATGCCAATGGTGAAAAAACAGGTTATGTGGCAAATTTAGGTCATGGTATTACCCAATGGATCGATCCAAAAAATCCTAAAGCTTTTATTGATACGGTTCATGAATATAGTGCCAAGTATTTAGGCTAAGCTTTAATTTCGCCATGATCTATTTAAAATCATTATTTGAGTTTTTGTATAAGGCAGCCTCAGCTGCCTTATTTGGTATTTTATTGCTGATTGCTTTTGTAGCAACAGCGAGTATGGGAAGCCATGAGTTTTATGGTTTGTTTCGCTATGACTATTTATTGTTTTACGCCTTAATTATTCAAGCTTGTTTGTTATATTTAAAATTAGAATCTTGGGCTGAAGCCAAGGTGATTGCTTTATTTCATATCATGGCAATGGGTATGGAATTATTTCTAACTCACCCGCAAATCGCTTCTTGGCAATATCCACAACCTGCTGTATTTAAAATAATGACTGTACCTCTATTTGCAGGGTTTATGTACTCAGCGGTCGGGAGTTTTTTTGCACGATCATTACGTTTATATCAGGTTTCATTTATAAATTTGCCTCGTTTTGCCAATATGCTCAGTTTGGCGGTATTGTCTTATATTAATTTTATGAGCAAATTTTTTATTCCAGATTTTCGTAATATGCTTTTTATTTGGAGTGTGATTATATTTTGGAAAACAAAAATTCGTTTTGAATTATACCATCACCATTTTCAACTGCCGATGCTTCCAATTTTATTTATTTTGGCATTTATTATCTGGATTGCAGAAAATATCAGTACATTTTATAAAATTTGGCTTTATCCGAGCCAAGTCGATGCATGGCATATGGTTGGTTGGGGGAAATTAGGTTCTTGGTATTTATTACTATTATTAAGTTTAGTTCTTGTTTTAAAAATTCTTGGAAAAAGAAATAGCAATGGAAATTGGTTACTTATAGAGAACAAAAAATAGTCACTTAATTGTCATATTTTGATTTGCTTATCTATATTTATGTGATAAATCTGTATGGGTGTAATTTAATCTACACAAAACGGAATATAACAATTTACATATGTCATATATGGATAATTTCTGGAGAATTATATGTTAAAAAAAATCGCTTTAGCTGCTGTATTAGCTGCTGGTTCTAGTGTTGCAATGGCTGATCCCGATGTAGGGTGTGGTGTCGGTTCGCAAATTTGGGCAGGTCAATCAGGTAAAATTCCAAAAATTTTAGCTGCAACAACCAATGGTCTTTTAACAAACCAATTAATCGGTATTACTTTTGGTACATTGGGTTGTAATGGGAATGGTAAAGTCACTGCTCAAGTGGTTACATTCACCAATGAAAATTCAGAATCACTTGCGCGTGATATGGCTGTAGGTCAAGGGGAAAGCTTGAATGTTCTTGCTTCTTTGCTGAATGTTAAAGAAGCCGATAAAGCACATTTCTTTGCTGTGACCAAGTCAAATTTCTCACATATCTATTCAGTAGATAATCAAAATTCTCTACAAGTTTTAGCATCACTTCAAGATGTGATGGCAAAAGATGCGGTATTAAAAGCATACGTTTAATGGTTTACTAGCCCTGTCTTTGACAGGGTTTTTATTTTGTATATATGATAAAAATCATAAGTTTACTTAATTTTTTAATATTGAAATTGTGAATGAAATATTTAGTTTATAGTTTAAGTTTACTCAGTACATTTGTATCTTTCAGCGCCTCGGCTGAATCATTAGCCATTCAAGACTATGTCAATTTGGCAGAACAAAAAAAATTAGAACAGAACATCACATGGAAACGCTTGCTTTATGCAGAAGATTCTCCAAAAAGTGAAGTCAGTTATTCAGGCTATTTTCTAGCTCCAGATGGTCAAAATAATATTAAAAATGAAATGATTGCAGATATAACGGCTTTATTTCAGTCTGCTGAACCGAATCAATCTTTTCGTTGTAAATTCCCAGCTCGTAGCCAGTGGCTCATACAACAATTAAATATTAACGCTCAACAACTTCCGCAAGTTGCATGTCCTGAGTTTGAGCAGTGGTATGGACAAATTAATCCTTATAAAGCGACTTTAATTTACGCCACAGATTTTATGGGCAATCCAAGCTCTATGTTTGGTCATACTTTATTACGTTTAGACCCTAAAGACCAAAAGCAATTAAATTTAGTCTCTTATGCTGTGAATTATGCAGCGACGGTGAATGGACAAGACAATTGGTCTTATGCATGGAAAGGTTTAATTGGTGATTATCCAGGGGAATATTCACTGATGCCATATTACCGAAAAGTAAAAGAATATGGTGATTTTGAAAGTCGCGATCTGTGGGAATATGAACTGAATTTAAGTCCAGAAGAAACAGCCTTTTTGGTCAAACATATGTGGGAAATGCAAAAAGTGAGCTTCCCATATTATTTCGTGAGTGACAATTGCGCCTATCGTTTGTTGGGACTTATTGATTTAGTTCGTCCAACCGCTAATTTGCGTCATAAATTCAGCTATGCTGCAATTCCTGTTGAAACCATTAAAGCAGTTGACCAACAAGGTTTAATCAAGGAAACAGTGTATCGTCCTGCACTAGAAACACAATTGAATGCGCAAGCCAAGCAACATGGACATCGTTTAGCGAAGAAAGCACATGAGATCGCTTCTTTAGAACCTCAGCAAATGCAAATGCGTTTAGCCAATGAGCAGGAAGCGGATCGTGCCAAAATACTTGAAATGGCTTATGACGATTTATACCTACAATTTGTTTCTCGCCAAGTTGATGAGACGTTTGTACAACCACGTTTTAGACAATTACTGGGTTTACGTAGTCAAATCCAAATCGCCAAACAACGTCAAGAACCGCAAAAACCAAAAATAAATCCTGTACATGGGCATGATTCTCGAAATTGGTCGATCGATATCGGAGAAGTGCAGGGCGAGAAATTTGTGCAATTAGGGCATCGTCAGGCTTACCATGAATTAAAAGATCCACAAGGTGGTTTTCGTACAGGTACGCAGCTTTTATTTTTAGATGGCGCTGCACAGTGGCGTGATGATCAACTCAAATTAGAACATTTGGATGTATTAACGGTTAATTCATATAACCCGATTACGCCATTTAAAACACCAATCACGTGGGGATTTAATATGGGATGGCAACAAGAAGCCATTCATCATGGAAAATTCAGCGAAGATGAACAACACGGGGTGTTTGCGGTAAAGGCACAATCAGGCTATACCGTAGCAGATGATGATCGTAAAAATTTATGTTATGCAGAATTGCAGACTCATTTACAGGCAGGCAAATCACTGGACAAGGGTTGGCGTATCGGTTTAGGGCCTACGCTAGGTTGCCAAAATCTTTGGACAGATCAGTTGAATAGTGTTGTTCAGCTTGAATTGCCCTATTGGGAAGATTCTCATCAATGGAACTTACGAATCAATAGTTACTTACAATATTCATTGTCCTCACGAAACTCTTTAAGAGTGGGTTGGGAATACCAACAGCAAGATGGTCAGGACTGGATGAAAGGAAGTTTTGGATTTGCTCATTATTTTTAAGTTTTAAAATGTGTTCGAAATAATTAACCTGTTTAATAAATGATCTTTTGTCTATTTTAATCACCTTGAGTTCTATCGCTGGTGTTTTATCATCATTATGTTTTAATTAGACTTTTTTTCATGTTATATACTGAAAGCAGTGAATTTATTGTTAGAAGTATAAGCTCATATGGAAATAAGACAAATTGAGATACAAGATGCTGAAAGCTTGATAAAATTTTTTAGCCAACTCGATGTTGAAACGGAATTCATGCTCTTTGAGGTAGGGGAAAGACCAATCTCATTGAGTCAGCAAATTGAATATATTAAAACTTTAAATACATCAGAGAATGAGAAAATATTTATTGCTATTGATCAACAGCATATTGTTGGTTTTATTGCGCTTTCTAGAAAACCATTTAATAAAGTAAAGCATTGTTTTCAATTGGTGATAGGCATTTTGAAAAACTATCATGGAAAGAATTTAGCCAATGCGTTATACCGCTATGCCGAATCGTGGGCTATGGCACAAGGGGCGATCAGGATTGAACTGACTGTTATTCAAGACAATACGATTAAGTTCTATGAAAAGCTCGGATTCAAAACAGAAGGGATTCGTACTAAGAGTATGTTTTATCAAGGACAGTTATTGGATGAACGCTATATGGGGAAAATTCTAAATAACCTGAGTTCGGGGTAAGCTATATTCCTAACTATAGGATACGCAGAAACGTCAGTCGTATTGTTTGAGACATGAGGAATATATTCCGCAAGATCTGTAATATACTGTTTTTGCAATATATTAGGTACTTGATAGTTTATCCCGAACTGACGTTATCTTCGTTTTATACTTCGACAACGACAAAGTATTTTTTAACTGTTTCAATGACTTCAAATGTACCGATAAATGAAGGGGGAATAATGCCAGCTTCGCCAGCTTTTATTTCTATAAATGATTGGCCATTTGCGTCATGTAAACGCACAGCACCTTCAATAATTTGAAAAAACTCTTGTTTATTATCTGCAAATTGAATATTCCATGCACCTACTTCACATTGCCAAATACCACAATTCATATTTGGATGATCATACAAACTTTGAGTTAAACGTTTTGGATTACCTTTTACCAAACGATCCGCACGAGGGTGATCTTCACTTATTTCACTGTTTGTTAATCCATGACCAGCTAACCAAATTGAAGACATTTTAAAAACCTTATTTAAAAAGAAAGCCTCAATTGAAGTTGAAGCTTAAAGCAATCTTTATAGATAGAAATGATGAAAAATTCATAAAATCAATGTGCTTCAGGTACAGCTTGTAAGAATTCACGACGTGCTTCTTTATCAGTTTTAAAATCACCGACAAAGGATACAGTACGTGTCGTTGATTCTTGTTTGCTTACACCACGCATCATCATACACATATGTGCTGAATCGATGACAACAGCGACACCACGCGCCTGAGTGACTTCTGCAACAGCATCTGCAATTTGCTTAGTCAGTTGCTCTTGAATTTGCAAACGACGTGCAAACATTTCAGTGATTCGTGCAAATTTAGATAAACCTAAAACATTACCAGAAGGTAAATAGGCAATATGCACACGACCATGAAAAGGCAATAAATGGTGCTCACATAAAGAATAAAATTCGATATTTTTAACCAACACCATTTCATCATTATCAGAAGGAAAGACCGCATTATTGGTCACTTCTTCCAAGGTCTTGCTATAGCCAGACGTCAAATACGAAAAAGCTTTAGCCGCACGCATAGGTGTATCTTTCAAACCAGGACGATCTAAGTCCTCGCCAACGGCAGTTAAAATATTTGCGTAGGATTGCTGCATAGACATATAACGTGTTCACTTATACGGATTGAACAAGGACGGCATTGTAGCAGAAAAACCAAAAAAGTCTGACTACTACAGGATAAACCGTATTTTAAAGGATATTGATCATCAATCACAAAATTTGTGAGTAAAAAATGGATTATTGATCCTGATTAAATTTTGGATTTTTTTCAGCACGTTTCAATAACACTAAAACTGCACCTGTGCCACCTTGCTTCTCAGGCGCACTGACAAAAGCTAAAACATCACGGTGCTGACGAAGCCAGCTATTTACATAGGATTTTAAAATGGCTTCTGGGCCTTTACCGTGAACAATTTTAATTACATTTTGGTTCTCACTCTTCGCAATTTGGATAATCTCCAAAACTGCGGTTCTTGCCTCTTCCACAGTACAACCATGCAAATCTACAGCTTCATACCATCGTACATTGCCTGCTTTCAAATCTTCAAAAACTTTGTGCTGTAAGGTTGCGATGCGATAACTTAAAGTCGCCTGACTTGCAACTGGATTGAGCATTGCATGTGTATCTGATAATTCAGCATGTTCAGTTTCAGTTGGACCTTCAGCCGCGGCACGTTTTGCCAGTGTTTTAGCATCTGGTTTTTTTCGAACATTATTCGTTTGTATTTTAGCAATATTACTATTATCTATCGTTTTAACACCGCGCATCGCTTGATTGAACAAAGCAAGATCATCATCCTGTTGTATGGGCGCGACAACAGGAGCTGTTTTTTGCTGTTTCTTTGTAGAATCAAATTGTGATTGACCCGTTGAAATTTGTTTTTTGAATTGTTTTAAAAGATCAAGTTGTGATTTGGAGAATGTAGAATCAGATTTACTCATAATTGCAAAAAACAGTAAAAGGAGAATATTTGATTAGCATTATAGACTTAATCCATTAAAAATTGAACTGAATTGAATTCACTGTGTCTTTCAGCGTTTTGACATAGATGTTGAGATATAAGTCATCATATATTTTGAGAATAATTTGGAAATAGGCATAGTTTCTGCAATCATCTATTTACACTTCATTTACGGCTTAGAGAGAATGCCTAGTTGTGATTTTCCAATAACTATATTGAATATTATTTTTTAAAAATTATACAAAGTTGAGGATGTGAATGGATAAAAGACATGATTAGAAAATTATTTATTAACAGATTTCTCTACACGTTGTTTAAAAAATAAGCTAAATTAATTTAAGACATTACAAGATAAATAAAGACTTATGGCAAATGAAAAAGATAAAGATCCAACAATCATTGTTGAAGATACTCCTGATCAAAAAAAGTATGAAATCCTCAAAGAAAAATTGAGATATAAACAAGCGTTGCGAGAGAATTCAAAAAAAATTGATCATAAGCAAGTTCGTTTAAATATTCAGGCAAATGCTTTGCCGAGTAGAACATTTTTTATCATGAATGCCTTAGCTGCAATTATTGCGGGATATGGTTTATTAACCAATTCATCTGCTGTGGTCATTGGAGCTATGTTAGTTGCAATAATGTTAGGGCCAATTTCGGGTATCGCCTTATCTTTGATTGATAATCGCTGGATATTATTTAGAACGGCCTTAACTACACTTTCCTTAGGCATTGCAATGATCTATGCCATTGGGATCATCTTAGGCTTAATTAATATTGATGTTCCAATTACACATGAAATTCTTTCTCGAACTCAACCCACAATCATGGATTTAATGATCGCTTTAGCAGGGGGGGCAGCAGGGGCATTTGCATCGATATCTCCACGGCTTTCTGTTGCAGTTGTTGGTGTTGCTGTCGCCACAGCTTTGGTTCCTCCTTTGGTTGCAAGCGGCATTTTATTTGCACATATGGAGTGGAGAAATGCGGCGAATGCTTTTATTTTAGCTGCGACCAATATTATAGCCATTCAAGTGAGTTCATCACTTGTATTGTGGATTGCAGGTTTTAGACGTGGTTCAGATATTGAAGTTAAAAGTAATGTCATTGAATTTATTAAAAGAAATGCGATAAGTTTAATCTGCCTTTTGGTACTCACCATCTATTTGTCTTTGAATTTTATGCATTTGTTGCGTCAACAATTATATGAGACTGATATTAAAGCCGAAGTTGAGACCTTACTGAATAAAAATAATAATATTGTTGATACGATTCAATTCGAAAAACACGATGAATTTACATTGGTTCGTATTGTCGTCAGAGGTGATACTCCTCCAAATTCGATTGAAGTTGGAAAATTAAATAAGATTTTAGAACATGATTTAAAAGACAAGCCGAGTATTGCACAAGTACGTTTTATTCTTACTGAAATTATTGAAGCACCGAATAGTCCGACCATCAGTATTCAAGAACGAGAAGCCACGGGAGTGATCACAAGTTATTAACTTAACCTGAGTTCGGGATAAGGTATGTTCCCAACTATATGATACTCGGAAACGTCAGTCGCATTGTTCGAGGCAAGACTACATCTGTAATATAATGTTTTTGCAATATATTAGATACTTGATGGTATCTGTCGAGTTGGCGACTGACAAATGATTTTGCCCTTGCGTGGCAGTGCCACTCATCCCGAAAGCCTTGCGAGGTAGTACCTCTCAGGTCGAACCGAAGGTTAATCCTTACATTTGACTTTAAACGGTAAGACTCCGCTGTGCCTGATCTATCTTTTCAATAACTTACATCAAAGTTTATCCCGAACAGACGTTAACTTATGTGCATCCATTATAAATAATTTAGAGAATAAAAAGCCCAACTCAAAAGCGTTGGGCTTTTTTGAGAATCAACGATTTAAAATTCTTATTCATAAAAGAAAAAATTAAATAACAGACTCAAATATCATCTAAAGCTAAATTGAAGCATCAAATCACGATTTGAAGGATTCAGTTTAAATAGAATGAGGAACCCCAAACAGAGCTTTAAAAGCTTCATCTGGACGTGGTTGCTTCATAAAACTTTCACCGACCAAGAAAGCGTGAATGTCATGCTCTTGCATCATTGCAACATCAGCAGGCGTCGCAATACCACTTTCAGTGACCAATAAACGCGATGGATCGAGTAATCTTTTTAAACGCAATGAGGTATTTAAATCAACATCGAAGTTTTTAAGATTACGATTATTGACGCCTAGAATACAGCGTTCAGAAAGCTTCATCGCACGTTCAAGTTCATCTTCATCATGAACTTCAACCAGTACATCTAGGTTGTGTTCAAATGCAGTTTTTGACATTTCTTCAAGTTGTTGGTCAGACAAACAAGCCACAATCAATAAAATACAATCCGCATGTAAAGCACGTGCTTCAATCACGCCATAAGGATCAATTAGAAAATCCTTACGCAAAGCAGGAAGTGAACAATGATTACGTGCAATTTGAATGTTTTCATCTGCACCTTGGAAAAAATCAACATCGGTTAAAACAGACAAACATGCAGCACCTGCTTGTTCATACTGTTCTGCAATTTCCGCAGGATTAAAGTTTTCACGAATGATCCCTTTTGATGGCGATGCTTTCTTGATTTCAGCAATCACACCGGGACGTTTGCTCAGTAAAGATTGAGCAAAACTGCGAACTGGCGTTGCAGCTTTTGCAAGTTCTTCAACATCTTTTAAACTATGTTGTTTTAAACGAATCGCAAACTCTTCATGTTTACGATCAACAATTTTACCTAAAATGGTATTGGCAATATTAACCATGATGACTTTCCTTAAATCCTTAAGCTTCGTATTCTTTGAGCGTTTTGGTAAATTCAGACAAAATGCCCATTTTTTCTAAAGCCTGCCCACCATAGATAATATCATGTGCTAAAGCGACACCTTGTTTATAGGTTTTGGTTAAACCTGAAACATAGATACCCGCACCTGCATTTAAAGCAATCATATTGGCTGCTTTTTCACCTTTGGTTGATTTATTCTTGCTTAAAGCATCTTTAATCAACACTAGACTTTCAGCCGCACTTTCTACAGATAAGCCTGTCAATGTCTGAGATTCAATATCAACGTCTTCAGGCTGAATCATCCATTCTGTGATTTCACCCTCTTTGAGCTCAGCTACATAGGTTGCTGATGCGAGGCTAATCTCATCTAAGCCATCTTTAGAATGAACCACCATGACATGTTCAGCCCCCAGTTGTTTGAGCACTTCAGCAAGTGGGCGACATAATTCGGTTGAGAATACGCCAATCACATAGCGGCGTACCCCAGCCGGATTCGTAAGCGGGCCAAGGAGATTGAAAATACTACGGAAGCCTAACTCTTTACGTGGGCCAGCAGCATATTTCATCGCTTTATGATGGTTTGGTGCAAATAAAAAACCGACACCCATTTCACGGATACAACGTTCAGTCTGTTGCATATTTAAATCGAGGTTGATGCCTGCTTGTTCTAATAAATCAGAAGAACCTGATTTTGAAGAAACGCCACGATTACCATGTTTGGCAATGGTTGCGCCCGCAGCTGCAATCACGAAAGAAGATGCAGTAGAAACATTGAATAGGTTTTGACCATCACCGCCTGTGCCGACGATATCGATCAGATGCGGAATGTCACTGACATCTATTTTAATCGCAAACTCACGCATGACACGCGCAGCCGCTGTGATTTCATCAATACTTTCGCCTTTTAAACGCAGTCCCATCATCAATGCACCAATTTGTGCATCTGTGGCTTCACCACTCATGATCGTGCGCATGACTTCTTCCATTTGTGGTTGGGTCAGCTCAATATTTTTGGTGATATTATTTAAAGCTTGTTGAATATTCATTATCTTGGTTACGCTCTTTATGCATAAATATCTAAAAAGTTTTTAAAGATTTGGTGACCATGTTGGCTCAGGATTGATTCAGGATGAAATTGCACACCTTCTATAGGTAATGTCTTATGTTTTACACCCATGATTTCTTCCATAGAGCCATCAGTTTCATTGGTCCAACACGTCACTTCAAGGCATTCAGGAACAGTTGCTTGATCAATCACAAGAGAATGATAGCGAGTGGCTGAAAATGGAGAAGGGAGGTTGCTGAAAATGCCTGTATCACTGTGGTACATGTCAGATAAACGACCATGCATCACTGTTTTGGCACGGACAATGTCACCACCAAAAGCCTGTCCAATTGCTTGATGTCCTAAGCAAACACCGAGCAAAGGGATTTTTCCTGCAAAATGTTGAATTGCAGGGATAGAAATACCTGCCTCTGAAGGAGAGCAAGGACCAGGCCCAATCACTAAATACTTTGGTTGCCATCGTTCAATATCCTCTAAAGTCACGGCATCATTACGGACTACTTTTACTTCTTGATTTAACTCGCCAAAATATTGGACGATGTTATAAGTAAACGAGTCATAGTTGTCGATCATTAGAAGCATTTTTGGCTTAAACCTCTGATATTTATAGCATAATTAGTATTGTATTAGTGATATTACTCACTATGTTACTCATTTTGCTGTTTGTCTAATTTTTAGTAACAAAAAACTTGCTACTAACTCACTATAATATCAGATTCTTGCGGAGATTCTTTGACTTTTTGCTTCACATAAAATTCGCATCAAAACATATCTTTATTCATAAGCGATGGACATTCATAAGCATTGTAATTATTGATTGGTCAACATTGTTCCATATTTAGTTTTGTTATATTTTATAATGATTCACTATAGAAGAATATGGAGAAAACGATGTCAATTATTGATGCAACGGAAGCAAAACAAAATTCAGAAAATCATCAGCCCAAGAAAACACTTGAAACGTTGCGTAATGAAATTGCAGCTCAAATTAAAGCAAGTTCTGATTTAGGTTATTTCAGTGCAGGCTATACTATTCCATCGAATGTAAGTGCAGAAGATCAAGAAGCAATATTGGCGGAATTGAACCAAAAAAAGTATTCTTTGGATACAACTCCAAATGAGAGTGGGCTTGATTTGTTTATTAAATGGTTTAGGCCTGTTCCATAATTTTAATTTCAAATGTAAACCTCCTTCGGGAGGTTTTTTTAGGAAGGTCTAAATAAAAAGAGCTTTCAAAGTTGAGTTAAGCTTTAAACATATAGTTATAGAAAACAAAAAGTTGGTCGGAAGGTATTTTAATCTAACGATGATTTATTCTTTGAATGACCATCCCAAAATCTAAAAAAATTTGTGGTAGATCGAGAGGTATTTCAAAGCCTTTCAGTAATTTAACATAAATCATCGATCTTGCTGTGGTCATCCAAAGCTTTTATATCTTTAAAAGATCATATGACTATCATTCATGAGTTTTCTATTTATCGTGACTCATATTTTCGAGATATTTATCATTATTTAAGTAAGTAAATGGATCATATTCATTAATGTTTTTAATACTAAATTAAAATCATTTTATATATTATATTAGTGAAACTTAACCTCATTTTTTAATTAAAATACAAGTGTTTTTATATTGAATAAAAAATAAGTTAAGCCTAATTTAATATAATATTGTGAAATAAATATGAGAATGATTTTTATATTCATTTAATCAATATTTTGTATTTAAAATACATGTTTTTGATAAAAATAAGCTATTGTTTTACAATAAATTGTGTGATTTTTATTTAATTAAAAATATTATTGTTGTTTTAATATTTTTTTTATCAATTGGATATTACATTTTTATAATTTATAAGGTAAAAATAATATAAATTATTCTGTAATTTTTTAGTTTTTTAATGTGATTTGTATGTTTTTTTAAAAATAAAATGTTAATATTGTCACGTTTTATAATGTGGCTATGGGGGTTTGATGAAAGAAGAAATAAAAATTGCTATATTTGGTTTAAGTTTAAATGTACTTGAAAGCATTAAGCAAAAAGTTCAAACAATGTACGATGACTCTTTGAAAGTGAGTTGGGCGACTATTGCTGACCCTCATTTAGATATTCTTTTAGTCAATGATATGTTTTTTAGTTCAGCGACTATTCAGAATCTAGTTGGTGCAAAAAAGATTCCCTATTTACGCTTAGTCAATAAAAATGAAAAGTCAGGTACGATTGAAGGGGATAAATTATATTTACCTTTTTCAACTACCGAAGAGATTAGACAATGGTTTAAAGATCGATATCTACGTGTGCCTGTAAGCAATAAAACAGAAACTTTTGTGAATCAAATTTCCAAAAAAATGGACTTAAAAAAAGTCGTTCCTGAATTTTTCAATGAAAGAAATGGAAATATTCAGGTTTTTGATTCAAAAGGTAATATTGCGTTAATGAATATTCGGACTCAACAGGTTTGGATTAATCAAGCACGGAAATTGCAGCGAACAGATGCTTCTCTAAACTATACTTATGCAACCATGCAAATGGCTCAATCTGTAAGTTCAATGCAGGGAGCGGATTTGACATCATGGCTTTGGAATGTCTTATGGCACTCTGAAGATTTGGACTTTAAGCAAAACCATTCGGATTCCTATAAGTTAAAGTTTTGGCCTCAACCTGATCCTCAAAATGAACGAAAATTGGTTTTTAAAATCGCTGCTTGTTTTGAGCAAGGTGCAAACCCTAAGCAAGTTGCTCAAAAAACAGGATATAGTTTAGAACAAATTAATAAGTTTGTTTCAATCGCTTTACTATGTAATGTACTTCAAAACATACCTTCAGATGCTGCAAAACTGATGACTGAAGAAAAAGAGTCCTCAAGTGTTCTTCGTGGCTTTTTTGGTAAGTTAAGAAAGAAATTGGGTCTATAAAGCTAGACAATGAACGTTCATTGTAAAGTATTTTGTTGCACATATTCACTAAACTCAGTTTTTGCTAAGCTAAGTTTTACAAAGTTAAGTTGTTAAACTTTATGTGTATTAAAAATAAATTTACAGTCTGCTAAAAGTGTAATAAATACAACAGGTGATGAAGTGATACTACATAAATATAAAATTGTATTTGGCGGTAAAATGGGTGCTGGTAAAACAGCAGCGATTAAATCATTATCTGAAATATCGGTACTTTCAACCGAAGCGCACAATACCGATGAACAAGCGCATAGTAAAGCATTGACTACAGTTGGAATTGATTACGGAGAAATCAAACTGGATGATGAAGTTGCAGTGGGTCTGTATGGTACACCAGGACAAGATCGCTTTGATTTCGTATGGTCTGTGATTTGCAAAGGAGCGATTGGTGCAGTGGTATTGATTGACCATTCGCAAAAAGATGCAATTGAAGATTTAAAATTTTATTTTCAAGCCTTTAAAGAATATGTAAATAATATCGTTGTCGGCGTGACTCATGTTGATGAAGATCCACAACATTTGTTAAAACAATATAAAGACTGGATGCATTTGAATCAGCTCACTATGCCTATTTTTGCAATTGATGCTAGAGAAAAAGATGATGTATTACTTATGGTTGAAGCATTGATTGCCCGTGCAGAAGTTGAATTTGGTTAACTTATAAAGCTATCTATTTAGTACTGTATTTAATTTTTTATCAGTCTGATAAACCAATTTTGAAAGCGTATTCATTGATACGCTTTTTTTGTTTTTAAATTATATTTAGATAAATTCAGTAAAATAGACTTATTTAAGGCAAAATAAGCACCAAATTAAAACAAATAAGTATATTTGCACAAAGTTGGTGCATTAAAGTTGCGCATTGTAATATAAAATTTGCAAGTGTGTTTGAATATAGTGCAATTCTAAATACTCTCAGTATAATAGTTAGAAATTAAAGGTTGCTAAGCTTATTTTCTAATAAGGATTTCAATATTTTAGCAGCCGTTTAAAAAGTTGGTACGGTAATTGCTATATAAACATCAACTACTAACACGCACTTTGTAAGTGCAACAAAAATGCATTGGAGCAAAATGAGCATGGCGAACAAAGTCCTTCAACTCATACAAGAAAGTGGCGCAAAATGGGTCGATTTTCGCTTTACTGATACTAAGGGTAAAGAGCAGCACGTAAGCTACCCATCAGATACTATCGATGAAGATACTTTTGAAGATGGTAAAATGTTTGATGGTTCTTCAATCGCTGGTTGGAAAGGCATTGAAGCATCTGACATGATTCTACGTCCAGATCCAGAAACTGCTTTCCTTGACCCGTTCTTTGCTGAAGCAACTATCGTTGTAACTTGTGATGTAATTGAACCTTCTACTGGTCAAGGTTATGACCGTGATCCACGTTCAATTGCTCGTCGTGCTGAAGAATACCTAAAATCTACAGGTATTGGTGATACTGCATTCTTTGGCCCAGAGCCAGAATTCTTTGTTTTCGACGAAGTTAAATGGGACATCGACATGTCTGGCGCTCGCCACACATTGATCGCTGAAGAAGCGGCTTGGTCAACAGGTAAAGATTACGAAGCAGGTAACTCTGGCCACCGTCCTCGCGTTAAAGGTGGTTATTTCCCAGTTCCTCCAGTTGATTCTTCACAAGATATGCGTGCTGAAATGTGTGCTCGTATCGAAGACATCATGGGCCCAGGTCGTGTAGAAGTACACCACCACGAAGTTGCATCTTGCCAGTTAGAAATTGGTGTAAGTTTCAACACAATGGTACGTAAAGCTGACGAAGTTCAACAGTTCAAATATGCTGTTTGGAACGTTGCGCACCAATATGCAAAAACTGCGACTTTCATGCCTAAGCCAATGGTTGGTGATAATGGTTCTGGTATGCACGTTCATATGTCTATCTCTAAAGATGGCAAGAACTTGTTTGCTGGTGATGAATACGCTGGCCTTTCTGAAATGGCGCTTTACTTCATCGGTGGTATCATCAAGCACGCTCGTGCATTGAATGCGATTACAAACCCTTCTACGAACTCGTATAAGCGTTTAGTTCCACACTTCGAAGCACCAATTATGCTTGCTTACTCAGCACGTAACCGTTCTGCTTCTATCCGTATTCCATACGTTTCTAGCCCTAAAGGTAAGCGTATCGAAGCACGTTTCCCAGATCCAATGATGAACCCATACTTAGGTTTTGCAGCATTGTTAATGGCTGGTCTTGATGGTATCCAAAACAAGATCCACCCAGGTGAAGCTGCTGATAAAAACTTGTATGATCTTCCTCCTGAAGAAGAAGCTAAAATCCCAACAGTTGCTCATAGCCTAGATATGGCGCTTGAAGCACTTAAAGCGGATCAAGACTTCCTTCTTAAAGGTGGCGTGTTCACTAAAGAAATGTTAGATGCATACATCGAACTTAAAACTGAAGATGTTCGTCGTCTTAACACGACAACTCACCCAGTTGAATTTGATATGTACTACAGCTTGTAATTCGTTTTCGAATTTAAGTGATGAAAAACCCGCCTTGTGCGGGTTTTTTTATTGTTGATTTATCCAAAGATGAGAAAAATCATGATTTGATAAAATATATGATTAATACGCAAAATATTCATCTAAATGATATATTTTACGCTTCATCTGCTTATATCTGATATTTTCAGTTAAACTGCGACTTTATTGAAAAATAGGAGAGAACATTGGCTCAATCATGCAAAAATCAGGAAAAACAAATTCCTTTAGAATTAAAAACATGGTTGTATGCTTCAGGTTCTCTTACTCAACAATTGACTGACCTTGCTGGTGGTACGTTTAGTGTTCAACCCATTCAAGAACATTATAAAAGACTTACATTTATTGATAGTCAATGGATGAAAATGCCGCATCAGCATACATCATGGGTGCGTGAAAGCTATTTATTTGGTTGCGAAGAACAACCGTGGGTCAAAGCAAAAAGTATTTTCCCTATTTTAAGTATTCATAGCAAAGCACGTTTATTTAAACATATCCGAAATAAGCCAATTGGAAAGTTTCTATTTCAACGTACCAATCCTCAATGTGAACGACGTGTATTATTGCTTGAAGAAGGTTGGACACGACAAAGTTGTTATACTTGGCATGGTTGTAAATTTATTGTTCAAGAAACATTTTTACCTGCTTTTGAGCAATTTCTAAAACAGCAAAGTATTTCAAAATAAGGTACTGAAGGATTGTTATGACAACTGTTCAACACACCACTTGGCAACAACGTTTAGAAGCATATTACTATTTATGCCGATTTGATAAACCGATAGGTACAGAATTGGTTTTCTGGCCAACCATGTGGGCAATGTGGATTGCAAATAAAGGTATTCCTGCAATTGGGATTTTAATTCCAATGATTTTAGGGACGATTTTTATGCGAGCAGCGGGTTGTGCAATCAACGATTTTGCGGATCGTAAAGTGGATGCACATGTAGAGCGTACCAAAACTCGCCCTTTAGCGACGGGTATTATTCGTGCTAAAGAAGCAATTTTTGTTTTTTTAGCCTTAGTTGCTGCCAGTGCTACCATGCTATTTTTCCTCCCAATTGAAACTTTTTACTGGTCTTTTGGTGCTTTATTTTTGGCGTTTATTTACCCATTTATGAAGCGTTATACTCACTTACCACAAGTGTTCTTAGGTGCTGCATTTTCATGGTCAATTCCAATGGGTTATACCGCCGTTGGTGTTGAACCCAATTTAACCTGTTGGTTGCTATATTTTGGTAATTTGGCTTGGACAGTGGCTTATGACACGCAATATGCGATTACAGACCGAGAATATGATTTAAAAATTGGTGTGAAATCTACAGCAATTTTATTTGGAAAATATGATATTCAAATCATTTCAATACTTCAGGCTTTGAGTGTTGCATTGATTGCCACAGCATTTTATTTAGAAAATATTCTTGTTCCATTTGGGCTTACAGCTTTATTACTTGTTTGTGCTGATTTTATTTATCAATGGATGAAAACCAATGACCGAGACCCACAACGTTGCTTTTGGGCATTTCGTCATAATCGTTGGGTTGGTTTAATCATTTTTATAGGGATATTTGCTTCGTTCATTTAAAACTAAAGAAAGAATGAGCAGATGTTTTTGAGTATTTAAATACTAGATGCTTATCCCTTAGGAATAAGAATCTGTATTTTAATGTGAACATCTGCATAGATTATTTAAAGACATTGAATTCGTTTGAAATTCAGATCAAAAGCGCACTAGTAAGGTGCTTTTTTTTATGTTTAAGTATCAGAAGACATGAAGTCAGTTAAATTACAATACAAATAGAAGGGTAACTTATGAATATAATGCTTAAACGGACATTACTCGCAATTACATGTAGCGCAACATTATTTTTGGCAGCATGTAATGACGATGATGATAATAATCAATGGTCTACCAATAAAAGTTATGTTTCAGAAAAAACATACAATTTAGACAGCATGACATCAGCAGCCACAGTTAAAGTCATGACCTATAACATGCCGAATGTATTGGGTGAAACCAAGAAAGCGACAGCCATGGTCTTTGTACCGAAAACAACGCGACCAGCGAATGGGTGGAAAGTTGTGGTATGGGAGCATGGAACTGTAGGAATTGGCGATAGTTGTGCACCGAGTAATAATGCATTTAATCCACGCTTCAAAAACATGGCTGAAAGCTTATTGGCAGAAGGCTACGTCGTTATTGCACCAGATTATGAAGGTCTGGGTACAGCAGGGATTCATCCTTATTTAAACTTAAAGAGCGAAGCGAATTCGGCAATTTATGCAGTAAAAGCCTATAAAGATCATTACGGTAGTCAAATCAATGGTCAGTGGATGTCAGTCGGACAATCTCAAGGTGGACATGGTTCTTTAGGAACGGCTGAGCTATCCAATAGCGATTCAAATTATAAAGGTGCGGTTGCTGGTGCCCCTGCATCAAGTTTAGGCTACATTATTTCTGTTGTTGCTCCGCAAGCAATCAAAAATCTTCTTCAACAAGAGCAAGAGGGTAAAGTACCTGTTGGAACAGCGGTTGAAGTTTATGCAGAATTATTGGCCTACGCTGCTTATACCACTGTCGGGATTACAGCGTACGAACCGAAATTTAATTATCGTGAAATTTTCCAAGAACGTTCAAGAACGATTGCAGAATTTGCTGAAGGTACTACGGGTGAAAATGGCTTATGCTTAGATGATTTACATAATAAGTTTGCCGCAGATATTCGTGATTTCATTGTAAAAAATGCAAATAAAACTGTTTTGGATTATCCCGGTTTAGCTGGGGATTTCCAAGAAAATCCAACAGTTAAAAAGTTCTTAGTTGATAATCAACCTGCGACCAAAAAAATCAATACACCTGTGATGATTATTCAAGGTACAGCGGATATGGCAGTGCCTTATCCTGTGACGAATGCTTTGCAACAAGGTTTAAAAGACATGGGTACAGATGTGACTTTCTTACCTGTGGTTGGTGCAAGTCATACGCAGGCAATTGTTGAAATGAATCCGCAATTGGTTGCATTTATTAAAGCAAAAATGCCAGCAAATCAATAATTGTAAGATGGATAAAAGAGAGGGAGCTACGGTTTTCTCTCTTTTTGAAAATGTATAAATGCAATAGCAACAAAATTTGTATATCGAAAATCTTCTGTTATATTGATCGACCTAAACGCTATTGATTGATGTAAATTTATGACGCAGGTAAGTTCAAAGAAATTTCCAAAGATTTATATTTTCGGCGCATTAGCGTTACTATTACCTCTTTTTTTGATTGGAATGCTTTTTATTGCTGCCAAAAATGATGCTGAAACGAAACGAGAATATGATCTGATACGTCAACAACATGCGGAAAAGGTTGAGTTGAAAAAGCAACAACAAAAACTTGAGCAAGAAAATAAAGAACAAATTAAACTCGTTCAAAAGAATGCTGAAGAATCATAGTTTTAGAATTTGATATTTTGTAATGATTAGGGTCTGTTGACATTTCATAAATGGCTTGCGTTGTAGGCTAAAATTGAGCAGACGAGGAATGAAACGAAGAGAATAGCGAGACTATTTTCAAGTTTCATAACGAAGGCTGAGATAATTTTAGCCACAACCTGAGCAAGAACAAAGCATTGCTTCGTTCGTAGCGCAAGGCGCAGCGGGGACTAGAGTGTTTTTTGACGCTACGTTGTTGCCTTGCGAAACAGTGTTTCTCATCATTTAGAATGACTAAATTTTGTATTTCACGCCTAGTATCGCCTAAAAAACACTCATAGTCGCAATCATAGACGAATTGTCAACAGCCCCTATTTAATCATAAAAATTTTGTCGTAAAAAAACCGCCATTATTGGCGGTTTTTTTACGTTCATTGTGATCAAACGAACTTATTTGTTTTTATCTTTAAGTTGTGGAACAGCAGAACCTGTACCCACTGCAAGTAAACCAGTATTTGTATAAATACCTAATTTTGCACGAGTATCTGTGATATCAAGATTACGCATTGTTAACTGACCAATACGATCCATTGGTGTAAACATTGAATCACCTTTCTCCATCGTTAAACGCTCAGCTTCATAAGTGAGGTTTTCAGATTCAGTGTTCATAATCGTATAGTCATTACCACGACGTAGTTCTAAAGTTACTGTACCAGTAATGGCTTTAGCAACCCAACGTTGTGCAGTTTCACGAAGCATCAATGCTTGAGAATCGAACCAACGACCTTGGTACAATAAACGACCTAAACGTAAACCGTTAATACGATATTGTTCAATTGTATCTTCGTTGTGAATACCAGTCACAAGACGCTCATAAGCAATATGCAGTAATGCCATACCCGGAGCTTCATAGATACCACGAGATTTCGCTTCGATGATACGGTTTTCGATTTGGTCTGACATACCTAGACCATGACGACCACCAATACGGTTCGCTTCAAGAATAAACTCAACTGGATCTTCGATACGTTTACCGTTTAATGCAACAGGGAAACCTTCTTCAAAAGTGATCGAAACTTCTTCAGCTTCAATTTTTACATCATCTTTCCAGAAAGCAACACCCATGATTGGGTCAACGATTTTGATACCTGCATTGAGATATTCTAAATCTTTCGCTTCATGTGTCGCACCCAACATATTTGAATCTGTTGAATACGCTTTCTCTTTCGACATTTTATAGTCAAAACCATTGTCGATTAAGAATTGTGACATTTCAGCACGACCACCCAATTCATCAATGAACTGTTGGTCTAACCAAGGTTTGTAAATTTTAAGATCAGGATTGGTCAATAAACCATAACGATAGAAACGTTCAATATCGTTACCTTTATATGTAGAGCCGTCGCCCCAAATATTGACATCATCTTCTTTCATTGCTGTAACAAGCATTGTTCCTGTTACGGCACGACCTAAAGGCGTCGTATTGAAATAAGGAACACCACCAGTGCTGATATGAAATGCGCCACATTGAATTGCAGCAATACCTTCTAATGCAAGTTGTAAGCGGCAGTCTACTAAGCGTGCTTTTGCAGCGCCGTATGCTTCAGCTTTACGTGGAATTGCATCATAGTCATCTTCATCAGGTTGACCTAGATTTGCTGTATAAGCATAAGGTTCTGCGCCTTTTTGTTTCATCCACAATAAAGCTGCTGAAGTGTCTAGACCACCAGAGAAGGCGATACCGACTTTTTTGCCTACTGGTACATTCTGCAAGATCGTTGCATTATCAGTCATTGCGAGTCCTAACTATTTCGAAATAGGCACCATATACTTTTGGTAGCCGAAGAGAATTTTATTAACGCAGTATTATAGCACCCTTCAATACGAAATTTTTGGTGTTGCTGGTGGAAATATTATTTTTTGATTTAAAAAACAGATTAATATTCTAAAAATATAAAGTTTTACGATAAGAATGAAGAGATTCAACCCAAGACTAGATGGAAGGATAAAGCAGTGCCAAATAGCAATAATCAAATTTTATCGGCATTACATCGGATTGTGGCATTTATTTTAATTTTTGATTTGATCTATATGTTTTATCAATTATTCGTAGATCATTCGGCATATCTTTTTGGAAGTTTTCTAGGGAAATTAACGTTAATCTGTGTGCATTTTTTATGTGCCAAAGGAGTAAAATCAGGACGTACAAGTAGTCGTTTGGCGTCCATCTTTTTCACTATTTTTATGTTAAATGCATTTCCATTGGGAACTTTATTTGCTGTAACGATGCTTTTTTTCTCGTTATTCAAGTGGCAACCTAATCAAACTTTGAATTTTGCAGCAACTGATATGAAAGGCTGATTTTTAAACTTAATTATCCATTTAAAAAACAGACATCTAAGATCCATTAAAGCTGATCATTGAGTCCAATAAATTGTTTCTCAATGGGAGTAAACACATGATCATTTCTGGCAATTAAATACAATCCAATATCACGATATTGTTCAGGTATATCCATATAATATTGGATGTTAAATTTAGCAATTAATGATTTCGCAATCATCGAAATTCCCATACCCAATTGAGTAAATTGGATCAGCGCTTCGTGATCATAAATATGAGTCGATTCGCCTTTGGTAAGTTGGTAATCCGTATAAATCTGATTTAAAACAGTTGAATAACAACATTCTTCTGAAGCGAGTAAAATATTTTGATGATTTAAGCAGCCAGCTATATTGTCATGATTGAGAATATTTTTGCCTATAAGTACTAATTTATCATCTGCTTTATGAATGTATTGCAGCTTTTTTTGATTTGGATGACCCAATACATAGGCAATATCTAAATTACCTTGCAAAATTTCATCTTCGATATAACCTGTTGCACCTGTTTTCATGGTCACGGATAGGTCAGGGTAGGTTTCATATAACTGATTAAATGAAGGATAAAAGCGCATACCACCTAAACTGGTATTGGTGCCAAAACGCAAATATTTTTTTTGTTGATAGATTTTATTTTCAGTTTCTTCCCACGTAAAAATCATTTTTTTGTATTGAGCATATAAATTCATGCCAGATTCAGTTAGCTCAACACCTTTAGGCTTACGAATAAAGAGCTGACGTTTATAGTGATTTTCAATTTTCTTAATTTTGGCTGTCATATTGGATTGTAAATAATTCAGCTTATTGGCAGCACCTGAAATACTTTTGAGTTCAGCTACAGCAACAAATGATTTGATATCACTTATATCTATATTCATTGATATTTGCTCACTGCTTAAAAATGTTTGGCAATTAAAGATCACTTTCTTACTTAAAAAGTGATATTAAAAAAAGTGATGGGTATATTAAAATATAACATTATTCATGATGTCTTTTGTTTTTTATAATCAATTTACTTTCCATCTGTTGAGTACAACCAATGAATACTAAAGTGGTTAGTGCAATCGCCTTGCTGTGTTTGATCTGGGGTTCATTGTGGGGACTGGTAAAACACAGTTTGCAGATTTTCCCACCATTCTTATTTATTTCTATGCGTTTGATTCTAGCGGCGTTCACATTGATTGTTGTGCAATTTATTCTCAGAAAATCGATTTTACCTAAACGTGGTGAGTGGAAGAAGTTAATCATTTCCAGTTTGATGATTTGTTTTGGTTTTTATGTGACACAAACCTTTGCAATGCAATTTGTGGATTCAGGTTTGTCTGCAGTTTTGGTCTTTACAATGCCGATTTTTATCGGTGTTTTAGCCCATTATTTTTTAAATGAACGTTTGAATGCTCAAAAGATTACAGGATTAGTTCTAGGGACGTTAGGACTGATCTCAATCTTATGGCCACAACTGCATCATATTCATATGAACCTATCTTTAATTGGACAATTTTTCCTGATTTTGTCAGGATTTTTCTGGGCACTGACAACCGTTTATATCAAGAAGAGTTTTACAAGCTACGACAAAATGAAGCTCACCATTTGGCAGTTATTAATAGGTGGCAGTGTACTTTTGATTGGTGCGCTGGCTTTTGAGTCGTTTGATTTTAAAGTGTGGCTCAATCCGCTCAATGACTCAATGTTGTTTTATATTGCAGTGGTCGGAACAGGCTTTGCATTTGTGCTTTGGAATTGGATCGTCAGTCAGGTTGATACCTTTATTGCCTCGATTTCGATTATGTGTATTCCAATTTTAAGCTTATTTTTTGGCTACATGATTTGGCATGAAGCTTTGACAATCAATATTTTAATTGGTGCTGTGTTTATTTGTTTAGGCATTATTTTCAGTTCATTGAAGATGAAAGTGCAGTCACAATCGATTGATTCTTTGTGTAGTGATCAACATTGATGCTCAAGCTAAATTAATGAAATTCAGTCCTTAGTGAAATGGGTATCGATGGTCTAGGTCATCAATACAAAAGGCAATTGTGCAAATAGTATTTAAGCAAAATCAGTGGAAGTCTGCTGATTTTGCTTTTTATATTTTTAATTTGAACATTAGGCAGCTTTGATTTTCAAGAGGCAACCTTTTGGTTATTGAGTGAGTAGGAGGTGGAGTATTATTTATCTAATATATTGTTAAATATTTGGAAATATAAGTTATTTCATATTGTCTGAGTATTCATCTAAATCAGCGGCAACGTAGCATTTAGGTTGAAATAAATACAGATGATGGCGATTAAAAACTGCTTATTAGACTAAAGTTTAATATGATGTCGTAAAAAGTTAATCATTCTGAAAAAAATAAGTAAAAACAAGCGATTTAATTTATTCATTCAAAACATAGCTTGCCTAATGTACAGATAAAATTTACATAAATACTTTTAAATTGGTATGACCAATATAATTATTTACATTCTTATATTGATCTTTAAATCAGCAGAAATTACTATTAAGGCGAAATTAATAGATTTTTTTTACTTTATTGTTTTATTGGTCATACCAATTTTGTAAAAGATGAATGACTGATCTGACCACGTGATACTTTCCTGAAAGCATTTCAAGGAGATGACAATGCTTCAACAATGGCAACAAATTTATGATCCTATGGGCAATATCTGGATTTCCAGTTTGATTGCTCTTATTCCAATTATTTTCTTTTTTTTAGCACTTGCTGTTTTCCGTATGAAAGGAAGCGTGGCAGGTACAATTACCGTTGTATTGGCACTCTTGGTTTCATTATTTGCATATAAAATGCCAGTTATGATGGCATTCGCTTCAATGGCTTACGGTTTTTTATATGGCTTATGGCCAATCGCATGGATCATTATTGGGGCAGTATTCCTCTATAAAATTTCAGTAAAAACAGGGCAGTTCGATATTATTCGTTCTTCAATTCTGTCGATTACTGAAGATCAACGATTACAAATGCTTTTTGTTGGTTTTGCATTTGGTACTTTCCTTGAAGGTGCAGCAGGCTTTGGCGCACCAGTGGCAATTACTGCCGCACTTTTAGTGGGTTTAGGCTTTAAGCCACTCTATGCAGCAGGTTTGTGCTTAATTGTGAATACTGCACCTGTAGCATTTGGTGCAATGGGGATTCCAATTATTGTTGCAGGGCAGGTTTCAGGCGTTGAAACGATGGAAATCAGCCAGATGGTGGGACGTCAGTTACCATTTATGGTGATTATTGTTTTATTCTGGATGATGGCCATCATGGATGGTTGGCGTGGCGTGAAAGAAACATGGCCTGCGGTAATCGTTGGTGGTGGATCATTTGCAATTGCACAATATTTAACATCAAATTTTGTTGGTCCTGAACTTCCTGATATTACTGCCGCAATTGCATCATTGGTTTCATTGACTATTTTGTTAAAATTTTGGCAGCCAAAGCATATTTTCCGCTTTGCCAATGAAGATAACATCGATGAGAATTTGGCAGAACAGAAGCAAAAGAAATATTCAATTGCTCAGATTGCTAAAGCATGGTCTCCATTTGCAATTTTAACGGTCATGGTGACAATTTGGAGTGTAAAACCATTTAAGGATTTATTTACCAAAGATGGTGCTTTACATGATTTGGTTATTTCAATCAAAGTTCCGTATTTACATCAACTTGTGCAAAAAATGCCACCAGTTGTGCCTGAAATTAAAGACTATGATGCAATTTTCAAATTTGACTGGTTCTCGGCAACGGGTACTGCCATTTTGATTGCAGCGATCATCACGATTATTTTCTTAAAAATGAAGCCAAAAGAAGCTGTAATTACTTTTGGTGAAACAGTTAATGAATTAAAAATTCCAATTTATTCAATTGGTATGGTGTTGGCTTTTGCTTTTATTGCAAATTATTCAGGCATGTCTGCGACACTTGCATTGGCACTTGCGCATACAGGTCAAGCTTTCACTTTCTTCTCACCATTCTTGGGATGGCTAGGTGTATTCCTCACAGGTTCTGATACTTCAGCAAATGCTTTGTTTGCTGCTTTACAGGCAACGACTGCGCAACAAATCGGTGTACCTGAAGTGTTGTTGGTTGCAGCGAATACCAGTGGTGGTGTAACAGGAAAAATGATTTCTCCACAATCTATTGCAATCGCTTGTGCAGCAGTTGGTTTAGTGGGTAAAGAATCCGATCTGTTCCGTTTTACAGTTAAACACAGTATAACGTTTACAGTAATGATCGGTATTATTATTACCTTACAAGCCTATGTGTTCCCATGGATGATTCCATGACACATCAATTGATGTAAAGCTGAGGAAAGCAGATGAAAGTCTCCGATAAAGTCGTACAAAGTCTTCACATGTTAATTGAAGAAAAAAATATGCAAGTCGGAGAGCGATTACCTGCTGAACGAAAGCTGTGTGAGCAACTTGGCGTATCCCGTTCCTCTTTGAGAGAAGCACTTTCACAACTGACCAGTATGGGCATGTTGGTCAACAAAGTTGGAGCGGGAACGTATTTGCAACAATTGCCGGTGAATTGGTCTCAGTATCAAATTGTTGAACCGTTGAGTAATCTGATTGATGAAGATCCTGCCTATCGTTTCGATGTGCAGGAAGCGCGTACAATTTTAGAGGGTGGTTCAGCGTGGTATGCAGCACAACGTGCGACCAAAGAAGATATTGAAAAGATTCGTTATTACTATGATCAAATAACATATTTTCAATCTTTAGGTGATGACGATCAGGCATCGAATGCAGATGCTAAATTTCATTTAGCCATCGCAGAAGCATCACACAATTTGGTGTTGATCCAAATGATGCGAGGGTTGTTTGATTTGTTGCAATTCAACGTGGTTTTGGGGCGGCGTAAAGTCTATTCCGAAGCTCGTCGTTTTGATCAGTTGCATGATCAACATTTTCAAGTGATGGATGCAATTGAACGTCATGATCCAGATGCTGCACGTGACGCAGTATGTGGACATATAGAATTTGTAGTACAGCAAGTGCGTATGATTGATGAGGAAGAAGCTCGTCGTCAGCGTGCAAGTCGATTAAACAGGATATAAACATGATTATTTCTTCTGCAAATGACTATCGTGAAGCCGCACGACGTCGTTTACCACCATTTCTTTTTCAATATATTGATGGTGGTGCGTATGCGGAATATACACTGAAACGCAATGTGGAAGATTTATCAAAAATTGCGTTAAGGCAGCGTGTTTTAAATGACATGTCGCAGTTGAGTTTAGAAACCAAGCTGTTTGATGAAACTTTGGCTATGCCAGTTGCTTTATCACCTGTGGGTTTAACAGGAATGTATGCACGCCGTGGTGAAGTGCAAGCTGCTGTAGCTGCCGATAAAAAAGGGATTCCTTTTACATTATCGACAGTTTCAGTATGCCCAATTGAAGAAGTTGCGCCCGCAATTAACCGTCCAATGTGGTTCCAGTTGTATGTGCTACGTGATCGTGGCTTTATGCGAAATGCTTTGGAACGTGCGAAGGCAGCAGGCTGTTCAACTCTCGTCTTTACCGTAGATATGCCTGTTCCTGGGGCACGTTATCGTGATGCGCACTCAGGTATGAGTGGGCCAAATGCAGCGATGCGTCGTTATATGCAGTCATGTTTTCACCCACATTGGGCGTGGAATGTCGGTCTGTTAGGACGTCCACATGATTTAGGCAATATTTCTAAATATTTAGGTAAACCAACGGGTCTTGAAGATTATATCGGTTGGCTTGGCAATAACTTTGACCCATCTATTTCATGGAAAGACCTTGAGTGGATTCGTGAGTTTTGGGATGGCCCAATGGTGATCAAAGGGATTCTTGATCCTGAAGATGCAAAAGATGCTGTACGTTTTGGCGCAGACGGTATCGTGGTTTCAAATCATGGCGGTCGTCAGCTAGATGGTGTTTTATCTTCTGCACGTGCTCTTCCTCCAATTGCAGATGCTGTGAAAGGCGATATTAAAATTCTAGCGGACTCTGGTATTCGTAATGGCTTGGACGTTGTCCGTATGCTGGCATTGGGTGCGGATACCTGTATGTTAGGTCGTGCATTTGTATATGCGCTTGGTGCGGCAGGTGGCGAAGGTGTTTCGAATTTACTCGATTTAATTGATAAAGAAATGCGCGTTGCAATGACTTTAACAGGTGCGAAAACAATCGCCGATATTACTTCGGATTGTTTAGTGAAGTTAGATAGAGAATTGGTGGGGTGATTCCTACTTTATAAATAAATGTTTCTCATATAAAAGTATCGCTATTCATAGATAATCCCTCCCAACCTCCCTTTAAAAAGGGAGGAGCTATACCAACTAGGAATAGTTTTGGGTGAAAAGTCCCCCTTTGGAAAAGGGGGATTTAGGGGGATTTGAATAATTGGAAATAACAACTATGAACACCCAATCCTCTACTAAACACACTATTCAAAACCTCATCGCTATTGTCGGTAAACAACACGTTTTAATTGATGATCATGATACTAGGCTCTATCGTCAGGGACGCCGCTATGGATCAGGTCAAGTCCTTGCTGTTGTTGTTCCGGGCACTTTGCTTGAGCAATGGCTAGTCTTGCAAACTGCGGTAAATGCAGATTGTATCGTGATTATGCAAGCAGCAAATACAGGTTTGACAGGTGGCTCTACGCCATTTGGTGATGATTATGACCGTCCTGTAATTTTAATGAGTACACGACGCTTGGCTGGTATTCAAGTCATTAATGAAGGTCAGCAAGTGATTTGCTTACCGGGTGCAACACTGGATCGACTTGAAAAAGAATTAGCACAATTTAACCGTGAACCACATTCTGTGATTGGGTCGTCATGTATTGGTGCATCTGTTTTAGGTGGTGTGTGCAATAACTCTGGCGGCGCACTGGTTCGTCGTGGCCCTGCATATACAGAATTGGCACTTTATGCACGTATCAATGCGTCTGGCGAATTAGAGTTGGTGAATCATTTAGGTGTAAATCTAGGGGTTACACCTGAAGAAATTCTAACGAAGCTTGAGAATAAAAATTACCAAGCCAATGATGTGATTAACAATTCAGAGTGTTGTGCATCGGATCATCGTTACGCACACGATGTTAAACAGGTCGATGAAAATACCCCTGCACGTTTTAATGCTGATCCATCACGATTATTTGAGGCATCAGGCTCGGCAGGGAAAGTTTGTGTCTTTGCTGTACGCTTAGATACTTTCGAGAAAATACCTAGTCAGGTGTTCTATGTCGGTACAAATTCACATGATGATTTGACTGAAATTCGCCGTTTTCTACTCAAAGATTTACCACGCTTACCAATAGCAGGGGAATATATTCACCGTGTTGCTTATGATATTGGTGCTGAATACGGTAAAGATACATTTATGTTTATCGAAAAATTTGGTACAGCCAAAGTACCTGCTGCATTTGCGATGAAAGATAAAGTCGATGGGTATTTAGAAAAAGTAGGCTTACGTGGTTTATCAGACAAAGTCTTACAACTGATCACCAAATTTATGCCAAGCCATTTACCGAAAAGTATGAATGAGTTTCGGGATTTGTATGAACATC
The DNA here is from genome assembly GCF_002233755.1 of Acinetobacter piscicola. Taxonomy (GTDB): domain Bacteria; phylum Pseudomonadota; class Gammaproteobacteria; order Pseudomonadales; family Moraxellaceae; genus Acinetobacter; species Acinetobacter piscicola. The sequence goes on along the minus strand of NZ_KZ268704.1, from coordinate 87,839 downwards.
ATCTTGTGATTCGAGTTGAAAATCAGGATGTTGAACAGGTCGAAGCATTTTTAAAAGACTATTTCCACAATAAAACTTCAGGAAATTATTTCCACTGTACCGATGAAGAAGGGCGTAAAGCATTTTTACATCGTTTTGCAGTTGCTGGTGCTGCAATTCGATATCGAGATACCCATCGTTCAGAAGTTGAAGATATTGTGGCGTTGGACATTGCATTGCGTCGTAACGACCGTGAATGGGTGGAAACTTTACCTAAGGAAATGGATGATTTAATTCTGCATAAATTGTATTACGGTCATTTTTTATGTCACGTATTCCATCAGGATTATATTGTCAAAAAAGGGGTAGACCCTTTAGCCATGGAACATCAAATGTGGCATTTATTGGATGGGCGTGGTGCTGAATATCCTGCAGAACATAATGTTGGACATTTATATATTGCTAAGCCTGCTTTAAAAAATCATTATCAAAAGCTAGATCCAACCAATAGTTTTAATGTAGGAATTGGTCAAACCAGTAAATTAAAATATTGGAAATAGTGATGAATTAATATCAACAGATGATAGATGTTAATAATTTCATTAATCAGCCATATTCATATTGAAGATGGCTGATTTTTACTTTTGCTGACCTAGTTTTGAAGAAATAAATCCAAGGACCAATGCACTGATTAAAAAAGCCAAAACAGCATAGAGTATGGAATATGTTGTAAACCAAACAGCAAAGGTAACGATCACTACGATGATGGTACAAATGAGGATGGTTAGCCCTGTAGATTTAGCTACAGTTGAAGGTTGGTTTTCTTGTAATTGATTTGCTTCATTATTTATGGGTTCATAGATTGCATTATTGTTTACCCCATAAAAGAAATAGGGATGATCATCAAAACGAGCTAGATCTGCTCTTTGGAGTGCAGAAAATTCATCGCGATTGCTATGATCATATTGAAAATTTTCAATATGTTGTAATGGCTGCATTAAAAAATTGGCATCATTTGAATCTATAGGTAATCCACTGGTTCTTAATAAAATATATTGTGGATAGTGCTGTTCAATGAGTGACTTAAATTGTTCAAACTGAAAGCTATTCTCAGTTCCAAAAATCGCTGTGAAAATAGCTTGATGATTTTTTAGGTTAATTAAAGCCTGTTTTTGATCAACCACCAAATAAGCATAATAATGATCGCCAAAGGTATCTTGGTAGTCTTCTAAATTATCAAGCAACCGTTCATCATTTAGATCTAAATCATCTGTGTATTTTGCCCACAAAATATGATCTTGTTTAAATAACATGAGCCATAAAATAGGAATAAAAGCGTTTGCCTCAAGTTCAAAAGATGCTGTTTTGAAAAAATTAGCCCATTGATTTTGACTGCCTACAGGCATATGGTTCAAATGTGAACTCGTTAAAAATACTGGATGGCTCATATCGTTAATATGCTCAATTTCTAAAAGTTTTTAATAAGCATATTTCAAATTGGTTAAATTGAATCTTTAAAATTGTTGTAAAGCTGTATATAGATAATCATAGTTATAATCGCTTAACGCTATATTTATTTACATGATTGACTCTATCTACGTTGAAAATAACATAAAAAGTCATCCCAAAAAGGATAAAAATAGATAAAGTAGTATGCAACAAGTTGCAAAGCCAAATATTAAAGGATTCATCATGACAACTAGCTATGCAAATATTCTAAAACCCCTTCATTTGGGATTTACGACCATTAAAAATCGTGTCGTGATGGGTTCCATGCACACGGGTTTAGAAGATCGCTTTTATAATTATCCAAAACTCGCTGCATATTTTGGTGAGCGTGCCAAAGGTGGTGTTGGACTGATTATTACAGGTGGTATTTCACCAAACCGTCAAGGTTGGTTACTTCCTGCTGGTGGGACGATGAATAATATTGGAGATATTGCTCCGCATCGTTTGGTGACACATGCTGTACATAAGCATGGTGCAAAAATCCTCATGCAAATTCTACATGCAGGACGTTATGGGTATCAGCCATTTGTTGTATCTGCGAGCCCAATCAAATCGCCTATTTCAGTATTTAAACCACGTCAAATGAGTGAAAAACTTATTCTTGAAACGATTCAAGATTATGCTGAAACAGCGAGCCTAGCAAAAAAAGCAGGTTATGATGGTGTGGAAATTATGGGTTCAGAAGGTTATCTTTTGAATCAATTTTTAAGCCTCCATGTCAATCAGCGTGAAGATCGTTGGGGTGGCCCAATTGAAAATCGTATGCGCTTTGCTGTAGAAATTGTAAAAGCGATTCGTGAAAAAGTTGGTGAAAAATTCATTATTTGTTTCCGTTTATCTATGCTGGATTTGGTGCATGATGGTAATACCATGCATGAAGTCATTACGGTTGCTCAAGCTTTGGAAAAGGCAGGCATTACGTTATTGAATACAGGAATTGGTTGGCATGAAGCACGTGTTCCAACGATCGTAACGTCAGTTCCTCGTGCTGCTTTTGTGGACTACACGGCAGAAGTGAAAAAGCATGTGTCTGTACCAGTCATTGCATCAAACCGTATCAATATGCCTGAAACTGCTGAAGAAATATTGGCAGCAGGTAAAGCAGATATGGTGCAAATGGCTCGCCCATTGCTCGCCGATGCTTTTTGGGTGAATAAAACTGCGACTAATCGTGTTGATGAAATTAATACCTGTATCGCTTGTAACCAAGCTTGTTTAGACCATAGTTTCCAAAATAAACGTGCGAGTTGTTTAGTTAACCCACGTGCTGCTCATGAAACGGAACTGGTTTATATTAAAACCAAAAAACCAAAGAAAATTGCTGTAGTTGGCGGTGGGGTCGCAGGAATGTCGGCGGCAACCATTGCGGCTGAACGAGGTCACCAAGTGACATTGTTTGAAGCGTCAAGTGAAGTTGGTGGTCAGTTTAATTTAGCGAAAGTTGTTCCGGGGAAAGAAGAGTTCCATGAAACCATTCGCTATTTTAAAGTACAGATTGAAAAGACAGGTGTGGATTTACGTTTAAATACCAAAGTCAATCGTGAACAACTTGAACGTGAAGGTTTTGATGATGTTGTAGTAGCAACAGGTGTTATTCCTCGTGGTTTGAAAATTGAAGGGAGCGATGCACCACAAGTTTTATCTTATGCAGAAGTTTTACGTGGCGCACCTGTAGGGCATAATGTTGCAGTGATTGGCGCGGGAGGTATTGGTTTTGATGTATCTGAATACTTATTGAAACCAGAACATCAACCGCAACCTCAGCCATTGTCAGATTGGATGCGTGAATGGGGGATTGACCCAAATCCAAACTATATGACTGAAGGTGGTTTTGTTCCAGCAGAAGTTGAGCCGCCAATTCGTCAGATTTATTTGATGCAACGTAAAACCACAGCTTTAGGTGCAGGTCTAGGTAAAACCTCAGGTTGGGTACACCGTGCACAATTGAAAAAGCATGCAGTCAGAATGATGCGCGGTGTGCAGTATAAAGCTGTGACTAATGAAGGACTATGGATTGAAACCAATGGCCAAGATCAACTTTTACGTGTTGATACGATAGTCGTCTGTGCAGGGCAAGAGTCTGTGAAGGATTTAATGCCAAAAGAAGGTGAGTCGACATTGGCCACTTATCATATTATTGGTGGTGCGAAACTTGCTGGTGAGCTTGATGCAAAACGTGCAATACGTGAAGGTGCTGAATTAGCAGCTAAACTTTAAGCAAAAAATGCAAAATTGATGAAACAATATGCATTTGAATGCTTTAAGCTTATATTTCTCTTGTCAGAAATAAGAAAGCTTAGTATTCTTGCGCACATGGAAGCGTGGCAGAGCGGTTTAATGCACCGGTCTTGAAAACCGACGAGGGTGTGAGTCCTCCGTGAGTTCGAATCTCACCGCTTCCGCCAAATTTTTAAATAAGCTCTTGTTTTTACAAGGGCTTATTTTTTATCTGTGCTTTTACCCCACATAAAAATTTGAAGTTACAGGAAACCGACTATACGATGTATTTTGAAGTTAAAATATAGGTAATAAAAATACAGTAAGAGTATTTTATTTACTACATTGCCATTTGGGGAAAAATTCGATTTAAAAAAATTAAATAAGGGATAAAGTTTGCTAAAATCATAATCCACATGAAAATTTTACGCGAACTGGGCTCATATCCTGTTCTGTTGAAATGAGACCAAATATAGTAGGGCATAAACTCATCCATTGGCCAAGATAATGTTTCTCCTGCTTTTACACGCAATGATCTTTCCCATTTTGTTAAAAAGCATCCCATATTTCGTTTGCGATTTATGACGCCATAAAACACACAAATCATATGAAATATCATTAAGCTATTAAATGGAAAAGCTATTAGCCCTCCGATTAGTACAAATAAAATAAAAGTCATATGCCAAGCTGCTATAAACCTAGCTAATAATAAATAGATCAATCTATGTAAGTTCATTTTCAATATCTGCAATTTGTACGACCTTTACCGAATCAAATTTATCCCAGTTGTCTTGTTCTCTATAGCGCACGTTGTATTCGCAAAAAGAAATCAATTGACCATCATTATTTAGAGTATGGTGGCAACACGCTGAAACTCTATCTTGGTCATAATTAAATTGATCCATAAAAGGCTTTATTACAATGCCAAATACATCTTCAGTACGGATTAAATAACGGCTGATTTTGGCAAATAAAGTTTTAAAAAAACCATGTTTATTGGTACCTAACATACCTCGTAATTCTTGTTGATCTAATAAAGTTTTATTAGCAACATCATTCATGATACTGTCTAAATCAACAAATTTAGCAATATTAATAAAGAGCCCAAATCGCCGTACAAACAATGTTACCCAGCCACAATTTGGGTGGCTACATGGTATGGGTAAGAAGTCATTTTGTGTTACATATTTGGGAAAAGCATTTGCAACACCTTTGGCTACATCAGACAATGTAAGACGTTCAGTTGCGTAATGGGGTAATTCGTAACGTCCTGTAAAAAAAGCGGGTTGCATTGCAATTAATCGAACATTTTTATATTTTTTACCTTGACTGACAACCCATGCAATTTCTTTCTCACTCACTCCATAACTTAGAGTCATCGTCAATTGCATTGCAATCCCTATATGATTAAGATTTTTTAATATCTTAAGTCGTATTTTTAAAAGATTAGCATGACGTAGTGCTTGATTTGTCGTTATTTCTTCACCATCAAATTGTAATAAAACTAATAATTTATTTTTATAAGGTAATAATTTCTTATATGTTTCACCTTTTGATAATTGAATACCATTCGTTGGCAGATATATCTTTTTGACTTGATTTTGTGCGTATAGCCAATCGAAAATATCCCAAATTTGAGGGTGCAATAATGCTTCACCTCCAGTAATTTGAACTGAGTCGATTTGCTCTTTTAGCAAAATTAAGTCTGTCATATATCGTTTAAACTGGTTTAGCGGTATAACCTTATCGCCTTTTGCATCGGCATAACATACTCGACAAGCGAGATCACATGCATTGGTTACTTCAACTAAAACAGTACATGTTTTGTTGTCACTTTGGTCAGCAAAGCTTTCACGCCATGTTTGATTATTGTTTATCTGTTTAGTTGATGGGCAACATCCTGTCGTTGGATCACAACAACCATTTGCTGAATTACTTATAGAATTAAATATGGGAAAGTCAATTTTGTGATTTAAACTATACGATTTTCCCCATTGATCTTTATTGGATAGCCGATAAAAACGTTTATCATTTTCTAAAATAGCTTGGCGTATACCGTGGGTATCACATTGTTTTTTGATCAATACTTGTTCGCCATGTTCAAATACGCATGCTGGTGTATATGTTTTACATTGATCACACAAACTTATGGTTGTTTTAATGAGAATATCTTGATCACTTAACATAAATTTTTGATAAATATCAGTAGATGAGAATGCTTGTAATTGTTTTTGAATGGTACTTAAGTGAATACCTGTTTTTAGATCATACATAGTTTTTTCCTATCACCATGAATGTAGAATACATACGATACAAAGCGTGTTCAGTAGTCGAAAAATGATTTTTATAATCTTTGAGCATACGCTGAACTTGTGCGGATGAAAAATCTAAATTGGCAATTTTTTCGCTGTATTGATGTGATCGTAATATGTCCTTGGCAATTTGCTCTGGTAAAAGCTCGAATACTGATTGACGTGTATATTTTACATGTCTTAATTCATCATCAAGTACTGTTTGTACTACCTTAGTAACATAAGGCTCGCTATTTGCAGCTAAACAAGCATCCAAATGATACTCCAAAGAGTGTGTTACTCTTTTTTCCAAGAAGTGAGCATGTGCCAAAAAATGAGCTAATTTAAGCGTTTGTTGATCACGGTTATCTGTTTGAATATCTACGGTAAACGAGTTCGCCATGTACTGACGAATAATGTGATTAAAGCAATTTTCAATTGGAAGTTCTACTATAGGCTGCCTTATTTTGATAAGTGCTTTGTTGTACAATGCAACATGTTTGTCTTCATCTTGCATGTGTTGCTGTACTTTATTTGATAGTTCTTCGGTATTTGCAGCATAATATGGAAAATAATCAAGCACCCGTTGAGGGTATGCTTCACCATTTAAGTACAGATTAAGTACTACTCCATGTAAAGTTGGATCAGCACATACCATTCGATGAAAAGACTGCTTAATACGTGATATTACATACATACGCTCTCCCTACACTTTTTGTTAATAAGTTGTTTAATTATAAAAAATTGATACGATCCATATTGTAATAAACCCTAGCAGACATATCCCTGCGAGATTGTGGACAGTACGTTCGTGTTTAGATAGCAGTTTATGGAAAACTATCTCATCATATAGCATCACAGGAATGACACAGGCCAGTGCTATTACAGCAATGCTGTGCAATCCAAGAATAGATGTGATAAAAAAAACTCCAAATAAGACAATGGATATACCGTGAGCACCTCGCTCTTTAGGCGGAACTTTGCGATGATTAACATGTAGCCACACATCGTATGCCAGTACACTAAGATATGGTGCTACACCTGCTAATAGCATCCAGTTTATTTTCATTTTGATACATCCTACCAATGGTTTTTTCTATATTTTTAATATTTATTTAAACCGATTTTAAGAAACCTATTATTTAAGCACAATCTCACCTTTTCGATTCATCGTAACATTGCCTGCGAATTTGTTAGGATTTATAACATTGCCGTAGCCTGTAAAATTTTCAGGTTTAATTTCATTGCCATTCTCGTCGACAATCGAACTCCACTGATCTATCAAAATAGGAACTTTAAAACCGTTAAAAGTATTGTTTGTAATACGAACACGAGGGGAGTGGTCTAAAACGATGGCGTAGGCTTGGTCATTTTTTTTGGTGAGGGTAAAAGTATTTCCATCAATGACTGTATCAGGGGAGAATTTGATATATAAAACATTTGGAATGGCAGTAGTATCATTATTTTCATCAGGAAATATTTGTTGTGATTTATCTATGAGTCTAGATGAATTCGTCTTAGTTAAAGAAAATATACTTTTATTACTTCCAACTTTATCTTTTGAAAGTGTAGTATTTACACCTAATTTAGTTTTAGAAATTATTTTATTTTGAATTATAGTTGCTTTAGAACCTGCAATATATATATTTTTTTCTATAATAAATTGAGAGGAAAGTATTCCTCCTCCCCATGAGCTTAATTCTAAAGTATCAGAATAATTTTTCATGTCTTTAAAGTGAAAATTTTCAATAGTTCCTTGATATGCTCCTGAACTATATTCTTTAGCATATAAAAATCCATATTTTTCTACATTATTATTTATTTGTGTATTTGTTGAAAAATTTGGAGAAATATAATTACCTCCTAAAGATAAATAAGTATTTAATAAAATACCATTCTGAATAATCGTATCATGACCTCTAAGCTCAACAACAGGAAAGCCTTGTTTAGAAAAATCCCAAACATGTCCTTGCATATCGAGTTCCTGATTCTCCAAGTCTAAAATTAAACCTGCGCGACTTCCTGAGTAGCTACTGGTATGTCCAGCGCCAACTAAAATTTGTAAAAATTTAGGTGTATAGTCTTTTGAAACACTTTTTGCGATAGAGTCTCGTGTAGCACAGGTTTTTTTAATTTTTTTTCCATTCAGTTGGCTGATTCCACATTCAGGAAATTCATATTGCATACCACTCGCAATATCATCATTACCACAAGCGGTCAATGAAATGGATGAAGCTATAAGAAGTATTATTTTTTTCATTTTGTAGTTCCTTGAGGAGGGGTACCTTGGATAACAAATACTTTATTTTGATTCTGTATTTGAGTGATTAGATTTGTGGAATATTTTAGTCTATAACTTCGCACACCTTTTTCCACACTTTCACTTTCTCCATCCTGTGATTCATATTTCTGCACAGATGTATCCCAAATAACATTATCAAATTTCTTTTTTTGCTCAAGTGATGCAATAGATTGAAATGCCAATATACGATTGGTGATTGCTTGTGGAACATTAAAACCATCAATGCCTGCAATATAACCACCAACGATCTTTCCTTTAGAGTTTTCTAAAGCACTATTATAACTAATTAATTTAAATTCTTTACTTTGCTTTGGTTTATATCCCCAATTAGGTGCATTGACGGTAATCACTTTATCTTCTTTGACAAAGTTGCCAACAATTTTATAAGTTTGTATTTGTGTATTCTGACCATTTAACAAGTTTTGTAAGTAGGTAACTTTAGAAACTACACCATCTAATGATCCTGTACCATGTTCATCAAAATCCTCTCGTATTTGATTAAAATTTTTCAATAATGGTTCGAGTTGATTCCATGATATAACTTTATTGGTATTTTTAAGCGTGGATCGATTGTATTCAAGCAATTTGTTATAAATTTCTTTTTGCGACACTAATGTTCTTGTTGAATTGTTCATCCATTCTCGAATCAAGTTATTATTGATTAGTGAACCTGAGGGTAAGTCATAAGTATGGTCTGGATGAGTTAAGCCTGTTGCATGTCCTGTTCCTCCATTTGTACCATAAGGATCATTGTTTTGATCTCGATGAGCAAATGTATCCTCAAATGCATGCAGATATTCACCAAAAAATTGCATACTGAGGTTTTTACTACATTTAATTGCCCTTGTATAATTAGTTTTCATAATCTCAAGTTGAGGGATACCTTTTTGATTAGGATTCTTTTTTGTATTTTGATCTAAATTTGAAGTTAATCTCCAAACTTTGTATTGACTATCAGTCATTCCTTTCGGTTTCTGTAAATCCCAGCTACCCAAGTCATAACCACTACCAATACTTTCATAATATTCTCGGTTATTAGTAAAGTGGTACCAATCTAAACGCATTGTTGTTGCATTGTTAAGTTCAATACTACCATAATCATACCAATGGCTTCCTTCAGGCAATGGACTTGTATTGTCATTTACATCCACAAATTGAGCAGCCAAAGCAATTCGTCTCGCATTATCCGAATCAATTCCTGCGGTAATTGCAAGAAAATAAGTCATGTAATAATGCATATCCGTTTGGTATAAACCATAAGGATCAACTTTGTTTAACGGATTATTACCCACATACAAATAAGGATTTAAACCATCGACAGTTCCCATTGGATCAGGCGTTAAATAACGCCCTACGACAGGATCGTATTGACGATAACCATTGTCATACAAACCTGTAATTGGGTCTTCATTTTGTCCAGGTAAACGAACCGAAATAGCATAACGCAAATCATCTATCGATTGAGAAATAGGTAAATTTTGATTCACTCTAATGAGCTGGGCTTCATCATTATGTGTGCTAACCGTATTTAAACGTTCACCGAATGGTGAGTAATCAGTTTGCCAACGGACAGTATTATTCTTATCAAAAACCTTGACTGGCGCACCAATACGATTGAACTGAACTGCATTAAACGAAGCGAAAGCTATATCTAACTGCTCATTCTGTTTTTGAGTAGAAATCTGACTAAATTGCATCACAGGCAAACCCGCGAGCATCACATAATCACGATCAACGATAACATCATTAAGTTCAGGTGCATGAATGTCGGAATACTTTTCAGTAGGCATACGCAAACGCTGCTGTTCCCACATTCGAATACCATTCACATAGCCATTACGTTGTGAAAACTCACGCTGTTGATTTTTACTTTTAAATGATACAGAACGTTTGGAGACAAAACCTTGTTGATTAAATTGTTGATCTATTGAAATATTATGATTTTGATCATTTACCCCCTTCCATACATTAGAAGAGGTATCCCATAAAGGTGCACCATTATTTGCAGAAGGCACATAATCTAAAACCGTATTTACTTCAGACCCAGCCTGCCACCAAGCATGAGGTTGTCCAGTTTGTGCATAAGAAGCAATGCGAGAGAGTTGACCCGTTTGTATATTTCCTTTACTCACTTGATGCCGCGATACACCAAGCAACTGTACAGAAGCATCCGCATTTTCACCATAACGATAAAAATTTATGGCTTCTGGTTGTTGTTTATTGGCTTTTTGCCACTGTAGGCGGCGATTACCTTGTGCATCATAAGCGTAGACTTGAGCTGGATACCAAGAACGGCTCAATTTATGTTGGCTATCACTTTTCCACACAGCCAACAATTGATCTTGATCATCATATTGATAAAATTGACGTCCTGATTCATTGCTATAAATTAAACGATCTGCCTGATCATAAACATAATTTGCTGTTTGAATTGCAGTTTTAGGTAAATTCTGATTAAGCCATTGATACTTAACTTTATGGACAAAATTTCCCCACCACGATTGAGAGGTAGGGCTATACCAACGTTGTTCAGTCAGTCGCCCACGGCTGTCATAATTTCGCCACAATTGCTGACCTGAGGACAAACGATAATGGGCCAATTGCCCAGTACTACTCCATTGAATTTGATCAACAAAAGCTTTTTCGCCATTTTTAGTGAGTTGTAAAGAAGTAATCTGACCCAAATTATCTCGATCATACTGAATGGTTAAATCGCGACGTATTTCTTTACTCAGCAAACCATTTTCATCGTATTCATAATCTTCAGACCATGAATTTATGGATAAGTTATGATCTTGCTGCTTACTTTTCCCTGATAAAATATCTGCAATTTGATTCAGTTGTTGTGTTTGGCTAATAAAATTAATAGGTTGAACATTTGTCTTGTTCAATGATGTATCGAGTTGGGCTGTTGTATGGCGAAGTAACTTCCCATCTTGAGCATATTGCCATTGCTGTACTTCATCTTGACTAATTTGACGAATGGGTTTTGAGCCGTCAAATTCAGTTTTTTGGGTAATTATTTCTTCTTGAGTTTTAGGGTTTTTAATCGAGGACTCAACAAGATTATGTGCATAGTCATACTTATTCTTCTGAATAAAACCTTTCTCATCAATGATTTCTGTAGGTAAATCTATTTCATTAAAACGATATAGTTTTATTCCTATAGCTGGTGATTGAGTTACTACAGTACGACCAAAATCATCCATCCATTTATTTTGTTGTAAGCCAGCAGACGATTGAGTGGCATAACCTTGATTGAATGAAGATAATGTAGAGTGAATTAATTGATTGCTTTTATTTTCTATTTGTAAAGCAATCGTACGCCCAAGCCCATCAGCGTGTTGGATAAAAACACGATTGAGCGCATCTTTGCGCGTAGAAATAAGACCAGTTTGGCTTGTTTTTTGTAATAAACCTAAAGCATCAGAAACCTCAGTAGATACATTGTCAGAACTGAAATTAAATTTATTCATGGTTTGATGAACCAATTTACCATCTTGATCGACTAATGTTTCAGATGTCACTAGATTTTCAGTATTATATTTTTTTTGAAGATTTAAGCCTTGAATATTTCGTTTTTCAATCAAGCGACCCATTAAATCATAAATAAAGTCTGTTTGTTGTAAACCATTTTGAGTCGAAATAAGTTGTCCTTGAGCATTAAACTTATTTTCAATAATGTGCTTTTGATTTGCAGAATGATAAATATATTTAGATACGTTTGGCCCAGTTCCTACATAACTGAGATCAATAAGCATCGTTCTTTGACCATCGTATACTTTAATACTTGATGGACGTTCAAGCTTATCAAATGATAAAACTTGGACACCTTGATGACCTGGTAGATTCAGTTGTTTGAGTTGTCCTGTTAAGCTGTATTGAAAAGTACGAATATCACTATCTCTTGGACTATTCGTTTTCCCATTGGGCAGAGGACCATCCTCCCAAGCTAACCGACCGTGTTCATCATAACCATACTTAGATTCCCGAACTAACACATCACCTAAAGGAGAAAACCCAGTTTCCTTTACAGAGATCAGATGATTATTTTGATCATAAGTAAACTCCTTACGGTATTTTTTCCCAGCAACCACACTCTGACGTGATTCCGCTTTTAAACGGCGAGCATCTCGTTGATTCAATTGGAGGAGCAGGGGATTGTCTAAGTTTGATACATTAGATGATTTAAGTTGAAAAGACTCATACTCATAAAAAGTCGTCTGAGCTTGTACCCCAACCCCAGAAACAGTTTTAGACAATACCTCACCTAAATCATTATATTTTAGGTCAATTGCACGAATGACCTCTCCTGATGAATCTAGATCGGCAGCATAAGTGACTAAGCCCTGAGGATTAAAACGATAACGCTTATTGACCTCACCACAACTAGCACAGCCTGCGCCAAAGCTTTCTAATAATTGGAACTGTGTGCCGACAACCTGATAGGAATAAGTTGTTTTCTGCCCTAAACTGTTGGTGACCACATTTTTAAAGACAGGTTTGTTGGCAGAATAATTTGCAGGCATCGCCTTGGTGGTACGTGGATCAAACTGAATGGTGACTTTCTCAATGCCATTCGCATGCTGACTCAAACTAGCCCGATCCTGCTGATCATACTGCCACTGGGAAATTAACCTGAATTTCTTTTGATCTGGATCGAACACAGACTTTGCAGTGAGGTTATGAATATCCCCACCTTGAAACTTAGGATCATAACTATACTTAAAGCGGCGACCATCAGGATAAACAACTTGAGCCAGATTATGATGACGATCAAGAAAATAGAAATATTTACCTATAGGTGTGGTTAAGGTAATTAGGGGTAAACCAAACTTGGTGATTGAATACGCAAAGGAAAGCTGCTGGCCTTGCCCATTTTTCACCACAGCAAGACGCTGCTGTGGATCATAAATAAAAGAAAAATTAAGTGCGGGATTATTTTTATCAAGAGTTGATAAAGCTGAGATTTTAGTGATATGCGCCAGATTAGGATCTTTACCACCTAGATATTGAAAGAAATAATCCTGATTGGATTGAGTTTTGTGCCACACCCATCCAGAACCATCAATTTTCTTTTCAATCCAACCATCGGAAGGATTGAGAGGTAGGGCACGAATAACAAACTGATTATTACCGAGGTTAATCTTATTTTTTTTGAAATTGATACGTTTCCCAGATTCAAGACGAATCTGGATAATATCGGGTTGTTCATAAAGTTTAAGATCAAAAGAGCTGTACCAACCATAACCGAAAGGAGTATTGGCATGACTTTGACTATTATAAAACCGAGAGAAGGAGAGACCTTTAAAGGAGGGAAGTTCTTTAAAGTCTTCCACAGCTTCAAACTTATTGCCATTGAGGACATTGATAGGGTTACCAACGCCAGTGTCGAGCCCACCACAAGCATAGGTTGGTCCTTCACTTTGAGTGACGATAGCGAAAGAAGAGTTTGTACCACATTGGCTAAAGTCGATGACGGCAGCATAGGAAAGAGGTGAAATAAAATAAATTATTGTTATTAAATACAATAAGATTAATTTTTTGTTTTTTTTCATTTTATCGAACAATATTTTTAAGATTTAGTTAAATAATATTGAATTTTTTTTTAAAATCAAATGAAAAATGATCAATAACATATTAAAAATATTTAGCTTTACCAGCGGATAAAATTCAATAATTTACGTTGTTTAGTAGTGGAACGTTATATAAGCTATAGGCAAATAAAACGTCCAATGAAATCCATTAGACGTTTGTTTGGAACAGGTATTATTTTAAAACGATATATTACTACAAACCTGTGGTAATCAACTCAACACCTGTCGCAGCTTGAATTTGCGCTAAACTGACATCTTTAGCAAGTTCAATGAGTTTTACGCCATCAGCGGTGATATCCATTACACCCAAATCTGTAATGACACGATTTACGACACCTTTACCCGTTAAAGGTAAACTGCATTGATTGACGATTTTAGGGCTACCATCTTTTGCATTGTGTTCCATTAGCACCACAATTTTTTGCACACCTGCAACCAAATCCATAGCACCACCCATGCCTTTGACTTTCTTCCCCGGAATCATCCAGTTTGCAAGATCACCAGTTTCAGAGACTTCCATTGCACCTAAAATAGTGATATTGATGTGTCCACCACGAATCATGGCAAAAGATTCAGCGCTAGAAAATAAAGCAGCACCTTTTTTCATGGTGATGGTCTGTTTACCTGCATTAATCAAATCTGCATCGACTGTATCTTGAGTTGGAAATTCACCAATACCCAATAAACCATTTTCAGACTGTAACCAAACATCAATATCTTCAGGAATATAGTTGGCAACCAATGTCGGCAGACCAATACCCAAATTCACATAAAAACCATCTTCAAGTTCAAGTGCAGCACGTTGTGCCATTTCATTACGTGTCCAAGCCATGATTTAAGCCTCCGTTGCTTTTAAAGTCATCTGTTCAATACGTTTTTCAGGTGTTTGATTGAGGACGATTTTATTAATATAAATACCTGCTAAATGCACATCATCAGGATCAATCTCACCAATTTCAACGATTTGCTCAACTTCAACAATTGTGAATTTCCCAGCCATAGCACATTCAGGATTAAAGTTGCGTGCGGTCTTGCGGAACACTAAGTTGCCAGCTTTATCTGCTTTATAAGCTTTAATTAGTGCAATATCGGCAGTTAAAGAAGGTTCTAAAATATATTCTTTACCATCAAACTCACGTACTTCTTTGCCTTCTGCAATGAGTGTGCCTACGCCTGTTTGCGTGAAAAATGCAGGAATACCTGCACCGCCTGCACGTAATTTTTCGGCTAAAGTGCCTTGAGGAGTCAGTTCTACTTCAAGTTCGCCGTTGAGGTATTGGCGTTCAAATTCTTTATTTTCACCGACATATGACGAGATCATTTTTTTAATTTGTTTGGTTTGCAATAATTTTCCTAAACCAAAATCATCGACACCCGCATTATTTGAAATACAGGTTAAGTCAGTTACACCTGTTTCTTTTAAAGCATCAATTAATGCTTCAGGAATGCCACATAAGCCAAAACCGCCTACAGCGATCGTTTGATTATTGCTAACAATATCTGCTAAAGCATCTTGAGCATTTGCTACAACTTTATTCATCCTGATTACCTTAATGTCCATTTGTATATTTTATTATTAGCATTGAGGACGTTTTTTAGAAATTGAATGTTTTTAACGTGTAATAAGAAAAACTCATTAATCTGTTTAAGGTTTAAAAATATAACGAAACCATCACGAGTGAGTTTTTAAAAGATTGGAAATTTTGATATATGAATGGGGGAAAGAATAGATTTAATTTTTCAATTTAAATGATGTATTGAGTTTAAGATACTCAGTTGTTTCTCAAAACAGGTTCACACAGTCGCTTTGATATCAGAGTGAAATTTGATTGTGCTATTTTTAATTGAACAATGATGGTTTAAAAATGATGCTTCAATAATGTTTCGATGAATTGTGTTGAAATATTAGACAGCTCAAAATCTTTTTTATAGATCACACCAAGCGGTAAATGGACATTTCCTTCATCAATTTCAATCAAAACATTTTGCTCTTTATCAATAAATTTTTGGAAATGTCTTGGTATTGCTGTGACACCCATGCCATAAGCAACAAAGTGAGACAATGAGCTAATTTGATGACATTCAACTTTTAGGTCTAAAACTAAGTTGTTTTCAATGCATGTTTGTTCAATAACATGACGAATAATCGAAGGTTTTTGTAAGGTTACAAATGGGTAAGAACATAATTCTGCCATCGATACACTTTTACGTTTTGCTAAAGCGTGATCTTTGGGTACCAATGCGACAAAGTCTTCTTTAAATACCAGTTCAAAGGTCAGTTGCTCACTGTGTTTGGGTTCATAGCAAATGCCAATTTCAAAAATGCCTTCTTGTACTTTTTCGATAATTTTTTCATTGGTCACGTCATGTATAGAAAAACTAATATTCGGATGAAGTTTGGAAAATTCATGCATCACTGTGGGTAAAACAGCATGTGTGGCAAAAGGCATAGATGCGATATTTAAAGTACCACGATGTAATTTAAAACGTTGCTTAACATCTTTTTCCATATCCTCCCAATTCGCCAACAGTTTTTTTGCATAGGGAATTAAAGATAGACCTTCAGTAGTAATGTCTACGCGACGGGTATTACGTTTAAATAATTTTCCACCCAATTCTTCTTCTAAGGTTTTGATACTTAGACTTAAAGCAGATTGACTTAAACAAAGTTCATCAGCCGCATTGGCATAATTTAAAGTGCGTGCAAGAACTAAAAAAGCTTTTAATTGTTTAAGTGTCATGATTTAACCTAGTCAAATTTTCAAAATGCATAAAATCAGAAGGGGATAGATTTATCTGCAATCATCAAAATCATACAATTTTTAAAATATTAATCGTTTGGTCAATTATCAGTATCAAACGACTCAAAAAGAGTATAAGTGAACAAGTTTAAAACAGATAGAGTCGCTGCTTTGTAAACAGATGAAAAGTTGATATTTCGCTTGAATTTTTTTGCTTAAACAAAAGTGAACGAGTTCAAATTTTAAAGGGATTTCATTGAACTTTTTTTATGCAATATTTTAAATTTGATTAATCAATTTTTCTTATTACTCAATGATTATTTTGAAATAATGAGCTGAATTAAATGCATTATAGTTTAATCAATAAATTGAATATGCTTACTTTGATTTATCAATATTTAAAGCTTTATAGAAGCTGAAATTGACAAAGTTAAGCCAATTGACAGGTAGTCTTTATTGTTAAATGTGATTTAACAAATTGATATTAATGGATTTTAATGTCTCGAAAATATATTTGAAATAAATATTGACGCTGAACGGACATATATTCTTTAAGGATGGAGTAAAATATGTGGGATTTAGGTGTAATTCTACTTTCTCTTGGGCTGTTGATGTATACAGCGTACAGAGGATTTTCTGTAATTCTCATGGCACCAATCTGTGCCTTGCTCGCTGTACTGCTGATTAACCCAGCAAATGTTTTACCATTTTATTCAGGCGTATTTATGCCGAAAATGGTTGGTTTTATTAAAGACTATTTCCTCGTTTTTTTACTGGGTGCAATCTTTGGTAAAGTCGTTGAAATGTCAGGCATTGCAGAATCTATTGCTAAAACGATTGTTAAGCTCATCGGTTCTAAAAATGCCATGCTGACAGTTGTACTTCTTGGTGCAATTTTGACATATAGCGGCGTTAGTCTTTTTGTGGTGGTATTTGCCGTATATCCTTTTGCAAATCAACTCTTTAAACAAGCAGATATTCCTAAGCGTTTGATCCCGGGTACGATTGCCTTGGGTGCATTTACCTTTACTATGGATGCACTTCCAGGAACACCACAAATTCAAAACGTGATTCCAACAACTTTCTTTGGCACAGACATTTATGCAGCGCCATTTCTAGGGATTATTGGTGCGATATTTGTTCTAGGTGTTGGTTTAAGTTATTTAGAATGGCGTCGCCGTGTAGCTGCACGTAATGGTGATGGTTTTACTTCAGGTATTACACTGACTGCTGCTGAACAACAATTATTAGACAATGCTTCTAACGATCTCTCAAATGGTTCTGGCTTACGTCAATTCATGGCATTTGTCCCACTGATTTTAGTGGCTGTAACCAATAAATATCTTTCGACTGCAATTAAAACGTGGTACCCAAATGGTTTCGATTTTAATGCAATCGGTCTTGCGAATTACACTGTAGATGTTGCTAAAACTTCAGCAATTTGGGCAGTGGGTTTAGCTTTGATTGTCGGAATTATTGCAGCCATATTATTCGATTTCCGCCGTGTGTATAGCAGCTTTAAAGATGGTGTAAATGCCAGTATTGGTGGTTCACTTTTAGCGGTGATGAACACTGCATCTGAATATGGTTTCGGTGCGATTATTGCGGCGCTTCCTGGTTTTGCTGTGATTAGTCATGCGCTAGGGCATACTTTTACCAATCCGTTGGTCAATGGCGCAGTAACGACAACTGTCTTGGCAGGTATTACAGGTTCAGCATCGGGTGGTATGAGTATTGCCTTGAGTGCGATGGCAGATCAATATAATGCCGCAATTACTGCAATGGGTATTCCTCCTGAAGTCATGCATCGTATTGTAGCAATGGCTTCTGGTGGTATGGATACGCTTCCGCACAATGGTGCTGTTATTACCTTACTTGCTGTAACAGGTCTTACCCATAAACAATCTTATAAAGATATTTTTGCAATTACTGTAATTAAAACAATTGCCGTATTTGTTGCGATCGCGGCATTTACATGGTTCGGTATTGTGTAATTTTGTAGAAAATATTTTTGAAATAAGGAGTAAATAATGAGTCAAATGCTCAAAGATAAAGTTGCATTTATTACTGGTTCTGCAAGCGGTATTGGTTTGGAAATAGCGAAGAAGTTTGCCCTAGAAGGTGCAAAAGTTGTTATTTCTGATATGAATAGTGAAAAGTGTGATGAAACGGTTTTAGCACTGAAAAATGATGGTTTTGATGCTTTATCTGCTCCTTGTGATGTGTCGAATGAAGCAGCCTATGGTGCTGCGATCGATTTAGCGCATAAGACCTATGGACGATTGGATATTTTGATTAATAATGCTGGTTTTCAGTATGTTACATCGATTGAAGACTTTCCAACAGAGACTTTCCAAAAATTGTTAAATGTCATGCTTGTCGGTTCTTTTATTGGTATCAAGCATGCATTTCCAATCATGAAAGCGCAAAAGTACGGTCGTGTAATTAATATGGCCTCGATCAATGGTTTAATTGGTTTTGCCGGAAAATCAGGCTATAACAGTGCTAAACATGGTGTCATTGGTTTGACCAAAGTTGCTGCACTTGAAGCTGCCCGTGATGGTATTACTGTGAATGCGTTGTGTCCAGGTTATGTGGATACGCCTTTGGTTCGTGGTCAAATTGCGGATCTTGCAAAGACTCGTAATGTCAGTGAAAGCAGTGCGCTTGAAGATGTTATTTTGGCGATGGTGCCACAAAAACGTTTGCTCAGTGTTGATGAAATTGCTGATTATGCAATCTTCTTGGCAAGTGAAAAAGCGGGTGGGGTAACAGGTCAAGCTGTCGTAATGGATGGTGGTTATACTGCTCAATAAGCTTGATTGGTTATTTAGTGGATTATCTATTTGCTGTATAAGTTGCATGGTGTTTGATCATTCATCATGTAATTTATGCAACAGCGCTTTTGCAAGTGAGCTGATCGCTTAGATTGAACAAGTAAAATATAAAAACTGAAGAGAAAAAGCTAACCATAAAAAAATTAACTCAATTGTTTCTTTATAGATTGATGCCGTATTTAGGTATTTTTTTAAAATTCTCTTTTATTTTCAAACTTATCCACTCTCTAAATTTATATTCTCTATCATTCAATCCACTATGGATTGAATGAGCGAATCAAATCGCTATGTGCATTTATTCTCTATTTATATTCTTAGAAAATGATTAAAAAATGAAGGAAACTCAAAGACTCATTTTTGCTATAGTAGAGCAAGATTTGGGGATATAACAATGCAATTTAATTTTGAAATCGATACAACATGGTGTTTAGAACAATTATTAAAAGACGGTCGAATTACAGAGCGCGAAAAGCTATTGGTACAAACCACACATCGACAACGTGATCAGTTGAAGTGGCATCCTTTGCAATGGATTGCGAGTTTTAAACTGGTCGATGCAAAAGATCCTGTTAAACGTTTAACATTGACGAATTTAACGGAGTGGTTGGCTGAAAAATCTAAACTAAATTTATTTACTATAGATCCTTTAAAAGCAGATGTGACTTCTTTGACGGGTGTGATGTCACAAGAGTTCGCACTGAGAAATAAAATTTTAGCGGTTGGGGTGACTGCGGACACAATTCTGATTGGTACGGCGCAGCCTTTTACCACAGATTGGGTACATAATTTAGAACGCAGTTTGAGTCCTAAAAAAATTGAACGTGTGGTTTTAAATCCTGAGCAATTGCAGCGTTATCTGGTTGAGTATTATCAAGTCAGTAAAGCGGTCAGTTCTTCACAAAAATCAGGTTTGCATGATAAAGAAAATAAAGGTGTAGAAGCACTTTTACAGTTGGGAGATACGCAAAATCCAGATGCCAATGATCAACACATTGTCAAACTGGTCGATTGGGTTTTACAGTTTGCTTTTGAGCAGGGTGCGAGTGATATTCACTTAGAACCACGTAAGGAAAAAGGTAAGATCCGTTTTCGAATCGATGGGGTATTGCATACTATTTACAATATGCCAGCAAGTACACTGACCGCTGTGATTTCACGTATTAAAATTTTAGGTCGTATGAACGTTGCTGAAAAACGTAAACCGCAAGATGGACGATTAAAAACACGTACACCGAAAGGGCAAGAAACAGAATTACGTCTTTCAACTTTACCGACAGCATTTGGTGAAAAGTTGGTGATGCGTATTTTTGACCCTGAGGTTTTGGTACGGAGCTTCCAACAACTCGGTTTCGACGAACATTTATTAGAACAATGGAACGGTTTAACGCAGCATAGCCACGGTATTATTCTTGTTACTGGCCCAACGGGTTCGGGTAAAACCACGACTTTATATTCTTCACTCAAACAGTTGGCTACCGAAGAAGTCAATGTCTGTACTATTGAAGATCCAATTGAAATGTTAGAGCCGAGCTTTAACCAAATGCAGGTCAATCAAGGGATTGAACTGGGTTTTGCAGATGGTATTCGTGCATTAATGCGTCAAGATCCTGACATTATCATGGTCGGAGAGATTCGTGACCAAGATACAGCAAATATGGCGATTCAAGCGGCGTTGACTGGTCATTTGGTCTTATCGACTTTGCATACCAATGATGCGCCTTCGAGTTTGACGCGTTTACATGACCTAGGTATTCAGCCATTTTTGACTGCTGCAACAATTCTCGGGGTGCTTGCACAGCGTTTGGTGAGAAAATTATGCCCGCATTGTAAGCAAGAAACTTTTATTAATGAGCAAGAGTGGAAGCATTTAACTTTTGGTTATCAAACTAAAATGCCTAGTTTTGTTTTTAAAGCTGTAGGTTGTGAAGAATGTCGTCATACAGGTTATAAGGGGCGTGTGGGGATTTATGAGTTTATGCCTGTAAGTTTAGAGGCAAAGCAAAAAATCAGTGCTAATGCGACTTTAGATGATTTGCGTGCTCAGGCGAAGAAAGAAGGGATTGAACCATTAAGAATTAGTGGCGCTCGAAAAGTACTTGAAGGCACGACAACGTTAGAAGAAGTGTTGAGAGTTGTGCCGTTAAACTAAGCATTATAAATATAAAATTGTAAATATAGCGTTGAATTGAAATTTGCTTAAATTTGAACATGAGGAAATCTTAAGATTCGCCTCATGTTTATTTGTTTAAATAACCTCATTGAAACGATATAGATGATGAGGGTTTAACCATGAATTTATTCAATAAAGCAGTTTTAGCCGTAGGCTTAATTGGTGCAACAACATTTGTAAGCGCAAATACAGCTGTAAACCAATCAGCGCTTACACCGAGCTTAACTACAGTGAAACAAGCTTTAACGCTAAAAGATAATACTAAGGTTCAACTGCGTGGTCATGTTGTAAAAGCCACTGGAGATGAGAAGTACCAATTCCGTGATAATACAGGTTCAATCACTGTCGATATTGATGATGAATTGTGGCAAGGTAAACCAATTTCAGCCAATACCACTGTAACGTTAATTGGTGAAGTAGATGTGGATTATAAACCTACAAAACGTGTTGAAATTGATGTAGATAGCGTTAAATTTTAAGCATTTGTCTATTGAGATAAAGCAATAAGCGGCTTTGTAATTATTCTCCCAAAACCACATGAGTCCATCATGTGGTTTTTTGATGTAAAGTATATAAAGCATGTATGTATATTTTTAAATACCTTAAAAGCTAAATATGATCAATCCTAGAGAGAGTCTATAGATGCGGCTATTACTTGCAGAAGATGATGTATCACAAGCTGAAAGTATTAAAGCTTGGCTAGAAATGGATGGCTATAATGTTGATTGGGTAGAGCGTGGCGATTATGCGATTTTGGCAATAGAACAACATCAATATGATTGCATATTGTTAGATCGTGGTTTACCCAAAGCTTCAGGTGATGAAGTTTTAAAAATCTTAAAACAAAAACATTGTGATATTCCTGTGATTTTTCTCACTGCAAAAGACAGCATTCAAGATCGTGTGCAAGGCTTGGATTTAGGCGCAAATGATTATTTAGTGAAACCTTTTAGTCTGGAAGAGCTATCGGCACGGGTTCGTGCTCAATTGAGACAGACGCAAACTTCAGGACAGCATGTAATCAAATACGCAAACCTGAGTTTAGATGTTCAAGCAAAAACCGTTTTACTGGATGATCAGCTTGTAAATCTAACTGCAAAAGAATTTCAGATTTTATATCGGTTGATGGTCAAGCCAGAGCATATTGTGACCCGAGAGCAACTCGAAGAATCACTCTATGCATGGGGAGATGAAATTGAGAGTAATGCGATTGAAGTTTTTATTTATCAATTACGTAAGAAAATAGGAAGTCATTTCATTAAAACAATTCGTGGTCTGGGGTATCGCATGAATCAAGGAAAAAGTGAATGACATGATTGAAAATGCAGGATCTAAAATGACTCCACAAGCAGTGTCGTTACAGTCCAAGTTGATCAAGACCTCAATGTTGAGCTCAGTGGTTGCGGGTTTGGCTGCATTCATTTTATTAATCGCTCATTCAGCATACCAAACCATGCAAGTTCAAGATGAAATTATGGACGAAATTGCAGATATGCTCATGATTTCTGATCTGAGTATAAGTTCAGGTTCACAGATAGATGAGTTGAGTGATGAATTTGATATCCAATATCAATTATCAAATCAAAATATGCTTTTAACCCAATCGACTCAATTTGACTTAAATACTCAAAATCCAAGAATTTTTGCTCAGCAGGATGCTTACTCATTTATTTGGTCGGGAGATCGCTTATTGCGGAGTTATCGAGTTTTCGACCACCAAACAAAGTTGAATGTTCATGTGATACAACCGTTAAGTATTCGCTTTAAGGATTTAAAACACAGTTTTTTAAGTTATTTACTTATTTTGTTGGGGCTATGGTCTGTACAGTGGTTAATTTCACATTTTCTCATTCAAAAACAATTTAAACCGATTCAGCAATTGTCTAAAGATATTGCAGAAAAAAGTGCCAATGATCTCAGTTTGATTGATCAACCACGACCTGAGTTAAAAGAATTGCAAC
Source organism: Acinetobacter piscicola (assembly GCF_002233755.1). Taxonomy (GTDB): domain Bacteria; phylum Pseudomonadota; class Gammaproteobacteria; order Pseudomonadales; family Moraxellaceae; genus Acinetobacter; species Acinetobacter piscicola. Next base: position 64,235 of record NZ_KZ268704.1, on the reverse strand, counting down.
CGATGGTCAATCAGTTAAATCAAATGTTGACTCGGTTAGATCAGGCGCTGGTTGCAGAACAACGATTTACTGCCGATGCTTCACATGAATTACGTTCACCACTCTCTGCGATTCAGTTACGGTTACAACTTTTGCAACGTAAATATGCTGAAATACCTGAATTAAAAGCACAATTACAATTGATTCAAAATGATGTCAATCGCGGAACACAAGTATTAGAAAACTTATTATTACTGGCTCGTTTAGATCCAATGGATGAAACCCAGTTACCACGCGCTTGGGTCAGCGTGGAGACTTTAACGCAAGATGTATTGAAGGCACTTGAGCCGTTGATCAATGAAAAAAAAATTCAAATTCATATTGATCGTGAAGCATCAGATATTTACGCAAATGCAGAATTAATCTTCATTTGTATTCGAAACTTAATCGACAATGCAATTCGCTATACTCCCGCGTTGGGTTATATTTATATTCGTTTTGGACATTTAAATAATCAAATTTTCTATGAAATTGAAAACGATGGGCAAGGAATTTCACAGGAAGTATTAGACAGGCTAGGTGAGCGCTTTTATCGGGCTTTAGGTACTCAAACGCAAGGCTCTGGTTTAGGTTTATCGATTTGTAAGAAAATTATTGCGTTGCACCAAGGGCGGATTGAATTTTCATCGTCGGAATATGGCGGTCTAAATGTAAGTGTATATTTGCGTTAATATAATGTTCGAAGTAATCATTAAAAAGCAGTATGCGCTGATTCATACTGCTTGTTCCCACGTTTTTTGTTTTGAAACTTGTTGTTTTAGTTATTTGGTTAAAATCAAACGGTTATTACGTGTTAAACGTAAGCGATATTCTTCACCTGCATGCATAATGCGGATTTCGCGTCCTAGGGCAAATAAATTATTTGAATGTAACATTGGAAGAGATTGATGTGCTTCGTTGTTACGTGTAAATAGGCTAAAAGGTGCGTTCATTGTTATTACTCCGAGTGGGGTGCTGTTCAAGTGATTTAAATGATAATCATTATCGAATAGATCTGTCAACGATAATTTTTATGATTTATAAAATATCTATAATTACTTACAATTCTTAAAACCTTGGATGAATAAATTTATGTTTAAGCCCAGCATACATGTTGCAATCGGATTATTATTTCATCGTGGAAAAGTATTGGTCGGATGGCGTAATACAGATCAGCATCAGGGCAATAAGCATGAGTTTCCCGGTGGAAAGGTCGAAGAAGGGGAAAGCCCTGTGGAAGCATGTCGTCGAGAAATATTTGAAGAAGTGGGAATTGGTATTCAACAATGGCATGCGTTTGATGTGATTCATCATGACTATGAAGATGTAGAGGTTTTCTTACATATTTTTCATGCGATTGTTCCAGAAAAATATTTAACTGATATTCAAACGCCGTGGGCTTGGTATACACGTGATCAGTTATTAGAATTAAATTTTCCTAAGGCGAATAAAAGTATTATTCAGCGTTTATATTGGTCACATCACATTAAAATTTCTGAACAATTATCGACTTATATAGCTGAAAAAAAGGATCAACTTTTTTATTGGAGAATAGAGTCTAACCAAGAGGCAATTACGCAATTAAATCAGTTAGGCAGTTTAGATCACTATGATTTGTCACAATTGATGGTGAATATTGATCTATGGCAACAACTACCTGAAGCACTGCAAAAAAAGATTGTTACGATTCATTTTAAACAGCATCAATTGATGAATTTAACAGTAGGGCAATTACCGATTGGAATCCGTTGTATAGCTGCATGCCATGATTTAGTTTCGTTACAACGAGCACTGCAACTAGGCTTTGAAGCGGTGACTTTAAGTCCTATCTTAAAAACACAAACACATCCTGACGCAGTTGTATTGGGATGGGAAAAGTTTGCTGAGTATGCAAAGACTTGTGACATTCCTGTCTTTGCACTTGGTGGGCTCACTCAAAATGATTTAGTGTCAGCACAACAAAATTATGCTTATGGCATTGCTGGAATTCGTCATTTTTAAGTTTCAATGAAATTGAATTACAAACTTTGCAGTTGACGCAGTGCTTCTGCAACAGTTTGTTGATTTTTTAATTGTTGTCCTGATTGTAAAATCACATTCCAAAACATTTTTTTCTGCGCTGAACTTTGAGCAAAACCTAAACCACGCCGTGCTAATGATTCAGCATTGGCGTATTGCTTTTTCTGATTGGCAATCCGTGCTAGATATAAAAACGTTTCCGCAGATTGTGGTGCGAGGCGTTGAGCTTGTAATGCACTACGTTCAGCAGCATCCCATTGTCCTTTTTGAAACGAGACTTGCGTTTGTTGCATTAAATTTTTAAATGCAGGGATATTCTGACCATCATCCAATTTTTGTGATTTTACTTTTTGTTGAGGAACGACAACAGGGATTTTTTCACGTTTAATTTCAGGATGGTCATAAGGCGTGATTTTCACACCGTCAGGTGTTGGTACTGACGGTTTTGAGGTTTTCGGTTTTTCAACAGGTTTGGTGACTTTGGACTTGTATTGAGGTGTCGTTTGACACCCAACTAAAGTCATCATTACAGTTAAACTGACAATATATTTTGTATAACGATTAATCATAACTACTCATCTAAACTTTAGAATCTGTTGACAATTCATCTATCTTGGCGACGATGAAATGTCAGTAAACCCTAATCAAAACCAAACTATGACTAAATCATGTTCTAGTTTTGAAAGCTACCACTCGAAATGACACGGCCTTTAGAATTTGACAAATCTTGATCCATGTCAGTTTCACTTTCGCGAATATAGTTTTCTATACTATCGCTTGAATGGGGTTGAGATGCGTTTTGTTGTGTATCGGGATTGTATTGTGGGTCAACTTGATAATGCGGCATACCACATTCAGTTGCACTATTAGGTACAGTTTGACGCAATAATGGAATGTACATTGCACCACTACAACCTTGTGCAGACAATTCACCACTTGCAGAGTCAATCCATTGCCACGAAATATTATCAGGCTGACGTAAGTTCACTGGTTTTTGACGTAATTGTTTCATTGCATTAATCCAAACTGGTAATGCACCTGATGAACCTGTCAATCCAGTGACTTTATTATTATCCAATCCTAACCAAACAACAGCCAAATGATTACCTGAATACCCAGCAAACCAAGAGTCACGAGTGTCATTGGTGGTGCCTGATTTACCTGCAAGTTTTAAATCGGCAGGAAGTGTATTGTAAGCTGCCTTACCTGTACCTGTTGCCATGACTTGCTGTAAGCCATAATTCAGTAAATATGCAGCAGAAGGATCAATGGTTTGTTGTACATTTAAACCAAAGCGTTCAAGTAAATGCCCATTGGCATCAACTACGGTACGAATGGCTTTATTCGGATATTTAAAACCGCCTGTGGCAAAATTTCCATAAATACCTAACATTTCCATGGGCGACATGTCTACAGCACCTAGAAAAATAGAAGGGTAGTTTGGAATTTTAGAGGTTACGCCAAATTTAGTTAGGTTATTTCTAAATGAAGAAACACCAAATTCATTACCTAAGCGTACTGCGGATAGGTTATAAGAATTTGCAAGCGCTTGAGCCATAGGAACATATCCATGACCATCGCCACTATAGTTTTTCGGCGTCCATGTTTTATTGCCTTCAACGGTTAAACTGATTGGTGAATCTTCAATTTGACTTGCCCAATTATAACGGCCTGATTCTAAAGCACTTAAGTAAATCACAGGTTTAAGTAGTGAACCTACTTGACGTTTTGCATCCAAAGCACGGTTAAAGCCAGTAAATTCTTGGGTTGAACCGACTGCTGCAATCAATTCACCATTTTCAGGATGTGAAACTAAAATTGCACCTTGTAAATCTTTCAGTCGTGACGGATTGGCATTGGCTAAGCGAGCAACAGTTTCTCTAAAACTATTTTGGATTTTGGTTTGTGCAATTGGATCAAGTGTCGTAAAAATTCTTAAACCTTGATTGGTTAAATCGGACTCTTGATATTCTGTTTTTAATTGGCGACGTACAATATCTAAAAAGTCAGGGAAGCTTGCTGTACCTACCGTTGGTTTACTTACAACATTTAATGGGCGAGCAATTTCTTTTTCATATTGAGCTTGGTCGAGATAACCCATAACCAGCATATTGTTCAGTACAATATCTCGGCGTTTTTTAGCACTTTCAGGGTTTTTCCAAGGGTTATATAAAGTAGGCCCTTGTACTAAACCAACAAGGAACGCTTGTTGAGAAATATTCAGTTCACGTAGTGGCAGACCAAAGTAAAACTGTGATGCTAAACCGTAACCATTTACAGAATAGTTTCCGCTTTGACCAAGATTCACTTCATTTAAATAAGTCTCTAAAATTTCATCTTTACTGTAATGTAATTCTAATAATAACGACATCAATGCTTCATTGACTTTACGTTTTAAGGTTTTTTCAGGTGTTAAGAAAAAGTTTTTGACCAACTGTTGAGTCAGGGTTGAGCCGCCTTGACGTTTCCCACCTGTGACATTACTCACCAATGCACGAGCTGTACCACGGAATGAAATACCATGATGGTGGTAGAAATTGCGATCTTCAGTGGCAATTAAAGCTTCGATTAAAGGTTTAGGTACTTTATCTAATTTAATTAAAACACGATCTTCATTGTGTTGAGGGTAAATACCACCAATCAACATTGGTTCTAAACGTGCAATGCCTGTATTGGTCGGTTTGGTTGCTTTAACATCGGCAACGGTATCATCTGTAAAAGTGACTTGTAGAACTTGTTCAGGGTCAACACTATCACCGAAATCGAAACCACGTGTATGCACATAGACAGAATTGGCTTGAGTTAGATAGCTACCAGACTTGGTATAACTGTCACTACTTTTATAACCGAGTAATTTGAGTTCTTGCTCAAATTCACTTTGGGCAATTGGCGCAGTTGCATAGATTTCTAAAGGACGAGCAAAAACCTTCGCAGGGATATCCCAGCGATTGCCTTCAAATTTGTCCCGAATCACATTGTCGAGCCTAATTAAATAGATACTAAATGCGAGAAATGCTGCAATTACTAATACACAAAAAATCAGTGCAATTAAGCCAATACCACGTTCGGTCTTCATATATAGATGATAATGCCCAGTTTATTTTCGTTAATCATGCGAAGCTTTTCTTAAATTTGCAATAATAAAACTGTGAAATACACAAATTTAAAGACTTTTTAAACATTCCGATTATTTTTCATTGAGGAATGATTTTATAAAAATATTCTGAAAGTGTTATTATAACTCAGAATTTCAATGGAGCCACAGCACCTGTGCAAATTTCACCAAAGACATTTCGTAACATCGGTTTAATTGGGCGACCAGATAAAAACTCTGTAGTCGATACACTATGCCTTATCCATGATCATTTACTTAGTCTAGGTTTGCATCCCATTTTCGATACAGATACAGCAGAGCTTGTCCCTTATAAGAATACCCAGAAAGTCAGTAAAGCACTGCTTGGTGAAGTTGCTGATCTTGTCATTGTCGTGGGTGGTGATGGATCTTTGTTACATGCTGCACGTGCCTTGGTGAAACATAATACGCCTGTACTCGGCGTCAACCGTGGTCGTTTGGGCTTTCTCACTGATATTAAGCCAACAGAAGTAATTTTTAAACTTGATCAAGTTTTAAAAGGTGATTTCCAACTGGATCGTCGCTTCTTATTAGAAATAGAAATTCGTACCAAAAATGAAACGATTTATGATGCAATTGCTTTGAATGACGTGGTGCTGCATTCTGGTAAATCTGTACATATGATTGATTTTGAATTAAATATCGACGGGCAATATGTATATCGTCAGCATAGTGATGGTTTGATTGTTTCCACACCAACAGGTTCGACTGCTTATGCATTATCGGGTGGTGGGCCTATTCTGCATCCAAGTATGGATGCCATCGCTTTAGTGCCAATGCATCCGCATACCTTATCATCACGTCCAATTGTCGTTGGTGGGCAGAGTGAAATTAAAATTTTGATTCGTGAAAATCGTGTATTACCCATGGTCAGTGCCGATGGGCAACACAGTGTTTCATTAAATGTCGGTGATAGTTTGCATATTCGTAAACATCCATTCAAACTAATACTTTTACATCCACCAGGTTATGACTTCTATATGGCGTGTCGTACTAAACTTGGTTGGAACCAAGATTTTGATTCATTTCAGCAGGATTGACCATGAATATTGAACAAATGCTTTCTATTTTAGATGCAGATATTGTTGAGCGTTTAAAAACGGCAGTCGAAATTGGTAAATGGCCCAATGGTATTGCTTTAACTGCTGAGCAACGCCAAACGTGTATGCAAGCTGTGATTGCTTGGGAACATCAAAACGTCGCTGAAAAAGAACGTACAGGATATATCGACAAAGGACATAAGGAAGAGGGTGAGGAGTGTGATTCACACGTGCCTGAGCCTGAGTTTAAGCCGATTCGTTTTGTGTAATGGATTAGTTGAATCACAGGGATATATTGAATGTCTGTGATTCAACAATGATTTGATGGTAATAATCTAATAGAATCGTTGCTTAAAAACGTGTCGCCCAAAGCTCTTTTGCTTTGGCCATCGCATCATCAAAACTATTCACGACACCCATGGTATAAAGTGCAATTCCGATGGTTTCAGTGACTGCAACTTCACCATATTCATGATTTTGTGAACCTTCCCAAACGGCTTTAAAAACAGCTAAATTAAGTTCTTCCTCAACTGGACTACGATTATCCGTCAGTTTAGGCAATTCATATTCATACAGTTCGCCTTGTTTAATACCACAAATTAACGTTTTTGCATCTGGATTACGTTCAAATTCACCACCTTCACCTTTAATCACCGCACTGTTTTGATAACCTAATTTAAAAGCAGCTTGTTGATGTGAACTACGATAAGCAGGGTGGAAAATTGCTTGTAATGTTGCTTTTGCATTAAATGGATTGATTAAACGTGCAAGTGTATGAATTGGAGAGCGTAAGCCCATCACATTCCTAAGACTAATTAACTCGCTTAGGATTGGAGAAATGACTTCAAGTGGTATATACGCAAAATGTTGAGTTTTTAGTTGTTCTGCAACTTGCTGTTCATCTTGGCAAATCGGGTAGCCTAAATATTCTAAGACTTGTTCAGTATAAACGCGGTTAATGGTATGCCCAGAAGCACCATGCATAACAATATTGTAACCATGTTTGGCAAGTGTCAACGCAGCCAATAAAAACCACGGATAATGTTTGCGTTTGCCCGCATATGATGACCAGTCTAAATCCACACTTAAAGGTTGAAACTTTAATTGGTCTTTGGTTGCTTGGACAAATCCAGTCAGTTCATCGACAGATTCTTCTTTAACTCTGAGTAACATTAAAAAAGCACCAAGCTGAACATCTAAAACTTCGTCTTTTAAAATCATTGAAAAAGCATCATAAGCTTCATCATAAGTTAATGATCGTGCGCCGTTTTTACCTTTTCCAACGATACGAACATATTGTGCAAATGGATGCTCAAAGTCTTTATAAAGATTACGTTTTGTGTTCATGATGAAATGACAAATTTGATCAATGCAGTGTGTTAGACACTATGACATAAATTAGATTAGAAAATATAGTGCTATGTTTTATTCGACTAAGGTCTAATAATAAATCGTTGGATAAATAAACACTCTCGCAATCCACGGAAGTTTGATTAAAGAAAATTGATTAAACTTAGCTCGTTTCATATTTTTGATATTTATTATCTCCCGATCTACATTTATTTGGAATTATTTTAATTTTCTTATAAATAGTTTCAAATAACACTACACATAACTAGCTTGCCGCTAGTATGCATGATTTTCAGAAAACGGATGTTTTCTGGAGGGACTTTTTATTTTCAAAATCTTCTCCCACCCTTATCGTTTTAAAGGGACTTAAGGGCGTGTGCTATTCACGCACGTGGAAAGACGGATATTTCTGCATATAGAAATAAAGACAGAAGTTAATATTATGGCTAAAAAACCACTGTATAAATCACTCTATTTTCAGGTGATTGTTGCTATTATTTTGGGTGTGTTAGTCGGGCATTATTTCCCGAGTGGCACTCAACTCATCAATGGTGTTGAAAAACATGTTCCAGGTTTAGGTGAGCAACTAAAACCGTTGGGTGATGCGTTTATTAAACTCATTAAAATGATTATTGCACCAGTAATTTTCTGTACGGTTGTAAGTGGTATTGCAGGTATGGAAAGCATGAAATCTGTCGGTAAGACAGGTGGTATTGCACTGCTTTACTTTGAAGTTGTTTCTACCATTGCCCTAATCATCGGTTTGGTGGTGATCAATATCGCTAAACCCGGTGTGGGCATGAACGTTGACCCAGCAACTTTAGATACCAGTGGTATTAGTAAGTATGTAGAGTCTGGTGCATCACAATCTACGGTTGAATTTTTCCTACACATTATTCCAAATACGGTTGTCGGTGCATTTGCAGAAGGTGAAATTCTGCAAGTTCTTTTATTTGCTTTATTGTTCGGTTTTGCATTACATAAATTAGGTGATGCGGGTAAACCTGTATTGAAGTTGATTGATCAAATTTCTCATGTATTCTTTAACATTGTGAATATGATTATGAAACTTGCGCCGATTGGTGCATTTGGTGCGATGGCGTTTACGATTGGTAAATACGGAATCGGCAGTTTAGCGCAATTATTCCAATTAATTTTGTGCTTCTATGTGACCTGTTTATTATTTATTTTCATTATTTTAGGCTCAATCAGTCGTTTCTGCGGATTTAGTATTTTAAAAATGATTCGTATGATTCGTGAAGAATTATTGATTGTTTTAGGTACATCTTCTTCAGAATCTGTTCTGCCTCGCATGTTAAAAAAACTTGAAATTGCAGGTTGTGAAAAATCAGTTGTCGGTCTAGTTATTCCAACAGGTTACTCGTTTAACCTTGATGGTACGTCTATTTACTTGACGATGGCAGCGATTTTTATTGCTCAAGCGACCAATACACATTTGGATATTTGGCATGAAATTACGTTACTTGCAGTTTTATTGATTTCATCGAAAGGTGCTGCGGGTGTAACAGGTTCTGGCTTTATTGTGATGGCAGCAACGTTGGCAGCGGTAGGGAATATTCCTGTAGCTGGTTTGGCACTGATTCTTGGTATTGACCGTTTTATGTCTGAAGCACGTGCGTTGACTAACTTGATTGGTAACTCTTTAGCGACGATTGTTGTGGCTAAATGGGTCGGGAAACTAGATATGGAAAAGTTTAATGATGCATTGAACAATCCTGCTGAAGTTGATCGTAAAATGCTTGAGGAATCAAAGGATGAACCTGTAAAAGCATTAGGTTAATCTTGATTAGTAGAATTTAAAAATTTTAAAAGGAAGCTTCGGCTTCCTTTTTTGATGCTTGGATTTTCAGATGTGCGTTTAATGCAAAGTTTTGAGAATAGGCTTCTTGCGAAAGTCAAAAAATGATTGGAAATGAGTCGTAAAATTAATATAGAAAATCCTTTTTTTCTTTAGAAAGGAGAGGGCGTTTCCATTGTGAATTGAAGCGTTTCATCACTCGACTTAATGGTAAGAAGTCTAGATATTTCACTTCTTAAACGATTTCACAGCATTACCCCGTTCAATCAACGCATGTTGTAAATGCTGTGTTTGCTTATGATTTGCATGGCTATTTTCAAGTTGTTGCTGTAATTTCAAAGCAATTAATTCTTTTGCCAAACGCTTATTGGCATGTTGACTACGTTCAGACATCACTTTGACACTGATTCCAGATGCGACATGCGTTGCATGAACGGCTGAATCCGTTGTATTTACGTGTTGCCCACCCGCACCTGAGGCACGACAGGCTTGAAAAACAATAGTGTCATCACTTGGGAGTTGTGGAGGTGTTTCAAACTGGGTAATACCGACAAACCAATTTTTACGTTTATGATTTGGGCGAATTTGACTTTGAAATGTCCATTGAATTGTCCCCAGCCAAGTGTTTAACCATGCTTGGGCATCGTGGGCGATATTTAATAAAAGTGATGAATAACCATATGGCGTTTCTTGACTTTCAATGATGTCGAGTTGAATTTTTTGAGTTTTAGCTTGTTTTTGCATTTCTTGCAAAGTGTATTTAACAGCAAGTTCACATTCTGCGGGTCCAAGCGCAGCGCTGATTTGGACTATAGGCAATATAGAAATCCTTTAATTGATTTTAAGATGAGAAAGTCACAACATTAAAAAAATGAATTACAGAAAAATTTTAGACTTGTTCAGAATAAAGTTGATCACTGTTGTTATTTTTTAAAGATCATCATTATATAAAAAATTGAATAAAAAACAACCGCAAAGCAATCGTATAGTTGCTTTTCATACTTTATTCGCGCTAAAGCTAAGGAAAATTCATCATAAGCTGAATAATACTATTCGAGAAATTTTTCAAAATATGGCAGAATATGCGGTTTTAAAGATTTCAGAGGATTGGCAGCATGCGCTTTGTTGATGAAGCAGTCATTACCGTAGAGGCTGGCGACGGTGGCAATGGCGTAGCTAGTTTTCGCCGTGAAAAATTCGTTCCATTTGGTGGTCCAGATGGTGGTGATGGTGGTCGTGGTGGGATGGTCTATATCCAAGCCGATGACGATACCAGCACCTTAGTAGATTATCGTTATACCCGTAGATTTCGTGCTGAACGTGGTAAAAACGGTGCTGGCGCAAACTGTGCTGGTCGTGGTGGTGAGTCTGTAACGCTTAAAGTTCCAGTCGGAACAACCATTGTAGATACTGAATCAGGCGATATTATTGGCGATTTGGTTGAAGACGGTCAAAAGGTTTTAGTTGCACTTGGTGGCGATGGTGGTTTAGGAAATACTCATTTTAAATCATCAACAAACCGTTCACCACGTAAGTGTACACATGGTATTAAAGGTGAATACCGTGAGATTCGTTTAGAGCTTAAAGTTCTTGCGGATGTAGGTTTGCTCGGTATGCCGAATGCAGGTAAATCGACGTTCATTCGTGCGGTTTCTGCTGCAAAACCAAAAGTTGCAGATTATCCATTTACAACCATGGTACCTAACTTAGGTGTGGTTGATGCAGATCGTCATCGTTCATTTGTCATGGCTGATATTCCAGGTTTAATTGAAGGTGCGTCAGAAGGTGCAGGTTTAGGAATTCGTTTCCTTAAGCATTTGGCACGTACTCGTATTCTTTTACATATTGTTGATGTACAGCCGATTGATGGTTCAGATCCTGCACATAATGCAAAAGCGATTATGGAAGAATTGAAAAAATTCTCTCCAACATTAGCGCAATTACCAATTGTTCTTGTTTTAAACAAACTAGACCAGTTGGGTGATGATACTCAAGAAGAATGGTGTAATCATATTCTTGAAGAATTACAATGGGATGGTCCAGTATTCAAGACTTCGGGTTTACTTGAAGAAGGAACAAAACCTGTTGTGTATTATCTGATGGATCAAATCGAACAACAACGTGAGTTGGAAGAAGAAGATCCAGAATATGCAGCGAAAATGAAAGCATTCCGTGACCAGTTAGAAGCTGAAACACGTGAACAAACCATTGCAGCAAAAGAAGCTTATCGTGAAATGCGTCGTCAACAACGTCTGGCAGGTATGTTGGCAGATGATGATGAAGACGATGACGGTGATGATGGCGAAATGGAAGTGCATTACGTACGTTAATTTCTAAGTACATCGGCTTAGAAAAGGAACTGAGGACAAGATGATAGAAGTGGTAGATGGGCAGCGTCAGCTCAAGGCTTTAAAACGTATCGTTGTTAAAATCGGATCATCTTTACTCACAGCAAATGGGCAAGGTTTAGATTTGGAAGCAATTTCGCATTGGGCGAAACAAATTGCAGATCTACACAATGCAGGACATGAGATTATTCTTGTGTCTTCAGGCGCTGTGGCTGAAGGGATGGTTCGCATGAAGCTAGATAGCCGACCCACCGATCTACCCAGTCTGCAAGCTTGTGCCGCTATTGGTCAAATGGGTTTAATCCAAACATGGTCAAGTGTTTTGGAAAACCATACCATTCAAACTGCACAAGTTTTATTAACCCATGATGACCTTGCTGATCGTCGCCGTTATTTAAACTCTTGCGATGCTTTGCAAAATTTAATTGATTGGCGTGTGATTCCAGTGATCAATGAAAATGACACGGTTTCTACCGATGAAATTCGTTTTGGTGATAATGATACTTTGGCGGCCATGGTTGCAGGTCAAGTACATGCAGACTTACTGATCATTTTGACGGATCAACAAGGTATGTTTGATTCGGATCCTCGTTCAAATCCAAATGCAAAACTGTTCCATACGGTTCGTGCGATGGATGAAACATTGTTTGATATGGCAGGCGGTGGCGGTAAGTTCGGGCGTGGTGGTATGCTAACCAAGGTTCGTGCTGCACGTTTGGCTGCAAAGTCAGGTTGCCCAACCTTGATTGCCAGTGGTGAAAGCGACAATGTTTTGGCTCGTTTGATGTCGGGTGAGTTATTGGGCACGCTATTTATTACTGATGATGACCGTGTCACAGCGCATCAACAATGGTTAGCCGCACATTTGCAAACAGCAGGTCGTTTGGTCTTGGATGATGGTGCAGTGAAAGCCATTAAAGAGAATCATCGTAGTTTATTGCCAGTTGGTGTAAAAGCCGTTGAAGGGCATTTTGAACGTGGTGATGTAGTCGAATGTGTAGACCAATATGGGCATCGTGTTGCTGTTGGACGTGTTAATTTTAGCTCTCGTTCAGCGGACATTGTCAAAGGTTTAGCGTCAGACAAAGTTCATCAAGTTTTAGGTGAAGCTCGTTCTTTGGAAATGATTCATCGTAATCACATGGCGATTTATTGATTACATAACTTTTTGAATTTTATTTGTTTAACATAGGTTTATTTTAGCTATACTTTAAATAGCCTGCTTGTATAACAGGCTATTTATTTAAAATAAAATATAAAACTTCTCAATAAATTGACGTGTCTTTAGAGAAAAATTCATAAAGACATTTTCAGAATCAAAGAACTTTGCCTTATCGTTCAGTAAATCTGTGATTTTTCTCTACGTGTAAGTTGTCTGATAAATTCAAGTCGCTGTTATTCTCAGTCACTAGTCATTTATAGATTGATAATCAGGCATAATAGCTAAGAGTTTTCCAATAGTTTGTTCATAATTCTTTTTAATTTCCTCGTAACTTGAAACTAAAATAACTTTTTGCCTTCTTTGTTGGAGAATAATCTCAATGTTTCATCATTAGTAGCGTATTTCAAATTTCGGAAACAAATAATATTGCCAAAAGGCTTTTGCCATAGAGCGCACGGATTAGTACGTGAAAAGACTTGGATTATACTCATTATTTTATCTATCTTTTAATAAATACTATCTTATTAAACACTTATATGTGATTCTATATTTTATTACCTATTTTTAAAAATTAAAAAAGTTTGTTTTTTGGGGGGGATTATGGATGGATATAATATTTACAACATTGTTTTAATTGCAATATTTTCAATAGTTATTCTAGGAATTTTTTTGGGTGCTGGGAAAAACAGAAAAATTGTAGTCTTTAGAGATTACGATGACCTTGGGCTAACTTTTCTAATTCCAACATCATTATTTGGTATCATTTTCCTGTTCCATTTGTTTGGTGGAAATCCGCTATATGGTACTGTTTTAGCAAGTACTGTTTCTTTCATTTTATTTATTATCTTAGTTAAAAATAGCTATATTGATAATAATCGTGTGATCTGGAAACTATTTCTTGTTTTGATCACAAAGTTACCACTTGCTTTTCTATGGGTAGTTAATTTGTTTTCCCTAATTAAACCAAGTGGTCAAACAGCCAGACAACGTCGAGAAAGTCGAGCAACAGCAATTTTAATTTTAACGATTATTACGCCAATTATTGGAATTTTAGTTGTTGATAAATCTGGTGAACTGTTTAATCCTCGGCAATGGATCAAAGGAAAAAGAGTTGGTAGTATCCGAAATCATATGTAGATAATTTCACTTGTTTTTCAATATATTCAGCTTTTTGAATGTTGTAATTGGAGCTACTTTTTATGTAGCTTCTTTTCTTTCTAAAGATCATTTACATTTTGGTTTGTGTTTAACCCCTCTTAGCAAATGAGGGGTTTATTGTTAAAACCTTTAAAATAGAAAACACCATCAAATTCAAAAGAATCAATTAGGCAAATTTCATTTCTTGCTCTAAATAAGGCAAAGCCTGATCCTTGCCAACCATAAATTTAAAATCTGCCAAACTCAGCATATCTAAATCTTCTTCACTATTTCCATAGGCATAGATTTTATTGTATTGGGTTAAATTATATTTCTCTAAAATACGAATTCGTTTTTGTTCACAACTACAATCAGGTGTTGAGTACTGTCCTGTGAATTGATCATTCACAATTTCAGTACCAGTACAAATCAGGTCAATGTTTAGAATTTGACAAATTGTTTTTAAATAAAGGTCAACCGAAGCTGAAACCAAAACAACATCATCACCATGATGCTGATGATTTAATAATTGTTGATAAAGTTTTGAATCTAATTGCTCAGTTAAACTATGTGCATATTCTTCAGCAATGGCTAAAATTTCATTGGCTTTCGCATCTTTAAACATTGCTTTAAAAAGACGAGGGCGCATGGAGTCAGCAGGGTAAATATTTAAATAATACGCCTGAATCCACGGTAAAATTTTAAAACCTTGTTTAACGATATGCCTTTTTGATAAAGCATAGAAAATAAACCCTGTGAAACTGTCTTTTTTACACAAGGTTCCATCGAAGTCAAATAGGGCTAAATTCTTATGCGTTTTGCTCGTTGCATGCATGTTTCATATCGTCCGTTTACGCGGCTTGCATACCAGTTGGTATTGTAATCACGACTCAGTTTAGGTCCTGAAATGACCACTTCTGGCATAATTGCATAGATTGGATCTTTACCTGTCTTGTCTTTATATAATTTTGAAACAGCGATATAAGTTTGCGTTTTTTCAAAACCTTTCTCTTTTTCTTTTTTTAAATCATCACGTAACTGACGAGGTGTAATCAGTACATTGTTCTTTGAAAATAAAGTGATTAGCGCTTTTTCCGTTGTGGTAATTGCAGGGCGAGGGTCACCATTCTTATCATAAGAAAGTAAATCGCCATCTAAATCCAAATCAATGTCAGATGATTTTTCAATCATTTTTTGAAATGCTGCATTTCGACTTGAATACATACCTGAATTATAATCAGCAAAGCGATAAATTGGTTTTTCATAATCTGCTGGATACATCATCAAACGATGTATGCCGTAGTACAAGCCACCATATTCTGTATATAAATCATCACGTAATTCATTGGTGCTCATACTGCTACGCTTATTTTCTTTGGCATAGTTAATATGAACTTGCATAGAGCCTAAAGTGGTAATTGGATTTAACTTTTCAGCAAAATCTTGACCTACAAACTTAGCAGCACCTGTTAAAGCACTAATATGATAATGCTTTGTCATATAGTCAAAAATTTCACGATAAAGTACATCAAGCTCTTTTTCGTTTTTGACTCGACTCATTTGTTTTAAATAATTGTCTTCAGGCGAAGGCTGATTTTTTAATACGTCTTGGAAATAATTAGCAATTGGCCCACCAATGGTCGTACCTAACTTATCCTCAAACTTTTCTTGTAGGCGTGTGCTGACTTCTTTAACCGCTTTATCACCTAAACCGGGCACATTTGGATTGGCAATAAAGTTGGATTCTTGATCTACAACGGCAATAATCGTACAGATATTTTCTTTGTTACGAGGAATTTTTAACTCTTCTGATATGTCAAAAATATCTTGAGCCCATGATTTACGATCATTGACACGATTTGGAATAAGCTTACGTATTTGCTCACTTTCTAGTTCCGGTTCATCATCATTTGTCCACCATGAACCATCACCACACGCAGTGAGTCCAAGAGCAAGTGTTGTTAAACAAGCGGAACGAATCAAGATATTCTGTAAACCAATTTTTTTCATACGACTGAAAACACGTTTAGAAATGGATAAGCTCAAAGAGCTGTCGAAGTATACTATGTCTATCTTAGAATGTATGAATATATATGTATATTGCTGTGTAGCAACTGTCAAATTATTTAATTGTTGTTTTTGTGATAGATAAGTGGAATTACTCACTTTAAACATTTAAGTCTTTTGACATAAATTGCTATAAAAGATGAATCAATTGACCTTATTTTTGTTAGATCAGTTCAAATCTGAGCGAATTATTCACTATTTTTTATGTCTTTTAGTTTTGAGATAATTTAGCAATATTGAAAATACCAAAAGCATTTGGAGTTCGCTTTATTTTCCGTTATTTAAAAGTGAATTAAACTTGAAAATAATAGAAAAATTATACAATTAAGAGAGTGTTGATATTCCTGCTTCTCTTAAACATTGGAGTAAAACGCCAAAAGCCATGAGCATATCTTTCTCATTAACACATGCAAAACCAAGAAGTAATCCTCTTTGTAGAGATGCATGCATATAGTATTGAGAAAGAGGGCGGACTTTTATTCCTCGTTCTAAAGCTGTACTTGCAATGCTAACGTCATTACAAAATTCTGGAAGTTTTAATATTAAATGTAAGCCTGCTGCTTGATCATATTCATGGATAAATGCAGTTCCAAGATAGCGTGTAATGAGACCAATTAGAAAGTCTCTTCGTTTACCATAAAGCAGACGCATACGTCTAATATGAGCCTCATAATGTCCTTCACTAATAAATTCTGCTAAGGCTTTTTGTTCAAGTAAATGACCACCACGATATAATTCAGCTGAAACAACGCGTAGAAGTGGAAATAGTGGTTTAGGCACAACTAAATAGCCTATACGTAAAGATGGGTAGATTGTTTTACTAAATGTCCCCATATAGAGTACGGGTGCATCGGCTTCTAAGCCTTGTAAAGATGGATAGGGCAAGCCTGAAAAACGAAACTCACTATCGTAGTCATCTTCTACAATCCAACTATTATGTTTTTGCGCAATATGTAGTAATTGTTTTCTTCTTTCCAAGCTTAAATGTGAGCCTAATGGATATTGATGTGATGGCGTCACAAAAATAAGTTTCGGGGGAGAAGAGGGATTTGCATCAGGAATAATTCCATTTGCATCGACAGGCATTGGATGAATATCTAAACCATTCATTCGCAAAGTATTTCGCATTCCCCAGTACGCTGGATCTTCGATCCATACGCGATCTCCAATATCACTTAACGCTCGGGAAACCAAATCTATAGCTTGATGTATACCTTCGGTAATAATAATTTGATCTGCATCACATTGTACTGAACGTGCAACACGTAAATATTCGGCAAGTGCATTGCGTAATTCAATGCTACCGCCAGCATTGCTATAAATAAGACAATCGATATCTGGTTCACGGCTTAATTTTGTTTGGATTCGACTAAAAATATGATGAGGGAATTCAGTCACATCAGGTGCACCAGGGACAAATGCTCCCCATTGATGTGGTGATGCCGCCGCATATTCTATTAAATTAGCGCCACGTTTGGACAGCGTATAAGAACTTTGGCTTTTATGTGGTGTAGTTGTTTCTAAATGAATTTGTGTATTTAAAAAAGTTTCTGGCAGTTGTTCAGATACCCATGTTCCATGTCCTGTACGTGCTTCTAAGTAGCCTTCAGCCTGCAATTGTTCATAGGTCGTCAAGACGGTATTACGTGAAACATGTATTTCTTGAGCTAAATCTCGTGAGGCGGGTAATCGAACTTTGGGCTGAATAACACCTTCAATAATGGCACTACGCAAACAATGAAAAAGACGTTGATGTAATTTTCCTTCGGTTTCCTGCTGCAGACGTTGTAATACATAATCCCCAAGTAAACTACGCAATTGGCTCTCTCCTGCAGGTTAAAAATGGCTCTCGTCAGTTGCGATAAGACAAGCGAAATTATGAGCATACTCAGTCATTGTAGCTGATCCAGTAAAATTATATGTGGATGTGGTCTTTCACTGTAATTGATGATTATAAATATGAGAGAATCAAATGAATGCTAAACATTCTGCACTGAATACGCGCAAACAGCAAGCAACCCCACGTGGTGTCGGTGTGATGTGTCAGTGGTATGCGGAGAAAGCAGAAAATGCAACGATTTGGGATATGCAAGGTAATCAATATATTGATTTTGCTGGAGGAATTGCCGTATTAAATACTGGGCATCGCCATCCGAAAGTGATTGCTGCTGTGACTGAACAATTAAATAAATTTACACATACGGCATATCAAATTACACCTTATGAAAGCTATGTGGCATTAGCTGAACGAATTAATGACAGAGCTCCAATTGTAAAACCTGCAAAGTCTGCTTTCTTTTCAACAGGCGCTGAAGCTGTTGAAAATGCTGTGAAAATTGCTCGTTCATATACAGGTCGCCAAGGTGTTATTACTTTTGGAAATGGCTTTCATGGTCGTTCATTTATGACGATGGCAATGACAGGTAAAGTTGCACCGTATAAACGTGATTTTGGTGTCATGCCAGCTGGAGTATTTCATGCGCGTTACCCAGTACCTACGCAAGGTATTAGCGTGGATGCTGCTATTGAAAGTGTTGAAAATATTTTCCATGAAGATATCGCACCTCATGATGTAGCCGCTATTGTACTTGAGCCTGTTCAGGGTGAAGGTGGCTTTCATATTGTCCCTGCTGAATTTTTAAAGCGTTTAAGAGCGTTATGTGATCAGCATGGTATTTTATTAATAGCCGATGAGGTTCAGTCTGGTTTTGCCCGTACAGGTGAATTTTTTGCTATGAATCACTTTGAAACAAATGTTGATTTAATGACAATGGCAAAAAGTATGGGTGGTGGATTCCCAATTTCTGGTGTGGTTGGTCGTGCAGAAGTCATGGATGCACCTAACCCTGGTGGTTTAGGGGGAACATATGCAGGAAGTCCTATTTCTATTGCAGCAGCACATGCCGTGATAGATGTTATTGATGAAGAAAATCTGTGTGATCGTGCAAATGAGCTCGGGACAAAACTTGTGACTACACTGAATTCTATTCAACAGAATAGTAGTAAAGTTATCACAGAGATACGTGCGCTTGGGTCTATGGTTGCAGTTGAATTGCAAACAGCAGAGCAAGCTAAAATAATACAAAACTATGCGATGGATAAAGGCCTGTTGCTTTTAACCTGTGGTAAAAATGGTAACGTGATACGTTTCTTATATCCATTAACAATTCCTATGGAACAGTTTGATCAAGGGCTGAATATTTTAAAAGATAGTTTTGCTGCACTTGGTGTTTCTAAAGCAACTGTGATGGAGAAATCAGCATGATACTGGACGATTTACAGTATTTATTGCAACATCCTGACATTAGTTTTGAAGCACCTTCTTCACCGAAAGATTATATTCAGGTCAATGATGCTTCTACGGATGAAGTCTTAGCATGGGTTAAAAAGCATGATGCGATTGCAATCAATGCAGCAATTGACCGTTCTGAAAAAGCGCAACAGCTTTGGAAAAAGCAAACAGCTTTAGTTCGTGCTGATGTGTTATTGGTTTGGTATAAGTTGATCCTTGAACAGCAAGATGGCTTGGCGCACATTTTAACTGCAGAGCAAGGTAAGTCTCTGGTCGAAGCGCGTGGAGAAATTGCTTACGCAGCCTCATTTATTCGTTGGTTTGCGGAACAAGCACGTCGTGTTGATGGCGATATTTTGACTCAAACGCAAGCTCAGCAACGTTTATTGGTGCTTAAACAGCCCATAGGTGTTACAGCTGCAATTACACCATGGAACTTTCCTGCGGCTATGATTACACGGAAAGCGGCTCCTGCGATTGCAGTGGGTTGCTCAATGTTAGTCAAACCCGCTGCACAAACACCTTTAACTGCTTATGCATTGGAAGTATTGGCTTTAAGAGCAGGTTTACCGAAAGATGTTTTGATTACGATGAGTGGTCAAGCCGCAGAAATTGGTGAAATCTTCTGTAACAGCGATATTGTACGTAAATTAAGCTTTACAGGTTCGACTGAAATTGGTCGTGTTTTGGTGCGTCAATCCGCATCGAACATTAAAAAATTATCACTGGAGTTAGGTGGAAATGCGCCAGTATTGATTTTTGATGACGCTAATCTTGATCAAGCTGTGCAAGGCATTATGGCAAGCAAATACCGTAATAGTGGTCAGACCTGTGTATGTGCGAATCGCATTTATGTTCAAGATGGTATTTATGATGCGCTGACTGAACGTTTGGTCAATGCTGTTGCGAAATTAAAAGTAGGTGATGGTCGTCAAGCTGATACGACTCAAGGACCTTTGATTGATCAAAATGCTGTGGACAAAGTACAGTCGCATATCGATGATGCTGTGTCGAAAGGGGCAACTATACGTATAGGTGGACAACGTTCAGCTTTAGGTGGAACATTCTTTCAGCCTACTGTACTGAGTGATGTGACGCAGGAAATGAAGGTTGCTAAAGAAGAAACATTTGGCCCACTTGCTGCTTTATTTCGCTTTAAAACTGAAGAAGAAGCAGTCGCAATGGCCAATGATACCGAGTTTGGTTTAGCTGCTTATCTGTTTACTCGTAGTACTGCTCGCCAGTGGCGTGTTGGAGAGCAACTCGAGTATGGCATGGTTGGTATTAATACAGGGGCTATTTCCAATGAAGTTGCGCCGTTTGGTGGCATAAAACAATCAGGCTTAGGGCGTGAAGGTTCAAAATTTGGTATAGAAGAATATCTTGAAATAAAATACCTTTGCGTCGATTTGTCTGAATAATTTAAATCGTATTGTTACGAGCTGATCATGTTTTTCATGATCAGCTTTTTTGTTTTTAAGTTTGTAAATTGTTGGTAGAAAATTTAAGTTATTTTTCTTTAAAAATAAAAATTAAATGAAGATTTTTACATCGCGATAGGTTAAAACATAAAGTGTGATACATCTCACTTTACTGAGAATTATCTGAGAAATATGCGGTTTTTAAAGGTGAACCATTTATTAATCTAAATCACATGAATTGGCTCTCTAATATTTCAATAAATTGGTTCTTGTTTGCATTTGTATGAAAGCACACATTAAGACTAAGAACTTTATAAAAGTAAGATTAAGGATTTATAAAATAGTATTAAAAATCAATGATATGGTTTGTTTAAACTGCAAATTATTGTGAAGATATTTTTTATAATCCTAAATATTTCTTTAAGTACTTAAAATAAAACTATTTATTTTACATGGAAAGAATAGATCTTATTTTTATAAAAAATTTTAATTAATCTAAATAATTGAATAGATTGGTTTTCTAAAACATGTCAAGAGGATTCCATGTTAAGCAATTTTGGTATCGCTGGTGTTCAGATGCAGATTTCTGCGTTTTCAAGCAATGTTGAGCAAATGGGTAATTACATGCGCTATATCCGTATGCGTTATCCATGGGTCAAAATGGTGATGTTTTCTGAATTGGCTCCTTTAGGTCCAAAACACAGTACCGCCGAAGCTTTACCTAGTCAAACCGAAGCTCAACTTGCTGATCTTGCAAATGAAACAGGCCTTTGGCTTATTACAGGCTCTATGTTCGAACGTGTGGATGACGAGGAAAAAGGCTCGATCGTTTATAACACACTGTCGGTCATTGACCCGAATGGAGAGATCGTAACGCGTTATCGTAAGCTGTTTCCATTTCGTCCTTATGAAAAAAACGTAGAAGGTGGAACTGAATTTTGTGTTTTCGATGTACCTGAGGTTGGGCGTTTTGGTGTGTCTATTTGCTATGACATGTGGTTCCCAGAGACAACACGGACATTAGCGGCGATGGGCGCTGAAGTTATTTTACACCCGACCATGACAGACAGTATTGATCGTGATGTTGAGTTAGCCATTGCACGAGCATCTGCGGTACAAAATCAGGTGTATTTTATTGATATTAATGGTGTTGGAGATGGTGGTGTAGGTCAATCTATAGTCGTTGATCCATCAGGATATGTCTTGCATCAGTCTGGTTCTGGTCCAGAAATTATCCCAATTGAAGTGGATTTAGAGCGTGTAAGGAGAGAACGTAGACGCGGTTTAAGGACATTAGGACAGCCATTAAAAAGTTTTAGAGATCGAGACTGTGATTTTACGGTTTATGAAAAAGGTAATCCTGCTTTTACCTATCTAGATACATTAGGAACATTGGCAAAACCTGAAAGTTAAATTTCAGATAGAAAGCAGGGCAATGGAAGTAAAATATAGGATGCCAATATATGAATCATCAAGAACAAAAACATAATACTTCTTTAGGCCATCACCGCAGTGTATGGGAAATTCGTTCAGATGGCTGGATTAATCTGGTTGATGATACTCGGTATTTGAGTAATTTAGCGCTGAATGCACCTGAACGGGCATCAATTTTAAAACGTGTTCAACAAACAATCCATTTTTTAACGCCAATAGAAAGTTATTGGGCTTTTCCTGGTAAACGTGTATTTGCTGATTTATGTCAATATATTGAGCGTGAAGAGTTTGCTTCAGCCTATCAAATCGCCCGCCGTATCCATCGAGCATTAACTGCCAGTACGTACCGACATGATAGTAATGTGTTGGATAGTGATCGAGAGCTTCCTTCTCAAATTGAGACGGATAGTGAGCAGCAAGCACGATTATCAAGACCTTATTTCGAAGTCCTTATTGTCGATGAAATGTCAGTAGGCGAAGAAGATGCTTTACGCCGCCGAGTGCAGAGTAAACGCAGTGTCGATGATAATTTTATCTTTGACATTGTCGTCGTACCGAGCTTTGAAGATGCGTTAATTGCAACATTGGTCAATTTTAATTTACAGGCAGTCGTAATTCGACATGGTTTCCCATTTCGTTCAGTCAATCATATCGAATTATTAGAGCGTTTCTTAACGGGAATAGATACCAATATTGAAGCGATGCCTGAACTGGAACGAGGGCCATTACTGGGTCGACAAATTTCAAAAATTCGGCCTGAGCTTGATTTGTATCTTGTGACTGATGTAGGTGTCGAAGACATCGCTGCTTGTGTAGGTGGTGAAATCTTTAAGCGGATTTTCTTCGGTGAAGAAGACCACATTGAATTGTATAGTGCCATTAT
Organism: Acinetobacter piscicola; assembly: GCF_002233755.1. Lineage (GTDB taxonomy): Bacteria > Pseudomonadota > Gammaproteobacteria > Pseudomonadales > Moraxellaceae > Acinetobacter > Acinetobacter piscicola. The sequence continues at coordinate 41,112 of NZ_KZ268704.1, read as the reverse complement.
GAAAGGTGTGGGTGAGCGTCATCGCACACCGTTCTTTTATGCTTTACGAGATTATGCAAAACAACCGACTGGCACTTTTCATGCATTACCATTAGCCAGAGGGAAAGCCATTCTGAATAGTAATTGGATTGGTGATCTAGCCCAATTTTATGGGATGAATTTGTTCATGGCTGAAACTTCAGCCACATCAGGAGGATTAGATTCTTTACTTGATCCTGTTGGTCCATTGAAAGTGGCTTTGGAATATGCAGCACGTGCATTTGGCGCACGTAGAACGTATTTTGCAACAAACGGCACATCTACCTGTAACAAAATTGTTGTTCAGTCTTTAGTACATGAAGGCGATATTGTACTGGTCGATCGTAATTGTCATAAATCGCATCACTATGGTTTGGTATTAACGGGCGCACAGGTTGCTTATTTAGATTCTTATCCACTGAATGAATATTCAATGTATGGTGCTGTATCCATTGCGCATATCAAAGAAACATTATTAAACTTTAAACGCGCAGGAACACTCCATCGAGTCAAGTTGGTATTGCTTACGAACTGTACTTTTGATGGCGTAGTTTATGATGTAGAACGCGTCATGATGGAATGTTTAGCCATCAAACCAGACCTTGTATTCTTATGGGATGAAGCATGGTTTGCTTTTGCAGGCTGCCATCCAATTTATCGCCAACGGACAGCAATGGCAAACGCGGCAAGGCTGACAGAGCGTTTTAAAGATCCTGCTTATGCGCAAAGCTATGCGGAATGGAATGAAACGATCGACTGGGATAATACCCAACAGCTATTGGAAACGCGATTAATGCCAAATCCAGCATTGGCACGGGTTCGCGTTTATGCAACACATTCAACTCACAAAACTTTAACGGCACTTCGCCAAGGTTCAATGATTCATATTTGGGATCAGGATTTTAAAGAGAAAAGTGAGGAAGCTTTTCTAGAAGCTTATATGACACATACCTCTACTTCTGCAAACTATCAGATTTTAGCGACCTTAGATGTTGGGCGTAGACAGTTTGAACTTGAAGGCTATGAATTGGTTCAACGCCAACTTGAATTGGCAATGAGCTTACGTGAACAAGTGAGGAATCATCCATTACTCAAAAAACATTTTTATTTTTTGAGAGTTGGTGATCTCATTCCAGCAGAGTATCGTGAATCAGGTATTAACAGTTATTTTGACGAAGGAAATGGCTGGACAAATTTAGAAAGAGCATGGAATACCGATGAATTTGTGATGGATCCAACACGTGCCACCTTAATGATCGGTCAGATAGGTATGGATGGTGATACCTTTAAAAACAAAGAGTTGATGGATAAATATGGTATCCAAATCAATAAAACATCACGTAATACAGTTTTATTTATTACCAATATTGGAACAACACGTTCAGCTATTGCATATCTTATAGAAGTACTTATCAAAATTGCACGTAGTGTGGAAATGCATATTGCAGATATGAGTTCAATAGAGCGAAAGATTCATGAAAAAAAGGTTCGTTCATTAACGGAAGAACAGCCACCATTACCCGATTTTTCTGCATTCCATAAAGCCTTTAGAGGACAAAGTCAAAATACTGATGGTGAAACATTTACACGTGATGGAAATGTACGCCGTGCATTCTTTTTATCGTATGAAGATGAAAGTTGTGAATATATAGACATGAGTGAAGCTGCCAAAGCAATTACAACTGGACGAGAGTTAGTGTCGGCTTTATTTGTAATCCCTTATCCGCCAGGTTTCCCAATTTTGGTGCCAGGTCAGATTATCAGCATGGAAATATTAAAATTTATGGAGGCTTTAGATGTTAAGGAAATCCATGGTTTCCGTCCTGAACTGGGGTTCCGTATTTTTAAACAGTCAGTTTTGGATGAAGCTGAACAGGGATTAGTCCTAGGTACAAATGGACGACTACTCACCAATAGTTTACGAGCAGGATAAGGTTGTGTTGTAGAGGAATCCGATCGCATGAATAACCGATATTCATTTTTAGTGATGGCATTGTTGCGACAGTTTTTACACCGTATTTATCCTCAAAAAGGACATGAAATTATTAAGGAAAAAAGTATGAATAATAGTAATAAAGTCACCAGTATTTCAGATATGTTACTGATGTTTCATCGTAATGAACGACCTATTTATTTTATCAGTGCAACAAATTTTAATTTGTTAGGTATGGATCGTTGGGTAAACCGTTTTCGATATATTAATTATATTGACTGCTTTGATGGACGTCATCCCAATGTATTTGTTCCGCAGGAGTCGCCACATGAAGAGTTTGAATCGATAGAAGATATTAATAACTATTTATTACAACATAAAGATGTTATCGATTTGATTGAACGTAGAGGCGGAAACCCTGTTGCAACTTTCTTAATGTTTGATGAGAAAACCGAAGAACTCGCTAAGGAAATTGGTTTAGATATATGGTTTCCACCAGCAGCTTTAAGACAACGTTGTGACAATAAAATGGAAACCGTGCGTATTGGTAATAAAGCAGGAGTCTATTCAGTTCCAAATGCATTGGTTAAAGTAGATAGTTATGAACATTTACAACAACTTGCTGCTGAACATGGCTTAGGTCATGATTTAGTTGTGCAGACTGCATTTGGTGATTCAGGGCATACGACATTTTTTATTTCCAATGAAGAGGAATTTAATAAGCATAAAGACGATATTATTAAAGACCCAGAAGTCAAAGTCATGAAGCGCATCAATTGCCGTGGTGCGACATTGGAAGCTTGTGCTACGCAATCTGGAACACTCGTTGGACCATTACTGACTGAAGTTGTAGGTGCAACGGAGTTGACACCTTATAAAGGCGGCTGGTGCGGGAATGAAATTTTTCCGGGAGCATTTTCTGAAAGTGTTCGGGCTAAAGCGCGGGAGATGGCAGAAAAGTTTGGTAATCAATTACTCAATGAAGGCTATCGTGGCTATTTTGACCTAGATTTTCTCATTGATATTGATACAGATGAAGTTTATTTGGGTGAATTAAATCCTCGTATTTGTGGTGCAAGCCCGATGACCAATCATGCTGCATTTGCTTATGCAGATGCACCTTTGTTTTTGTTCCACTTACTTGAATTTTCAGGTGTACCATTTGATTTAAATGTGAAAGAAATAAATGAGCGTTGGGCTCAACCACATTTTATTGATTCATGGTCTCAGGTCGTCATTAAATTTACTGAAAATAAAGTAGATCAAGTTACGCACGCACCGCCTACAGGTATATATCGAATGGCGCAGGACGGTAGTGTGTCTTATCAGCGTTTTGATTATAACCGTAAGGCCATTGATACAGAGCAAGAAGCATTTTTCTTACGTATTACAGGGCCGGGTGATTTCCGTTATGAAGGTGCTGATTTAGGAATCTTGATTACACGTGGTCGTTCAATGGATGATAATTTTAAATTGAACCTCAGAGCACGTGATTGGATCAGAGGAATTAAAAGCTACTATGCGGGTAAACCAATCGTTACGACACATCATGAGTCTATACCTGAGCCTGGTGCTTTTAAAATATTATAGGAAAGGATCATGTCAATTGAACTTCAGTTTCAGGCATGGATAGAAGATAAGCCTGATGAACAATGGCAAACAATGTTCAAACGTTTTTGGCCAGGCTATCGTGCATGGTTTTTACGTAGCGGTATTGTGGGAAGACCTACATATTTAGAGTGTAGAAAGGCTTTACGGACACATATGCCTGAGTTGGTTCCAGTTTGGGAAAAATTGGTTGAACTGGCTGGAGATGGTGATGTTGAATCTCGATTTTTATCTTTATGGTGTCCGCCACCCTATATTGCAGGATGTTCACAAGGTATTTGGCTTGATCCGCAGGGCTATGAAGAACCTATCTTGTTGCGTAATTATGATTTTGCACCCGTGTTGCTTGAAGGAAACTGGATGAATACACGCTGGCTCGACCAGCGTGTATTGGCTATGAGTGATTGTTTGTGGGGTGCATTGGATGGATTAAATGAGGCAGGATTGTCTGTCTCTTTATCTTTTGGTGGACGAACAGTGTCAGGCACTGGTTTTGGAGTCCCTTTGGTTATTCGCTATATCTTGGAGATTGCTGAAAATACTGCTGAAGCGATAAATATTCTCAAACGTATACCTGTACATATGACTTATAGTATTACATTGCTTGATCGGACAGGAGATTGGGCAACTGTTTTTGTGAGTCCAGATCGGGCGCCTGAAGTGGTTCGTCAACGTGCTGTAACTAATTTTCAACACACAGTTGAATGGTCACAACATGCGAAAGCGACACATGCAATTGAACGTCTAGCGATGCTACAACAAAAAATGGATTATGCAGCCAGTTCACAAGAAGCGATACAGGCGATGCTTTGTAAGCCACTTTATCAAGAAGCATGGTTACGTGGTTATGGTACGTTATATTCTGCGGTGTACCGACCATTTTCAAAAAGTGTTGAACTTCTGTGGCCTCAACAAGCATGGCAGCAAACAATGCAAACTTTTGAAGAAGGTAAGAGAACAATTATTTTACAACCGTATTGAGCATAATCGAAAATAGGATTAAATTGCAGTCCAGTCCAGTTAATCAATGCTGAGATACGCTTTGCTTAGGTTGTACATCTAAAAGCTGTGTAAAAATTAAATTACGGTCTTTGTTCAAATTGAAAAGATACATTTCTTAATTTTTTCAAATTAAACAGTCATCGTTTATAAATCGTATTTCACTCAAAATTTGTATTCTCATTCAACACATCAAACAATCTTATCAGTTTGACCTTATCGGACAGTAAGGTTTTTATTGCCCTTGGCAAGAAAGGTATTTGAATTAAAAGTCTTTTATAGATTTTTAAGTTAAAAACCTTAATAAAAATTGGTTGTACAAACAGATGTTGAATACTCACTCAAACTTATAATTTCCAATGAATACATGACCATCTAAATTTATCGTTAAGTTTTTGACACAATCTGAGCTTCAGGATTTAGAATAGCGCTATGAATGAGTATTTCGGTTTCAGGTTTTTTAATCCTTTTTGTAAAAGTTCTCGTTTGAATATATGTAAATAAGTTTTTAGAATTTATTTGCATGCTGTACCGAGCTTTATAATTTACCGTAGCTTATTCTGTAATCGTTTCTTGCATTTTACACCACAAATTAAGTTTGCAGCATAGATAACGTTATGGTGCAAATGATGTGTAAAAATAATGAAGAAAGATTGCGATTGATGAACAATGTTTGAAAATATGGGAATGTAAAAATTGAGTAAAAACAGCGTCATTGAAGAATTGTTTGATAAATCAAAGCATTCTCCTGTTTTTGTTGCACCGATGGCTGGGGTTACTGATCGTCCGTTTAGAACACTTTGCAAGTACTTTGGTGCAGGGCATGCAGTAAGTGAGATGATGACCTCGGATCAGACTTTACGGATGACCAAAAAAAGTCTGTATCGTGCTAATTTTGATGGGGAATTAGCGCCGATTTCTGCACAAATTGCAGGTTCAGAACCTGAACAATTGGCAGAGGCTGCACGTTACCAAGTTGCCAATGGTGCGCAAATTGTCGATATTAATATGGGATGTCCTGCAAAAAAAGTTTGTAGCAAACTTGCAGGCTCAGCCTTGCTTAAAGATGAAGATTTGGTTGCAAGAATTCTTGATAAAGTAGTTGCCGCTGTTGATGTTCCAGTGACTTTAAAAACCCGTTTAGGTTTTTTGAATGGTCATGAAAATATTATGCGTGTAGCGAAACGTGCAGAAGAGTCTGGGATTGCAGCGCTTGCGCTGCATGGACGTACTCGAGAAGATATGTATTTAAACACAGCACGTTATAGTCTAATTAAAGATGTTAAACAGATGTTATCGATTCCTGTGATTGCCAATGGGGATATTGATAGTCCTGAAAAAGCCAAATATGTATTGGACTATACAGGTGCCGATGCGGTGATGATTGGTCGTGCTGCACAAGGCCGTCCGTGGATTTTTCGTGAAATAGCACATTATTTAAAAACAGGTGAACATCTTGCTGCACCGCAAATTGAAGAAGTAAAAGAAGTATTACTTGGTCATTTGTCTGAGTTGTATCAGTTTTATGGTGAATATTCAGGTTGTCGAATTGCCCGAAAACATATTGCTTGGTACACCAAAGGCTTACATTCAAGTAATGAGTTTCGTCAAAATATGTATGGTGTTGAAAGTACCATTGAGCAAGCCAAAGTAGTGGAAGAATATTTCAATCATTTGTTAGATCAAGGTAATATTATGAGTGATGTGCAGATTGAAACAGTGAACTTGCTAGATACAAAGTAATAGATTCAATTTCTTGTTGTGCAGTTGATTGACCATCGGTGAGTGAATAGGGATTATTTGAATTTTTATTCATCATTTTTAACAAGTAAGGTATAGAAAAGAACATCCTATACTTCAAATCATAGTTTGTATTATGAGTATAGAGCAGTAGGTCTTGATGGTTTAATGTTATAACTATTTGAAATAGAGCAAGATAACTCATGAATAAAAACAATCTTTTGACTTTAGCGGAATATAATATTTGGGCAACAAATCGGTTAATACAAAGCCTTGAAACCATGCATCATGATGATTTTTATAAAGATGTAGGTTTGTATTTTAAAAGTATTGCAGGAACATTGAATCATTTGCTACTCGGTGAGCATTATCTTTGGTATTCACGATTTAATGACGGTATTTCACCGACAATCGCATTAGACACCATTATTCATACAGAACAAACTGCACTTTTTAATGAATTACAACAAAAGTCGATGAATTGGATTTCATTTATAGATCAAATAGATGAAACAATCATCAATGGAAATTTGACCTATAAAAGAGTCTCTGGTCAAGAATTAACTTTACCGTATGCCGCTACATTGATGCACGTTTTTAATCATGGGACTCACCATCGTGGTCAAATTACCGCAGCATTAACGGCTTTGGGTTATTCTTGCCCGGAATTAGATTTGGTATATATGTTGGTGGAACAAACCGAGATGTAAATAATGATCAATATTCACGCTTTTTAATTTAATTTTCTTTTATAGATACCAACCATAATATGTAAAGGCAACCATAAAATACAGATGAGTCCAATCCAGATATGTACCCATTTTACATTTTCATGCCATTCTTCAGGGCTGTAATATAAGCCTGTTCCAGAAATAGCAAGAATACTCATGAAACTCAACATGAATAAACCAGTAACGAAATTTCGTTTAATACGCAAAGCTAGTCGAACGTGTACAGTTATTAAAGAACCAAAAATCATTAAAAAAATTGCCGCAGCAATACCATGGGTTTTTAAGACATTTACAGTTAAATCACTTGGATCTTGCATTTGCCAATCTTGCGAATAAGCAAAATAAACACCTGTTACTGCTAGAGTTAGCCAAACAAAATAGAGAAAGTATCGTTGTAAATGCGGAATTTTAATTGAAAATGACATGATGAATCCTGAAGTAACTACAAAATCATGGCTTGAGCTGCAAATAATTTTAAACAAGGGTGTTGTGGATTTTGACTGACAACTATAACTTTGGTCAGGGCATCTGCAACGCATGCTGTAGGTGCAATGACACTAAAGCTATGCTTAGAGTCCAAAGCTGTCCGATTGAAAGGGTTGACCAATGCACTCCCATTTTCTGTTTTGGAAAAATAGCTTGCTGATGTCGCGATTGCACCGTTTGCTAAAGCACCTAATGCATGAAAATCCTGTGGATTCTGAGGGTTACGAATGACAATTTCTTCTGCAATATGTCCTAAAACTCTCAAATCCCCGCCAGCATTTACAAGGGCATTTTTAATACCTAATTTTTTTAAAGAATGAATGGCTAAATCCACTGCAAACCCTTTTGCAATTCCGCCTAAATCTAAAAGTATCGGCTGGGTAAATCGGATGGAATGATCACTCAATAACTGCAAACCTGCCTGAGAATGAATGGTCTTATCCGTATGACCTTGCTGTAGATGATCGGGTAATATTTCCCAATTCACTAAAGTATTGGCAATGCTACAATCAAACAATCCATGAGATGCATAAAAAATTTGTTGTGCACGTTTGAGTACAGCATAAGTGAAAGGGTGTACTTGAACGATATGATTAAAAGCATTTTGATTTAAGCGTGACAATTCGCTTTTCGGATCATGAAAGCTCATGAGTTGTTGAACTTTTTCAATAGCGGAAAAAGCTTGATTTATGATTACATGAGCGTGTTGTGGAGATAAAGCATCATGTAGCTTTATCTCCACAAAAGTACCCAGTAATGGTTTTGCTCTTAAGATGCTAATGATTTCAATACCAGATCATGAAATTGCAAAATACGCTTTACACCATCAGTCACATGTCGTGAAGATAATGTCGCACCACTGATATTTTTAATATCTTTATTTAACGCAAGCGGGGCAGAAGAAGTTTTACCTACAAATTGCTGACGCCAAGATTCATCACGGATCTGTCCGCCATAAGATTCGTTATATTCCAAAATTTCAACTTGTTTAACAACTCCTTTTGCTGTTAAAGCAACAGCATAGGTAATCATTTCATGTTTACCCAATACTTGGTCAATAACCAACCATCCACCATCACTACTTTTATAAACCTGATTTGCTTTAAAAGCATAAAAAATACCTGAGGATTTTTTTAAACTTTTCACTTGCTCATCTGTGAGGCGAACTGCAACTTTTTTCATGCTAGCACTTGGAAACATGAGTTTTTGAGCTTGTTCCGCAGTCAGATACACCGCAGAATGACCAATGATAGGTGTCACACTCAGCAAAGCAGTTGCATAAGGCATCCATTTCATATTTAAAATCCTAATACGATGAATTAAAAGTTATAACCAAATTTTAAACGGAACTCATTTTTAGTTTTTTCAATCAGATGCAGGTTTTTATCATCTTGCTCTTCAAATGTCTCACGACCACCACGTAGTTGTGGGAACCATGTTGCTGTAACCCAATAATCTTTAGAACCATAATGTACAGAAGGCCCTAAGAACCATGACCAGCGTTCTTGACCAACTTCAGTTTCAAACTCTGTTTCATATTGAGTTTCCAAACTACCGTACCAATTCGGCGCAAAACGGTAGCTTAAACCTGTACCAATTTGTACTTCTAGTTCCATTTCCGGTTTAGTAGACCATTCAAAACCTTCTGGTAAATTATTTATGTGACCACGTTTGGCATATGTACCTTCAAACATTAAATTACCGACCCAGATTAAACTGGCGTCCATAAAATATTTTTGAGCAATCAACATATTTTCAAAACTAAGCGTATCTTTGTCCTGTCCTGAATGCGGATCAATTGTGGAATAGCTCAGTTCAAATTGGTTAGATAGGCCAATTGGCTCACTTGCAGGACTTAAAAAGTTATATTTTCCACCAACTTCTAAGCCTGAAACCTTAAAACCAAATTTACGATCTGCTGGCATATAACCATCAATGATAATGTCTGAGGTATCCAAAGACATCGACTTTAAGGCAACAGAAGCATTAAATTTGTCAGTAATACCACGTTCATATTCAGTTTTATAATCAAAAGCAGAGTAGTGTCCTGCACCTTTATCACTACGATTGGTTACCCATTGATAAAGTTCTTGACCGCCTTTAGGCAGTGTTTCTGCGCCTTTGACATAACCGAACAGATTTTCATCAGCCCATGCTGTTTGGAATAGCCCAAGTATTACAATCCCCAACCCAATTCGTTTCATATTCAGTTCCTGATTTTACGCTTCATTATTTTTGATAGACGTAAAACTGTTAATAATCATTATCATTTATAATGCGAACGCATTCTATTTTTGTACTTACATTTGGTCAATGAGTGTGTATACAAAAATTGATGAAACAAAGAGAATAAAACGGTTTAATTATTGTAAGTATTTGATATTAATGCTTTATAGTTAATATTGGAAATTATTGTTGTTAAGTTAATGTTAAGATAAAAATTTTATGGTTAAATTTAAGTTAATTTTAAGAAATTAAGGATTGACGGGGAATCAACCCTTAATTCATTCAGGAATTATAATGATGATTAGGTCATTTGATTCATTTCTACAATCAACTGATTAATCAGATCACGTGCTTCTAACTCACGAATTTGTGACACATTACTTCCTGCCCAAAAAGCACCAAAGCCAACGTCACCATTTTTTACTGCTAAGGTATTTAACTGTTTTGCAAGATCATAAGCATACGGGTAGGGAGCAACATTAGGACGGCTTGCCTGATCAATCCGAGCTTGCCAATGGTTAATAATCCCACGAGCTGGACGACCAGAAATGCTTGAGGTAATTTGTGTTAATGGGTGATTAAATAAAGCTTCACGATACGCAGCATTGGCATTTGAAGATTTGCATTGTACGAATGCTGTCCCTAATTGAACTGCATCTGCACCCAGTTTCAGCATGATATTCGCTTGTTCGCCATTCATGATGCCACCTGCTGCAATCACAGGGCATGTACAATACTTTTTAATCAATTGGACTAAGTCTGTTGTTTTAATTGCGCCGTCAATTTGAGCATTGAAAATACCACGATGTCCACCAGCTTCAACACCTTGAGCAATAATAATATCGATACCTGCATGCTCAATTTCTAAAGCTTCGGTTAAATTGGTTGCTGAAACCATAGTGACAATACCAGCTTGTTTAAGCTGTGCAATTTGATGCTGATGGGGAATACCAAAGTGGAAGCTTACCGCTTGAGGCTGAGTTTCTAAAACCAAATTTAAAAAGCCATCATGATCTTTAAAACTAGGATAAATACATGTCAAATCAGAAGGAGGCGTTGCACCAAATCTTTCAAATTCAATTTTTAAATGATCGATCCAAACATGATTAGCTTCACTTTCTAAGGGTGTTGATTCATGGCAAAAGAAATTAACCTGAAAAGCTTGTTCGGTAAGTGATTGAGTTTCCAATATTTGTTGACGAGCAGTTTCAACAGTATTTGCACCTAAGCCCAATGCACCTAATCCTCCTTGATTAGATACTTCAGCAGCAAGTTCAGGTGTAGAAACACCTGCCATAGGTGCAACTAAAATCGGATGCTTGATTCTTAAACGTTCTAATAATGACATGACGGAGCCCCTTTAGATTTATTTTACTGTGCCGATGTTGAGAGTGATTAGCAAATAATATTCAATATTTTATTTAAAAATATCTATGAAATATATCTTTAAGCGAGATGAAATTAATTCAAAAAGTACAAAACTGAACGTACTCATTAATCAAAAGATAGAAGTATCAAAAGAAAAAAGTGCAGACAGTTAAGAATTTAAATCGGCGTGACATGAAACAATGACCCAACCCAGCTTGAGAAAGCCATCGCGAGAATGCCCCAAATTGCTACTCGAAAACTACCTTTAAGTATTGAAGTTCCAGCAAAATAACTTGATATAGCACCTAAAATGCTCAAAGATAAAATACCTACGACTAAAACGATTTTTTCTAAATAAGCTTCAGGGCTAATTAAGATGGCAAGTGTTGGAAATAACGCACCAATTGAAAATGATAGAGCTGAAGAAGCTGCGGCTTGTAATGGCTTTGCAGTGGTCATTTCATTAATTCCAATTTCATCACGTGCATGTGCTTCTAATGCATCTTTTTCAGTGAGTTGAATGGCAACTTGGTGAGCCAAATCGGGATCTAGGCCACGATGAATATAAATTTGAGTCAGCTCTTTTAATTCTAAATGTGGATTTTTTTCTAACTCTCTGGCTTCTATTTTTAAATCAGCTTCTTCAATATCTGACTGTGATTTGACGGAAATATATTCACCTGCCGCCATAGAGGTTGCACCTGAAATTAAACCCGCAATACATGTGATTAGCAAGGTATGGCTCGAAGCACCACTGGCTGCCATGCCCATGACTAAACTGGTGACTGAAATGATGCCATCATTTGCACCTAAAACAGCGGCACGTAACCAACCTGCACGTTGAATAAAATGTTTTTCCAAATGATGGGAATGGGGCATAAGTCAGGCTCTAGGTTGTTATGCGTAAACTGTTTATGTATGAATGACTTATACATGTAATAAAGTATGTCTGTTTATAATAGCAATAAAAAAGCCCCTGCATGAGGGTAATGCTGATCAGTTAAACGTAATTTTATTATTACTGATTGATAAATCTCCCCTAACCCCTCTTTATAAAAGAGGGGAACATTCGTGAATTCAATGAAGTATTGAATCCAAGATACTCCCTCATTTTTCAAAGGAGGGTTGGGGAGGATTAAAAATGCTTAACTGACTAGCATTACCTACAAGAGGAGCTTTTTTTTAATTCAAAGCTTATTGTTGCGCTTTTTCTTTAACATGAGCAGCGCCATCTTCAACTGCACCAGCAGTTGCAGCAGTCGCATCTTTTGCAACAGCAACTGTCGCATCAGCCGCTTTTTCTGTTGCATTTGCAGCATTGTCTACAGCATGAGCTGTCGCATTTGCAGCATCATCCGCAGCTTTAGCAGTCGCATCAGCAGCATTTTGAGTTGCAGTGGCAACATCATGGCCGGCTTGTTGAGCTGCATTTTCTAAATGTTCACCTGTTGTTGCACCAGTTTCAGGCGCTTTTTCTTTGCTACAGCCAGCAAGAGCGATAGTTGCAACTAGACCTAAAGAAAGAAGAATCTTATTCATTATGTTTTACCTTTTATTCACTAATTTTTGGCATCCAATAATTGGATAAAATAATATAAACACAAAAAACGACCAAATCAAAAAATAAAATGTAAAGTTTTTATAAGTTTAAGAAAAATTAGTGCAATAGTTCGGTTTTTTCTAAAAGGATAAGTTCGATCGAAAACAGATGAAACTGCATCATGAGGATTTATCACTTCACTGTGTTTTATTATATTGTATTATAATTTTTTGTTTAATTAGGCGATCTGTGTATAAATAGGCTTACATTTTATAAGGTATTAATGTAAATTTTATTATAATAAAAATTTGTTTAATATTGTTAAATAAGTATATTAGATTTATTTAACATTTGTTCAAAACTAGAATTCTTGAGCATAAATTACGCATATAAAGTCATAAACTGACAAATTATTGAAGAAGTGATTTAAATTAAAAAAATATATTTACAAGCATGTGTAAATTGATAGAATTTGCTTATTAAGTGTGAATTAAGTCAATTAATTTTAAATAATGATGAAATTGATAAATTCAACATCTAATTTTTTGTGAAAATCGTGAATATATTTGTTTCTTTTAGGTGCATTTTGTATGTTGGATATAAGTCTTTCTCGGAAAGTCCCTGAAAAATTTGTCGCATTTAGTGAGAAGAAGATTCAGCAATTATTGAATTCAGTCTCTGGCGTTGAATTTGTGATGTTGTGTACATCTGATGGCTTTGAAATTGCATTGGCAAATAAAAAAAACATAATGAATTCAAGTAAAATTGCGGCTGTAAGTAGTTCAATTTTGGCAATGGTGACAGCTTTTGTTTCTGAAATTAATTTGGTTGGTTGTCAGACCATTACCTTAGATGCAGAAAATGGCAAAGCGTTGTTGACCTCGATTCCACATCCGAAACATCCTTTGGTCTTGGTGGCAATGACCAATAAAGATATTTTATTAGGTCAATTACTTTATGAGATTAAAGCAACATCAGAAGTGTTGATGGAAAATGTATAAACTTTAAATAAAAATAATAGATATTGAATTTATTATTTTTATTTAAAGATGGTTTAAGCTATTTTGAAGTTTTTAAATAATCAAGAATATAGTGAATTATTTTTAATTTACTATTGAATAATGAATATTTTCTATGCTATTAAAATAGGCATAGAATATAATTAATTAAAATTGATTATTGAGTAAAATTAAAATATGTATTCAATTAAAAGAATACTCATTTTATTAGTTTTAGTTAAGGATTCTATTTTTAACTAAATGGAACATCATTTTAGTAAAGAAGAATTTATTGGACTTACTAAAATCAACAACAATGTTAAACACTAAGCGGGGAATCCCATGGCTCGTATCACACTAGATCAATTAACAGATATCGACGGTTTTGTTTGTGCAGCTTTAGTAGACAGCGAAAGCGGTTTATCTTTAGCGACAGCTGGAACTGGTATGGATTTGGAATTAGCAGCTGCAGGTAACACTGAAGTTGTTCGTGCTAAACGTAAAGTAGCAAAAGCTTTGAAACTAGATGACGTAATTGAAGATATTTTAATTACTCTAGGTAAGCAATATCATTTAATCCGTCCATTGGATTCAAATGAAAACCTATTCCTTTACCTTGTGTTAGACCGTTCTAAGTCAAACTTAGCAATGGCTCGTCATGAGTTGAAAGGATTTGAAAAAGAATTAGATTTTTCTTAATTTTAAATAAGAAAACTCATAAAAACTCGTCTTCGGACGAGTTTTTTTATGGTAGATCATGTATAACTGAATAAGTGTATTTTTTACGGTATTTGGAAAATGTTGCAAGCAGGAATTTATAAACATTATAAAGGTAATTTATATCAAGTTCTAAATGTTGCTACACACAGTGAAACATCTGAAAAGCTAGTCGTTTATCAGTGTTTATATGATGACTATTCAATATGGGTGCGACCATATGAAATGTTTACAGAAACAGTTCAATTAGAAGACGGTCAAGTGAAGCCTAGATTTGAATTTTTGCATGCTGTTTAATTCTAAATATAAAATTTTATTCTAGTGTATTTATAGGTATCACAGCTTTTTCAGTTTATTGACCAAACAATTTTTGAAAACGGGATGGCATTCGATTTTGTTGGTTTTACTGAAAAAGCACTTGGTAGGAGAACAATAAAAATTGTTATAAATTATACCTAAAGATAAATCTATTTATTGTCATGGCAATGACCTAAAGTATTGAAATAATAATGATGAAAGAGATGAGGGTGATCCAAATATGAGCTTAAGTAACCCATTTTTACTAAGATTAAATGAATTATATCAGTCCTTTATCAAATTTGATGCAACACAGTGTGATCGAGTTAATAGATATCGTAATATTGAACCTGAGTCTGCATTATTTCTTGCTATGCAAGTTAGGATTCAACAATCCAAGAAAATTTTAGAAATTGGTACATCGACGGGTTATTCAACTTTGTGGTTGGCTGATGCTGCACAAGTGACAGGTGCGAAAGTCACTACTTTAGAGATAGATGAAAAACGAACTTTGCAAGCAAAGCATTATGCCCAAGAATTGCAAGTGGCTGATGTTATTGATTTTTGGGTGGGGGATGCGCAAAATTTTTTAGAGAAAAGTCAGGAACAATACGATTTTATTTTGCTTGATGCTGAAAGAGATGCATATTTGAATTATTGGACGTATTTACAGCATATGATTCAGCCAAAAGGCGGAGTACTTATCGTTGATAATGTCATTTCTCATGCTGCTGAAGTTAAAAGTTTGATCAATGAAATTAAACAAGATCCACGGTTCATGACGACTACATTAGCAATAGGTGCGGGTCTATTTATCGTTACATTTAAAAATGACTGATTTAAAAATATAAAGGGAGTGTGTAACTCCCTGTTTAGAAAGAATTTTACGCTATTATGATGTACTTTTTTTAAAGACCAAATCGAAAATCTTTATTGAATTGAAATTCGCTTAAAGTGTAAATCGTATTCTAAATATTTATGCACAAATGCGGTTTTATCACTACATCGAAGTAAATTGTTATAGATAAATTCAGGCACAGGGTGATACAGCTCACCATAACCATTATTATAAAAAATCTTCAAATATCGAGAAGACGCATTGTACTTCCAAGAAGTCACGGTAATCATTGATCCCATAAGCAACCCCTTAATTTTTTAATTAATTTCATAGAGATATATGTCCTCTATATTCTGAAATTAATCCAATATTGCTGCTGTATGTATAGCAAATTTGTAAATAAATTTATTGTTCAATTTCATGTTGAATAAGCACTTTAAGGTGTCTATAAAAGAAATCTGTATCAATGCCAGTAATGTCTAAGTTATAGAGTGTTTCGAGTCCAAAAGAAATAGCAATAAGTCGCCAAGCAATATCTTGAATTTTAGTTAAATCAAACTGATATATACCATCAGCAAGTCCGAGCTGTAATACTTCTATAATGGCTTGATGCCACAATTGAATGGCTTCTTGATAAGCCTTTTTTAAGGTTAAATCTGTATCAATTGAATTTTCTGCGTCATTCCAAAGTTTGAGGTACGACTGTTCTTCTGCACTTTCTTCAAAGCCAAGCACGTATATTAAAAGTTCAGAACAACTTAATTCTTGTTTTGCTTGACTCAAATCAAGGTTAAATCGCACCAATTCTAGAAAAACTTCAGCTTTTAATTCTGAAATTGACCCAAAATGATGATGAATTTGCCCCGTAGAGATCGAGGCTGCATTGGCTAGATGTCTGACAGTTAATGTATTTAAACCTTCATTTAAAACAATGTCTTTTGCAAATTTCATAATTTGAGATTTGCGTTCAGCTTTATTTAAGTAACTCATTTTTACAAAACCAAATATTAAATTGAACACGTGTTCAATTTTTGGTGCTATAATTTGAACACATGTCCAAATATCAAGGCAATTCATTCCTATGTTACGTCAGTGGTATATTTTAGCAATCATCGTGCTAATTTATTTGCCAGTTTCAATCGATGCTACCGTGTTACATGTAGCTATTCCCACTTTAAATCAGGAATTACAGCTCAGCAATAATCAGATGCTATGGATCATTGATATTTATTCATTGATGATGGTTGGTTTAATACTGCCTATGGGAGCATTGGGCGAGCGAATTGGTTATAAACGACTTATGTTATTGGGCGGTTTTATTTTTGGTTTCAGTTCGTTAGTCGCTGCATTTTCTACATCAGCGAATATGTTGATCTTTGCACGAATCATATTGGCTTTTGGTGCTGCAATGATTATTCCGGCAACTTTAGCAGGGTTAAGGAATACATTTCTTGATGAAAAAAAGAGAAACTTTGCACTCGGATTATGGGTGGTTGCAGGTGGTGGTGGGGCTGCATTTGGCCCTTTAGTCGGTGGTGCTTTGTTAGAGCATTTTCATTGGGGAAGTATTTTTTTAATTAATATTCCCATCATTATTGGTGTGTTAATAGCAGGGTATTACATACTGCCTAATCAGCCGATCAATCAAAATAAAAAGATCAATATTGTCGATACTTTATTGCTCATCAGCTCAATTTTATTGATTGTGTATGCGTTAAAAACAGGTATGAAACAGTTTGATTATTCAGTTGTTGTATTCGCTACGTTAGGATTATTGATTGGATTCTACTTTGTCCGTAAACAGCGTAAGCAATTACAACCTTTGATTGATTTGAGTTTATTCCAATATAAAGCGGTTAAAGTTGGTTTTGTTATCTCGATATTTACCATGATTGCATTGGTTGGATTTGAGTTGCTAATTGCACAAGAGCTGCAATATGTACATGGTTATACACCATTGCAGGCTGGTCTATTTATTTTACCGTTCATGATTGCAGTGAGTTTGAGCGGTTTTTTTGCAAGCTTTTTAATGAATAGACTCGGTGTGCGATGGGTCAGTATTATTGGTTTAACATTATGCGCGGTTTCTTTGATCGGACTGGCTCAAACGAACTTTACTCATCAACAATATCAAGCTTGGTTTTGGATGATTATGCTTGGTTTTTGGGTTGAAGCTACTTTTCTCGCGTCAACATCTGCGATCATTTCAACTAGTCCTGTTGAAAAAGCAACTGCTGCGGGTTCAATTGAAGGAATGGCTTATGAGTTAGGAACTGGCTTTGGTGTAGCAATATTTGGGTTATTGGTTTCGTATTTTTATAGTATGAATGTTCAATTTCGCTCACTCATGAGTAATGAAAATTTTGATTTGGCGAAGAGTTCGATTGGTGAAACAGTTCAGTTATTGTCAACAGTCGATATAGATAATGGATTGATCATTCACGCTATGGCGAATGAAGCATTTTTAACTGCGCATCAATATGTGTTGTATTTATCCAGTATGACTTTGATTATTTTAACACTGTTTATTTATGTGTATTGGTCAAAAGAGAAAGTATAAATAAAAACTTTAAGTAAAAGCAGAAATAAAAAACCACGTTATAAAACGTGGTTTTTTGAATCAAACTCATCTAAACGATTAGATTTTACCAACTAAGTCGATAGAAGGAGCTAAAGTTGCATCGCCTTCTTTCCATTTAGCAGGGCAAACTTCGCCTGGGTGAGCGTGTACATATTGAGCAGCTTTAACTTTACGAAGAAGTTCAGAAGCATCACGACCAATACCACCAGCATTGATTTCGATGATTTGGATTTTACCTTCTGGATCGATAACGAATGTACCACGATCTGCAAGACCAGCAGCTTCAATTAAAACTTCGAAGTTTTTAGAAAGTGTCCAAGTTGGGTCACCAACCATTACATATTCAATTTTTTTGATTTCTTCAGAAGAATCATGCCAAGCTTTGTGAGTGAAGTGTGTATCTGTAGATACTGAGTAGATTTCAACGCCTAATTTTTTGAATTCAGCATAGTTATCAGCAAGGTCACCAAGTTCAGTTGGGCAAACGAAAGTGAAGTCAGCTGGGTAGAAGAAAACTACAGACCATTTACCTTTAAGGTCAGCTTCTGTAACTTCAATGAATTGACCGTTTTGGAAAGCTTGTGCTTTGAATGGTTTAACTTCAGTATTAATTAAGCTCATCATTATCTCCATGATTGAGGTGCGTTTCTAATATGTAAAGTAGCATAATGAAATTTTTGTTATTGGTGAAATAGTATTTTTTCATAGCTAAAATCGGAAAATTGAATTTAACCAGATCCAAACGCTTTCCACCAATGACGGCTCTTCAGTATTGTCTTCACATGAATGACTTATTTATGCCGTATCGATGTGATGATTCAATGACAGAAGCCATGCTTTCTGAATCTGCTACAAACATGATGCTTCTTAGCTGTGATTTCAAGTCTCTTTTCGAAAAAAGATATAAAAATTATTTCAATGTATAGAATATGTGCATATAAGAAGCATTGTGTATTTTTGTATATTTCTTATTCACGTTAGGAAAATAATCATTTCATCGCTATTTAGTATTCAAAATGGAGCGTTAATTTTTGTTTTTACATTAAATACTATTTTTATAACGTGAATGAATTCATACGGAATAGACTATCTCTCATTGGGTTTACAGCGTAAAATAGCCAGTTCAATTTAAGTATTAGGATAGTGCCTCTGTGTTAAGTGATTTAAATGTCGATCAATTGGTCATGGTTCGAGATCGCCATCGTTTAAGTCGACTTAAAAAGGGGAAAGATGCAAATCCTGAACAATTCCAAGAATTATTTGAAAAATCAAATCAGAAAGTACGTGAACGTGCATCACGGTTACCGAATATAAAACTGAATCAGGATTTGCCTGTAACACAATACACAAAGCAATTGATTGCTGCGATCCAAAAGCATCAAATTATCATTGTTGCAGGTGAAACCGGATCTGGTAAAACTACTCAGCTTCCTCAGATAGCAATGCTTGCAGGACGCGGGCTGACAGGAATGATCGGTCATACGCAACCACGTCGTCTTGCTGCGCGAAGTGTTTCACAGCGTATTGCAGAAGAAGTGGGCGAAAAACTCGGTGAGTCGATTGGTTTTAAAATTCGTTTTAATGAACAAGGTTCTAATGATTCTATTGTTCGGTTAATGACGGATGGTATTCTACTCGCAGAACTTTCCAATGACCGTTATTTAAATAAATATGACACCATCATTATCGATGAAGCGCATGAGCGTTCATTGAATATTGATTTCATCATGGGTTATTTAAAGCAGTTAATCAAAAAGCGCCCTGATTTAAAGATTATCATTACTTCGGCGACTTTAGATGTAAATCGATTCAGCCAATACTTTAACAATGCGCCTATTTTTGAAGTTGAAGGACGTAGTTTCCCAGTAGAGCTTCGCTATAACCCAATTTCAGAAATGAAGATTGGTGGTAGTGATGATGATGACTTTGATGATTTTGAAGAGAATTTACCTCGTGCAGTTGTACAGGCTGTAGAAGAATGTTTTCGTGATGCAGAGCGTAAAGGGCATCCTGAACATGCAGATATTTTAATTTTCTCAAGTACAGAACAAGAGATTCGGGAATTACAGGAAACATTACAGAAATTTGGTCCTAAACATACCCAAATTCTACCGTTGTATGCGCGTTTAGCTTTAGCAGAACAACAAAAAATCTTTAATCCATCGGGTGGTGGACGACGGATTATTATTGCGACAAACGTGGCAGAAACTGCACTTACAGTTCCTAATATTCGCTATGTGATCGATAGTGGTTTTGCACGTATTTCACGTTATAACTATCGTTCTCGGGTACAACGTTTACCAATTGAAGCAATTTCTCAGGCAGCGGCCAATCAGCGTAAAGGTCGTTGCGGTCGTATAGCACCAGGTGTATGTATTCGTTTGTATAGCGAAGAGGATTTTCAAAGTCGTCCTGAGTTTACCGAACCTGAAATTAAACGAACCAATTTGGCATCGGTTATTTTACAGATGCAAAGCTTAGGTTTGGGTTCAGTTGAATCATTTGATTTTATTGAGCCGCCTGATCATCGTCTAGTAAATGATGGTCGTAAGTTATTGATTGAATTAGGGGCGATTGACGATGTGCAGAATTTAAATCCTCCTCAAGCTCCCTTTACTAAAGAGGGAGGTACAGCATCGCAAGATCAGAGTTCCTCTCTGTTCCAAAGAGAGACTAGGGAAGATTCGGGTAATGCTAAAGAGCAAAATCCCCCTCAGTCCCCCTTTGCTAAAGGGGGAGGTACGGCTTTGCAAGAACAAAGTTCCCCTCTTTCTCAAAGAGGGGTTAGGGGAGATTCAGATAGTGCTAAAGAGCAAAATCCCCCTCAATCCTCAACTAACAAAGCAGGGCAGCACAGCAATGGCTTAACCAAAATTGGTCTACAAATGGCAAAAATGCCTATAGATCCACGTCTTGCTCGAATGATTATCGGGGGAGCACATTTTGGAGTACTGAACGAGGTTTTAATTATTGTCGCAGCTTTGGCAGTACAAGATCCGCGTGAACGTCCTGCTGATAAACAAATGCAAGCTGACCAAAAGCATGCTTTATTTAAAGAAGCCGATTCAGACTTTTTGTTCTATATCAAACTATGGAACACGCTGACTGAAAACCGTGAAAATTTAAGTGAGAGCAAACGTCGTAATTTTGCTAAGCAACATTTTTTAAGTTGGTTACGTTTACGCGAGTGGAAAAAGACGCATGAGCAATTACTTGATTTAGCACAAAGTTTAAAGCTTTCATTTAATAGCAAAACAGCAAGTTATGAAAATCTGCATCGTGCATTGCTTACAGGATTATTGTCATTCATTGCCAATAAAACGGATGAACGAAACATTTTCATGGCAGTGCGACAGCAAAAGGCACGTATTTTCCCTGCATCGACATTGCATAAAACCAATACCCCATGGGTAATGGCATTTGAAATGGTGGAAACGTCTCAGGTTTATTTACGAACTTTGGCGAAAATTGAACCTGAATGGATTTTACTTGCGGCGCCTAATCTATTAAAACATCATTATTTCGAACCGCATTGGGCTAAAAAACCAGGCGTGGTGAATGCTTATGATCAGATTTCTTTATTTGGTTTGATCATTGAGCCGAAGCGCGCTACAAATTTTGAAAAAGTCGATCAAGCTGCTGCACATGAGATTTTTCTACGTGATGCTTTAACCACAGGAAATTTGGGTACAACGCCACCATTCTTAAAACACAATTTGTTGAAACTAGAAGAAGTGGAACGTGTTGAAGATAAATTACGCCGACGTGATTTAGTGGTTGATGAAGAAACGATTTATCAATTTTATGCTGCTAAAGTGCCGAATGAAATTGCGAGTCGTCGTAGTTTTGAAGATTGGCGAGCAACGGTTGAACCTAAAGATCCTCGTTATCTTTTTGTAGATGATGATGCGTTATGGATGAATGATCGTCCAACCACACAGCAATTTCCAGACTATTTACACAATCATCAATTGCGTTTAGCTGCAAGTTATCGTTTTGATCCAAGCCATGATGAAGATGGTGCAACGGTTAAAATTCCTGTGCAAGCATTGCCACAAGTGGATGAAAATATTTGGTCATGGGGTATTCCGGGCTGGCGATTAGATTTAATCGAAGCATTGTTGAAATCTTTACCCAAAGATAAGCGCCGTAATTTAGTTCCTATTCCTGATACCGCTAAAAAATTGATGAAACTTGTTGATGCACAACATTTGCAAGCCCATATTTTTGAGTTTTTGGCTTTCCAATTACGCGGTGAGCAAATCACGGCTAAAGATTTTTCTTTTGAACGTCTAGATCAATATCTTATTCCTTTTATCAAGGTCATCGATGAAAAGGGGCGTGTTATTGAAAAGGGACGTCATTTAGATGAATTGAAAGCACGTTGTCGTACAGAAACGCATAGTCCTGTGAAGCAGTTGAAAGGTGAATTTAACGTATTTCCAGATCAGTTTGTATTTGAAGCCTCACAAAAAGTCACTGGTGTTGTGGTTAAGCAATATCAAGCACTTGTATCGACTAAAGCTTTTGCAAAGCTTGATGCTAAAGATGAATCTGGGATCGTGATTCAAACATTTAATGATCAAAATGAAGCGATGAAACAACATCGAGAAGGGGTTATTCGTCTCATTCATATGCAATTAGGCGATTTAATTCGTCAGTTGAAGAAGCAGATTTCGAAACCTTTGGCTTTGGCATATTCTCCGTTGGGTGATAAAGCGCAACTTGAACAAATGTTGATTTATGCAACTTTACAAATGGCAATCAAAGATTTACCTATCAATGCAGAAGAATTTTCAATATTAAGCAATGAGGTTAAAAAGTCATTCTTGAGCCATGGTCAAGAAGCGTTGAAATTGATTAGTGAAATTTATATTCACTGGCAAGAGATTCGTCAGCGCTTACTCATGTTGGATCAAGATGTATTTGGCAAAAATATGGATGATATTGAAGACCAGCTCGATTTGATGAATTTATCCAATTTTGTTTACTCAAAATCCGCAGATATTTGGCAGGAATATCCACGATATTTGAAAGCTTTGATCTTGCGTTTGGATCGTTTGCCGAATAATCTTAATCGAGATGATGCTGCGATCAAAGATGTTGATCCGTGGATGGAAAAGCTATTTCAGTTTAAACATGATACCCGTTTAAAAGATGTATATTTCATGGTGGAAGAATTAAGAATTTCCTTATTCTCTCAACCGATGAAAACCAAGATGCCTATTTCCCCAACCCGAATACAAAAGGTATGGGAAAAGCTCGGAATCAGTTAAAATAGTGGTAATTTGAGTTTTAGAGATTAAAAAAGGAGTTTTGCATGGGCATCCGTATTACAGGTACAGGTCTATACCATCCTGAAGAAGTGATTACCAATGAAGAATTGGTAGAAAGTTTAAATGCTTATGCGGAACAGTTTAACAGCGAAAATGCTGAACAAATTGCAGCGGGTGAAGTCGTTGCACGTCGTGGCTCTAGTGCAGAATTTATTGAAAAAGCATCTGGTGTAAAGCGCCGTTATGTTGTTGAAAAATCAGGTGCATTAGACATCAATCGTTTACGTCCTCGTTTAGCAGAGCGTTCTGATGAAGAGCTTTCAATCCAAGCAGAGTGGGGTGTGATTGCCGCTAAGCAAGCGATGGAAAATGCTGGTGTGACTGCTGAAGACATTGATGTTGTTATTCTTGCATGTTCAAATTTACAGCGTGCATATCCTGCTGTAGCCATTGAAATCCAAACGGCATTGGGCATTCAAGGTTATGCATATGATATGAATGTGGCATGCTCAGCAGCAACATTTGGTCTAAAGCAAGCTTATGATGCTGTGAAAACTGGTGCACGTCGTGTGCTGTTGGTCAATGTCGAAATTACATCGGGTCATACCGACTATCGTTCACGTGATTGTCACTTTATCTTTGGTGACGTAGCAACAGCTTCGATCATTGAAGAAACGGATTCTAAAACTGGTTTTGAAATTTTAGATACCAGTCTGTTTACGCAATTCTCAAATAATATTCGTAATAATTTCGGCTTTTTAAATGGTTCTGAATTAACTTCACGTGATGACAAACAGTTCCGCCAAGATGGACGTAAAGTCTTCAAAGAAGTTTGTCCGTTGGTGGCTAAAATTATTTCGACTCAATTGGAAAAGAACAGCATTCAACCTGAAAATGTAAAACGTTTCTGGTTACACCAAGCCAATGCCAATATGAACGAATTGATTTTAAGATTAATCGTCGGTAAAGAAGCTGCTGAGGCTGATCCGGATTTGGTTCCGATTATTTTAGATGAGTTTGCCAATACTTCTTCTGCAGGTGTAATCATCGCTTTACATCGTACAGCTGATCAAGTGAATGATGGTGAATATGGTGTGCTTTGTTCTTTTGGGGCAGGTTATTCGGTTGGTTCAATCCTTGTCCAAAAACATGTTGCTTAAGTCTTTAATTGAGTTTGTAGAGATACAGCATGACTGAAAAAGCGTTGCAAATACGACACAATTCGAAATTGATTCGATTGATCAGTAGTTTGCAACGCTTTTATTTTCGCCCAACCTTCTTAGGGGCAGAAAATATTGTTGCAAATAAACCTGCAATGTATGTAGGAAATCACACCATTTATGGTGTTTTAGATTCACCTATTTTGATTGATTACTTATTTACTCAGCATAAGATCGCCGTGGTCAGTTTGGCTGATCATATGCATTTTCATATCCCAGTTTGGAAAGAAGTGGTAAAACGCGTAGGCGGGGTCGATGGCGTTCAAGAGTATGCCAAAGAAGCCATGCGACAAGGCTACTCGATTTTAGTTTTTCCGGGTGGTGGTCGTGAAGTGATTAAACGCAAAGGTGAGGCATACCAACTGATTTGGAAGCAACGTTTCGGATTTTTGAAATTGGCGCAAGAGTTTGGTTATGAAATTGCACCTTTTGTGGCTTTAGGTGGAGATGAGGTTTTTGATTTAGGTTTCGATGCAAATGTTTTATTGAGACAGAAATGGTTTAATAAAATATTGTCCAATCCTAAAATAGGTTCTTTTTTAAGGCAGGGTGACGTTATTCCTTCTATTCCTAGCCATATTATTCCCAAACGTATTCCTTTCTATTTTAAATTTATGCCACGTTTATCTATCGATCAAATTAAAACGATGGAAGATATGGTTGCGTTTCGAGATGAATTACAACAATTGATTTACAGTGAAATTGAAGTACTCAAGTTATATCGTGAGCATGATTTAAAGCAGAAGAATAATCAGTAGCTCAGATTTCATAAAAATAAAGGAGTAAAAATGTACACAGCCTCATGTCTTTGCGGTGCAATTCAACTGAAAATAAATACAGAAATTTCAAAGATATTCGTGTGCCATTGCCAACAATGTCAAAAAGCACAAGGTTCGGCTTTTGTTGCCATTGCACCCATTTGCACACAGGATTTAGACGTGCTCACTGGACAAGAGCAATTTGGAGAATATTATGCAACTGAAAATAAGAAACGAGTATTTTGTAAAATATGTGCCTCGCCTTTGTTTAGTGCACGACTAGATTTGCCTGATATCATTCGATTGCGTGTTGGTATAATTAATGAGCCATTAAATGCTGAAATTGCTTCTCACGCATTTACCAATAATAAAACAGCATGGTTTGAAATCTTAGATGATCATCCTAAATTTACTGAAGCAGTTTGTTGAAATACCTACTCAATCTATTGAGAATACATTCTAGAAATGTGATTTGTCACTATTTTCCATGTACTTTTGTATCAATACCTAAGCTTTCCGCATCCCTACAACAATCAAATCAATAATGGAATTGGCATATTTTTCTAAACCTGTAAGATCACTTGGATTGGCTAAAAATCGTAAAGCTCCGTTGATGATCATACCAATAATATTATGCCCTGTATTTTCACAATCTAAATCAGCTCTAAAAATCTTTAATTCAACACCGTGTTTTAAATAATTTGCAGTGATAACGCCAGCCATTTGCATTAAATTCTGAACAAATTTAGTCATTTCAGTGTCGATAGAGGTTGCTTCTAAGAGCAGTAGTTTCAAGGTGAGTGGGTTTTCTTGGGCAAAGTTTCTTAACCGTTCGGAAATACGCTGACATTGTTCACGGTATTCTTCAATATTATTAAAGGCTTGTGGTGCATTTTCACCAGTCAATAACGCCATGATTTTTTGAAGTGTTTCAGAGATAACATGCTGAAGAATATCGCGTTTATTTTCGAAATGACGATAAAAGGTACCATGCCCAATACCGAGGCGTTGAGCAATATCTGAAATCGCAGTTTGATGATAACCACGATTTGAAAACTCTAAAAAGGCAGCCTCAACGATATCTGTTTGTAGTTGCAAACGTTGTCGTTCTGCACGACTTAAATTTGTATTTTCACTCATAAACAAAATTGACCAAAAATAATTAAAATTACCAAATAATGGAAATTGACAAGCCATTCCGTTTTTGACATTGTATTCCTATCGTTCACATTCTATGCGATTTTAAAATGAAACAACACAAAAATAACAGCAAAGCACAAGATTTTTATAAAGTCATCATCGTTGGTGGTGGTTTTGCAGGACTTGGTGCTGCCATCAAACTTAAAGAAGCGGGGATTGAAGATTTTATTCTTTTAGAAAAAGCTTCAGAAATGGGCGGGGTGTGGCGTGAAAATACCTATCCTGGTTGCGCATGTGATGTTCCATCTGCTTTATATTCTTATTCTTTTGAACAAAATCCTGCATGGTCACGCGTATTTGCGCAACAAAAAGAAATTAAACAATATTTATTTGATGTCGTAGATAAATACAAAATCATGCCGCATGTACGTTTAAATCATGAAGCTGTGGATGCAAAGTGGTCAGATGTGGAGCAATGTTGGATTATTCAAACAACACAAGGTGAATTGAGATCACAATTTACAATTCTTGCATGTGGGCCAATGCATGAACCTGTATTGCCTAATGTAAAAGGTATTGAAAGTTTTAAAGGTGAAATTTTTCATTCTTCGCAGTGGCGACATGATATTGATTTAACTGGAAAACGTGTTGCTGTGATTGGTACTGGAGCTTCGGCAATCCAATTTGTTCCGCAAATTCAACCGCAAGTTAAACAACTCAGCATTTTTCAACGTACTGCTCAATGGATTTTACCCAAGTCAGATATACCTTTATTTGCACCTGTGCGTACGTTGTTTAAATTTCTACCACTGACTCAGCACATCATGCGTGGTTCAGTTTACGGTATTTTTGAGACCATTAATGGTGGAATTCAGAGTCCAGCAGCGATGAAACAATTCCAAAAAATAGCACAATGGCATTTAAATACGCATATTAAAGATCCTATTTTACGCAGTAAATTAACCCCTGATTTTATTATTGGATGTAAGCGTATTCTTCAATCCAATAATTGGTATCCAGCCTTAGCACAAACCAATGTAGATGTGATCGCCAGTGGCTTAGCGGAAATTCAAGACAATACTTTAATTGCGAGCAATGGTGAGTGTTGTGAAGTCGATATTATTATCCTTGGGACAGGTTTTGAAATCGCTGAACCACCGATTGCCAATCGAGTTTATAACCGTTTTGGTCAAAAAATGTCTGATGTTTGGCAAGGTAGCCCAGAAGGTTATATGGGGACAATGGTTGAGAATTGTCCGAATGGCTTTTTGATGTTTGGCCCTAATGTCGCAGTAAGTTCTTCCGCTTTTATTATTATTGAAGCACAGCTTGATTACATTATGGATGCACTAAAACAGGCTGAACAGTTGGGGATTAAAACCATTGAGCCTAATCCAGAGATTACGCGAAAATTTAATGAAAAGGTTCAATCTGCTTTACAGTCAACTGTATGGAATAAAGGAGGATGCCAGAGTTACTTTATCGACAGAAATGGTCGTAATAGCACAGCATGGCCTTGGACAACATTTAAATTAAAAGAAAAAATGAAGAGATTTAATTTAGATGAATATTTGATTGACCATAAACCGAAAATTAAAACAGCTGAAAAAGTTGAAGTATAAATATTCAGTACTGTTGATCGTTTGAAAGATTCGTAACGCTTTTATTCGAAAATGAGATAAAAAAGGAAAGGAAATGTTTAAAAAACAAAAACTAAAAGGCAAGGTTGTTGCAATTACAGGTGCTGCACGTGGGATAGGACTGGCGACTGCGGAAGCTTTAATTGCGCAAGGTGCAAAAGTCAGTATTGGTGATATTGACTTAGTGCTTGCTGAAAAAGAAGCGGAGCGAATTGGTGCAAAAGCCTTTAAGGTCGATGTTCGTGATCGTGAGTCATTTGCTGTATTTATTCAAAATACAGTTCAGCATTTTGGTAGTTTATATGCTTTGGTCAATAATGCAGGTATTATGCCGATGGGAGCATTTTTAGATGAAGATCCCGCATTGGCAGATGCGCAAATTGACATTAATTTCCGTGGTGTGGTGATCGGAATGCAATTGGCATTACCTGAATTGTTAAAAAATAATACAGGTCATATTGTCAATATAGCATCATTGGCAGGGCGGTTTGCTTTACCAGGTTCAGCGATTTATTCAGGAACAAAATTTGCAGTAGTTGGATTAACTGAAGCTGTTGCAGGTGAATTTCGAGATAGTGGTATTGAGTTCACAGCCATTATGCCAAGTAAAGTATTAACTGAATTAACAGCAGGAACTGAGAACGCAGCGAAAGTGATTCCGAGTGTGACACCTCAACAAGTGGCGAATGCAGTGGTTAGCACTTTAATTAAACCGAGGTTATTTATCGCAGTGCCTGATTATTTACAATCTGTGTATAGTGTTTATGGCATGATGCCACAATGGATGCGTAAAGGTGCGCGTCAAGTGTTGGGTGATGATGGCATATTAACCAAATTAGATCACTCGATGCATTCAGGTTATGCAAATCGGATTAATAAGTTGGCAAAGTAATTGCATAGTTAAAGTCGATGTTGCGATGTCATATTGATACTTAAGTGATTGCTTTGGATTTTAGACATCGTCCAAAGGTCACGGATTATCATGCAACCAAATGAATAATCGTTATACCCAGTTTATGTGACCCAAAATAAATACTCCATTTTGGGTCATTTTTTATAATAAAATTTCTGCTCGGCTCATTTTCGAGCACTCAATAATATTTGAGTGGCTAAGCCGAAGAATATAGTTCCCATAAACCATTTTTGTAGTTTTAACCATAAAGCGTGACGATTTAAGTACTGTGTAAATGAGCTGGCAGTAATAATAAAGAATGAATTCACCAGCAAACTAATGATGATTTGTACAATACCTAAAGTGAGGGTTTGTAATAAAACTGCATTTGAATCTGGTTTTATAAATTGAGGAAGTAATGCCAAATACATCATGGCAATTTTAGGGTTGAGTAAATTGGTTAAAAACCCCATAAGAAATAATTTTGTATTTGAATACGATTGAACATTGGCAAGTTCAAATGGCGAGTGCGGTGAGCGAATTGCTTTCCATGCCAAATAGATTAGGTAGATTGCACCTGCAATTTTTAATGCTTCATAAGCCAATGGAATGGTCATTAACAGTGCTGTGATCCCAAAAGCAGCACACAACATATAAAACAAGAAACCCAGCGCTGTTCCACCCAAGGATACGAACCCTGCTTTTTTACCTTGGCAAAGTGATCTTGAAATGAGGTAAATCATATTGGGCCCAGGGGTGAGCGCCATACCTAATGAGATCAAAGCGAAAGCCAATAAATGAGAACTCATATCAGGTCATCTTAAGCAGTTCATTGCTGAATATTTTAATCCTAAGGCTGAGAACATTCTAGTAGGTAGAAGTGGTTTGGATTTAGAAAAAACCTTGTGAATATGTTGGAATGTTACAGGTGAAATATCTTAAAGTTATGGGTTAAATTATATTATTTGTACGGGATTGTATTTTAAATAGCCTTTAAAAAATGATTGATCAATCAGTGATTTAATTTTTGTACTTATGAGTATATAAATTAATAGTTCTTGCACTATCTTAAGTAATTTAACTTGCTGTAAATTAGTGCGTTGTGAATAAACTAAATAAAAAGCATTGAGGGAACATATGTCATTAGCAGGTAAAACACTGTTTATCACAGGTGCAAGCCGTGGGATTGGTCGAGAAATTGCACTGAAAGCAGCGCAGGATGGTGCAAACATTGTCATTGCAGCCAAATCTACTGAAGAGCATCCAAAATTGGGTGGTTCGATTTTTACTGTTGCTCAAGAGGTTGAAGCGGCCGGTGGTAAAGCCTTGGCAATTCAATTGGATGTTCGAGACCAACATGCAGTCGCTCAAGCAATGCAACAAGCTGCTGAACATTTTGGTGGAATTGATATTTTAATCAATAATGCTGGTGCAATTAAGCTTTCAGGTGTTGAAATGCTTGATCCGAATCGTTTTGATTTGATGTATCAAATTAATACTCGTGCAGTCATGGTCTGTAGCCAAGCCGTATTGCCGTATTTAAAGAAAAGTGAAAATCCTCATATTTTAAACTTATCTCCACCGTTGAATTTGGATGAGAAATGGTTTGCTAGCTATGCACCGTATACCATTACCAAGTATGGCATGAGTATGCTGACGATTGGTATGAGTCAGGAATTTGCAAACTATGGGGTGAGTGTCAATTCTTTATGGCCAAGAACGATTATTGCGACTGCTGCGATTGAGTTTTCATTGGGTGGAAAGCAATTGTTTAGCCGAGCACGTAAACCAAATATCATGGCAGATGCGGCTTATCAAATTCTCATTAGTCAAAAGCGTTCAATTACAGGTCGCTTAATGATTGATGAAGATATTCTCAAAGAGGCGGGTGTAACCGATTTTTCAGAATACCGTTATGCCGATACTGATGATGAATTGATGGTCGATTTATTTGTAAACGGATAGTGAATTTATCTGCAAAATACAGCCTTAATGTGCCAATTTTAAACAATGTTGATTTGATTGTTTAAAATCGGTACATTAAAACATTGGAAAAAAAAATAAAAAAGGTCAAGATATAATATCAATTAGACAAATGAGTGAGATATTATTTCGTGTTTGAGTTAGATTGTAAGTTGCTCAGTATTTTTTACTATATTTATAAGTTTAAAAGTGTTTCTGCTGCTGCGGATCATTTGGCTATGAGTCAACCTACGGTTAGTAATATTCTCACAAAAATACGTATGCATTATAACAATCCATTGTTTTTACGGATTGGTAATGAAATGGTGCCGACCGAATTGTCTAAACAACTCTATCCATTGGTCAGTGAGGCGTTAAGTAAAGTCGAAATTATCAATAATTTTAGTGTAGATTTTGATGAGTCTGCATCGCAGCAACAATTTACTGTAGCAATGACCGATGTTTCGCATTTGGTACTTTTACCTAAAATTTCTCAATATTTAAAACAACATGCACCACATGTGAAATTGAACGTAAGAGCGATCACTTCTGAAACCAGTTATCAAATGGCCAATGGTGAAATTGATTTAGCGATTGGTTTTTTACCGCATTTGGAAAATGGTTTTTATCAACAAAAATTGTTTGAACAGTTTTATGTGGTGATTGCATCCAAAGACCATCCAAGACTCAGTAATGACAGTATCACTGTTGAGCAATATTTAAGTGAATCACATATTGATATTGATGCAGGTATAGGGCATTACCACATTGCCAATGAATTATTAAATTTGGATTTAAAACGTAATATTCTTATGCGTATTCCAAGTTATTTAGGTGTGGGTCTGGTGGTACAAGACACTGACTCTATTGCCACGGTGCCTTATTATTTGAGTGAAGTTTTATTATCGAGAGGGAATTTGAAAATTTTACCTGCGCCAATTTCATTCTCAACCTACTCAATTAAGCAGTATTGGCATATGTCTTGTCATCATAAAACCAGTCATCAGTGGTTAAGGCATATGTGTTATGAAATCTTTAGTCAGGTCAATTCAATGCCGTTGCCGAGCCAATTATTGCGCCCTAATCAATAAAAAACGATGCTTAGGATCTTCATATCAAGGTGTATTTATAACGTCAGTTCGGGATAAACTTTGATGTAAGTTATTGAAAAGATAGATCAGGCACAGCGGAGTCTTACCGTTTAAAGCCAAATGCAAGGATTAACCCACTTCGTCTTGCACTTCGCTTGAAATATATTTCAATCTTGTTCAGGTTCGACCTGAGAGGTACTACCTCGCAAGGCTTTCGGGATGAGTGGCACTGCCACGCAAGGGCAAAACCATTTGTCAGTCGCCAACTCGACAGATACTATCAAGTACCTAATATATCGCAAAAACAGTATATTACAGATGTAGTCCTGCCTCGAACAATGCGACTGACGTTTCCGCGTATCATATAGTTGGGAATAGCCTTATCCCGAACTCAGGTTATTTATAGCAATAATTGGCAAAGCGTAAATAGATTTGGTGGGTATTGTTTTTCACAATATTTCGCCTAATTTACTTAATCCAATTGTTCGTTATCAGTGAGTTTATCAGGCGTCATTAATGCCTGATTTACATAGAGTTTAATCAGACGTTCACGTGAACCAATTGATTTTTGGTAATAGGTTGAATTGAGTAAGAGTGATGCGCCGTAAGTGACTGTCCAAATATAAGATAAATAATCACGAATCGACATGATACTATTCAGTGATTTTAAATGTGCACCAAACAAATCTTTAAGTTCCAAAATACGTTCTTCACGAATTTGGTAAAGTTCTTCGAACAAATCATTCAATTTTCTTTCGTTATTGGTCAGACGTTCTTCAATCACATGCAATAAAATGGTTCGATTTGAATTGAGCATGTTGTAAAGCATATATTGCGATACATAAGTTTGAATATCTTTTTGATAAGATTTTGAAATATCTAGTAATCTTTTCTCATTTTGAATAATGAGTTCTAAATAAAGCTGATTTTTGCTTTTAAAATGTTTGTAAATTGTGCCTTTGGCAATATCCAGTTCTTCAGCAAGTTCACTGAGGGTAATATCTTGAGTATTATCGAGTAGAAGTGTTTCTGCCATGGCTAAAATTTTCTCTTTACGGAGTAGAAAATTTTGTTGGCGTACTGTGCTCATGTAATCCGTTCCCAAAACATCAATAAAGAACCAGCGTTGAGTATATCAGTTATTCAAGCATTCAAAAATAGCTTGGTAAAATAAGATGATATAAAGCCAACAGAAGCCATTGTTATGCTGTTTTTTTGCTAAATTTAAATCTCAGAGTGATCTTTTTGATCACTTAAAAGTTAGAAATGTGTATTTAATTTACAATATGGATTATTTGAGTGTAGCTCACTTTAATTTTTAAATTAAAAAAGTGCAGTTTTAAATCCACCCAAATATTGATGAAGTATATTGAGTATTCAGAAAATAGGCGAGATAGAGTGTATTAGAATTTAATACACTCTATTCAAGTAAAGATTAATCAGCACGACGCCAAACAGTTCCTTGACGAGTATCTTCTAGAACAACACCTTGATCGAGTAAAGATTGGCGAATTGCATCTGCATTGGCAAAATCTTTATTTTTCTTGGCATCTACACGTTGTTGAATTAAATCTTCAATTTCAGTTTCAGATAAACCAAGCTGCTCTTGACCAATATCTGACTTTAAAAATTCATCTACATCATACTGAACTAAAGCTAAAATATCGGTTAAATGGCGTAATGTAGAATAGAAAATCGTCGCTTGAGCTTCGTTTTCTTCTTTTACAGCACGATTCAATTCTTTAATGATTTCAAACAAGATCGCAATTGCTTCTGCTGTATTGAAATCATCACTCATTGCTGCATTGAAACGTTCAACAAAGTTTGTGTCTAAAGTTGCGACAGTTTTATTGCCGTAGATTTGTTGATAAGCTTTGAATGCATGATAAAAACGTGAAAGTGTAGCTTTTGCTTCTTTGAGGGCAAAATCTGAAAAATTCACAGGACTACGATAGTGTGAAGATACAATAAAATAGCGAATCACTTCAGGGTGGAATTTTTCCATCACATCACGAATAGTGAAGAAGTTGCCTAATGATTTAGACATTTTTTCACCATCGACATTAATGAAACCAACATGCATCCAGTAGTTTACATATTGTTCATCTGTAGAAGCTTCAGACTGTGCAATTTCATTTTCATGATGGGGGAACATTAAATCTGAGCCACCGCCATGAATATCGAAATGATTGCCTAGGCAGCAAGTTGACATTGCAGAGCATTCAATGTGCCAACCCGGACGACCATTGCCCCAAGGTGAAGCCCATGAAGGCTCATTTTCTTTGGCATGTTTCCAAAGTACAAAGTCAAATGGATGTTTTTTCTCAACTTCGACATCAACACGTTCCGATGCACCTGCTTGCATGTCTTCAAGTTTGCGACCTGAAAGACGACCGTATTTTGCAAATTTTTCAACTTCAAAATACACATCACCATTTTGAGATGGATAAGCCGTACCTTTATTGACAAGATTACCAATCATATTTTGCATTTGATCGATGTAATTTGTTGCACGAGGTGCTTCATCAGGTTCTAAGCAACCCAAACGAGCAGCATCATCATTCATGGCAATAATAAAACGTTCTGTTAAAGCTGAGATGCTTTCGCCATTTTCATTGGCACGTGCAATAATCTTATCGTCAATATCTGTGATATTTCGAACGTATTTAACATTCCAACCTTGGCTACGTAGAAAACGAGTAATGTAGTCAAATGCAACCATAACCCGAGCATGCCCGATGTGACAGTAGTCATACACTGTCATACCGCACACATACATGTCGATATGTCCTTCTTTACGGGGAACAAATTCAACTTTTTTACGTTGCTCAGAGTTGTAAAGAACAAATGGTTGCATAGGTCGTCTAAATGCTTAAATAAAAAGATAGTTAATCTTAACCTAAGCTCCATATTTCATAAAGATTTATGCATTATTTTTCTAACAAAGTGAAAATTATATATTTAGGAAAGCAGCCTATTGTATTGCTATGCTAAAATATGAAAAATATTCCAGTCGATATTCGAACTCTTTTAGAGTTAAGGTCAGTTCATTTTGAATCTTGAAAATATGCAGAAACGAGTTGATTTTCAAAAGGTAGCACTTGAAACCTTACGCATTGAAGAACAAGCCTTAGAGATCTTGGCGACACAAATTGATGATCGCTTTTCACGTGCTTGCGAAATTATTTTGCAATGTAAAGGTCGTTTAGTGATCACTGGTATGGGGAAATCAGGGCATATCGGTCGTAAAATGGCTGCCACATTTGCCTCCACAGGCACACCTTCATTCTTTATGCATCCCGGTGAAGCAGGGCATGGAGATTTGGGCATGTTGGTCGAAGGCGATGTATTGATCGCAATTTCAAACTCTGGAAAGAGTGATGAAATAATGATGCTAATGCCACTCATCAAACATTTGGCTGTACCTTTAATTACCATTAGTGGTGATGATAAAGGCCCAATGCCACAAAATGCTGATGTTGCATTAACCTTAGGAAATATTAAAGAAGCATGTCCTTTAGGTTTAGCACCGACTTCGAGCACGACTGCGACTTTGGTTTTGGGTGATGCACTTGCTGTTGCATTACTGGATGCTCGTGGTTTTACTGCTGATGATTTTGCGATGTCGCATCCTGCAGGCGCTTTAGGTAAACGTTTGTTATTGCATGTAAAACATTTGATGCATACGGGCAATGATTTACCGAAAGTTTTACCCAACACGCCAATGAATAAAGTATTGTATGAAATTTCAAATAAGCGTTTAGGTTTAACGACAGTTGTTGATGAAAATGACACTTTATTGGGTATTTTCACGGATGGTGATTTACGTCGTTTAATTGATAAGCAACAAGGTTTTGATGTCAATTTACCTGTTTCAGAGGTGATGATTCAAAATCCATCGACAGTTTCTAAAGAAATTCGTGCCGTAGAAGCTTTAGAGAAAATGAATGAAAAGAAAATTAATCAATTTATTGTCGTCGATGAGCGCAATAAAGTGATAGGTGTAATAAGTATGCATGACCTGATTCAAGCTGGAGTAAATTAATCGATGGCTTCTTATGTTTTGTTAGAACAAGCGCGTCATGTCGAAGCATTAGTTTTAGATGTAGATGGTATTCTCAGCGATGGTTTTGTCACACTTACAAACTCAGGTGATGAAATTAAATCTTTTGATATTCGTGATGGACTCGGTATGAAACTGGTTCAACAAGCGGGTATTAAAGTGATCATTATCACTGGGCGAAAAAGTAATATCGTTGAAAAACGCATGTCTGATTTAGGTGTAGATCTTGTGTTCCAAGGTCGTGAAGACAAAGGTGTTGCACTGAAAGAAGCCTGTGCTCAATTCAATTTACAGCCTGAAGATTGCTTATATATGGGTGATGATTGGCCAGATCTTTCTGCATTTGCGAT
Organism: Acinetobacter piscicola; assembly: GCF_002233755.1. GTDB lineage: Bacteria > Pseudomonadota > Gammaproteobacteria > Pseudomonadales > Moraxellaceae > Acinetobacter > Acinetobacter piscicola. The sequence goes on along the minus strand of NZ_KZ268704.1, from coordinate 4,640 downwards.
CGCAGGTATGAAAGTGACTGTGCCAAATGGTCATGTCGAGGTTCGCCGCCGTGCTGATTTAGTAACGCAAGCGATGGGTGGTCGTGGTGCAGTACGTGAGGTTTGCGATATGTTACTGATGTCCAAAGGCGTTTACCAAGAACTACTTGAAAAATATACAGCTATACCGCATTAATAGCATAAATTCAGATTAATCGAATGTTGAATATCATTTATGGATACTAAGGTTTTATATGTTACTGCAGTTGTCATCGCGGCAATCAGTGGTGGCTATTATTATTACAGCGGAAAAGGTAAGAAGCTGGATGCAAATTCTGCACAAAGCATGACCTATTCTGCTGAAGGTATCCAATTGGTTCAAACCGATGAGAAGGGTAATTTGTACGTTCGTGCTCAAGTAGATCATTTAGAACAAGATTTACGGCAGAAGACATCAATACTTAAAAATTTAAATGCCTCTATGTTTCACCAAAATCAAGTTGATTCAACTTTTTTTGCGAAAGAAGCACGAGGGTTTAATGATAATGAAAAAGTTGTTTTGACAGGGCAAGTTGAGGCAACAAAAATTAGTGAACAAGGAAAAATGGTGTTTCTAACGAATGAATTGACGGGTTATCCGAAAGTACGTAAGTTTGAAACAACTCACCAAGTGACTGTTAATACACCTGATGCTGAATTTATAAGCCAAGGTTTAAAAGCTGATTTAAATGAAGGTCAATATGAATTCGCTCATATTCGAGGAAAGTATGTACCAAATTAAACCATTTTTACTAACTCAATCTTTCCTGAAGCAAGCGATTGGTACAGTGAGCTTAATGTGTTTGACTGCATCTGTTTTTGCTTTGCCAAGTGATCGTAGTCAAGCGATTTCATTGGTTGCAGATAAAGCGACATATAGTGAGCGTAGTGGAGTTACAACTTACTCAGGAAATGTGATTATTGAACAAGGCACAATGAAACTCCAAGCAGCTTCGTTGGTGGCACAACTTAATAAAAATAAACAAATTAGTACCATTACTGCTTCGGGTTCTCCTGCAAAATTCCAGCAACAGTTGGAGAGTAACCGCGGTATTGCTCGAGGTGAGGCGCAGAAAATCATTTATAACGCTGAAACGGGTATTATTAATTTAGTTGGAAATGCATATCTCTATCAAGATGGTGCAAGCATACGCAGTAGTACACTTAAGTACAGTATGAATAAAGGTGATATCGAAGCTTCAGGCGCGTCTGATTCAACAGGTAGCTCAAAAGGTCGTGTACAAATTATCATTCCGCCTAGTACGACAAAAACATTTCCTGGAGCGCGTGATTAATGCAAGTACAGGATCAGACTCAAACATTAACCATCAAACACCTCGCTAAAGTGTATAACAAGCGTTGGGTTGTAAAAGACGTTTCTTTTCAAATGCAAAGTGGTCAAATTGTGGGTTTACTTGGGCCAAATGGTGCGGGTAAAACGACAAGTTTCTATATGGTTGTTGGTTTGGTTCGAATGGATAAGGGTGTCATTCATTTAGATAATGAAGATATTTCTGATCTTGCGATGCATCAACGAGCAAGAAAGGGTATTGGTTATTTACCTCAAGAAGCATCTATTTTTAGAAAACTAAGCATTGCCGATAATATTATGGCGATCCTTGAAACGCGTAAAGATTTAAATAAACAGCAGCGTCAACAGCGTTTAAAAGAGTTATTAGAAGATTTTAAAATCACACATATCAAAGATTCTTTGGGCATGAGTGTTTCGGGGGGCGAACGTCGTCGCGCAGAAATTGCACGTGCTTTAGCTGCCGATCCTAAATTTATGTTATTGGATGAGCCTTTTGCAGGAGTCGATCCAATTTCGGTGGGTGATATTAAAGATATTATTCGCCAGTTAAAAGATCGCGGTATTGGTGTTTTAATCACAGATCATAATGTAAGAGAGACGTTGGCAATTTGTGAGCATGCCTATATTGTGAGTGAAGGTGCTGTTATTGCAGAAGGTACGCCTGAAGAGGTACTTGCAGATGAAACAGTTCGCGAAGTATATTTAGGTGATGATTTTACAGTTTAAGTAAGAAGCTTAATTAATAAAATTACTTATTGATTATGATCAAAGGTGAAGCTAATGGCTTCACCTTTTTGCTATCTATTTTGGTACTTTAAGTCTTTCATTTAGAAAATATTTAAATATTTATAAGCTATTTTTTAAGCAGTCATTATTTATTATTAGTAATAGACTTTTACCTTTAGAATAATTAATTTATTTACAAATATTTACATATCTATTTAAAACAAGAATGCTGTTACATCATTAAGCTTTAATAATACCCATAAAAAAACAATGGAAATAAAAATACACTTGTATATAATTTATTTTAAAATATTGAGACTTAAGTAAAAAATATAGTTAAGTTAATGTTTAAAAATAAAAATTAGCAATAACTAGAATGTTCTGATAGATAAAAAATAGATTTAGTAATCCAAACTAAATAAAGATCATTTAAATAATAAATATAAATGGATTTTAATTAAAATAAAAATAAAGATTAGATAACTGCATCACTGAAAAATGAAAAATAAGATTATTTTAATTTAAGTATGAATTCTTAAGTATTCCTTGTTTCTTATTATTTTATTTTTGTTAGTAATATTATGTACTTGTATGGCTTACTGGATTTACTTATCTTTTTTAATGGGTAGATATAATAAATTTAGGTAATAATATGACAACTAAGCCAGTTTATGAAAAGGGAATTGTTCAATCCATTACTTTAGATAAGGAAAATATAAGTCATCGTATTTATAAGGCTAATTTAGATAAAGCTGATATTGCCAAAATAAATAAAATTGGTAATAGCTTAGAAATTGAATTGAATACGGGAGAAAAAGTTATTATTGATGATTTCTTTTTAGGTGAAACACCTAAGGAGTTGGTACTAGAAACAGAAAATGGGCAATATTTCTCTGTAAAATTGCAGGAATTTGATGACACAGGCCTTGTGACTAAGGTGGATTATTTAGGTATTGATAATTTTCAAGATTATTTATCAGATGGTCAATCTACTGTAGCACCTACATGGGCATGGGTTGCTACTGCTCTGAGTATTATTGGGATTGCAGCAAGTTCAGGTAGTAGCAGTGGGCATCATCCAAAGAATGAAAATAACAATGAAAATAACGTAGATAAAACTGGGCCAATAATAACGCATGAGATTTTAGATAATAGTCACATTAAAATCGGCTCTGATGAAGCGAGTCAAATTATTATTACGGATACTAGTGGTAAAATCATTGGCACAGGACAAATAAATCAAGCAGGTAATGTTGATATTACCTTAACAAGACCTTTGCAAGATAATGAAACTATTACAATCACTGCAACGGATCATTCAGGAAATAAAACAACGGAGTCTATTAACGTTGGAGATGTGACTGATCCACAAGTAGAAGTCAATATTGTCGATAATAATACTATTCAGGTCAGTTCCGATGAGATTGGCAGTAAAGTAGAAATTAAAGATGAATCAGGTAAGACCATTGGTGAGGGTATTGTTGATTCAAATGGTCAAGTGACTATTGAGATTGATGAAGTATTGAGTGACGGTGATACTATTATTGTCTCTGTTACTGATAGTGCTGGAAATAATACAACGGAAGAAATTGTTGTTGGAGATGTCACCGCACCCATTATTTCAGCAGATATTAAAGATGCTGATACTGTAGAAATTACCTCGAATGAAGTTGGAACTGTAGAAATTACAGATGCAAATGGCAATATTATCGGTCATGGAATTGCTACAGGTAATAATACTGTTGACAGTATTCAACTTGATCGCTCACTGGCTGACGGTGAAACAATTATTGTCACCGTTAAGGATGGTTCAGAAAATCCTAATCAAATAGAAGTCACAGCAGGTGATGTGACTGCACCAAACTTTGTAAGTGCAATAGTAGATGAGACTGGTACAACGTTAACTCTAAACTACAATGAAAGCCTAGACAGTACGCATTTACCGACAATCGAGAATTTTACAGTAACGGTTGGAGACGTTGTCGTTAGTATTGTGGATATTAGTATTCGTGGGCAAGACGTCATTCTGACACTCAGTGAAGCAGTTACAGCTGGGCAAAATGTTCAAGTTTCTTATACAGACCCGAGTGCAAGCAATGCACGAAATGATAGCTTTACGATTCAAAATATCTCGAATAGTAATGATCTTAATGCCATTCAAGACATCGCAGGAAACGATGCTACAGACTTAAGTTCAATCATTGTTAATAATAATTCTACAGTTCCAACGACATCAACTGCTGACAATACTGCACCACAGCTACAAAGTGTAGAAGTGAACCCCGTCGGACAATTGGTATTCCACTACAACGAAGCTTTGGATGGTGTGAATCTACCAAGTGCAACTAGTTTTAGTATCAATATCAATGGGCAGCTTGTTAGCCCAAATACAATTACGATCTCAGGCAACGATGTCTTCCTCAGCTTTGTCCCAGCAATTGGAATAGGACAAAGTGTCAGTTATAGCTACACCGATCCAAGTCCAAATAACGATACATCAGTAATTCAAGATACAGCAGGCAATGATGCAAATAGTATCCCATTAACCACTTTAGCGGGAGGTGATAACCACTCGAACGTTGAT
>NZ_NIFO01000001.1 GCF_002233755.1 Acinetobacter piscicola | reverse complement strand
GACATTTTAATTGGTGAATAACAAATATATTTTAAACATTCGATTATAAAAGACTTATTGCTATAGGTTTAAATGGCGCACCATTCAATTCACATAAAACCTTAAGTCTCTAATATGTTTCTGTTCAATAAATTTCTTTACCTTTGTAAGATTTGCAGAACTCAACTAGATTTTAAGTTTTAGAACTTACATCAAATCTATGTGCTCAGGACGCCGTGTTGATATTTTGACATTATAAAATAATGTTTTTATGAAATTACTTAAAGTACAAAAAATCAAGCTTGTTTTGTTTTAAATTTGAGTTAATTTAAATACAGATGAACAATAAGACACTGATGATTTTTAACGAGCTTGATAAATCGTTTTCGGTAAGAAATTCACCATAAATAAGCCTATTAATGCTGACAAACCTGCACAAATAAAAATGGTTGTTCCTGATAATATTTCCCAATATTGTCCGGCTAAAATACTTCCTGAAGCCACACCCAAGCCCCACATGGTGCTGTACAAAGCTTGCCCTCTACCCTGTTGTTTTGCTGTAAAATTCTGCAAAATAATACGCATGGCAAGAATATGGAATAAACCAAAACTAAATGCATGTAGGCTTTGTGAAATAAACTGAATAAAGAAACTTTCAGGGAAAAAACCAGCCAATAAAAATCGGATACAGGTCATTATTAAGCAAATAGCGATGAGGTTTCGCCACGAAAAACGAGACAAAAAGGAATTGGCATGATTAAACATAATAATTTCTGCAATGACACCAACTGACCATAAAAAGCCGATCTCAGAGGTACTAAAACCTGATGTTTTTAGATAGTTGCTATAAAAGCTATAAAATGGTGCCTGTGCAAAAAGCATAATAAATTCAATGCAAAAGAATGCAGCAACAACGGGTCTTTTTAATATTGGCAATAAGGGTTCGAGCGCTTTTTGAGCGTTAGGTGCAGCACTGGGTTCTTTAATTGAAAATGACCAAATGAATGCAGTAAATGCAATGCATAACAACATCATTGGTAAATAATGGATATCAATAATCTCTAGAATCGCACCTATGCTAAATACACCGACAATAAAACCAATTGAACCCCATTTTCTAATTTTCCCATAATATTCAGTATGTTTATCACCTAGCCAAAACAAAGTTACGCCTTCAAATTGAGCAAGTATGGCATTTTGGAAAAAGCTAAAAATGAACATCAGCAATGCAATAGATTGCATATTATTGGGAATAATAAAAATTAAAAACCAAATCGTAGCTTCCATCCATGTGGCTACACGAACCAATAGCATTCGCTTGCCCGTTTTATCTGCAATAAAGCCCCAAATAAAAGGAGCAAAAATACGCGTTAAAATTGCAATAGATGAAAGTAAACCGATTTCTTTGTAGTTAAATCCTTGGTCTTGAAGGTATAGACTCCAATAAGGCAAAAACGTACCAACAATTGTATAGTACCAAAAGTAAAATCCGCTTAGTCTGTATTGGATCGGTATAGATTGCATATAGCTACATTCGTTTGTATTTTCAATATGTTAGCATGAGTTTAAGCTAATTAATGGATGTGATTTATTTATCAAATATCAATCAATTCTTTAACGATTAATTAGCTTAACTATTCTTTTAAGATCAAATAACATTATAGTTAAAAAATAAAAAAATAAGATAAATAGCAATAGTAGTAGAGACAAGCTGATTAAAATCATTATAGAAATATGCTCAGGAAGCAACAGCACATTCTGTAACCAAAGAACATTTTTCTTAAAAGTTACAATAAAAATAAATAGGAAAAATACCATAAAAGATGATAATAAAAACATTGTTATTTTTTCTCTAATATAAGTTCTTTTATTCAAAAAAATACCAACAATTTGATTATTGTTATTTCTTATAACATTTAAACAATTATCCCAAAGAGCTAAATTCCTAGAAACGATTTCAAAATTCGTAATATTTTTATTTTCTATTAAATAATGCATTAACTCATATGATATTAACTGACTTCCAGCAAGTTCCTGAGCAGCCGAATTACGAAGTGCTCTCTTTTCAATTTCATTTATATTTAAATCAGTAATAATTTTTAGGTTATCAAAGTATTTAGCTCTACGATTATATCTATCTTCAGCAGACTTAAATTTATTTTTCCTTTCTAAAAACAATAGAATTATTTTATGAATAAATTCCCACATAAATCCAATTTCCTCGATTTTCCTTTAATTTAATACGATAATTCTTATTAAGAGAGTCATATATTTTAATTAAATTATAATATAGAAATCACCTTGTAAAATCATACCAGTATTTCTTATATCCAATTGAATATAAAATATACATAAACTATGGTTAAGACTTACTTACTAAGCCTCTATAAAAGTCGTAATAAGCTGATTCACTTCCGTAGGTTTTTCCGCATGTAACCAATGCCCTGCATTTTCAACAACCTGAATCTGATGGTTACTAAATTGCTGCTCAATTGCTTCAAAATGTTCAGGTTTTGCAAGATAAGGAGAATTTCCACCTTTAATGAATAAGATAGGAACTGCATTTGTACGTTGCTGATCCCAGCCCAATATATCGGGATAGTCCTTATACAAGGTACGCACATTGAACAACCACTTGCCCTTATTCCATGATTTTAATAAGAATTGAATCACCATTTCTTCATTTAAGTATTGGCGCATAATCTCTGTTGCATCTTTACGCGATTCAACTTGAGCATCTTCCACCGCGAGCAATGCTTTAAAAATTTGATCATGATGATTTTGTTTATATGCAAATGGTGTCATATCTAAAATAACAATTTTTTCTAAACGATCTTGAGCTAAATCCGCAAGTTTCATCGCAATTTTCCCACCCATAGAGTGTCCAATCACAATAAAATTTTGAATTTTTAAATGATCAAGGGTTTCTAAAACATCACTAGCCATAAGTAGATAATTCATTTCTTCAGAGTGTGCTGAATGACCATGATTTCTTACATCTATCTGTAAAATATTGAATTTCCCTTGAAACACACGGGCTACCATGCCTAAATTACTTAAACTACCAAATAATCCATGAATCAAAACCAATGTCGGAGAAGCATCTGTAGCAGTTGTGACCTGGTCATATTGATAATTGAGTAACATTTTAAAACCGTCCAAAAAGCCAATTCAATAGTGAATATGATGGCAAGAAATATACGTATCAACAATGTTTTTAATGATTTATCTACAAATTTATTATAAGAAAAGGATTCAATACTTTATCTATAATATTTAATCGTTCGAAGTGGATAGATCAAAAAAATGCTCAAAAAACCGATTACAACGATCAAATGCAACTTTTCAGGCTGTTATAAGCTGAATATAAGCTAAAGTTGAATAAATTATTTAAAATAAACCTAAATCTGCTGTTGAGTCATCCTTCAAATTACATATATGATCAGTCTTGAATATCTTCGTTTGATTTAGGACTTTCAACCATGTTTCAACATGTAGATCCTTATGCAGGTGATCCGATCCTTTCCCTAATGGAAGCATTTGGTAAGGATGAACGGACAAATAAAGTAAATTTAAGTATTGGTCTTTATTACAATGAGGACACCATTGTTCCTCAGCTTGAAGCAGTCAAAGCTGCTTTAAAAAATATTGAGCCAAGCAATGACAAGGTAAAGCTTTATTTACCTATGGATGGTTTAAAGTCTTATAACGAAGCAACCCAAAAGCTTGTTTTAGGTACAGACAGTCAAGCACGTAAAGATGGTCGTGCTGTAACGATTCAAACTTTAGGTGGCTCTGGTGCATTAAAAGTTGGCGCTGACTTCCTTAAAAAGTATTTTCCTGAATCAGACGTTTGGGTAAGCCAACCGACTTGGGAAAATCATATTGCGATTTTTAATGGTTCAGGAATTAACTCGCATTTCTACCGTTATTTCGATGCAACAAGCAATGGTGTCGATATCGAAGGCATGTTGGAAGATTTAAAACAAATTCCTGCCAAAGGTATTGTTTTACTACACCCTTGTTGCCATAACCCTACAGGTGCGGATTTAACACCTGCTGAGTGGGATCGCGTGATTGAAGTACTGAAAGCTGGTGATTTGATTCCATTCTTAGACATTGCTTATCAAGGTTTTGGTCAAGGTTTAGAAGAAGATGCTTATGCGATTCGTGCTTTAGACAAATCAGGTATGAACTTCATTGTAAGTAATTCATTCTCTAAAATTTTCTCACTTTATGGTGAGCGTGTCGGTGGTTTAAGCTTTATTTGTGATGACCAAGCGACTGCACAAAAAGTTTTAGGTCAATTAAAAGCAACAGTACGCCGTATCTACTCTAGCCCACCAACGACTGGTGCTTTAGCTGTAAATAATGTTTTGAATGACGCTGCATTGACTGAAAAATGGCATGCTGAATTGAAAGAAATGCGTGAACGTATTATCCAAATGCGTGAGCTTTTAAAAGCAAAATTATCTGCTGCCTTACCTGAACGTAATTTTGATTATCTTACGACGCAACAAGGTATGTTTAGCTACACTGGCTTAACTGCTGAACAAGTTGATATTTTAAAAGATAAATATGCGATTTATTTAGTCCGTAGCGGTCGTATGTGCGCTGCTGGTCTAAATTTAAAGAACATTGATTATGTTGCAGATTCAGTTGCAGAAGTGATTAAAGCGACTTCTTAATGCTTAGGTTAAATGATTTGTTTTGAATCATTTATCTTTAAAAAACCCAAGTGAATGTACTTGGGTTTTTTAATTTTATAATATTAAATGTTTTTAAATCAATGATCTATAACTTTGAAAATAACCCTTTAACCACAAGTGGCTTGTGTAATTATTTTCGTTATTGGTTCTATGGTCACAGTCACTCGATCTTCACGATAATCCATCGTTACTGGCTGATTTGGCGCAACTCGGCGAATGGTTTGTGCTTTGGTGCTCTGTTTAATTTGTTCATCAGTCAAATTTGTTTGACCAACCAATTTTACAGCTTCTTCAGCAACACATCGTGCTTGACTCTGACGGAACAAAGCCCACTCCTCGACCTTTTCGCCATTTTTCAAATGACAATAGCCGACTTCGCCATTGGTTTCTTTTACAATTTCTAATTTGCCACCTTGTTCTACGCAATACTGACTTGCTGGATTGGCTAAACCCAGTTTAGTTTGACTTGAATCTGTTGTTTGAACAGATGAACATGCTGATAATGAAGTTACAATAACAGCTAAAAATGCAATATTTTTCATAAAGATACTTTTATTACTTTAAAAGTTAAACATAGCAAAAAAAGTGTTACTTTTATATTAAATTTATAAAACTCATACAGACTTTAATTTAACAAACGACTAACAGTACGCTTGGCTAAGTTTAATGCTTCAACTTAAAAGTAATGATATGATTTTAATATTCAGCAAACATCAACTAAAAAGATGAAAAAATTCAGAATTTTACCGATTTTATCTTTCATGATCGCTTTGACAGGATGTAGTTTGCCTATGAATCATTCTAAACAAGAACAACGCATTGCCATGCATACAGATCATTGGATCAATAACGATCCTGATGCACAGAAAAAACTCGCTCAGGGATTAACCGCTTATTTAGCGATGAGTGATGCTTATCAAAGCATCGCCTCTCGTATTCATTTGATTAGAAAAGCAAAATATACCTTAGACTTACAATACTATATTTGGGCTGATGATTTTATTGGCAATTTGATGTTAGAGGAGCTATTAACCGCTGCGGATCGTGGGGTTAAAGTTAGATTACTGATTGATGATCAAAATGGTACTAAAATAGACCGCCAATTAAGTGCTTTGATTACACATCCTAATATTTCGATTAAATTTTATAATCCGTACAAATTCAGGAATTTTAGAATTATTGACTATATTTTACGAGCAAATCGCATTAATCATCGTATGCATAACAAACTGATTATTGCAGATGGTGGAATTGCCGTAACAGGTGGTCGCAATATTAGCAGTGAATATTTTGATGCGAGCGAATCCTTTCAATTTAGCGATATGGATATTTTGTTTTTAGGCAATGCTGTTCATCACGCTAACCAAGTATTTCAAGAGTTTTGGAACTTTGAACTCAGCTATCCTGTTGAAGCATTCATTGACAAAGGCTCTAAACAAGACTTGCTCGATTTACGTCAAGCCTTTGTAAAATTAGGACAATCGAATCACCCAACAGATGAAAAAGTAAATTTAGAACAAAAAGAACTAGCGAATGAATTAAATCAAAATAAGGTAGATTGGGCCTTTGCGGAATTTCTTGCTGACTCCCCCAATAAAACCCTTGGTCAAGCTCAAGATAATGAACTGATCTATCATCAAATTCGTAACTATATGGGCGACCCTAAGCAAGAGATGGATTTGATTGCTGCATATTTTGTTCCTACAAAAGATGGGACAGATTTTATCAATCAATTTCCTAAGCAAAATGTAAAAGTCAGAGTGCTGACCAATTCTTTCGTTGCTAATGATGTTGCCTTGGTGCATGCTTTTTATCAAAAATATCGTGTGGATTTACTCAAAAATGGAGTCGAACTTTATGAGTTTAAACCTTATATTGAGCGTAAACGCCGTACTTGGTATGAGGTCGTGACTGGAAATGTAATTCCTAAAAAAGGTAAAAATAAATCAAGCTTACATGCAAAGTTTATTGATATTGATGACAAAGTTTTTATTGGTTCATTTAACTTAGATCCACGTTCATTTAATCTCAATACAGAAGTCGGCCTAGTGGTTACATCTGATCCACTTCAAGAACAAATTTCTGGTTTGTTAGATCAAACCTTACACACCGTTGCCTATGAATTAAAATTGGACAATCAGGGCGAAATTATTTGGTTAGATCATGGCCCAAATGGAAAGACGATTGAATATAAAACAGATCCTGAGACCACTCGATTCCAAAGGCTGATGATGCACAGTGTCTCTTATTTACCTATTGAATGGATGATGTAATAAAAAACCAATTTGTAATGTTCTGAAACTTACTTTATCATTACAAAATTAGTTGTTATTCATATTCAGTCAATTAACCTGCTTAGTATTTTACTTTTCTAAGAAAAGCTTAAATTGACGATCAATTAAAACTCAGTTTTATAAGTCTCAAACCTTACACTCAAACAGATATAAGCCATTGTAATCTTTGATCAATATGACTTGTTGATAGGCTGCATTTTCCAAACTTTGAAAATGTTCTTCAACTGACATGTAAAGCTGATTATTTTGCATAGCCTCTGCTGCAAAAACATGATCGCAAACAAAATAAACTGCATCTTCTTTTAACAATCTTTTAACTTGCTGATGAAACAATGATGCATAGGCTTTATGGCGTAATTCATGTAATGCCTGATGAATAATTACCATATCAAATTGTCCAAGATCTTTGTACCAATCCGCTTGTTTAAAGTCCGCAATTCGATATTCCGCACGATCTAATTCTTCAGCAAGTAACTTACTTTTTGACAGTTCATGCATCGCCTGAGAAAAATCAACAGCGGTATATTTTATGTCTTTACAATGTTGTAATAAGTGTTTAGCAAGAAACCCTGGGCCTGAACCTATTTCTAAGACATGAATATTACCTTTATTCAAGCTTCTGATTTTATTTACATATAAGTCAAAAAACTCATAACGCCAAGGTCGTTTGATATTGGCTTCATTGGCCCATTGCAATGCTTCTTGTGGGTCTTTTAAATCTATAGGACTCGCTACTTCTTGTATTTGCATGTGTTTTCACTCGATAAATCAAATTATTTGTTTCAATTTTTGCAAAACTATTTTGATTGACCAACGCTGAGTGGAATCACTACCACGATTCCCTAAACACGATCAACGATTATATAAACAGCGCAAAAATAATACCGAGAAATGCAATGCAAATACTGAACATATATAACTTTAAAGTTGTGTAATACATTGCTTGAGCATCATCATAAGTTTTATTGCTCAATAGTCGATAGACGACAATTAACATGCAAATTAAAGAAATTAAAAGTGTTAGAACAATGACCCAATCAGATAAACTTTCTAATGCAGGATGCTCAGGCGTTCCTTCGATTGCCCATCCAGCTAAAAAATTAAGAATAAACCCCATCATAATGCCTAATGATGTGATCATGGGTTGTCGAAAATCTTTGATATCACCTGTAAAACTCATATTAGATCCTTATAATAAATCGTTTTAATAAAGTTATTGAGTCAATGCTTATTTATAATCGGTGTTACAGGTAATTTCAATGTGTTCTGTATGAAGTTTCAAATCACTTGAAAATTAGGAAGCTATTCAAAAGAACCGAATTTAAAAACATCAAATCAATAAGCAATCGAGTTTGCACAGGTCAAATGAATGAAATCCTGATTATTCAATGAATTTTTCCAATATTTTCAGTCACTATCAATCATAGTCAAAATGATCATGCTCTCGAATCTCTCTAATTGCAGACTCAAGTACATCAAATATACGCTTATCGATACACTGTGCCACATTAAAACGCATAAAATGCTCTGCGCCATCCGCTTGGCTAAATGCATTTCCGGGTGCAAGAATGACCCCATTTTTAAGGCAATATTTAGATAAATCAGAAGCCAAAATATCTTTTGGTAATGTGCACCATAGAAATATTCCTGCTTTGGGAATAATCCATGGCTGAATATCTAAAACTGCCAATTTATGAATCGTTTCATTCATTGCTTTAACGAGCTGTTTTTTAAGCCAATCGATATGTTTTAAATAACTACTATCCATCAATGCATGGTAAACAATTTCTGCATTTAAATTACTATGACTAAAATTTGTGGCAATGCGTAAGTCTATTAGATTTTCAATATTCGCTTGATTGGAAATAATATAACCACAACGCACTGCTGCTGAAAGTGTTTTAGTGAAACTGCCAATTTGAATCACATGTTCAAAGCCTGCCAAAGATGCATAGCGTGGTGCATGTTGATATTCAAAATCTGCAAATATTTCATCTTCAATAATCATTAGATTTGCTTGTTCAACAAGTTTGGCAATTTGAAAAGCCGTTTGAATGGATAGACTTACCCCGTAGGATTTTGAATACCTGAATTGGTTAAATATATTTTAGGTTTTAAATTTAAAGCTTGTTTAAATTGTTCGATATCAGGGCCATGCGGTGTAAATGGAATTGCGACTGCTTTTAAATGATGTGCTTTAATCAAAGCTTGAAAATTGAAATAGCATGGGTCATCAATCAAAATAACATCACCCGCTTGTAATAAAAGCCTAAAAATCAAGTCGATCGATTGAGTTGCTGAATCTGTAATTAAAATTTGTTCTAAATCAATGCTTAAATCATAATTTTGTTTACGTCGTGCAATCCATTGTCTAAGGGCTAAATGACCATTTGGCACAGCATAATCAGTCATTAAACTGATTTCAGATTTTGCAACTTGCTTTAATGCCTTACGAATGGTTTGTTCTGGCATCCAGTGACTTGGCAGCCACCCACAACCCGGTTTTAAAACATCAGGTTTTGCCTCTAAAGACTGTCTTGAAATCCACAGCGGGTCAATTTCTCTTTGATATTGAATTTTTGTTTCAAATATTTGAATTTGCTTTGCTTGCCCAACGACAAAATAACCTGCACCAATCCGCGACTCTAAAATACCCGCAGATACTAAGCGTGTATATGCTTCGACGATTGTAGATACGGAAAAGTTTAATTGTATTGCTAATTGACGTACTGAAGGCAAGCGTGAACCTGCAATTAAGCTTTTATTGGCAATTTGTTGTTTGATAATATCAATTGCAATATTAATTTTTGTTTTATACGTTTTAGTTTTCGCCATTTTCTTTAATCATTCAAGATGGGTATCCGCTAAGCATAATAACTCTTCAAAAATAATACAAATTGTACTGGTTGATTGAGCAGTACAGTTATCACAAATTGTTCTAGATTGTATATATAAATAGATGATCCCTCATTGCTTTAATCCATTAAAAGATGATGAGTATTTGCAAATGGATCAAGCTTCAAAAGGCTGGTTAAATGGATTGATTGGTGTGGTTATTTTTGCAGGTTCATTACCTGCAACCCGTATTGGCGTACTCGGGTTTACACCTGAATTTTTAACCACATCACGTGCCGTAATTGCAGGAATAATCGCTTTAATACTTTTGATTATATTCAGACAACTTAAACCAAATTTTCAGCAATTTAAAGCACTTATTATTGTCGCATTGGGTGTTGTTATCGGCTTTCCATTATTTACAGCCCTTGCATTACAAACGGTCTCATCTTCACATGCGATTATTTTTGTCGGCCTGTTGCCCTTATCGACCGCAATCTTTGCAGTGTTGCGTGGCGGAGAAAAACCTTCTTCTCAGTTTTGGTTATTTGCGATTTTGGGAAGCTGTTTAGTGATTATTTTCATGTTCTTTGAAAATAAAAGCTTAAGCCTGACACTTGGTGATTTCTATATGTTAGCCGCGATCCTCGTCTGCGGTTTGGGCTATGCTGAAGGCGGTAAATTATCGAGTGAATTAGGTGGATGGCAAGTGATCTGCTGGGCTTTGGTAATAGCTTTACCGATCATGTTATTTGGTAGCGTCTATTATTTTCCAGCGCATTATTCAAATATGAGTATTGCCCCTATTCTTGCACTGATCTATGTTTCATTGTTTAGTATGCTGATCGGTTTTGTTTTTTGGTACAAAGGTTTAGCACTTGGTGGCATTGCAAAAGTTGGGCAAATTCAACTGGTTCAACCTTTTATAGGGTTGCTGTTATCTGCTGTGCTATTGGGTGAACATATCAGTCCTGCGATGATTCTAGTTAGTATTGCTGTGGTTGCATGTGTTGTGATAGCAAAGAAGTTTGCTTGAGGGCTTAAATAATAGCGTCTAATTATTTACATTCTGAATGCTTAGCTTTCGTAAATGTCATATTCGGTTTTGAGGCTTGAAATAAATTAAGCTTACTTATAGTAAGCCTGTTTCTTTAAATAAGTTATGATAGGCTTCTGCTTTCTTATCTAATGCAAGTGGATAAGCTCTTGAAGATGAAGGCATTCTATATAAAGTGATATCTCGATCTGCAAATATTGCTGTAGACGAATGCCCTATTTGCGGTTTTTCAGTCATTTCAGGCATCGATAACATCAATGTATCTGTGGCTTTATCACCTGTGGTCATGATGTTATAGCAATTCGGCATTTGATCTAAAAGTTGTTTGATGTCTGTTGCAGTTTCTATTTGTAAAAACTTATCTGCTGCATTGCCTTTTAAACGTATGACTTGATACGCCGTGTCAAAAATAGCAATACCTTTTTCAATGAGAAAATCTTTAATTATTTGTTCTTTAAAGTTTTTATTGGGTAAATCTAAAAAATAATCCTTGTTCTTAAAAAAAATCACTCCAAAAATCCGCCACATATCATTTTGATAATTTGGATAATAAAAATCCATTTTCCAACGTTCTTTAGGCGGTGGAAAGCTTCCTAACATCAAAAGCTTGGCGTTTTGAGGTAAAAAAGGTTTCAGTGGGTGGGTTTCTATAATTTGTTCAGAACTTGACATAAGCAGACATTATTCAGGTTATCATTGGTATTGTGGACTTAAATCATTTTATTTCAATATCAATTTAAAAATTTAATTTTTCAGGTTAATATTTTACTAAAATAGAATATTAGCCTGCTGTTTTCTTTATATTCTTCTATTTCAATAAAATTATGAGTAAATATTATACGATTTAAATTTACGAGTATCGAATTCAAAATATTTGCCAGCAATTGGAGAAACTATAATATGGATAAACGCTTTAAAACACTCAGTCCAATTGAGCAAATTCAAAGAAAACAGCAAGTTCTAGACATGATTGAATTACATCCTGAGTGGGAAATTCATCAAATTGCTAAATTTCTTCGTACAGAATTGCGATTAACCCTACCTGAAATGGCGAAAATCACGAAAATTGCACCTCAAACTTTACAAAAAATGGAACAAGCAGATTCAAATCCAACATTGCAATCAATCTTAAAGTTATTGAGTGCTTTTGGATTAAATTTAGTTGTGAAAATGACGCATTAAAATAGCGATGATTCATTGAAATTTATTGAAAATAACCTGCGAAATTTCTTTTGCCCATAGCTGATAAATATCTTTACTTGGATGAAATCCATCTTCAGCCATTTGCAAATTTAATGCTTTAAAATGAGCTAAATCAAATCGAATCAATTGATAATCTGGCTTTGTATTTACAAATTGACTTAGTTGCTGATTCATCGCACTGGAGTATTGCCCAAGTAACCATCCTAGTGGATTGGGTAAAGCTGGAAATAAATTCATTGGTGGAACACCAGTCACCACAATCTTCTTAGGAGAAAATCGAGACTCAATTTCTGCATAAAATTGTTGCTGTTGTAAAATCCATTTGTTGGGCGAGATCAACTTGGTGACGTCATTTACCCCAACAGACGTGATCACCACATCAAAGGATTGATGATTCAGCTGTTTTGTTCTTTCTAGAACTTGTAAAGTGGTATCACCTGTTTTAGCTTCTAATTGATAATAAACTTCAAAGTCATGTTCTAATTCTTTTAATAAAGCTCCGAGTAAAGCATCTTGTTGATGTTCAACACCTACACCTGCGGCTGCCGAATCTCCAAGGATTAAAACAGACAAGGCTTTGCCTTTACCCATCTTACCTTGTCGTTGTCCACTCGCCTCTTCTAATCGTGGTGTATATTTTTTAACACGATAGCCTTGAATAACAAGGGATGGTATTAATAGCAGTGTAGATACTTTCAAAAACATAGTGCAACCATCGTCATAAATACTGCATTAAAATTTAGAAATTATTTAATAATCAAATTTTTATGATTAAAAATTCCAAATCCGTTTAATCTTCATTTATTTCACGCTGTTCTATTTAAGCCAAATTTTAAAAGATCCATTTGTAAATAAAACAGCGTGAATAAAAATGTTTACACGTTTGATTTTAAATAAGAGTTAACCCAGTTTATTCACCCATTTTAAAGGCAATATTTTCATCGCTAAACCCAATGGTAACCATGGCCATTGTGGGACATAGGCTTTTACAGGTTGTTTTTCAATGGCTTTAACGAGAAGATGTGAGCCAGTTTCAACATCCACTTCAAACGGTAATTTTTTCGCACCTTCGTTAATTTCGGTACGAATATAACCAGGGAAAATGGTTGATACTTTGATTTTGGTATCGATCAATTCTGCACGGATTCCTTCAGCCAAGGCCGCAACACCTGCTTTACTTGCACCGTACGCGGTTAAATGTTTTGGCATGCCACGGATAGCGCTCATAGATGAGATCACCACCAAATGACCAAATTTTTGCTCTCGGAATATTTCAACAGCAGCTTCACATTGTGCCAAAGCAGAAATAAAATTAGTTTCCACAGTCGCACGATTAATTTCAAACTTACCGTTACCAATGCGACGTCCGTCACCTACACCCGCATTGACAATGATTCGGTCAATCGTACCAAACTCTTGTTTAAACTCACGAAAAACTTGAAACACTTGTTCGTAATGGGTTACATCTAATACTTTAGGCAAAACTTTTACGCCATATTTAGACTCAAGCTCTTGTTTTAAAGCTTCTAATCGTTCTAAACGACGTGCACACACAGCCAAATTATAGCCTTTTTGTGCAAATTCACGTGCCATTCCTGCACCAATACCTGAACTTGCACCCGTGATTAAAATCGTCTTTGCCATGCTATTTTTCCTTATATTCCCTTAGTTATTAGATATTTTGCATAAGTCAAAAGTGATCGAAAATGAATGTTAAGAGTCCCTTCTCTTGAGCCATATATGGCTCAGGGAGAAGCTTAGAATGAGGGAAATTTATCATATAAATCCTCACCCTCTTGCGCGTAATAACGCTCATCCTTTAAAAGGAGAGGGAACTTCCATTATAAATAAATGTTCATCACAACTCGACTTATGCAAAAAGTCTATTCATCAGATAAAAATCGTTAAATCCACGTCAATAATTGTGGATCTTCGGCTTTAATAAAATGATGTTCATTTAAACTGAGTAATTGCGGCTCATTTCCAACTAAACGCAAGGTGGTTAAACTTGCATTGGCAATTGCCCAATTCAGTGCAAACGTCTTATTCGGACTCAGTTCCAATAATTTTCCTGCGGCCACAGAAACCACGCCGCCTGAAGTAAATACCACAGCATAACGAGGTTTGGTTTTTGCCAGCTCATCACATAAATTCTGTAATGCTGTTTCTACACGATTTTTAAAATCTGGCCATGATTCATCATATTCATGGTGATAATCCCCACCGGTCCAACGATCGATTGCACCTTCAAAAATCTTAGCTAAATAAGCACGTGGGCTACTTTCTTTAGCAACATCTTGTTGAAGTAAATGTGGTTGATTAAATCGTGAATCATACTGCGCAAATACTTGTTGATGATTAAATTCATTCCAAGAATGATCAGTAATGATCTGCGTATCAGGAAAACTTTCAGCCAATGCAAATTGCGCCGTTTGCTGATGTCGTTGCATCGAACCCGCAACCACATAAGGTTCTTCTTTCAAAATTTTATTGAAATATTGACCCAATCGTTTGGCTTGTAACTCCCCATTAGGAGAAAGCTTGTCATAACTCTCTGCACCAAAAGAAGCTTGCCCATGACGTATCAAATAAATTGTGGTCATTTTCCTAAAATTTCCTTAAATTTTTCCATATATTTATGTGCTATTTCATTAGCTTCTAATTTATGCACACCAATCAATTTTAATGCACGAATATGTAAAGCATGAATCACGATCCAGAAGTCTTTAAATGCAGGATTATCCGTTTGTTTATGATAATAGCGATAATAGATTTGCTGTGCGATCACCGCCAAACGGAAAATCCCGAACACTTCATAAAATGTCCAATTTTCAGGTTGTAGACCTGTTTTTTCCAAATAATAATCAACGACTTCTTTGCGCGTAAACATGCCTTTTAAATGGGTTGGTTGGCGACGTGTTGATTTAAAAATTTGATTATCTGTTTCTTCAACCCAATAAGCCAACGCAGAACCTAAATCCATCAATGGATCACCGATTGTTGCCATCTCCCAATCCAAAACACCAATCACTTTCGTTGGCTGTTGCGGATCTAAAATCACATTATCAAATCGCCAATCATTATGAATGATACAACTGGTTGAATCAGCAGGAATATTTTCATGTAGCCATTTTCGAACAAATTTGAAACTTGGTACATTGATGGTATGCGCTTTTTCATAACGCTGATCCCATCCTTCAACTTGACGACGACAATAGCCATCACCTTTACCCAGTTTTTCCAGTGCTGTGCCTTGGTAAGGAACTTGATGTAATTCAATTAATTTATCGAGCACATTCACGCATAGTTCATGCACTTGCTTTTCATTAAAATTTAATTCAGGTGGTAATTTTGCACGAGGAATAATACCTTCAATACGTTTCATCACATAAAATTCACAACCGATCACGGACTCGTCCTGACAAAGTGCAACCATTTCAGGGAGAACGGGATAATAAGGTGCTAGCCATTTTTGCACATTATATTCACGGGTCATATCATGTGCTGATTTTGCTTTTGTCCCTTTCGGTGGGCGACGTAAAATCAAATCTGCATTGTCATATTTTAAGCGATATGTCCAGTTTGATGCACCGCCAGAATATTGAGTGACTTCCACCGCACCTGAAATTTCAGATCCATTTTCAATAAGCCAATTTCCAACAGCACGAACGTCTAGCTCTTCGCCTTCACGTACATTTCCACCAATATCAATGACTGACATGTTATTTCCCTGAATCTTGCGTATTCTAAAAATCAATGATGTTTCAACGAAATAATGCAATTCCGTTTTGAACTGTCTTAGATACTATCTGTATACTAAAACAGTTATTTTTCAATGCTTAAACTGTTACTTTTTACGTGAACCATAACCACGTTTTTTCAATTCTAATTTAGCAATCATCCCTTTATGAACTTCGTCAGGACCATCGGCTAAGCGTAAAGCACGTGCTTGAGCAAAAAATCCTGTTAATGGTGTATCTCTAGATACGCCCTCGCCGCCGTGAATTTGTATGGCCATATCGACCACTTTTTCTAAGACAGATGGCGCAACAACTTTAATGGCTGAAATTTCAGTCAGTGCCGCCATATTGCCCTGAGTATCCATTTTATAAGCAGCGTACAAAGTCAGTAATCTTGCTTGATCAATGGCAACTCGAGCTTCAGCCACACGTTCTAAATTCCCACCGAGTTTTAATATTTCTTTGCCAAATGCTGTTCGGCTCATCCCGCGATCAATCATCAATTCTAAAGATTTTTCAGCAGCACCAATACAACGCATACAATGATGAATACGACCAGGACCTAAACGACCTTGTGCAATTTCAAAACCTTGCCCTGCACCACCAATAAAGTTGCTTATAGGTACACGAACATGATTAAAACTGACTTCACCATGACCATGAGGAGCATCATAATCACCAAAAACTGGAAGCATACGCTCGATTTTGACCCCTTGTGTATCTACAGGAACTAAAACCATTGAATGTTGATGATGACGATCTTTAGTCGTATCAGGTGTATGTGCCATAAAAATAATGATTTTGGCGTTTGGATCACCTAAACCTGAAGACCACCATTTGCGACCATTTAAAACAATTTCATCACCTTCAATAACCGCAGTAGCTTGCATATTGGTGGCATCAGATGATGCAACAGCAGGCTCAGTCATACAGAAAACAGAACGAATTTCCCCTTCAAGCAAAGGTTTAAGCCATTGTTCTTTTTGAGCTTCTGTTCCATAGCGCCATAAGACTTCCATATTGCCACTGTCAGGTGCATTACAATTGAATACTGTTGGCGCAATTAAACTACGACCTGAAAGTTCTGCAACGCGTGCATACTCTTGAACAGATAAACCTGCACCTAACACTGGATCGGGTAGGAACATATTCCACAGCCCTGCTGCTTTTGCCTTGTTTTTTAATACTTCCAACTGAGCGGGCCATTGCCACTGTGTCCAATCACCACCTTGATTGAGATGATGAACTTCATTCCAAAACGCCGTTTCTACAGGTTCAATTTCGTTTGTTATAAATGCTTTGCTACGTTCAATAAAATCTTGTGCACGTGCTGACAGTTCAAACATGGTCATTTTCCTTTTAGTGCTGTACTTAGATTTTTATCATGCTAAAAATCAATACATTTGTTTATCACGCTTTACAACACATTAACTGAAAAACTATTATGAACAAAATGGTTTAATTCAATATCTAACTATGAATATGATTCATAATAAAACCAATGTTGATGTGGCACTCTTTAACCATATTGATATTAATTTATACCCGCTTTTTATTGCGATTTATGAGCAGAAAAATATTTCTAAAGCCGCTCAAATACTCTGTATAAGCCAATCGGCAGCAAGCCATGCTTTGCAACGCTTAAGACAACATTTACAAGATGACTTATTTGTACGAGCAGGTTCAAAAATGTTGCCTACGCCTTTTGCTGAACAAATTTATCAACCAATTAAAAGTGCCTTATTTTCAATTCAAAACATTTCAAAACAAAAGCAGAAATTTGATCCAAGTCTGATTCAGACATTGAAAATTGCAGTCCATGATGAAATTGAACCGATTATTTTTCCTAAGTTAATCAATCATTTTCAAAATTTAAAGCTTAACATTCAATTTCTAAGCTCCAAGCTCGATCGTAAAAATGTAGTCGCTGATTTAGCCTCGCAACAAGTCGATTTTATTATCGATTTGGAACAAAATTATGGCGATAAAGTCCAATATCAAAGCCTCGTTGAAGATCATTTTGTGGTCTGCACTCAGCAAGGAGAAATGAATAGTGAGTTATATTTTTCTGCTTCTCATATCGGTGTTTCATCAAGGCGCACAGGTATGTTACTTGAGGACATTCATCTCAATCGTAAACAATTTAGTCGTCAGATTTTTTTAAGATGCCAACATTATTCCACAGCATTACAAGTTTTAGCCCAACATAGTAACGCCATGCTCACCATTCCAAAGCAAATTTTGCAACATATGAAAATTGATGAAAATGTGCATATTTATGAACACCCTATTGAATTACCCATTTTGAATATGGGAATTTATTGGCATAAGGATTTACAAGAAAATTCTAGAAATGAGTTTTTAAGAGCAGAAATTATGAAAATCTTTGCTTAGGCTATTTTATGGTGTTTTTAAAAGTTTACTTGAGAATTTGTCTATAAATCTACCATGTTGGAAATGCCATTGTAATTGATATGTCGATACGAAACTTCCAATAAAAACTGGCGATTTATCAATCGGAGATTTCACTTTAAAATAGTTTTTTGAAATAGACCAATCATAACTTGAAACATCTAAAGGATATTCCATAATGACTCCAGATAACCCATTTTCATATACCCAAGTTTGCGCTAATTTATAGGATGAAAATACCGCCGAAGTATATGACGCATTCTCAGCTTGAAATAAAAATACAGAAGGTCTTTTCATCGTTTTACTCCTGATTCGCCTTATTCTTTATAAGATTTTGCGTTAATTTTGAAAATAAAACAGTCACTACAATTATGTAAATTTTCTCCTTTTTTAGTTTTTTTGCTACATATTTCAAATCTGGCTTTAATAAATTTAAAATACTTTCATCTTTATTTTAGCCATTCTTAATATTTCTATTGTTTTATTGAGTAAATTTTAATAAAAATTTACTCATGGCTTTATATCTATGGTTTTTCTTTCTTCCAAGCTAAGCCATTAAAAGTACCTATAGATAAATTCAAATCCCAATAACTATTAAAAAATAATTCAATGGTTTGATTAATTGGAAATCCTAAAAGTATTTTTATTACTTAGGCTATTTAAAAATATATCAAAATCTAAACCTGCCAAGCTCCTTCTTATTAAAAATAAAAAGAGGTCAATAAAGACCTCTTTGAAATCATAATTGATCAGTATGCCATCTGAATTAATATTCTAAAAAATCCAGCAATAATGGCCAAAGTTAAAAAACCACCGATCCAAAGTACAATAAACCATTGAGTTTGAGAAAGTTTCATTGATTTATATCTCTCCAAATTTCAGTTATTGGTTTGAAATCGCTTAGGCTATTTTAAATCATATAACCCAAGCAACTGCATTGTTACATCAGATATTACAATCCGATTCACTTCTATAAATCATCAAATTAATGATAACCGTCATCCCCTATACGTACTTTGTCACGGAAAACCCAGTAAGAAAGTCCTGTATAAATCAAGATAATTGGAATCAAAATCAATGCACCAATTAATGCAAATAGTTGACTACTAGCAGGCGCAGCAGCTTCCCAAATCGTAATTGACGGCGGAATAACATAAGGCCAAAGACTAATCATAAAACCTGTATAAGCTAAAAATACCAAGGCCAATGTATAGAGAAAAGGACTTAATTCATTACGTTTCTTACATGAGCGATACACCAAAATTGTAAATACAACCACCAAAATCGGCACAGGGCTAAAATACATCAATTGTTGTGGGTTAAACCAACGTTCTGCAATTTGTGGATGTGCCAGTGGTGTATATATACTTACTGCGCCAAAAATGACAAACAAAGCAATGATCAATTTAGGCATTAACTTATACATACGATCTTGTAGATCAAGTTCAGTTTTGAAAATTAACCATCCACAACCAAGCGCTGCATAAAGCACAACGACGCCAACACCTGTGAAAATCGTAAATGGTGAAAGCCAATCGAAACCGCCACCTGCATACATGTGATTTTCAACTTTAATACCTTGAATATAAGCACCTAAAATCATGCCTTGGAAAAAACTCGCAAAAATAGATCCGCCAATGAAAGCTTTATCCCACAAATGCTTAGTTCTATTGGCTTTAAAACGAAACTCAAACGCAACACCACGGAAAATGAGTGCAACCACCATAAAAATAATAGGCAGATATAAAGCAGACAAAACCGTTGCATAAACCATTGGAAATGCGGCATAAAGTGCTGCACCGCCTAAAACCATCCAAGTTTCGTTACCATCCCAAACTGGTGCGACAGTATTCATCATCACATCACGTTCACGACTATCTTTAACGAATGGAAATAAAATACCGAGACCTAAATCAAAACCATCAAGTACCACATAAATAAATACACCAATGGCAATAATTACAATCCAAATCAGAGATAAATCAATCATTATTTACGCTCCTGTTCATTGCCATCGTCAGCTTTGAAATCTGAATCGACACTTTCATCAACACTTGTTAATGGACGTTTAGAAGCAAGGATCACCGCTTCTTCACTATGAACCACACCTTCTTCAGGTGCTGAATAAATAAACTGTGGTCCTTTATGCATAAGCTTCAGCATGTAATAAATACCGATACCAAATACAACACAATACACGACAACAAAAATGATCAAAGTAAGACCAACTTGTTCTGCCGAAACTGGCGATAAGGCATCTTTAGTACGCATTACACCATAAACCACCCACGGTTGACGCCCCACTTCTGTGGTAAACCAACCTGCAAGTAAAGCAATGAACCCCGATGGCCCCATCACAAATGCAAAGCGATGTAACCATTTATTTTCATAAATTTTTCCGCCTTTACGCAAAACCAGTGCCATAAATGCGAGGAGAATCATCAACACACCAAGACCCGCCATGATTCGGAAACTCCAAAACACGATTAAGGAATTTGGACGGTCTTCAGGTGCAAACTCTTTTAAGCCTTTCACCTCTCCATCCATGCTATGCGTCATGATCAAGCTACCCAGGTTTGGAATGCCAATCGCATATTTGGTCTCTTCAGCTTCCATATCTGGAATACCGAATAAATACAAAGGCATACCCTCACCTTTATTGGTTTCCCAATGCCCTTCAATCGCAGCGAGTTTTGCAGGTTGATGTTCTAAAGTGTTTAAACCGTGATTATCACCAATGATCGCTTGTAATGGTGCTAGCACCAAAATCATCCACATTGCCATAGAAAATGATGTTTTCACTAAGGCATCACGGCGGCCTTTGAGCAGATGCCATGCAGCTGTTGCAGCAACCAATAAAGCTGAAACTAAGAAAGCAGCTACAGCCATATGCGCTAAACGGTATGGGAATGATGGGTTAAACACAATTGCAAACCAGTCTTGCGGCACGATGATGCCATTCTCAATGGTAAAACCTTGCGGTGTCTGCATCCAACTGTTCGAAGACAAGATCCAAAACATTGAAATACATGTGCCGAGTGCGACCATTGCCGTTGCAAAAAAGTGTGCTCTTGGCCCTACACGTCCCCAACCAAATAACATGATTCCTAAAAAGCCTGCTTCTAAGAAAAATGCGCTCAGCACCTCATAAGCCAGCAATGGTCCAGTCACTGAACCTGCGACACGTGAGAACTCACTCCAGTTCGTTCCAAACTGGTAACTCATCACCACGCCTGAAACTACGCCCATTCCAAAGGCAACAGCAAAAATTTTAACCCAGAATTTAAATAAGTCTTGATAAACAGGATTGTTGGTTCTTAACCAACGCCATTCTAAAACGGCAAGAAAACTGGCTAAACCAATCGAAATTGCTGGAAAAATAATATGAAAAGACACAGTGAATGCGAATTGTATCCGTGCCAATTCAAGTGCGGTAAATCCTAAACTCATAGCACCACCTTACCCATTTTCAAACCACAAATAGCAGCATGGTTGAATTCAAAAGTATTACAACGATTAATGAAGATATATTGTTCAATACGTGTTTTTAGCATTGTTTCTAAAGCATAAACTTGAACAGAAGCAGCTGTCTGTAGCTTATTTATTGCTGTTTTTTTCAACAAAAACAGCGGATGATTCAATACATGATCTTGAATCAATTGATTTAAGAATAGATACATATAGGTTCTCTACATAAGATATTGTTTATCCATCAATAATTCTAAAAATATATTGATGAGTGAAACTTAAAACTTATGTAAAGCTTGGCGGGGCTCGACCTTGAGGAATTAGATATAAACGTTGA
This sequence comes from Acinetobacter piscicola, assembly GCF_002233755.1. Taxonomy (GTDB): domain Bacteria; phylum Pseudomonadota; class Gammaproteobacteria; order Pseudomonadales; family Moraxellaceae; genus Acinetobacter; species Acinetobacter piscicola. The sequence continues at coordinate 726,958 of NZ_NIFO01000001.1, read as the reverse complement.
AGTTGAAAGTAAACATGCTGAAAAGTTTCAACAAATGCCAATAAACGCACTTGAATACGAACCAATGCCTCTTTTATGCCCAATTCTGGCGGCATGATCAGATGTCCATAAAAATTACAATATGGGCATTGATGATTTAGATCGTGTTGATGATGACTGTGTTTATTATTCAGTTCATTTGCGTTTGTATGATGATCTTGATCAAGGACGAATGCACGACTCGATTCTGAATGATGATAATGTGAAATTTCTTGGTCTGAAGATACAATCGAGGATGCTGTGAATAAAGATGAAGTGACAAGTTCACACACCGGGGCAATTTGATATTGCGTAGGTAATAACGGCTGTAGAAAAACCGCGAACTGTAAAAACACTGTTGCGAAAGCAAACAGCAAACCACTTCGTCTTAACACAATTGATTGCTCATATTGAGAAAAAAGCTAAAAGTGAAGAATCCGCCTGTAAACTGGTACACGACCAATTGATTAAAAACCAAGCGCAACGCTCAACTTTATTTGTTCTACTATAGTGCATATTTACACTATTTTAAAGCTTATTTCACGGTTACTTGTAAATACTCGCTTGTTTATTCAGGGTTTAGTCTAAAAATATAATATTAAGTAAATCAGAGTGAATTGGTCATCTTGATCAATATTCTGACTATGTATAAATCTATAATTTAGGTGCTAAATTTTCTATAAAATAATTAAAAAATATGAATTTAGCGTTATTTTTTCTAGAATTTTCATACAAACTGTATAATTCAACTAATAAATACATTACTTTTCTTCTAAAAATATGAATATATCCCCGAGGAAACTCGATCATCAACTAAAAATAATAAAGGCAAACTACACAAAACAACAAAGTCATTTAAGCCATATAAAAAGGCAGATAACGGAGATCTGCCTTTATGATTTAGCTCAAACAATTATTTGAAAACTTTAAAACGTACTGCATTATCAATAAATGATTTCTCGCCTGCTGGCGCTTCAATTGAACCAAATACCAATTGCGCACGTAATTTCCAATTTGTAGGAACTTCCCATTTCGCATGGACTTGATCATCAATAATTGGATTGTAATGTTGTAGAGATGCACCTACACCATTTTCTGCCAATGCAGTCCATGTCGCAAATTGAGCAATCCCCGTTGAATGTTCTGCCCAAACCGGGAAATTATCTGCATATAATGCAAATTGCTCTTGTAAAGACTTCACCACATCCATATCTTCAAAAAATAAAACAGTACCAACACCTGCTGCAAAACTATTTATTTTGCCTCTAGTTGCGGCAACAGCCTCATCCGTTGGAAGAAACTCTTTTAATTTATCAAAAACCATTTCCCAAAAGGCTGTATGTTCTGTACCAAACAATAAGACAGCACGTGAAGTTTGAGAGTTGAATGCTGAAGGTGCATGCACAATCGCATTTTCAATAATCTCAATCAATTCATCTGTATTTTGTTTAACATTCTTACCTATCGCGTAAATAGTACGGCGGTTTTCGATCAGTGCTTGAAAATGATTCGGCATTTTTTATTCCCTGCTTGTTATTCATAAAGTCGTGCAAATAAATTATAAATGATGATTTTTGATTGAATTATATTTTTTATGCTGTTTTTTGTAGATAAATATTACTTTGCTTTTTCAAAAAAATTTAAGTGACTAATCCCTTAAAGTTTGCAGAAATAAAAAAGGACAGTCTTAAACTGTCCCTTCCTATTACACAGACAAATCAATCAAATCTCGCATTCAATACTTTGCTTGAAACAGTATTTTTCCACAGATCACGTAAAACTGGTAAATAGAATTTTTCGCCGAGTTCAACCAACTCAGCATCGATCAATGCATGTATTTCATGCATAAATAAATAATCTAATTCAACTGTTGTGAGTTGCTTTTGTTGCTTGGCAAATTCTTTACGTTTTACTTGAGCTTTTTTCACCAACTGATCTGCATAGCTTTTATCTTTATATTGGCGAATGGCCTGTAATCGTAATTCGATCACGCCCCAACCTGTAAGAAAATTTTTAAATATTTCAAAATCTTGAGTATTTGATTCCCAAGTCATTTTATCTAAATCTTCATCATCTGGAAGAACAGGAAGCAATAACTCCATGACACTTGGAAATATTTTTTTGAAATTTAAAATAAATTTAACAGGATGCTCACTTGGGTAATCCTTAAATTGCACATTTTCCTGAACATCCGTTAAATAAATATCTAGCATAACCATCATCAACAATAAAACTCTAATGCATATTGTACGCACTTCGAATCGAGATACAAACTATTGCTGATGATTTATGTTCAATTGATTCGATTACTTTAAGGTTTACTTTGCATTCGGATGCACCATTTTTGCAGGTTGCACGACTTCATCAAACTGCTCAGGTGTCACCAATTGCAATTCAACAGCAACTTCTTTTAAAGTCTTACCTTGTTTATAAGCTGTTTTAGCAACTTTGGCTGCATTCTCATAACCAATGACTGGATTTAAAGCGGTCACTAACATGAGTGAGTTATGTAAGAAATAATCAATTTTCTCACGATTCGGTTCAATACCTACCGCACAATGCTCATCAAAGCTATTACATGCATCACCAAGTAACTGCACAGATTGAACTAAGTTATAAGCAATAACAGGCATATAAACGTTTAATTCAAAATTACCTGCTGCACCAGCAAAGTTAATGGTGGTGTCATTCCCCATCACTTGTGCAACAACCATGGTCATGGCTTCACATTGTGTAGGATTGACTTTTCCAGGCATGATACTAGAACCAGGTTCATTTTCAGGAATGGATAATTCACCAAGTCCACAACGAGGTCCACTGGCTAACCAACGAATATCATTGGCAATTTTATTTAAACTTGCTGCCAAGGTTTTCAAAGCACCTGAAGCGAATACAGCAGCATCACGGCCTGCTAGAGCCTCAAATTTATTTGGATTGCTAATGAAAGGTAAACCCGTCAATTGCGCCAATTGTGCGGCAGCCTGCTCTGCATAATCAGGATGGGCATTTAAACCTGTACCTACAGCCGTACCACCTAGAGGAAGCTCATACAACCACACTAAAGCTTGTTGTAAGCGTTTTAGACCATGATCCAGTTGTGACACATATCCACTAAATTCTTGCCCTAACGTTAACGGCGTAGCATCTTGTAAATGGGTACGTCCAATCTTCACAATATCGTTAAATTCTTCAGATTTACGATTCAGGGTATCTCTTAAACGTTTTACAGCAGGAATCAGTAGTTCGTTGATTTGCAATGCAGCAGCGACATGAATAGCTGTTGGAAACGAATCATTGGTCGATTGAGCACGATTGACATGATCATTGGGATGTACTGGCTTTTGTGAACCTAAAGGATTACCGAGTTTTTGATTGGCAATATTGGCAATAACTTCATTGCAGTTCATGTTACTTTGCGTACCTGAACCTGTTTGCCAAACCACGAGAGGGAATTGAGAATCCCATTGTCCAGAAATCACTTCATCTGCTGCATCGACAATATATTTAGCAAGTTCCTGCGGGATTTGATTCAACTCAGCATTGGTGATTGCCGCGGCTTTTTTAACCAACCCCATCGCACGAATCATCGGGCGAGGCATATGCTCTGTACCAATTTTAAAGTTTTCTACACTTCGTTGCGTCTGCGCGCCCCACATCGCCTCGCTTGGCACTTCAACATCACCCATCGTGTCATGTTCAATACGTGTTTGCATAGCAACCTCAATCTTATCTAAGTACTTGTATTAAAATCGTATAACTCTCAAATCATGATACTGATCTAAAACATCAATCGTATTTACGCTATGCTAAACATTAACACAATAAATGTAAATGATAATTATTTGCATTTATTTAAATTTACAATACCGTTAGCGATTATTTAGCGTATTTTGGAAAAATCTCCATTCGTCCTCAATCATTTGTTTTAATGACCGTTTTGGTTGCCATTGCAATATTTCTAACGCTTTGGTGCTATTTGATGCAACTTGGTCAATTTCTTGAATTTGATACGGTGCAACCATCTGCGGAATTTCCGTTTCTGTCACTTCCTCAGCAATTTTAATTAAGTTTTTAATAGACGATAAATGCCCTGTGATATCAAAACTTTCGCAGACATTGTGTTGCCCTTGCAACCACAGCGTACTGGCTTGGATTGCATCACAAACATCGAGTACATGGACAAAGCTACGCTCTGTTGTTCCATCTTGCGTTTGCGCATTCTGCTGTAATTCAATCACTTCTCGCTGCTGCGCTGCAACTTGTAAAATCAATGGCACGATATTTTTCGGCATCGGCGCAACAAATTCACCGAGTACACCATGTTCAAAAGCACCCACGACATTTGCAACTCTTAGAATTGCAATGCCCCATTCATTATCCGTTCTAAATGTATCTCGAATAATTTCTTCGATCATTTGCTGTGATTTGATGTATGGGTTTGGATAAGAATAATTAAACGCGGTGTGTTCATTCAACTCAGTACTAGACTGTGCATAAGCAGCCATACTTGAAATATGTACTAAATTTCGTACGCCTGTTCGTTGCATGGCACGTAATAAGCTCATGATGCAACTGACATTATCATTATAATATTCAAGCGGTTTAAGCACAGACTCTTCAATCGACTTAAATCCTGCACAGTGGATGACCACATCAATCGAATATTGTTCAAAAACTTTATTTAAAGCAGGTGTATTTCTGATATCAATTTTGACAAAAGGAATATACATTCCCGTAATATATTCTAGACGTTCTAAAGACTGTAAATTCGCATTGGCTAAGTTATCAACAATGACGACCTCTTGCCCTTGAGCAAGCAAGCTTAAAACCACATGCGAGCCGATAAAGCCTAAACCACCAGTCACTAAAATCATTGTATACTACCTATTTATTATCAAGTTTGAATGTTGCACAGCCGCTTCCCATTCTCCAAGTGAAATTCCAATGAGTACATTATTGCTAATCACCTCTGCGCCATACTCTATCCATGCGTGGCATGCTTTAGGTCTTGCGCAAGCTTTAAAAAGCAAAAATCAAGATTTCCGCGTTTTCTTCTACCAAGACGGTGTACAAGTTGCGAATAATTTGCAATGGATACCTGACGATCAACGCAACTTAACTGCTGAATGGCAGAAACTAGCAATCATGCTGCCTGTATGTGTCAGTGCCGCTTTAGCACGTGGGATCACAGATGAGGAGAATGCAAAGCGTCACCAAATTCACACTGCTAACCTTGCTCAAGGATTTGAACTTGTCGGCTTAGGTGAACTTGCAGATGCTGTTCAATCTACAGATCGCTTAATTCAATTCTAGGTTGTTATTTTTATTCAATTGTTGCATTTAAAAGGTAAATTGTGTGAAAACTGTACTTGTCATATTAACCCAAGCCAATTTGAATAGCTTACACGTACATGAGAGTCTTTCAGCAACCATGGTTTTAGCAACTTTTGGTAGTGAAGTCAAAGTGTTACTACAAGGTGCAGCGTTGAGTTTATTGCATGCAGATACAGCTTTTGATGGGTTAAAACACGCCTTCAAGGTTGCATCAAACATGGTGGATAGCTTCGAGTTTTATGATTTGACTCCTGTTTTTGTAGAAAATAAGGATAAAAATTTAAATTTCGTTACGCAATCACAACAAGAACTCGCATTTATTGATTTAAATGCTGAATTTATTCAATCATTTGACCATGTGTTGTATTGGTAAAAGGCTCAATCAGGTAACCATTCATGTCGGATAAAACGCTTTATTTAATTCAATCCTCTTTTCAACATACAGATGCTGTTTTAAATCAATTAGAACGCATCTATTCAACACATGATTCTGTGGTTTTAATGGGCGATGCTGTTCTATTTGCCCAAGACCCACGTATTTTAAATAAACAGCATGTTGCTGTATTGGAAAATGATGCTGAAATTTTAGTTGGATATTTACCCGCACAGATACAAAAGCTGTCATATGATCAATTTGCAGACTTGGTTTTAGATTTTAAGCGTTGTATTCGTTTAAACTAATAAAACGAATGAGATTTTGCATCATGCAGTACGGTAATATTTGAATATGTTTTACATTCAATCCGTTTAAATATTCTCTTTTCGTAGTATTTATATCCATGAAATCAGCAGTATAAATCTGTGATTCAATTTGCTTAGGCTATTTTATGAGTTTAGAACTAAATTTGGAATTAGATCAAGACGGTCATTTACTTGATTACACCGTTTGGAATGAAGATGTCGCACAAATCTTAGCCAAAACTTTAGACTTAGAGTTAACCGCATGGCATTTTGAAATACTTCAATCTGTACGCCAATTCTATGCACAATTTGGGCACTCACCTGCAACACGCCCATTGATTAAATTTTTAATGAAAACAGTGAGCCCTGAGATTAATAATGCTGTTTTACAAGAGAAATTTAATACAGGTTTAGTGGCTCGTCATTTAAGCCGTTTGGCAGGTGTACCTAAGCCTGCGAATTGTCTATAAACAGCGATAAGTACGATACAAACTTTACGCTTTTAACACATACACTATGTCGTTGTAGCAGAATGCTTTACGACAATCTCATTAGTTACAACTAGCTTGAAAATAATTGTATAAAAATTTATTTGTTGTTTTATTAGAAAATTAATTTAAAATTTTGCTTTATTTTTATACACTGCTGTTTGATTTTTAATGAATAAATCAAACACTTCGACCTATTGGTTTAATCAACATCTAAATCCAAAAAAGTAAAAATGGATAAGGAAAAATTCGCTTTTACAGTGATATAAACAAAAAGAGTTTAAAATGAATACGACGACTTCTGGAATCACCATTCATCAACAAGATATATTGGCAATACTACAACGTCTTTTAAAGAAAAAAGATTTCACGCTTAAAAACCTAAAGCATGAAGAATTTCAGACCTGTTTGGCATTGGCTTCATTGACCGTTCCATCATCCCAAATACTCAGTGAAAAAGATGTTAATGAAGCACTGAAACACTGGTTAAATGGTATTGGAAGCATACTGTGGATTGATCATGTTGAATTGCGTAGAACATTGATAGATTATGGTTTTTTGCATAGAAATTTAGCTGGAAACGAATATCAAAGATTACAGCTTTCAGATGACCACCCTGCAAAACCATACCTTGATGTTTTATCCATGATGGATATTGATGATACGATTTTTAAGATCAAACAACAGATCGAACAGCAAAAACTGGAAAGAATGAATCAGCACATGAAAGTCTCTCATTAACATTACTATTTAACCTGAGCTCGGGATAAGATATGTTTCCAATTATATGATACGCGGAAACGTCAGTCGCATTGTTCGAGGCAGGACTACACCTGTAATATACTGTTTTTGCGATATATTAGGTACTTGATAGTATCTGTCGAGTTCGCGACTGACAAATGGTTTTGCCTACTTTTCCCGAAAGCCTTGCGAGGTAGTACCTCTCAGGTCGAACCTGAACAAGATTGAAATATATTTCAAGCGAAGTGCAAGACGAAGTGGGTTAATCCTTACATCGGACTTTAAATGATAAGACTCCGTTGTGCCTGATCTATTTTTTCAATAACTTACATCAGAGTTTATCCCGAACTGACGTTATTTATTTCAGAATATTTAAATCCTTGTGTTGCGAAGAGCATGCCACCACTTTTCCATAAAAATCCCCTCCTTTGAAAAAGGAAGGGCTTTTTAGATCAGTCACTTAATCAATAAAATATCTTAAACATCTTGTTTCGATGAATTTAATAACTTATCAATCACACCAAACTTTTTGAATAAGCTTGCACGGCGTTTTGGGAAAATATTAGCTTTATTCAAATCGCCTTGATAATGATCAAATACGCGTTTATCCATGATCTTAAACCACCAAGAAGGAATCAATGCAGGTAATAACATACTTGCATAACCACTTGGTAATTCAGGTGCTTCATCAAAATGACGCAACGCTTGGAACGGGCGTGTAGGATAAGCATGATGGTCTGAATGACGTTGTAACTGGTATAAGAATAAGTTAGTTACAATGTTGTTATTATTCCAACTATGCTCTGGCATAGTACGTTCATATTTACCATTTTCACTCTTTTGACGTAATAAACCATAATGCTCAATATAATTAATCACTTCAAACAAACCAATACTATAAGCCGATTGGGTTGCTAAGTAAGGCAATATGCCTGTTCCAAATAAACCAATCATTGAAGAATGAAAAGCCGTGGTCATTCCCCAACCTTGTAATAATTCATTTTCTTTCGACCAAAAACCTAAACCTTTACGCTTTAAACGATTAGTTTCAATTTCAATCGCAGATTTGAATGAGCCAATCACGGTACGTGGTAAAAACTCATAGAATGTTTCACCCATCTTTGAAGAAGCAGGATCTTCTGGTGTTGCTGCACGTTTATGATGCCCATACGGATGTTCAATACGGAAATGGTTATAACCAGAAGGTACTAAAGCCAAATGCGAAAGAATATGATCCATACGATCATGTTTATGACTTAACTCATGTGCAGTATTGATCGCAATGCCGTTAATCGCGCCCATGGACATGCCTAATAAAATTTTATCCAGTAACGACGTTTGTTTACGTCCAACCAAATAACAAGCATAGACATTGGCAGCATATTGAATCGGAATAAATGATTTCACCAAACGCGCATAGTAAGGATCTTGCTCGAGTAATTTTACATCTTCAGCTGTTGGATTGTTTTTATCTTTACCAATGAGTGAATCAATTGTTGGAATAATCACATGCAAAACAATTGGGCCGCCCAGTGCAAATACTTTTTTCAAAGGTTTTGGCGCAACATGATAGCCTGCTAAAATACCTAAACCAATCACAGGTAATGATGGACTAATCATCCATAAATATCTTTTTTTATCGAGCTGAAAACCTGACTTTTGCTTTACATCCTGAAGCTGTAATTCAGTCATTTGTACTGGAGCATTCATAACTTCACCTTTTAATGCCTTATTCTTATGTATATATTTGTTTATTCGGGCATTGAACAACAGTTGTGATCGTCCAAAAAAGCTATGTAAAAGTCTTTGGCACATTCAACCTAGAAATTGTCCTATTCGCACATGCTTTAACAAGCTATGGGTTTTATAATCATCGCTATGGGATATTGAAATAAGTCTATGGATGCACTGAGTAAAATTTTTGATGATATTCATCTAAATCACTCTGAATATATCTATTTGCAGGCTCAAGGTGCTTGGGCTTTTGAATACGCAGAACAATCTGCAGTGATTGCACATATTATTTTATATGGTCAAGCGCATATTAAATTGAATCATCAAAGTTTAAATTTAAACACAGGTGACATGCTGTTGATCCCTGCTGGATTACAACATCAAGTCATGGCGACAGCAGATCAAAAATTGGTTGAAGTATTAAGTATTCATTCACTATTTAATGGCTTAAGACAAGATGCGATTGAGTTTGGTCAAGGTGAAAGTGAAAAGACCTTAATCCTCACCGTCAGATGTCAACTCAATGCGATTATGGCAAAACCCTTAGTGAATGCCTTACCACCCTACTTGCATATACAAAATGCATTGAGTGATGAAGCACCTGAGTGGTTACGTATCGGGTTATATTTTGTTTCAGCTGAGACTCGCCGAACCATGGCGGGTAAAAACAAGATCATGGATCATGTGGTCAGTATCATGGTAATTGAATGTGTACGTGATTATATTGAACAAATGCAGCATCAGAACAACTGGCTGAATGCCTTAATTCATCCTGAGCTTTCCAATGCGCTCGCTGCTATTCATAGCCAACCCGAATTAGGCTGGACGGTAGAAACACTGGCTGAAACCTGTTGCATGTCACGTTCTAAATTTGCCAATTTATTCAATCAGATTGTTGGAGAAACACCTTTGGCTTATTTGCAACAGCATCGACTTCGTTTAGCCAGCCAATTGCTTAAACAAGGTCAACTTTCTATTCAACAAATTGCCCACCAAGTCGGTTATTCTTCTGAAACAGCATTTAGCCAAGCTTTTAAAAAGCAATTTGAACTCAGTCCTAGTCAATATCGGAATCAATAATCTGAATTTTGATTAGTATTCAATTATTTAACGCATATTAAACGGTGATAGTCTAATTCTTTTAATTTTCTTCATAATGATTAATTGATACGTGAAAACGTCATCCGCTATTGTTTGTGGCAGGACTATATTTGAATGTGAATGTTTTTGCGATAAATCTGATTAGTAGAGGGTATTGAACGAGTTCAGCGGTGAGGAGCAAAGCTCCGCAAGGTGGTTTTCTTGCAAAACTTCGCTTTTCATTTTCCCGAAAGCCTTACGAGGTAGTACCTCTCAGGTCGAGCCTGAGCTCGGTTAAAGTACTACTTTAACCGTAGCGCAAGACGCAGTGGGCTTATTCCTAAATATAAACGTTACATGTAAGACTCTGTTAAAGATTTATTATTTTAAACATTTAGATCATACATATTGTTTCAAATGTCTAACATCAGTTATTTAAGTATTATCATGACAAAATAGAAGCAAAGACATTTACAACAAATACAGACTCACTAAAGCGGTTAAATACATTAATGACTAAAATTTATTTTCAAAGTTTAAATATCGACCATGCAAATATACTCTTTGAATATTTGCAAGAAGATGCGCTTTACCACTATATTCCAGATCAAAAATACTTATCTATACAAGCGCTTGAAGAAAGATATTCACGTTTAATTCAAGGTTCAGTAACTGCTGATGAAATTTGGATGAACTGGGTTATTTTCAATGATTCAGTACTTAAACAACCAATCGGAACTTTACAAGCAACGCTTTTCCCGCAACAAGAAACTGTTCAAATTGGTTATGTTATTTTTAAACCATTTTGGGGCAAAGGCTATGCCTCCAAAGCTGTTGAATGGCTTGAAGCACATTTAACAGAAACTTTTCCTATTCAATATCTTGAAGCCTATGTCGATCCACAAAATACCGCTTCAATCAAAGTATTAGAGAAAAATCTTTTCAACTTTATCAAGTTAGAAGACAATGATTTATATTATTCAAAATCCATAAGTAATCAATAGTTTGAAATATCCATCTTAGAATGTGTTACTGATTTTATTGATGTAACGAAGCCGATTTAATGACTCGCCAATAAGTCCTCTAAATGTGCTTTCACATTTTCCCACTCAGCTTGAACAATACTATACATGACCGTATCTCGAATCGTGCCATCCTTACGCAAAGCATGACCACGGATGACACCATCCTTTTTAGCACCTAAACGCTCAATTGCTTTTTGGCTTTTAAAATTAAATTGATCTGTACGTAGCCCCACAGTATTGGCCTGAAGTTGTTCAAATGCGAACTTCAATAACAGTAACTTACAGGTTGTATTTACATGCGTTCGCTGTACCGATTTTGCATACCATGTATAACCAATCTCAAAACGTTTTACTTGTAATAAAATATCGTGAAAACTGGTCGTTCCAAGCACTTTTCCTGTACTTTCTTCGATTACAGCAAAGGGATAACGACTTCCCTGCGCCTTTTGCTCTAAGGCTGTTTCGATATATTGTTTAACTTCTGAAAAATGTGGTGCCGAAGTAATTCTCAAATTCCACAATTCGCCATCTTTACAGGCTTCTGCAAGCCCTTGTTCATGTACATAAGATAAAGGAATAAGACGTACATTATTTTGTACCAATTCAACATTTTCTAAGAATAAGTTTTCGATCATAATTTACTCCATTATTTTAATTTTCAAATCGCTAAAGCCAAGCACATTACGCCTGCAAGTCCTAAAACAAGACCAAGTACCGTTATATTGTTCAGTTTCTCTTTGAAAATGAATAAACCTGCAATCACACCAAATAGCACAACGAGAATATTCATCCCAGCAAAAACGATGGCTGGAGAGTCTTTTAATAGAATATGTGCTTTTACATATAACGCGATATTGGCAAAATTTAAAAATCCTAAAAGCAAACCCGCGACAATATTTTTTATTTTCCATTGTGCTTTTTGAATAAGAAGATAAACAATAGAAAGAATAAAAGCACAAATAAACATCAAAGTTAATATTACAGGGAATTGCAGCCCCAAACTTGTGGTGTATTTTAATAAAATATCGACAATCGCATAACCAATCCATACGCTAAGCAGAAAAAACATCCCATTGCGATTTAACGTGGTCTTTGATGCACCTGATTGTGAAAAAATAAGACATAACACGGCGGTAATACCCAGTACTACCCCGATTATTTTCAATTGACTAAACTGTTCTTGAAATAAGAAATAAGCATCTAATAGCGACAATACAACAGATAACCGTTGTGCAATTTCAGTTTTTAGAATACCTGCTGTCTGTAATGATTTGGCTAAACACAAAAAGATACTGGGTAATACCATACCTAAAACAATGATCAGCCACCACGGTGTCGCTGAAACCGAGATATGCACCAAATCAGGTTTAAACCATAAATAACTTAAAATACTGGCAATGGCATAATTCCAAGCAATCATTTGTAAAGCATCAAAACCTTTATTTTTGGCAAACTTTAAAAGGATTGATACCAGTACACTACACAATGCTGCTGAAAATATAAGTTCCATTGTTATCTTCTTTCATTCGTTTATTATTCAAGAAAAAGCCCACAATAACGTGGGCTTCTACTGTATAGCGCTGTATAAATAACGTTAAAAATTATTTATAACGATCGACCATTTGCTCTAAAGAAATTGGACGGATCTTGTCAGCATTACCTGCTGTACCAAATGCAGTATAACGATCTACGCAAATTTGTTTCATTGCATCAACAGTTTTAGCAAAGAATTTACGCGGATCAAATTCACTTGGTTGTTCAGCCATCATACGGCGCATCGCACCTGTAGACGCTAAACGTAAATCTGTATCGATGTTGATTTTACGAACACCATGCTTGATCGCTTCAACCAATTGCTCAACAGGAACACCATAAGTTTCTTTGATGTCGCCGCCGTATTGGTTGATCACAGCTAACCATTCTTGAGGAACAGAGCTCGAACCATGCATAACAAGATGTGTATTTGGAAGTGCCGCATGAATTTCTTTAATGCGGTCAATTGCCAAAATATCACCTGTAGGTGGACGTGTAAATTTGTATGCACCGTGTGAAGTACCTACAGCAATTGCCAAAGCATCTACATTGGTATCTGCGACGAATTGACGTGCTTCTTCAACAGAAGTCAGAAGTTGAGAATGGTCAAGAACGCCTTCTGCGCCCACACCATCTTCTTCACCAGCCAAACCAGTTTCAAGGCTACCTAAGCAACCAATTTCACCTTCTACAGAAACACCACATGCATGCGCCATTGCAACAGTACGGCGAGTTACATCTACGTTATATTCATACGTTGTCGGTGTTTTACCATCTGCACCTAACGAACCATCCATCATTACAGATGAAAAGCCCAGTTGGATAGAACGCTGACATACGCCAGGATCTGTACCATGATCTTGATGCATTACCACTGGAATATGTGGCCATTCTTCAATTGCTGCCAAAATAAGATGACGTAAGAATGGAGCACCTGCATATTTACGCGCACCAGCAGAAGCTTGCACGATTACAGGTGAATTCGTTTCGTCTGCGGCTAACATGATTGCGCGCATTTGTTCTAAATTGTTTACGTTAAACGCTGGAACGCCGTAGTTATGTTCGCCGGCATGATCCAAGAGCTGGCGCAATGAAATAAGTGCCATAATATCCTCCCAGGTAATGCCCGATATTCTACATGGGGAATTATTTCAATTCAGCAACAATATTCACTATTTCATAAAAAATCCCTGCTTTAGCAGGGATTTTTAACAAATAACAACAAAGCAAAATAAATTATTGTGCTTTTGGTGCTTCTTGTTCAGTTGCAGGAGTCGCAACATCGGCAGGTGCATTGGCTTTTTCAGCCGGAACATCTGTATTTTTTTCATCTAATACAGGCTTATCAATCGCATCGATTGCTGCTTGTTGTTCTGGACTTAGCTTTTCTGATTCTGCTGCTACGCCTGAAGCTGAAGTTTGTTCAGATGCAGGTGCTTTGTCTTGTTTACTACACGCCGTTAAAGCTAAAGGCGCAAGAATAAGTGCAATCAGTGCAAATTTAAATTTCATCACATTTTTCCACAGCTGGTGATTTAATGCTCACGATTTTATTGCAGATATATTTCATTTTGATGACTTAATTGTGAATCGCTGAATAAAAAAGGCTGACACATGGTCAGCCGATTCACAAAATCGTTATTTATCTAACTTTAGTTCGAGATAAGATATGTTCTAGATATATGATACGCGAGAACGTCAGTCGCGTTGTTTGAGGCAGGACTACATACGTCATTTACTGTTTTTGCAATACATTAAGTACATAGCGGTATTGGCCGAGTTTGCGACTGACAAATGGTTTTGCCTACTTTTCCCGAAAGAAAAGTAGGTCGAACCGAAGGTTAATACTTACATTTGACTTTAAAGAGTAAAACTCCGTCGTGCATGATCTAGCTTTTTTAATTGCTTACATCAGAACTTATCCCGAACTGACGTTATCTAAAATAACCACACTCGATATTTAAATAAACACAACTCTATTATGCACGCTCTAACAATACTGCAACTGCTGGAAGTGTTTTACCTTCTACAAATTCAAGGAATGCACCACCACCCGTCGAGATATAACCGATTTTGTCAGCAACTTCATATTTATCAATAGCAGCCAAAGTATCACCACCACCTGCAATAGAGAATCCAGCTGATTCAGCAATCGCTAAAGATAAAGTTTTTGTGCCTTCGCCGAATTGATCAACTTCAAATACGCCCACAGGACCATTCCAAAGAATAGTTTTAGATGTTTTCAAGATTTCTGCAAACGCTTTTGCAGTTTCTGGGCCAACATCTAAAATCATGTCGTTATCAGTCACATCTTCAACTTTTTTCACAGTCGCTTTAGCATTTGCTAAAGAACCTAAGAAGTCTGAAAAATCAATTTCAGCAGCATCAGCAACCACAACGTCTGTAGGAAGTGGTACAGATACTTTAGCCGCAATCGCTTTAGCCGTATCGATTAAATCATTTTCACATAATGATTTACCGACATTGAAACCAGCAGCAGCCAAGAAAGTATTGGCAATACCACCACCAACAATTAACTGGTCACAAATATCAGAAAGTGAAGTTAATACATCGAGTTTTGTAGAAACTTTAGAACCTGCAACAATGGCAACCATTGGTTTTTCAGGTGTTTGCAATGCACGACCAAGTGCATCTAACTCAGCAGCCAATAATGGACCTGCCGCAGCAACTTTCGCTAAACGAGCTACACCTTCAGTTGAAGCTTCTGCACGATGCGCCGTACCGAAAGCATCCATGACAAATACATCGCAAAGTGCTGCATATTTTGCTGCAAGTTCAGGATTATTTTTCTTTTCGCCAACGTTGAAACGACAGTTTTCAAGTAGAATAACTTGTCCTGCTGCAACGTCAACACCCTCTAAATAATCAGTAAATAATTTTACTTCTTGTCCTAAAGCTTCCGTCAAATACGCTGCTACTGGCGCAAGTGACTGCTCTGATTTTGGTTCACCTTCAACAGGACGACCTAGGTGAGAATAAACCATTACAGCTGCACCTTTTTCTAGTGCTAGCTTAATTGTTGGTAATGCTGCACGTAAACGTGCATCACTTGTAATCACACCATTTTTAACAGGAACGTTTAAATCTTCACGAATAAGAACACGCTTGCCCGTTAAATCAAGGTCAGTCATACGCTGAAAATTCATGTATAGCTCTCTTTATAGATATTAAAAATCGCGTAGATTCTAAATGATTACGCAAAAAAAGGTTAGATACTTTTGTAGAAAAGCTGTAGAAATATTCAGATTTGATTATCATAGTGTTAACTTCGAAAATTTGTACGCTTATGTCTTTTCATCCAGATCCTAAAATTAATGGTTTAAATGTATTAGGCGAGCCTTTGGCAAGCTGTTGTTACTCACCTATTACAGGCTATTTCCGTAATGGTTTTTGCCATACAGCACCGTCTGATCTTGGTCAGCATACCGTCTGTGCTGAAATGACCTCGGAGTTTCTCAATTATTCCCAAAAAGTAGGCAATGATTTAATCACCCCTTTACCTGAGCACGGCTTCCCTGGTCTAGAACCCGGTGATTTTTGGTGTTTATGCGTTACACGTTGGGTTGAAGCCTATCAAAATGATATGGCGCCACGGGTAAAATTACAGGCATGTCATAAAGCTGTTTTGTCTTATGTTCCATTAGATGTCCTGATGGAATATGCAGTTTAACTTTTGATGAATAATGTAAAAATGAATAATCCAAAGATAAACCATCCTGAAATCATTTTGGCGTCTTCGAGCCAAACACGTAAAGATTTAATGAATCGTTTACGATTGGATTATCGTTGTATTTCTCCTGATATTGATGAATCTGTTCAGGGTGAAACACATGCTGACGATTTGGCTAAGCGTTTGGCTTTTGAAAAGGCACAAGTGATTGCCCAAGAAAATCCAAACGCTATTGTGATTGGTTCAGATCAAGTGGCATGGCGTGAACATGCGCCGCAAGAATTTATCGGTAAGCCGTTATCTGTAGATAATGCCATTCAACAGTTACAAGCCAATTCAGGTAAAAATGTTTTTTTCAGTACAGCATTAAGTGTGCAATATTTGGCTTTAGGTTTTGAGCAAACATTGGTTGAACATTATCATGTTAAATTTCGAGATTTAAGTCTTGATGAAATCAAACGCTATATTGAAATAGATCAACCTTTGCATTGCGCAGGTAGTTTTAAGTGTGAAAGTTTAGGCATCAGTTTATTTGAACAAATGATTGGTCAGGATCAAACGACCTTAATGGGTATGCCAATGATTCAATTGTGTAATATTTTAAGAAAGTTAGGGATGAATTTGCCTTGATTGATCACTACATAAGCATGGATGCTTTATTAAAATTAAGATTTAAAGAATCTACTCATTAAGTGCAATAATTTTAGTCATTTTTTGTCCTTTACGTAGTATTTCTATAAAAATAAAACCTTTCTTTAAATTGTTTGAAGATTCAATAAAACTATTCATATTCATAATGTTATCATTACCTATTTTAAGAATAATATCATTTTTTAGAATTTGACCATCAGCTGGAGACCTAGCTGAAATTGTAATTGCTTCAACTCCAGTAGTTAAACCCATTTTATTTTTTTCTTTATCAGATAAATCTTTTGGATATATGCCAGTTGCTGAATTAAATTTAGAAAAATAAGATACTTCATACTCAGTTGAATTTACTGAACGCATCGATGAACGAGTTAAAGATCCATTAATATATGTTTGAGAATTATCATTATAACTTTCAAAATCTTTGTGTGTTTGAGGAATATCTCTGAAATTTGATAAACTATAATCAGTTACTAATGATGTACTGTAATCGTCAGACTTACTAAATAAAACGATCTGTGCCCCTAAATTTCTTGCATTTTTTTGTAATTCATTAATGCCATGATCATAATTAAAAAAAACTGCACCATTACTATAAGTTTCTGATTTAATCGGTATATATCCTTCTTTAATTAAATTTTCCAAAGCATCCTCAAAATTATCAGTTTTGATTATTCGTGGCTTTGATTTAGCTGATTCTTTTTGATAATTATTAATATTTTTAAGTGTAGGGCTTTCTGCGCAAACACTTACCCCTACAGAGAGAAGTACAAGAGTTAGAAAAGCAAGTTTAAATTTCATATTAAAGTCAAAATTATTATTGATTAAATACCTTTATCAGTATAAAAATTTTTTATAAAAAATCCATAAATCTGAATTAATTATATTTGCTTTTTTCTTGCACCTCTTTTCATCTCATAAGACAATACACCCAATATTGATTCAAATTTGCTTAGGCTATTTTCATGTCGCAACCTTTAGATGTTTTAGGCGGAATCACCGCAGAACAATTCCTCTCAGAATACTGGCAAAAAAAACCATTATTGGTTCGTAACGCATTACCTGAAATTGCCCATATTTTAGAACCCAATGATGTTATGGAATTGGCACTCGATGAAAATGTCACTGCACGTTTAATCAAACAAAAAGACAAAGATCCGAATCAATGGTCAGTTAAAAATTCACCACTCATCAAAGGTGATTTTCAAAAGATGCCAAAGCTTTGGACTTTACTGGTTCAAGCTATTGATCATTACTCTTTTGATTTAGCCGAACTTTGGAAAAAATTTCCGTTTATTCCGCAGTGGCGCCGTGACGATATTATGGTGTCTTATGCACCTCAAGGCGGTTCTGTTGGAAAACATTTCGACTTCTATGATGTATTTTTAGTACAAGGCTATGGACACCGTCGCTGGCAACTGGGACAAATGTGTGATGAAAATACAGACTTTGTTGCAGGACAACCGCTTAAATTACTCACAGACATCGATGTACATTTTGACGAAGTTTTAGCCCCTGGTGACTTACTCTATGTACCACCAGGTTTGGCACATTACGGTGTTGCTGAAGATGAATGCCTCACCTTCTCTTTTGGCTTCCGTATGCCAAATGTGACTGATATGATGGATCGAGTTTGTGACAAATTCTCAGAAAATCAAAGCTTAAAAAATCCTTTAATCGATATTATTCGTGATCAAGTTTCACGCGCTGGCGAAGTGACTGAAAATGAATTGGCGTATTTAAAGGCAGAGGTTTTGACTCAATTGCAAAACTCGATTGTTTTAGATGATGCAATAATGAGCTTAATGTCGGAATCTAAATACCCTGAAAATATTCCCGAAGCTGAGGAACTTGGCACAGGTGATTTAGAAGACGCCTTAGATCAGGGCTATTTAATTCAATTAGAGCCTGCTTCTCGTTTACTCTACTCAGATCAAGACGATCAAGTTTTATTTTGGGCGAATGGTGAGGCTATTTGTATTTCTGAACAATTCACACCATTTTTACAACAAATTGCAGATGGTCAAAGTGTTGCATTGAATCAAAACTTAGCAGATGAGGAGATTTTAGAAGACCTCAGTCTGCTTTTAAATGAGTCTGTGCTGATGCTTGTTCCAACAGAACAATAACGTATAGTACAAGGAGTCTAAACAAGATATTTAAGCTGAATTTTTAACTTGAAGATTAAGTTTAGACTCTGTTTTAAAATAAGCTAAAAGGAGTGGTATATGAATGATTTACGTTGTTATCAACAACTTCCGATCTGGCAATTTTCGACCATTCCTCAAGGCTTTAAACGTCCACATAATACCAAGCAAGGCACTTGGGCAAAATTAAATATTATTCAAGGTACGATTCATTTTGCAATGTTGAGTGAAACTGGGGACATCCTTTCTGAGCATGAATTTAATACAGATTCTCAGCCTCCGTTTATTCCTCCTCAAGCTTGGCACAAAATTGTATCTGCATCCGAGGATGTAGAATGTCAACTGAGCTTTTATTGTGAACCCAATATTTATTTTGAGAAAAAATACAAATTAACAGCAACACATTCAGAGATTTTAGCAGCAATACCTTATATTCCTAAAGGCAAAGCGCTAGATATTGGCTGTGGTACGGGTCGAAATAGTTTATATCTGAATCAACATGGTTTTCAGGTCGATGCTTTTGATATAAACCCACAAAGCATTCAAATATTAGACGATATTATTCAGACTGAAAACTTACAAAATATTCATACAGGCATTCGCGATTTAAATACAGATCAAAATATAAACTCAACTTACAATTTTATATTTTCAACCGTTGTAATGATGTTTTTACAACCCGAAACAATCCCTACGCTCATTCAAAATATGCAACAAGCAACACATCTGCATGGGTTTAATTTGATTGTTTGTGCAATGGATACAGATGATTATCCTGTATTAGGCGACTTTCCTTTTAGTTTTAAAGAAAATGAACTGCTTAATTATTATCAGGGTTGGAAAATTTTAAAATATAACGAGAACATTGGTGAATTACACCGCGTCGATGAACAAGGTAAGCGTATTAAACAACGCTTTGCGACTTTATTTGCACAAAAAATCTAAAAGTATTTTCTATTTTTGAGCAGTTTTTTGAATCATCCGTTGAGTGCTTAAATGTTTATTCATGCTTTAAAATAGAATCTTTCTTATTTCTAACAATTCGTCACTTGAGAAAACCACTTAAAATTGGCAACTTAGTCACTATGATCGTCTTCAGTTGGACCAACTACTCATATGGCAAGCCCCGCTCAAGCAATAAGAAGTAAGTTCTTAAATACATTTTTTTCACGATATTCCGTTTGGTTTCTATGTCTGTTTATTTCAATCTATCTGACATGGATTATTTTCTTTTATGAAACACATTTTATTTATTACTTCTTTTCAGATACTTTTCTCAATGTCGTTTGGCTACTGACCATCATACTGAGTATTGTCGGTATATATGACATTATACAAAGCAAACACGCTATTTTAAGAAATTACCCAATTATGGGACATTTCCGTTTTTTCTTTGAAAGCTTTCGTCCAGAAATTCGACAATATTTTATTGAATCAGATGAGGATGCCCTGCCTTTTTCACGCTCACAACGCAGTTTGGTTTACCAACGTGCAAAAAATGAAAATGCAGATAAACCTTTTGGCTCAATTATTGACGTTTATCAGGAAGATTATCGTTTTTTAACGCATTCTTTAGCACCCAAAAAACCGGCTGATTACAATAGTTTTAGAATTAGTATTGGAAATGCACAATGTTCACAGCCTTATAGTGCATCGATTATGAATATTTCAGCGATGAGCTTTGGCAGTTTAAGTGCTAATGCGATTCGTGCACTGAACAAAGGCGCTCAAATGGGTAACTTTTACCATGACACAGGCGAAGGTAGCTTAAGCCCTTATCATCTTGAATATGGTGGTGACGTTGTCTGGGAGCTTGGCAGTGGTTATTTTGGGTGTCGTACTTTAGATGGCAAATTTGACCCAGAAAAATTCCAAAAACAAGCCATACTGGATTCAATTAAAATGATTGAAATTAAGCTCTCTCAAGGCGCTAAACCAGGACATGGCGGAATTTTACCTAAACATAAAATTAGTGAAGAAATTGCACAAATTCGTGGTGTACCACGTGATCGAGACTGTGTTTCCCCTGCGGCACATTCTGCTTTCAGCACGCCAATTGAAATGATGCACTTTATTCAAAAACTCCGTGAATTATCCAATGGAAAACCTGTAGGTTTTAAACTCTGTATCGGGCAACCATGGCAGTTTATGAGCATTGTAAAAGCCATGCTTGAAACTAAAATTGTCCCTGATTTTATAGTGGTCGATGGCTCTGAAGGCGGTACAGGCGCAGCGCCTATCGAATTGATCGACCATATGGGAACACCATTACGTGAAGGTTTACTCTTTGTACACAATACCTTAGTTGGTGCTGGTTTACGTGATCAAGTTAAAGTGGGAGCAAGTGGTAAAATCATCAGTGCTTTTGATATTGCGAGCATAATGGCAACTGGTGCAGATTGGGTCAATTGCGCACGTGGTTTTATGTTTGCAGTGGGTTGTATTCAAGCGCAGAGTTGCCATACCAACCAATGTCCAGTTGGTGTAGCGACGCAGGATAAAGAACGCCAAAAAGCACTCGATGTTCCTAACAAATCTGAACGCGTCTTTAATTTCCAAAGAAATACTTTAAAAGCTTTAGCCGAAATGATTGCAGCCGCTGGTTTACAGCACCCCGCTGAAATTAAAGCACACCATTTGGCGCAACGTATTAATGACCGTGAAATTAAAACCTATGCTCAACTTCACTTTTGGATGAAAAATGGGGAATTATTAAATTGTGAAAATAAAGATGATGAAAATTTCTATTTTAGAATGTGGAATTTAGCATCTGCTGAAGCATTTTAAACGGCATTAGACCATGAGAATTAAGCCCATTCTCATGGTCTCGTTATACTAGACACCTCATCTAAATCCTCCTAAAACAAAAAAATTGGTTAATTCAAGTGCTTTTAATGTGGTAAATACGTTACCTAAAATGTGATCTTTATTCAAAATCAATAGAATAGCCTCTAATTTAAACTCAGAGGTTTTACTTTTGGAAAAATATGAATTCATCCAAAATCTTAGAGATTGGTCTGATCAATACCCTTGGTTAGAAATGCTGACATCTTTAAGCTTGCTTATTATATTTGCATTGGCAGCGAATTTTATTGCCAAACAAGTGGTTGTACGTGGAATTCGTAAGCTTATTTCCAAAATAAAATTTGCCAATAATGAAGTTTTTGCACAACACAGCGTCATTCGCCGTATTGCCAATATCATCCCAGCCATTGTGATTATGAATGGAATCATGACCGTTCCTCATCTTTCTGAAAAAGTCATTTCAATGACTCAGATGTTAGCTCAAGCTTTTATTTTCTTAACCATTGCTTTGGCGATTAGTGAATTTTTAAGTGTCTTTAATATTATTTATCAACGTAATCCCAAATCACGAAATAAGCCAATCAAAGGCTATTTACAGTTGGTCAAACTGGTTATTTTCATTGTTTGTGGTTTGATGATTTTAGGAACATTCCTTCAAAAAGATGTATTTACGCTTTTAGCAGGTTTTGGTGCAATGGCAGCTGTGTTAATGCTGGTTTTCCAAAACACGATATTGTCTTTAGTCGCTTCGGTTCAAATTTCCTCTTATGACATGGTTCGCATTGGAGATTGGATTGAAATGCCATCTTTAAGCGCTGATGGTACTGTCATTGATATGTCATTACATACTGTGACCATTGAAAACTTTGATAAAACTTTTACCACCATTCCAACCAATAAATTAGTTACAGATACCTTTAAAAACTGGCGAGGTATGTCGCAATCAGGTGTGCGTCGAATTAAACGTTCAATTTATATCGACCAATCCAGTATTCAATTTCTCTCTTTACAAGCACAGAGTCGCTTAAAAGAGTTTTTATTACTGGAAAATTACCTCGATCAAAAACAAGATGAATTAAAAAGTTTTAACCAACAATTGCAGCATGAATCTGTCTATAACCAACGCAGATTAACCAATATTGGGACTTTCCGTGTTTATGTCGATGCTTATATCAAACAGCATCCAAGAATTTCCAAAAACAGCACTATTCTTGTTCGTCAGTTGCAAACCACGAGTGAAGGTTTGCCTTTAGAAATCTATGCGTTTACCAATACAACGGCTTGGAATGAGTATGAAGCGATTCAATCTGATATTTTTGACCATTTAATGGCAATTATTCCATTGTTTGGTCTAAGACTGTATCAAGCCCCTTCAGGTGTTGATCTTCACGCCATGTTATCTTCTAAAATAAATGAAGCTGACATGACTAATTAAAAATTTATTGAATTTTATGTTACTGCAAAGGTTTTAAAATAATGGTTTTTCAACCAATTGCAGTAACATTTTAATAAATTCAAAAAAAATACACCACTTTAAAATATATATTTCTTTTTCACATGTCTTGAGTTTCGATTTTGGTTTTTGGTTTCAACTCACTGATCAAAACGCCGAGAATGACCAATACTCCACCGATCATGGCTAAAACAGGTAGACGCTCTCCTGCAAGACGTCCAAATAACGCTGTCCAAACAGGTTCTCCTGCGTAAATAATTGCAGCACGAGCAGGATCAACTGTACGCTGTGCCCAGTTCATGGCAAATTGTATTAATGTACTTGCAAACCCCAAACCGAGCGTTATGATGGTAAATTGCCAAGAGATTGGCGGAATTTCAGTTTCACCAACAAGTGGCATCATGAAAAAACATAAAATAGATGCAACGGCCAATTGAATAATCGTGACATTTTTTAGGTTTACTCGACTAGCAAATAGACTAATCAAAATGATTTCTAAGGCGATTCCTACAGCACTGAGTATTGTAAATATTTGTCCTAAATTAAAATGAATTTGATTAAAACCATTTCCTGTAAGCAGTAACAATCCGATAAATGCAAAAAAAACACCACACCAGATATAAAGATGAGGGCGTTGTCGATAAAAAATCCAAATTAAAATCGGGACGAGTGGAATGTATAATGCCGTTAGAAATGCAGACTCACTACTGGTAATTGTCTTCAAACCTATAGTTTGTAATCCATAAGAAAATGCAAGTACGACACCAATGAGAAAACCCGCGATACAATCAATTTTGCTCATATTTTTCATGCTTTTAAATGTCAAAATGAACAGAATCAATGCTGCCACAAAAAATCGACATCCTACAAAAAACATAGGTGTTGTGTAATTTAGAACATAATGAGTTGCAAGAAAAGTACCTCCCCAAATCATTGTAATCAATATCAGTATCATTTCAGGTTTTGTATGATTTTTAAGAGAATCTATGAGTTTCATTCGGAATAAATTCAATATGTGCAATATACTGCACATTATTGCATTATTCAGATTTGCAGTGCAATATATTGCACATTATATTTTGCAATGCTTAATAAGATGACCAATGTTCTTGAATTTTTAGGCAAAAATATTCGGTTTTTCCGAGAAAAAGAAAAGCTTACCCAACAAGATTTGGCTGATCGTTCTGGAGTCAGTCGGCGTACCATCATTGCGCTTGAATCAGATCAGATCAATATAAGTTTGGCCAAGCTCGATACGCTTGCAAGTGCTTTAAATATTAGTTTTAGTACTTTAGTGAGTCCTGTATATATAAAAGAATCTAATTCTACGGATGTTTTAGCTTGGCAAGGAAATCATGTTGATAGTTATGCAACATTATTAGGTACAGTCAACCATTCCTCTCAAACAGAGATGTGGGTCTGGTCTTTAGCTTCTGGTGATTCATATATCGCTGAACCAGATCCAGAGGGCTGGCAAGAAATGCTCTATATTATGCAAGGAGAATTAACCCTTAAAATTGGAAAGGAAATAAAGGTTTTAAGTTGTGGTGCATCTTTTATTTTTTCGAGTTCGGTTTTTTATTCGTACCATAACCATAGCCATGAACTGCTGAAATTTGTTAGAAATGTTGTGCATTAACCCATTTATTTAAGTTTTATCAAAAATCGTTCTCTAATGAATTAGGTCGCTAAGTTTCTATTCACACTATCAGTATTTTGTTTCATTTCCACTCTGCGTGTGAATGATCTTTTCTGTTATTCTACTCTGTACTGAAAATTTAATATTCCAAAACAAAATGTCTTATTCACAGGTTACTTTCTCTCATTAAACACATCGTTTACTTCTATTTACATCTTTGACTATGGCATAGCATTTGGCGTAAAGTTTGTATTACTCACGCATGTTTTACATGTTTGTCGTTATTTAAACATATTTAAATGGTGATTCTAAATTGTTGCTTTCCAAATCAAAAGAACAAAGTACTGATTCTGCAAATGTTTCTATGCGGGACAGGCTATCTATATTGCAATGGTTCGAAAAATTAGTCGATCCCTACCCATCTAAAGGCTTAAATGAACCATTGCCAACCAAATTTTTCCCTTTTGTTTGGCAAGCTGCGACAGGTATAAAGCGTTATTTACTGATTCTTATTCTTTTCACAGCAGCGACAGCAACATTTGAAGCATTATTCTTTGCCCAAATTGGTCATTTGGTAGACTGGTTAACCCAATCGAAACCGAGTACATTCTTAGAACAGCATAAAAATAATTTAATTATTCTCTCTAGTATTTTACTTGCCAATATTTTCTTTGCGAGTATCCAATCGATTGTAAGACATCAGATTTTATATAGTAGTTTTCCAATGCGTCTGCGTTGGCGCTTCCATAACCTATTACTTAGACAAGGTTTAGATTTCTTTCATAATGATTTTGCAGGTCGTTTATCTGCCAAAGTCATGCAAACTTCATTAGCTGTACGTGAGTTTTGGGTTATTTTGGGAGATATGCTGACTTATGTTGTTATTTATTTCATCACTATAAGTGTAGTATTGGGTTCAATTTCCCCTATTCTACTATTACCATTATTTCTATGGTTGATTCTGTTTGTTAGCGCAGCCTTATATTTCATTCCGAAACTAGGCAAAATTTCAAAAGAACAAGCAGATGCTCGCTCGATTATGACTGGGCGCGTAACCGATGCTTATACCAATATTCAAACGGTAAAACTTTTTGCTCATGCGGGTCGTGAAAGCCAATATGCTAAAGAGTCCATGAAAGAATTCATGACGACCGTATTTAAACAAATGCGTTTAGGTACCTCTTATGAATTTTGTATTAATTTACTCACGGCAGTTCTTTTCTTTGGCGTTTTGGGTACAGCCGTTTGGTTATGGTTACAAGGTCAAGCTGCGATTGGTGTGATTGCTGCAACGACTGCAATGATCTTGAAACTAAATAGCATGGCTGAATTTATGATGTGGCAAACTTCAGCGTTGTTTGAAAATGTCGGTACCATTCAAGATGGTATGCAAACACTGGGGCGTCCAATTAAAATTCAAGATAAAGAAGATGCGAAACCCTTGGTTATTGCTAAAGGGAATATTCAATTTAAAGATGTCAGCTTTGCCTATAATGACAAGAATGTGATTGACCACTTTAACTTAGACATAAAACCAGGTGAAAAAATTGGGATTGTGGGACGTTCAGGTGCGGGTAAATCGACACTGATTCAGCTACTTCTACATTTTTATGAAGTCAATCACGGTAAAATTATCATTGATGATCAAAATATTGAAGATGTAACCCAAGACAGCTTGCGTAGAAATATTGCCCTTGTCACTCAAGATACGTCATTACTACATCGTACTGTTGCTGAAAATATTAAATATGGTCGTCCAGATGCAACAGATGAAGAAATGTTTGAAGCCGTGCGTAAAGCTAAAGCAGATGAATTTATTCCGCAACTTTCAGATTTGCGTGGACGTACTGGATTTGACGCATATGTAGGCGAACGAGGCGTTAAATTGTCAGGTGGTCAAAGACAACGTATTGCGATTGCACGGGTATTCTTGAAAGATGCACCCATCTTGATTTTGGATGAGGCAACCAGTGCATTGGATTCAGAAGTTGAAGCTGCAATTCAATCGAGTTTAGATGAATTGATGCAAGGCAAAACCGTTATTGCAATTGCTCACCGTTTATCGACCATTGCACAAATGGATCGTTTAATTGTTTTAGACCAAGGACATATTGCTGAACAAGGTACACATGAGGAACTTGTTGCTCAAAATGGTATATATGCTCAATTGTGGCAAAGACAAACAGGTGGTTTTTTGATTGAACAAACCAAAAAGGAAAAACCTGATACGGAAGTTGCTTAAATCATTCAGTTTCAGTAGGTTGTGCTCTAAAAGGCTACAATCTAAGTGGACAATTAAAATATGATTTTGAACATACGAAGTCATCAAATCATTGATGAGTAATACACTATGTTCATTTAATATTTTATTAAATGAACTCTTAGTTTCCTCAAATAAAAATACAAGTTTTCAAAAAACATGCTTGGTTTATAGATTCTAAACCCTTCCCAACCACTCGTTCTTATACAGAAACCGCCCATTAAGCATATTTAATAGACGGTGTTTAAACAAATAAAAATATTTAACCTAAGCTCGGGATAAGATATGTTCCCAACTATATGATACGCGGAAACGTCAGTCGCATTGTTCGAGGCAGGGCTACATTTGTAATATACTGTTTTTGCAATATATTAGGTACTTGAAGATATCTGTCGAGTTGGCGACTGACAAATGGTTTTGCCTACTTTTCCCGAAAGAAAAGTAGGTCGAACCGAAGGTTAATCCTTGCATCTAACTTTAAATGGTAAGACTCCGTTGTGCCTGATCTATCTTTTCAATAACTTGCATCAAAGTTTATCCCGAACTGACGTTATTCAGAATTAAGTGATTTTAAAAGCCAATGAGATTGCTTGGTCACTTTCTTCTGGCTCAGGCCATTTTTGAGATACCGTTTTTAACTTGGTATAAAAACGTGCTGCATCTGGGCCATATAAATGTGACTCACCAAATTTAGAGCGGCGTAACCCACCAAAGTTAAAATAACTTACTGGTAAAGGAACAGGAACATTCACACCGATCATCCCTGATTCAACTTCCATAAAGAAACGATGTGCTGTTTTTCCATCACGGGTAAAAATCACAGACCCATTACCAAACTCATGACTATTGGTCACGAGAATTGCTTCATCTAAACTATTTACACGTAAAATACCACGCGCTGGGCCAAACACTTCCTGCTTATAAAAATCCATATCTGTAGAAATATAATCAAATAAAGTCGGCCCAATGTAATAACCATTTTTATACTGTGGATGCTCATATGCACGACCATCCAACAACAGCTCTGCACCATCTGCTACACATTGATCAATTGCTTTCAAAACAGATTGCTGTGATTGTGCTGAAATGACTGCGCCAAAATCTGCTGTTGGGTCGTTGTAAGCCCCTATTTTCAATGCCTTTGTTTTTTCAATAATGAGTGTACGTAATTGATTTGCCGTTTCTTCACCAACAGGAACGAGCAATGAAACAGCCATACAGCGTTGACTCGCCGAACCAAAACCTGCCGATACAAAAGCATTCGCAGCAGCTTCCAAATCTGCATCAGGCATCACCACCATATGGTTTTTGCCGCCTGTGAATGATGCAACTCGTTTATTGTGTGATGTACCTTTTTGGTAGACATATTCACCAATATGCGTTGAACCGACAAAACTAATGGCTGCAATATCTGGATGTTCTAACATTGCATCTACTGCAACTTTATCACCTTGAACAATATTGAATACATCGTCTGGAAGCC
Organism: Acinetobacter piscicola; assembly: GCF_002233755.1. GTDB lineage: Bacteria > Pseudomonadota > Gammaproteobacteria > Pseudomonadales > Moraxellaceae > Acinetobacter > Acinetobacter piscicola. The sequence continues at coordinate 698,198 of NZ_NIFO01000001.1, read as the reverse complement.
CTGCTTCTTTCCACAAATCTGCAAAGAATAATGCAGCTGAAGGTACTTTTTCTGAAGGCTTCCAAACGATACTATTTCCAACTGAAACTGCCATTGCCATCATCACAGCAGGAATCATAATTGGAAAATTAAACGGTGTAATACAACCAACCACACCCACAGGGACACGTACTGAAAACACATCAATATCACCTGCAACATTACGCGCATATTCGCCTTTGGTGACTTGTGGGGCATTACATGCAAATTCAATCCCTTCGACCGCGCGACCTATTTCGCCTTTTGCATCTGCTATGGTTTTGCCATGCTCACGACCAATAATTTCTGCAAGATCATCCGTTTTCGCAATCATCAATTCACGCAGTTTAAATAAAACTTGCAAACGTGTTGCATGTGAAGCCTTTGCCCATTTTTTCGCATTCGTAGATGTTGCAGCCTGAACAGCTTGATCGACTACAGCAACATCTGCATAAGCACAACGCGCAATTTCTTCACCCGTAGATGGATTAAAAACTGGACCAGAATTTTGAGTCTGTGTAATGTGCTGTCCTGAAATAAAATGTCCGATCATATTATTCATGTTCATTTTCCTTATGAAGTTTGTGAAATTAAATTAAAAATGCTACTAAAATCTGTTTTCCCATGACCATTTTGGCTATGCGAACGATAAATATCTTTTGCGAGTTCACCCATAGTGACAGTCGCACTGACTTCAGAGGCTGCTGTCATAGAAAGCCCTAAATCTTTGAGCATTAAATCGGTCATAAAGCCTGCAACATATCCTTTGCTTGAAGGTACATTTTCTAAAACGTCTGGAACGGGATTGTATTTTTCAACACACCAATTCGCCCCCGAACTGTTTTGAATAATTTCTGAAATAACTTTCGGGTCAAGCCCATGTTGTATTGCTAAATTCAAAGCTTCGCTTGTACCAATCATATTGATGGCCAGCAGCATGTTGTTACACGCTTTTGCAATTTGGCCTGCACCATGTTCGCCTGCATGAAAAATGTTTTTACCCATTTTTTCAAGAACTGGTTTAGCGCTTTCAAACTGCTCATGAGAACCACCCACCATAAAAGTTAATGTCCCTGCTTGCGCTGCCAAAATACCGCCTGAAACGGGTGCATCAACAATATCAACGGCATAAGACTCAGCAGCCAATGCAACTTCACGACTGACGGATGCAGCGATAGAAGAACAATCAATAATTAAGGTCTTAGGCTTTAACTGCTTTAAAATTCCTTCTGAACCTAAAAAGAAGTTTTTCATGCTTTCAGAACTTGGCAGCATGGTGATGATCACATCTGCATTTTCCACAAGTTGTTGTTGATCTTGAGCAACTGTGCCACCGTAACTTTTAAACTGTTCTAAAGCTGCTTGGGACAAATCTGAGCCAGTCACATTAAACTGTGCTTCGAGCAGATTTTTGGCCATAGGAAGTCCCATATTTCCGAGACCAATAAAGGAAATATTCATATCAATACCTGAGGTTAAATGTCGCTAAATTGAATAATGCTTGATTTAAATGTTTGGATTTAAAGAAGTTAGCTTTAAGATTCCCCAACTTCTTTTTGTAGATATTGTTTACTCAACAAAGACTTTTCATCACGCTTCATAAAGAAAGTACAAAAGATTGCAATCACAGCCATACTGCCTATATAAATAGTGATTAAATAAGGACTACCGTGACCGATACTGAGCAATTTAGTTGCGATCAAAGGTGCAATACCACCGCCCAACACACCTGCGAACTGTACTGAGATTGAAATACCGCTATAACGGATTTCCGCAGGGAACTGTCTTGCGAAAAGCTGTGATTGAGGTGCATACATGATTGGGAATACCACACCAATCGCCAATACAATTGCAGTCCAAACCAATACAGGATCTTTGGTATTTAACATGCTAAAGAATGGGTAACAGTAAAGTGCGAGAATAAATAGTCCAAACATGAACATATTACGTTGCCCGACTTTGTCTGATAAATGTCCACATAACGGCGTCATGATCATGATTAAAAATGCACCACAAATCGTTGCAAATAAAATATCAGAGCGTGGAATACCCAATTGTGTCGTGGTATAAGCCAAGGCAAATGTTGAAGCGATATAGAACCATGCATTTTCAGCAGCACGTGCAAGAATAATCGTTATTAATTCACGTGGATGGTTTTTAAATACTTGTAATGCAGGTACTTTAATTTCCTGAGCTTGATCTTTCACTTTTTCAAAATCTGGAGACTCAGGCACTTTTACACGAATATACCAACCGACAGCCAACAGTAAAATACTGGCTAAGAATGGTAATCTCCAGCCCCAACTAAACAATGCTTGTTCAGGCAATAAAGACACTGCTCCCAGTGCCAAAGACGCGAGCATTAAACCGCCACCAGCACTTGCTTGTGGTAAACTGCCCCAAAAACCTTTACCGCCTTCTGGCGCATGTTCAACCGCCATCAAAACAGCACCGCCCCACTCGCCGCCCATGGCCATACCTTGCACAAAACGTAGAATGACTAAAAAGAAGGTTGCCCAATAACCAATACTTTCATACGTAGGCAATAAACCAATAAGAACCGTTGGAATCCCCATCATGACCAAAGTCAGTAACAACATTGACTTACGACCAATTTTATCGCCAAAGTGTCCGAAAATGATGCCACCAAGCGGACGACCAATAAAACCAACTGCATAGGTTGCAAAAGCAGCTAATACACCTGTTAATGGATCAAGATTGGGGAAAAATAATTTGTTGAAAATGAGCGCTGCCGCTGCACCATAAATAAAAAAGTCATACCATTCAATGGTTGTACCCACCATACTGGAAACACCAGCCAGTCGATGTGAAGACTTTCCTTTCTGAGGGTTCGATCCTTGTATCTTATCCATAATACACCTCTTCCATTTTTAGAATTTCAGTCACAGAATCATCTATTTAAAAATCAATCCTAATTTTCAAATATAATAACTTAATGCTCTTTCCTTATTTAGCTAAGTAGACTGACTATAATAAATAAATTATCTTTAAACTTTATCAATAAAGAATAAATACAAATTATCTTTGGTCTTAATTTGTATCATCTACAAAAAACAGTCAATATACTTAATTACTTAAGTAGTTTAATTATTTTATTTTTATTTAATAAACAATAATTTATAACAATTAATCAAAATTCATTAGACTAAAGTAAAATAATTTTATACTTAAGTACTTAATCTTTTAGTTAATCTAAAGTGTATATTTTATATAGATCAAAACCAAAAAATATGAATTTTAAAATATTTTAATACTTGTTATTTTATGCCATTCCATTATATTTATTCTTATATTAAGAATGGATGCTTATTATGGATTATAACCAACTCGCTTTTGAATATTGCCCTGCACCAATCGTTGTACTCAGCTATCGGCACATGGTTGAAATGAATCCAGCTTTTGCCAATTTGTTCGGCTATACACGTGAAGAACTGGTCGATCACTCAATCGTTAAAATATTTCCGAGTATCGAAGACTATGAAAAAGTAGGAAATGATGCTTTGCAGAGTTTACTCAAAAAGCAAAGTCAGTTTTATTCAGACCAACGCTTTATGCAGCATCGCAATGGAGAACTATTTTGGACACATACCCATGGTAGAACCCTAACCCCTGAAGATCCATTTAAATTGATGGTGTGGCATTTTGAGCGCAAAGACCAAGCCCCGACTTCTAAACAAAAGCTCACACAACGTGAGTCTGAAATCACCCAATTGATCGTAAACGGATTTACATGTAAAGAAATTGCACGAAAACTCAATTTATCACATCGCACCGTAGAAGTTCATAAAGCCAATTTAATGAAAAAATTAGAAGTTCGATCTAAAGCCGAGCTGACTTCAAAAATTATTATTCAAAAAAGCATGGGCACGCTCTTTGAATAATTAAAATAAGTGAATGATCATGCATCTTCCAATTTTGAATTTTATTGATTGAAAATAAAATATTCTGTATTTTGAATAGGATGGTGCAACATTTCATATCTAAAATCTGACATCAATGATGCGGATAATGCTCTTTCTTGCTCATTCAACATTTTAAAAAGTTTTAAAAATTGACCATGACTAAAAACCATTAAATTTCTATCCACAAAGTTGGATTGAATAGTGAAAAGATGTTGTTTAAAAGTAATAACCCGTTGATAAAATGCGTGAAAAGACTCAGCATCATTTCCATCTATATAATCCACATCTAAAGCATTCCAATAACGATCTACCCACGGTTTTCTTTCTTCTAATGTCGTATTTTGACAACGTGAATCAGACAAATAAGAAAATTCTTCAATTGAAAGTATTTCAGGCTCGCGCTGATCACGATCAAGAATCGGTTGTGCTGTTTGTTTTGTTCTTATATGTGCTGTTTGTTTTGTTCTTATAAATGATGAAATATACACATGATCTGCATATGGTAATTGAGTGGCAAGTTTTCTTGCTTGTTCATGCCCTTCGATTGTCAGTTCAATACTCGCATGTGATGCAGTCCGCCCATTTACATTGCCGACACTTTCTGCATGACGAATTAAATAAATTGCCATAATAAAACCTTAGCGTTATACAACGTTTAATCATTTGATATTATTGAACCTATTTGATTTTTAAATCAATATCTATCCTGTTCCATCATTTATTGATTTTGGAACCTAAAGAAATATGAACGGCTATCAAATAAATTCTCCACTATTCAAGTAAGCCCCTACAAAACATTAAAACGTGCTAGATTACGCACTTTAAAATTGACAATATATTTTCAATAAAAAATCCTTTCAGTTTCTTGTCTGGGTTTAATATTTGTAGGAATAAAAATGAATAAGAAACGCTTTTATCGCAATATTTTCATTGTGCTCTGCATATTGATGTTTGGCTTAACTGCATGTGCCCAATTTAATACACAAAATACGACTCAGTTTGCGGTTAATCTTGAACGCAAAGTTTCAGGCTTAGAAAAGAAACAAATTGTGTTGAGCACTGGGGAGCAAATAGTCTACCTTGAAGCGGGTGATCCAAAGCATGAAACTATTATTTTATTACATGGTTTTGGTGCAAATAAAGATAACTTTACCCGTTTTGTACGTAAGCTCACTGATAAATATCACGTCATTCTTCCAGATATCGTAGGTTTTGGAGAATCGAGTAGAATTGACAATGCACAATACGATTCAGATACCCAAGCCACTCGACTGCATCAATTCATTACACAATTACATTTACAACAAATTCATCTGGGTGGTAGCTCTATGGGCGGACATATTTCCATCGCATTTGCAGCGAAATATCCCAATCAAGTCAAAAGCTTATTGTTAATTGATTCTGGTGGTTTTTGGAGTGTTCCAAGAATGCCTATTTTTACAAACTTTGGAACGGGAAAAAATCCGCTGATTATTGAAAATGAAGAAGATTATATAAAACTCTATGATGTGGTGATGACGAATCCTCCTTTTGTTCCAAAAATGATGCTGAGAGAATTTGCTCAAGACAGTATCAAAAATGCAACTTTGGAGCGTAAAATTTCAGCTCAACTTGTCGCAGATCCAATTGAGGAACGTGCAAAAACTGTCAAAACTCCAACACTGGTCATTTGGGGTAAAGAAGATAAACTGCTTGATGTAAAAACCACAGCAACAATCAAAACATTGATGCCACAGTCGCAAATCATCATTATGGAAAATACAGGCCATTTACCAATGTTGGAATCACCAAGCAAAGTAGCGAAGAGTTATTTATTATTTTTAGCCAATCTAAAACAATGATTTTGTTGTTTAATGATCAATTAATACGACTCTAAATCTAAATACAACTAGGTTTAACCTGAGTTCGAGATAAGATATATTCCCAACCATATGATACGCAGAAACGTCAGTCGCATTGTTCGAGGCATGAGGAATATATTCCGTAAGATCTGTAATATACTGTTTTTGCAATATATTAGGTAGTTGATAGTATCTGCCGAGTTGGCGACTGACAAATGGTTTTGCCTACTTTTCCCGAAAGCCTTGCGAGGTAATACCTCTCAGGTCGAACCGACGGTTAATCCTTACATCTGACTTTAAACGGTAAGACTCCGCTGTGCCTGATCTATCTTTTCAACAACTTACATCAAAATTTATCCCGAACTGACGTTAGGTTTAAATACTAAAAGACCTATCATCTTCTAAATGTCTAGAAGTTGATAGGTCTGTTATTCATACAGATATTCTAAGCTTTTACTGATCTACACTTTTATTCAGTTAGCCTGTTGTAAGTTTAGTCTGCTGAAATGTCTTCAAACAAGACTGAAGATAAATAACGTTCACCTGCATCTGGAAGTACCACCACAATGGTTTTTCCTGCATTTTCAGGACGCGCAGCCAATTGAGATGCAGCAGCTAAAGCAGCGCCACTAGAAATTCCGACAAAAATACCTTCTTGAATTGCACTTTGACGTGCAAAATCAATTGCTTCTTGATTTCCAATCGCAATCACTTCGTCGACTAAATCCAAATCTAAATTTTTAGGAATGAAGTTTGCGCCAATACCCTGAATTTTATGTGGCCCCGGTGTTAAAGTCTCGCCACGTTTAGTCTGACCAATGATTGGTGAGTCTGCTGGTTCTACAGCAACAGAATAAATAGGTTGATTCTTCACATTTTCAAAGTAACTTGAAATACCTGAAATCGTCCCACCCGTACCCACGCCTGCAACGAGAATATCGACCTTGCCACCTGTAGCCGCCCAGATTTCAGGGCCCGTAGTCGTCTCATGGATTTTAGGATTGGCTGGGTTTTCAAACTGTTGCGGTAAATAATATTTTTCAGGTTGCTCTGTTGCTAAACGAGAAGCCTCATCAACAGCACCTTTCATGCCTTTTGCAGGCTCAGTTAAAATAAGAGTAGCTCCCAATGCTTTCAGCACTTTACGGCGTTCGATACTCATACTTGCAGGCATGGTTAATGTAATATCATAACCTTTTGCTGCTGCCACAAATGCCAATGCGATGCCTGTATTACCACTGGTCGGTTCTACAATGTGCATGCCTTTTTTAAGCAAACCTTTTTCTTCCGCATCTGCGATTAAAGCAGCGCCGATACGGTCTTTAACTGAAAATGCAGGATTACGACTTTCAATTTTCGCTAAAACCGTAGCGCCACCTGTAATCAAACGATTGATTCGTACCAAAGGTGTATTGCCAATTGCCTCTGCATTATTGCTATATACTGCAATACCAAGATTTTCTGTTTTCGGGAAGTTTGGATCTGTCGCCATAGTCTTTCCTTGAATTTTTAAGTAAGTAATATCGATCCTATCATAGCGCTTTTTTGTGAATGTTTGATATTCTCTAAAAATATTTAATCTGAGTTCGGGATAAGATATATTCCCAACTATATGATACGCGGAAACGTCAGTCGCATTGTTCGAGGCCGGGCTACATCTACAATATACTGTTTTTGCAATATATTAGGTACTTGATGGTATCTGTCGAGTTCGCGACTGACAAATGGTTTTGCCTACTTTTCCCGAAAGAAAAGTAGGCCGAACCGAAGGTTAATCCTTACATTTGACTTTAAACGATAAGACTCCGCTGTACCTGATCAATCTTCTCAATAGCTTACATCAGAGTTTATCTCGAACTGACATTATTTAGTTATATACAAAAGTGAAATGTTTATACCTATTAATCATAAACTTAGTTTATTATTCAACTGTTTGACTGATTTGTCATCAAATCTGCTTGCACATCTGTATAAGATTTAAAGCATAATAACCTTATTAAAAATATTTTGAGAATCACATGGCAACAAATGCTTATCAAAAATTTTATCGTCAATTCACCAAAAAAATTCTAGATAAAATTGTTTCCCCACAAATTTTGGGTGATACACAAGCACTTGAAAATACAGTGAATAGTGATACGTCAAATGCTTTTCCGATATGCTATGTTATTCAAGATGATTCAACATCAAACAAAGTATTGATTGATAATGAAACTGAGAAAAGAAATTTAAGCCCTGCATTTGCGCCTTTAACGATAGGCGATTACCAAGAAGATGACTCTTTCTTAACGCTTGAAGCCACTAAATCCAATGCTTCAGCCTATTATCCAGATAAATTAATTCGCTTAGTGGAATATCTGCTTAAACACCCTGAAGCTGATGTTTTATTGGTTCCTGTCACGATTTTATGGGGTCGTGCACCTGAAAACGAAGACAGCTGGTATAAAGCACTGATGGCAGATGCTTGGACAAAACCGACAGGCATTAAGCAAGCAATTAATATCACGTTATATGGTCGTGAAAATTATATCGAATTTCATCAAGCTATTTCTCTCAGAAGTTTAATTAATAGTTCACTTGAAATTGCACCAAACTTTGCACCTGCTCACTTTGTAGTGACAGAGTTAAATAAATCGTTTTATCAATATAAAGAAGCGATTTTAGGGCCAGACATATCAGATCGTCGCAATGTGATTAACAAATTGATGACGAGCGAAGCCATTAAACAAGCCATTCTCACAGAAAGTATTCATAAAAAAATCAGTGTCAATGCTGCGGAAACTTTGGCACGTGGTTATTTAGATGAAATCGTTTCAGATTTTTCATATTCGACTTTACGCTTTGGTGAAATTGCACTGACCAAATTATGGACTCAACTCTATGATGGCATTGAGGTTCATCATTTTGATACTGTTCGTGAGCTTGCTAAAGACTATGAAATCGTTTACACCCCTTGCCATCGTAGCCATATCGACTATTTATTATTGTCCTTTGTGATCTATAAGCGTGGCTTGATGGTGCCACATATTGCAGCAGGAATTAATTTAAATATGCCTGTAGTCGGACAATTGATGCGCGGTGCAGGTGCTTATTTTATTCGCCGTAGTTTTAATGGTAATGCACTTTATACTTCTGTATTTAAAGAATATATTTATAGCTTACTCAGCCGAAATACGCCTTTAGAATATTTTATTGAAGGTGGTCGTTCTCGCACTGGATTATTATTGCCTGCTAAAAAAGGTATGCTGGCCATGACCATTCAGAGTCATTTACGTGGCAATAGTAAACCGATTGTGTTTATTCCAACGTATTTCGGTTATGAAAAACTTATGGAAGGTTCTTCGTATATCAAAGAGTTAGGTGGACAGAAAAAACAAGCTGAATCTCTATTTGGTTTATTAAAATCTATTCAAAAGATTGAAAAAGTTTTTGGTGTTGTGCATGTCAACTTTGGTGAGCCTGTATTTTTAAATGATATTTTAAATAAGAATCAAGCGCCTAAGCATGTTGCATTACAAGATGAACTACCTGAATCTGTAAAAACGTCAATTAATGATGTCGCAAATGAAATCCTTGAAAATATTAACAAAGCAGTGGTAATAAATCCTGTGAGTTTAATTTCTTTGGTTTTATTAAATGCACCGACACATGCACTTTCAGAGCGTGAGGTACTATTGCGCTTAGAACAATTCCGTAATTTACTTCAATATCATCGTTATGATGATCGAATGAAAATTACAGCACTTTCAAACCATGAAATTATTCAATATGCATTGAAACTTAAACAAGTTGAATTTATTGAACATGATAATGAGCGTTGGATCAAAGTTGCAGATACACAAGCTGCGCTTCTAAAATATTTTAGTAATAATATTATCCATACCTTTATTTTGCCTGCTTTGATCGCCAGTATATTGAAGAATCGATCACAGCAAGAGCAGCTCACTATTGAACAAAATCAATTACTTGATCTGATTTTTGAGCATTATGTTCATATTCAAAAACAATTTTATTTAAAATGGGACGGTTCGGAAGTTCAAGCTGAAATTGATCAACTTTTAGAATACTTTGTTGCTGAGCGATTAATCTCTATTGAAAATCAAGCCATTCATATTCATCAATCTGATGAGGCACTCAGTTTACTGACTTCATTCGCACATTTATATGAAATGAATTTGCCGCAAGAAGCTCAATAACTTTCTTAATTGCTAGATTGCAAAACATTAGCACGCTGTAAAAGACTGAAATAAACGTTCAGTCTTTTACACTTTAAACCCAATAAAACCATAATAATTGAGCACTTGAGTAAAAATTTTTGTCTGTTCTAAACCTATTTGATGATAGAGCGCTAATATTTCATGAGCACTGATTAAGTGAAAATCTTGCTTTAAACGTTCAATCATGGTTTGGCTTTGTTTTTCTGAAAGCCCTGTTTTTAAAGCCATACTTTTTAATATTTTTAATTCTTCCTGAATCTCAATTTGAGTTAAATCAACGCTTATACATATCCCTTTTGCTTTTAAACTCGCAACAATCTCTTGAAAAAAAGTAGCTTTATTTTCAATAGGAACAAAATGTAAAACCAATATCGCAAGTGCTGCATCAAACTTTTCATGGCTTGAATTGAGAATCGAAGTGTCACCATGAATAAAATTGACACGATCTGATAATGCGAGTGTTTGAATATGATTTTGTGCCTTTTCAAGCATATTGCGCGCAGGGTCAATTGCAGTAAAAGTCCATGTAGGAAATTGTTCTAATAAATATTGTAACTCATAACCTGTTCCGCAACCGACAATCAAAATATGTGCATGTAGGTTTAAATAAGTTTCTAGTAATGCATGTACTTGTAAATGAATGAGTTCATAGCCCGGAATAAGTTTACGGATATGTTCATCGTACCCATCAACAACCATGAGATTGTTAAAATCTTTCGCCATGCTTTAATCTCTATTTGCACTGCTTATATTGAACTTAAACATGATTATTATCTTTAACAATTTGAATTTATAAAATTTTATTTTACAAACCGTTTGGTACAAGACTAATTTAAATGATGTTTTACTTTAACCGCTTGTAGGCAAAAATCAGCAATTTGTTTAACAAAATACTCTTTATAAGTCTGATCAAACATCTTGGTTTTTGCAATACTTAAAGGCTCAATGACCACAAATGTCATCGCACCGACGATACAAAGTGCTGTAGTATTCAAATCTTCAAAAATAAACTCACCTGAATGTCGTCCTTCCGTGAGTATTTTGATAATACTTTCTTTGATCAACTGCTTACTTTGGAAACGTTCCAATTCGAATGTAGGATCGACAGGTTCAAACAATAAAGAATAGGATAAACGTGGACTATTCATTGCTCTTTTGACAAAAGTGGTTACAGCCCGATGTAATTTCTCTATAGCAGTCTGCTCAGTATGTGCAATATCATTTAAAATACTGACTTCAATATGAATCGCTGCATTTAATACTTCAATCAACACTTGATTCTTATTTTCAAAATAACGATAAACCAAACCACTCGAAATCCCTGCTCGATCTGCAATCGCTTGAATTTGTGCATCTTTGAATCCTCCTTGTGCAACTAACTCACGTGCAGATTTTAAAATCATCTCACGATTTTGCTGCATCTTTTCTTCCATCACTGAGGATCTTTTATAATTCATAACGACGCACAGTTCCTTTTCAAAAATTGAATCTAAAGCACAATTCTACCTTGCTTTTTCTTCAAAGTAATCAAACTTAAAGGTGATCATATTGAATCATCAGTCATCTAACGATCATTCAATCAAATGACTGATGTAAAGTTATTTTTATTTGGATGTATTCATCATGGGTAGTATTTACAATTGTGGATCAATGTGGTTGAAAATTGATAATCACCGTTAAACCCTGTGGTTGACTTTGTTCAAATTTAAGCTGAAAATTTTGTTGTTCTAACAAGATTTGGCTCAAAGCTAAGCCTAAACCATAACCTTGCTGTAAAGAATCCTTACGCCAAAATCTTTTCGTCGCCAAAGCTAATTCTTGTTGATCTAAGCCGATACCAAAATCTTGAATATAAAGCTGTTGTCCTTTTTGAAAAATCTTAATTTTTTGTGGGTTCTGCTGATTCAAATTTTTCGAATGCTTAAAGCTATTCTCAATAATATTTCGCAATACAATCATCATCGCGGTATATGACATATCAATTACAGTAAATGAATCTTCATCTAAATCAATTTGGCTATAAATTTCAGGATAATGCGGTTGTAGCTGGGTCAAAACATCATGCACTAATCTGTTTAAATCGGTTGGTTCAATAGATAAACTCTGTTGATGTTCTGTTTGACTTAAAATTAATAATTGCTCTAATAAATTTTGGTAACGTAGAATACTATTTTCAGCATCTGTAAGAATATGAATAATTTCAGTATTCTGTCCATTTTCTTGCTGTTGTGTAGCAATCATTTTACTCAATTGCACATTGGTTTTGATTGCAGTTAAAGGACTTCTCAACTCATGTGCTGCATAAGCGCTAAAATTCTTTTCATTGTCTAAACTTTCTTTTAAACGTGTAACCAATTCAATCATATTTTCAATAAAGGGTTGAATTTCATTGGGAATACTTTCAACCTTTAGATTGGATAAAAACTCAAGTTCGTGCGTCTCATTTAGTTGATGCTTATTCAATGATTGGGTGACTTTTTCAATCGGCTTAAACTCAGCTTTAACAATCCATAAAATTAAAATAATACAAAGAATCAAAGTCAAAATAAGTGGATATAAAATCGATTGAAGAATTTCAGTAAGCAATGAATTTCTAAGGATAATTTTTTCGGCAGCAACCACTTGTAATTGATCTTTTTTAAGTACAAAACTGCGCCATTCTGTACCATTTTGAATCCATGTGCTGAAACCCTCAGCTCGATTCGCCAATCCATCAGGTGCACCTTTGGTACGTGCCACAACTTGATGATTAATAATGACATCTGAACCAAAATATGTGACTTCGCAAGCGATTAGATTTTGCTGGCTCAACTCTGAGACCATCGGTTTTGCAGACTTGACTAATTGTTCAGCAGGAATTTGACTGAGTAAACGAGCCACCATATGTGCTGAAGCCGACAGACGCTCATCAAGCGTTTCCGTCATTTTCTTTTCTAAATTGAAATACAACCAAGCAAAAGCAACCGCCCATACGAGAATAAAAGCGCAGGTAATGCTCAGAACTAACCGCCATTTCAAACTATAATTTTTCATAATTTAAACATCACACATCTAGCGCAACATGAAACAAATATCCAACACCTCGAACCGTTTGAATAAACTGCGCACCTATTTTCTGCCTTAAGTGGAAAATATGAACGTTTAATGCATTACTTTCAATATTGTCTTGGAAACCATAAACCTTATCGATCAATATTTCATTCTTTAGCACTTGATTTGGATGCATCATAAAAATTTCGAGCAATGTGTATTCCCGCCTAGATAAATTCAACACTTGATCTTGCAAAAACACCTGCTGAGTTGCCCTGTCTATTTTTAAATTTCCTTGTTGAATCTGATTCGATGCAAACCCACGATGACGCCTTGCCAATGCGTGAATTCTGGCAATAAGTTCTGATAATTCAAAAGGTTTAGTAAGATAGTCATCTGCACCATAATTCAATGCATCGACACACTGCTGGGTTTTATTACGTGCCGTTAAAACTAAAACAGGTACTGGAATATGTTGATCACGCCAATTTTTAAGTAACACCAATCCATCTTGATCAGGTAAACCCAAATCTAAAAGACATAAATCCACCGCAGTATTTTTAACAAAATAATCTGCATCTTTGGCTGTGGTCACATGCTCAACTGAAAAATTCAGATGTTGTAGAGACAGACAAATACTTTTTGCAATATACGGATCATCTTCTACCAGTAAAATAAACATGCACACTCCCCAAACACTCAGTACACTATTCTACAAAGAAAAACTCAGATTAATGTTCTCTTAATCTGAAATTATGGATAATGACTTTAAATGAAACCAAGATTGGGAATTATGAAGCTGCAAAAATTGTTCAATGCGTTGAGCATTTCTGTATTGGCTTTTAATACAGTGAATACGGTTGCTTTAGCGAATGCCGATTTTTTACCACCAGATCAAGCCTTTCAGCTGTCTGCCGAATCAATTACTGCGAATAAAGCACAACTCAAATGGAAGATTGCACCTCATTATTATCTTTACCATGATCAATTTAAAGTCAGTGTAAATAACAAAAATATTGCGCTCAGCCTACCCAAAGGTCATATAAAAGATGATCCAACTTTCGGTAAAACGGAAGTTCATTATGACCAAGTCACTAGCCAAATTCAGGTTAAACCCAATTCAAACTATTTAGTCATGTATCAAGGCTGCTCAGCGGATGGCCTATGCTATCCCTTACAACGCAAAACTATCCGTACCGATGCAGACGGACTCTTTCCACAAAGTAATACTGCAACTAAAAATTTACTTAATAACAGCGCAGACTCATTACTTAAACCATCCACAGATACAACAGCACAAAACACGTTGAATAAACAAAATTCCGATAGTGCAACGGATTTAGCCGTTAATCAACAGCAGAAAATTTTAACTGAAAATAAAGCCAAAAATTTAGAAAATTCTGCAACAAGTTCAAGCAGCGAAGCCATTGCAAATGAGTCTACAGACTCAAGCACTGTCATTACAAATACCATTCAAACTGATGCCAAAGCTGTTGAAGATAGTAAAACTAACAATACAACGTCATTACAATGGAATGATGATCAATCTTTCTTTAAGCTACTATCTAAAGATTCATTAATTTTAAATTTATTCATCTTTTTCGGTCTAGGCATTTTACTTGCGTTCTTGCCCTGCTCATTGCCTCTTATTCCCATCCTTTCGGGCATCATTATTCAGCGTGCCAAAGGCTATAAAGCAGTTGTGATCGCACTGAGTTTTGTTGTCAGTATGGCTGTTGTCTATGCGATTATGGGAATTGTGGTTGCTGAAATTGGTTATAGTTTTCAACGTTGGTTTCAAAGTCCTTGGATTGTTTCACTATTTGCTATTCTCTTTGTGGTTTTAGCACTCAACCTATTTGGCTTATACCAACTTAATCTACCTCAAGCACTGAGTCAAAAGCTCAACAATCTACAAAATAATCAAAAAGCAGGTACGATTTTTGGTGCTATTGCGATGGGTGCATTATCAGCACTGATCGTAGGCCCATGTATGAGTGCGCCATTGGCGGGTGCGTTATTATTTGTTTCACAATCGAAAAGTGCATTTCTAGGCGGTTTATATTTATTTATCCTTGGTTTAGGTATTGGTTTACCACTCTTTATAGCCAGTGTTTTTGGTTCAAAATTACTGCCAAAACCCGGTAAATGGATGGATCGAATTAAAGTGAGTTTCGGTTTTGTCATGCTCATGGTTGCTTTATATTTTATCCGACCAATGCTGGCTTCTACATTGTATTACGCGATCTTCGCAATCTTATGTATTGCCCTCGCAATCTATCTGCTCAATGCATTACGTGACAGTGAGAAAGTGGTTAATAAGAGTATTTTAATCCTCATTGCATTGCTTAGCCTTGCTGCCAGTGTTTGGAATATCCAGCAAAGCTATTCTGCATATCAAATTCAGCATAGCCAAACAGAGCACCTCGCATGGCAAAAAGTCACCACTGCGAATGAGCTTGAAAGTGCCTTAAACTCAGCAAAACAATTGGCTAAACCCATCATTATCGATGTTTATGCAGACTGGTGTGTAGCATGTCAACCAATTGAAAAAGAAGTCTTTCCTCGTGTAGACGTACAAGATGCATTAAAGGATTTCACTTTAATTCAGTTGGATTTAACCACTTATAATGAATCACAAGACCTCATTCTCAAACAACATGAAATTTTAGGCCCTCCAACCATGTTATTTTTAAATGAAAATGGCCAAGAAGTTCGTGAATTACGTTTTACAGGTACATTCACTGCCACACAATTGATTCAACAAGTGGCGAAACTCCATCAACAAACAACTGTGCCATGATTAGCGCACAAGCCATACATTTAGGCCCAATCATGCTACCGTGGGGATTAATCATCCTCACCGTTGCAATTGCGGTTGCCTTACTACTTGGAAAATATATTCGTCATCGCTTTACAATCAACAGCATGCAATGGGTTATCTTTAAAGACAGTATTTGGACTGCAATTTTAATTGGCTTAGTCTGTGCACGTATTGGATTTGTTATCTTAAATTTGGATATTTATCTGCAACATCTAATTGAAATTATAAAAATTCAGGACAAAGGCTTTGATCTTTTTTCAGGAATAGTCAGCGCTTTTTTATGGATATTTTGGAAAAATCATCAGCTTAAAAAATTATTTTTGGTTATTTTATTGAGTATTTTTACTACGATTTCACTTTCAGGCACCTATATTCATAAGCAAACGATTTTGCAATACCAACAATTCCCAAAAGTCAGTCTTCGTAATTTACAACAACAAAAGGTTGGACTGGTTCAATTCACCGGTAAACCAACCGTGATTAATCTTTGGGCAAGCTGGTGCCCACCATGTCGCCGTGAAATGCCTGTATTGAATCAAGCTCAAAGAACTTATCCAAATGTCCAGTTTGTTTTCATCAATCAATCTGAAGATGCAGCAACAGTCCAAGCTTATTTGCAACAACATGCATTAAATTTAAATTGGGTTTTACTGGATGCCAATAGTATTACAGCACAAAAAACTGGAATGTATGGATTACCCAGTACATTATTTTTCAATGCTCAAGGTCAACTTGTTGAATCACATATGGGAGAAATCACCCATGCAGCATTGGATCATTATCTTCAAAAAATGATATCACACTAGGAATAATCAAATGAAGCCATTGAAAACTTTAGGCCTTTTTACCATTGGAATACTGGCAAATCATGTTGCATTTGCAGCAGAAGTGGATTTGATAAAAAATAAGTTAGAAAAACAAGGTTATACATTTGTTAAACAAATTGATGCACCCGAAGGGTTAATCGGCTGGACAGGTTTTAAAGATGAATATCCTTCGACTGTTTTTATTTCAAAAGATCAGAAATACTATTTGGTTGGCGACTTATTTAATCAGTCTGGGCAAAACTTAACAGAACAAGCGATTAATACCCATGTAAAAGGTGCTGTACTTAATGAAATTTGGAAAAGTCTTGAAAAATCAACATGGATTCAAGATGGAAAAACTGATGCTGAGAAAATTATCTATGTTTTCAATGACCCTAATTGTTCTTATTGCCATACTTTTTGGAAACAAGCACGTCCTTATGTAGACTCAGGTAAAGTTCAATTACGTCATATTCTGGTGGGTATCATCAGACCATCGAGTAAGCGTGAGGCTTCAATTATTTTGGATAACCCAAACCCTGCTGAATTTTTTAAGCAATACAATCTCTCTAATGGAAAATCTAAGCTTAAAGAGACACCGCCGATGGTTCTTTCTAAAGATTTGTCAGATAAATTGGATTTCAATGCAGAATTGATGAATAAATATGGTTTCTATGCAACACCTGCACTGATTTGGAAAGACAGCAAAGGAGAAATTCAAAGTCAGCAAGGTGTACCAAAGGATTTAAATAAACTGCTCGCGGAATAAAACTTCAAAATTTGAAAACTTAAACACAATGAAGATGGATTCGTCTGTCTTCACCCTCCTAAATTTTTTGGCAATAGCATGAAACTTAAAGCGTTACATGCCATCTAATAAATTCCCTAAGAAACCTACGATCACCTCACCGACAGCGGCAATATCAATGTCTGGTGTCCAATCTGAAGTATGCTTTTGATTTTGCTCTTCTTGACCCAGTTCTTCTTGACTATGCTCTGTAGCCACATCTTGCTGTAGATTTTCAGTATCGCTAATGTTTTGAGAATTCATACGATCTCTTTTATTTTAAATGAATCACTCTAACTAACACATTTTGGATACAGCACAAGTCATTTATGAAATGTCAGCAGATTCTAGAAAGTTGGCAATAATAATGGCTAAAAATCATACCAAACTTTTTATTTGAAAGCTGTTCTGTTATAGCAATCTAAATCATTAAAAAACCCGCTAAAAAGCGGGCTTGGGGTTTGATCAAATTAGAATTGATCATTAAAACAAACCACATATTCAGACCAGGGAAAATCAAATAATATAGTATTGCTTCATGTTGCTATTATTTATAGTTATTTGATTTTCATCTTGTCATTCTGCGCCAGTTTTATGTCATTTTACGACATAGAATGTGAAATATATCACATTATTTTGCTTTAGATGAACAAAATACCGAACTGGTCATTCCAGATGCTTCAAGACTCTGCTTTTGACGCTCTAAAAAGTTATTTGCTATCACAAACATCATATTCGCTGTATCAAGTTGAATATTTTCTTTTGAAATCATGGATATGTTCTGATAAGCCTCTAAACGTGAACAAAAAGCCTCTTTCTGTTGCTTAGCATCTGTAACTGAATCTGGTTCATCTAAAATCAGTTTGGTAGCATTGACTTGATCTGTATATTCTTGGATTTTTCTATTATATTCATCTTGTGTCAATTTCTGTGTCATTTGATCAGCAAAACTTTGTGCAGATACAAATATCACCAATATTCCCAACAGCATTTTTTTCATATTGATTTCACACCACAAGTTTGAATATTTGTATTAACACGTCATTGATTACAGAATATCGGCTTTCCAAACATCTTCGTAATCATCAGCATCAATCATAAATCTAAAACCTTCTTCCAAAGACAAATACGGAATTGCGTCTGGAAAAATATCTTCAAGTTCTTTTACAGTAATCACTTCAAAGAAATCATTACCTTCTTCCAATTCACCACCATAAATAAACCACGATACATTTTCAGCATCAGGCTTTTTGCGTATTCCAACGATTGGCTCTTTATTTAAGGTATGTTTAGCAATTGCCACTAAATCGGTTTCATTCACTTTAATATATTTAGAATCAAACTCTTCACAGACTAATTTCTGCTCTTCTACAAAATCTTGCAACATACATATTCCCAATCTTTTGGATTTTATGCGATTGTAAGCTGACAACTTTAGAATCACAATCAATTCAACAAAGAAACTTTGACGAATCGATTTATTTTGATACACTTGATTTTGTTTCATATTCAAAAAATATATCAACACCTCTAAGTCTTTTTAATCGATCTATAAATCTTAATTTTTAGTATAGAGTTACCTATGATTGAGTCACTAAGACGTTTAGCTTTACAACACCAAGGCTTAATGACACCGTCTTCCTTTGGAAGTGGCTTGTCTGCAACCCATCAAGCTATAGAACACTTAGGTTATGTGCAAATCGATACAATCTCTGTCATTGAGCGCGCGCACCATCATATTTTATGGAGTCGTGTTGCAGATTATGACCAAAACCATCTCAATCTTTTAGTTCAACAAAAACAAATTTTTGAATATTGGTATCACGCAGCTTCTTATTTACCTATCCAAGATTATCGCTTTGCACTTCTTCGTATGGAAAAAGTACGTGATGGAAAACATCGGTATTTTAACAGTGGTGATCAACGTCTGATGAATGAAATCCTCATTCGAGCAAAGGCTGAAGGAAAAATCCGGCTACGAGACATTGATAAAGAAAATAAAAAGAATACAGGCGGTTGGTGGAATAGTAGCCTCGCCCGTCGTTCAGTTGATCAGCTCTTTATGCAAGGCGATTTAATGATCAGCGAACGCATAGGCATGGAAAAAGTCTATAGCCTTACAGAATCATGCCTACCTGATAGACTAGATCTACGTAAGCCTTCATTGGACGAATATGCTTTATATTTATTGAATACGACACTTAGAGCACATGGTGTATTTACTTTAAAACAATTACTACATTTGAAAACGGGAAAGGATATTCGTGAAGCGATGCAAAAAGCTTTAAACCAGTATCTTGAAGAAGGCTTGATTACAAATCTAACGAATATAGATGGGCAAAATTACTATGTGAACAGCACTTCATTAAACCAAACACTAGTTCCTGTAGCTAAAGTGAAAATCTTGTCACCTTTTGATAATCTTGTGATTCATCGAGATCGTTTAAACTCCCTATTCAAATTTGATTATAAAATCGAATGTTATGTGACTGAACCTAAACGTATTTATGGATATTTTTGCCTACCAATTTTATATGGCGACCAACTGGTTGGACGTATAGATTGCAAAGCGCATCGTACTAAAAAGGTCTTTGAAATTTTAAGCTTACATTTAGAAAATAACATTGTAGATCAAAGGCATTTCTTCGAACTATTAAAAACTGAAATACAAAAATTTTCTGAGTTTAATCAATGCCCAATACTGCATGAGAATACACTCACTATCTTAAATAAGTCATAAAAAAAACCGACTGCTTTCAGTCGGTTTTAATATTAAATACAGAATACCCAGTATTTGAGCGTAATCTATAAACTTGTACAGCTTACATTTTCATAAATTTCTTTACTAAAATTTATGATCAATACCTGAGCTTGCTTATTCAATAACAGAATTAACGAACAATTCCACGTTTAGATTCCAATATCGAATCAATCAGCAATTGCGCTTCTTCAACTTCTGGAAGAATATCCTGACGGATTTTTTCAATCGCTTGTTCAGTCGTCAAACTCTCTTTATAGATCAATTTAAATGATTCTCTTAAGCCCTGAATCACCTTCTTAGACCAGCCTTTACGACGCATACCTTCAACATTCATACCATACGCATGTGCAGGATTTCCAGACACCATCACATAAGCAGGAACATCTTTAAGAATCAGTGAAGCGCCACCAATCATGCTGTATGAGTCAATTTTGCAGAATTGATGAATTCCTGAGTTACCACCCACGATGACAAAATCACCGATATGCACATGGCCCGCAATACCAACATTATTTGCAAAAATATTGTTATCGCCAATGATACAGTCGTGCGCAATGTGTGTGTTCACCATAAGCAGGTTATTGCTTCCCACTTTAGTCAGTCCTTGGTCTTGAACTGTGCCACGATGCAAACTGCAATGTTCACGAATTTTATTATTGTCACCGACTTCTAACCAAGTTTCTTCACCTTGATATTTCAAGTCTTGACAAATTTCACCAACACTGGCGAATTGAAAAATTTCGTTGTTTTGTCCAATACGTGTATAACCACCAATCACAACATGAGAATGGAGCCTGGTGCCTGCTCCAATAGTCACTTGTGGCCCAATAACTGAGTATGGACCAATTTGAACATCTGATGCTATTACTGCCGATGCGTCAATAATAGCGGTTGGGTGTATTAGATCGTTATTGCTCATGCCTGCTCTAATTTCTGATGAGAAATGATAATTTCAGCGGTTGCTGCCACCATGCCGTCAACGCTAGCAGTACATAAATACTTGTAAATGCCACGTTTTTGCATGAGTAATTCAGATTTTAGCACGAGTTGGTCACCAGGAACGACTTGTTTTTTAAAACGTACCTTTTCAGCGCCTGCAAATAAAAACAAAGAACCCGGTCTAGGCTTTTCATTATTCATAATAAACCCTAATACACCTGAAACTTGTGCCATCGCTTCAACGATCAAAACACCAGGCATAATAGGATAACCAGGGAAATGCCCCTGCATAAACTCTTCATTAATTGAAACGTTTTTGTACCCGACAATTCCATTCTCTGTAACTTCTGTTACACGATCAACCAGCAAAAATGGATAACGATGTGGTAAATACTCACGAATCGTTTGAGTTTGCATAGGTAATTCAGGAACCGTAAAAGGTAGAGATGTAGACTCAGTCATAATTATTTACGCGATTTTAAAGTTGATTCAATGGACTCAATTTGAGTCTGCATATGATCCATTTGTTTTACCAATTTGGTCAATGGCACATCTGCTAATTGTCTTAAGCGAACAACTGTTCTTTTCCAATGATTTGTTTCAAATTGTCCCGTACCTGAAGAATACGAACCTGCTTCAGAAATATTTTTTGTGACTATTGACATTCCTGTAATCGTTACATTATCTGTAATTTTAATATGTCCGACAATACCTACAGCACCAGCAAGGATACAGTTTTTGCCAATGATCGTGCTACCCGCAATTCCACACTTGGCAGCAATCGCTGTATTTTCACCAATCTGTACATTGTGTGCGATTTGCACAAGGTTATCAATAATGACACCGTCTGAAATAATTGTATCATCCAAAGCACCACGATCGACGCTACAATTTGACCCAATACGTGCATCATTGCCAATACGAACCGAACCTAATTGAGCGATTCGATTCCACTTACCTTGATAAGGCGCAAATCCAAAACCTTCACCACCAATCACTGTATTGGCATGAATACGGACTCGATCACCAATCTTTGTTTGACCGGTCAACGTTACATGTGAATCAATAAAGCAATCTTTACCAATTTCTACATCGTCATCAATTTTGACATGTGATTGAATAATCGTATTTGCACCAATGACACAATCATCACCGATGACTACATAATGACCAATATAGGCATCATCTGCGATAATTGCAGATGACGAAATTTGCGCTGTGCTTTCAATACCGCGTTTGCTGACTTTAATTTCAAACTTGTGGGTTAAAATAGCAAAGGCAAGATAGGGATTGGCAACGACGATAAAATTTTGATGATTATTTAACTGTTCTTTTATTTCAGCTGTAACAATCAAAGCGCCTGCTTTAGAGTTTTGTGCAGCACTCAAATGTTTATCGCCATTCACAAAAGCGATTTGATTGGCCTGCGCTTGTTCTAAACTTGCTAGACCATTAAGAGCAAGATCGGATTGACCAATTAGCTCACCTTGAACAAGTTGAGCTAATTCATCGAGATGGAAATAGTTTGATCTCATTGATTATTTAATTGCATTAACCTTTTGGATCATTTTAGCAGTTATATCGTTCTTTGCGTCATATGCAAGTGCTGAATTTTTATTCAAAATATAATCTAAACCACCTTCTTGACGCAATTGTTCAGCAGCTTGCTTCACACGAGTCTCAAACGCGGCATTGGTACTTTGAATTGTACTTTGAACTTTAGCCTGTACGCCTTGCTGAATAGTTTGAAATTCATTCACTTTCGCTTGATATTGGGCATTGATTTGCTGAACATTTGCACCTTGAGCTTGCGCTTTTTGTTTTAACGCTTCGATATCTTTCGTGATTTGCTCAAGTTTTGCAGTTTGCGGCTTAACAGATTGTTCTAGGCTCGCATTTTGTTGCTTTAAATAAGTACTGCTTTCTACAACTTTTTCTAAATCAACCACACCAAAACCTGCTGCTTGGGTTAATTCAGCAAGACCAAGACCTAAGCTCAATACAACCATCTTCATTGTTTTCATATTTGTTCCTTAATTATGCTGTTATTAAATCCAAGAAGGATCGTACTTAGAAAGTACGACCGATCTCAAATTGAATTTCTTTGGTTTGATCACCTGGTTTATCATTCAATGGGAATGCATAGCTTAATGAAAGTGGACCAATCATGGTAATCCATGTAAAGCCAACACCCACGCTATAACGCATATTACTCAAATCAAAATCGTAGTTATCTTTACAGTATTGCTTCGCATCTACAGGTGTGGTTGAACCATTTAAGTAAAGTGGACCAGTTGCTGTACCACAATCAGTATCAAAGACTTGCGCACCTTCTGCAAATAATACTGGGCGAATTTGACGAGCCCAATCACCTTTAAATGGAACAGGTAATGCCAATTCTGTACCGAACTGAATCAATGCATTACCACCGACTTCTTCAGGATCATAATCTTTGGTCTGTGTTGCATTATATGTCACACCTGGATATTTTGGTCCAAGTGTACTGTTATCATAACCACGGACTGAACCAAAACCACCTGCATAGAAGTTCTTATAGAATGGCAGATCATTACCATAACCCAACTTACCATAACCTCGTAATACGAAATCACGACCTAATGAGAAATAGGTTTGCGCATCATAAGTCACTTTTTGGTATTCAACATCACTGCCCGGCAATGCAATTTCTGCATTTACACGATGTGAAGTTCCATTGGTTGGGAAAATTGGGCGATTTAACGTGTTATAAGACCAACCTAAATTTAAGTTATACGTTAAGAACTTACCTTCAAATGCATTATCATAAGTACCCAGTGGAATATCGGTATTTTTATCTCCGTCCACACATTTATTCGCTAATGCATAATCATCAGGTAATGTTGTAGGAGGTGTCTTTCCCAATGCCTTATCAATTGTTTCTTGTGACTTATAAACACCTGGACAATAATCTGTACTAGATTTTGCTTTACCACCATGCTTTAACAAATAATCACGTACATAAGTCGAAACATAAGCACCTGTGGTGACTTTAGTTTGGTCAATATTAAAACCTGCACTAATGTTTTGGTTCTCATCAATTGGATAACCAAAAGTCAAACCACCACCAATACTGTCTGTTACATAGTTATTTACGTTATAGTCATCATTTAACTTAGTTTTACGATAGTACAAGTTATAACCACGACTGACACCATCAATAGTGAAATACGGGTCTGTAACACTTAGGTTATAATAATCTTGCGTTTCAGAACGTGATAAATCGATTGCTACACGATTACCAGTCCCCAAGAAGTTAGTTTGGCTTAAACCTGCTTGGAATGTAATACCACCATTTTGCGAATAACCCACTGCCAAAGTACTGGTCCCTGAATGTTGTTCTTCAACTTCAACATTCAAATCCATTTGGTCAGGTGCATTTGGCACACGAATAGGTTTAACATCAACTTTACTAAAGAAACCAGTACGTTCTAAACGCACTTTCGACAAATCGATTTTCTCATTACTTGCTAAAGCACCTTCCATTTGGCGCATTTCACGACGTAATACTTCGTCTGCGGTCTTGGTATTTCCAGTAAAGTTAATACGACGAACCGTAACTTGTTGTCCCGGATTAATATAATAATTTAAGTCAACTGTATGCGTTTCATTGTTAATTTCAGGAACTACATTTACTTCTGTGTAGTAATAGCCTGCATTACCATACTTGCGTAGTAACAGTTGCTTCACCGCATTCACTTTTTCTTGTGAATAGGTTGTACCATCTTTATAAATTTGCAGTGCTTTAAGTTCATCAGGCTTATAAAGCGCATCACCTAAAAACTTAGATTCGCCAAATTTAAACTGATCACCTTCTTTTACAGAAACTTCAATAAAGATATGTTTTTTATCTTCACTGATATTCAAATTTGAGCTGTTTACATCAAAATTGATATAACCTTTGTTCAAATACAAAGCACGTAATGACTCTAAGCTTGCTGCCATTTTTTCACGTGCATAACGATCATTACGAGAAATGATCGACAACCAACCACTTTCTTTTACTGCAAAAGCTTGTTTAATATCATCATCATTAAAAACAGTGTTCCCAATCACATTGATATCAAAGACTTTAGCAGGCTTACCTTCATCAAAATGAATATCTAAATCTACACGGTTATTTGGTCGTGCAACTTGTTCAACACTAATATTTGCATCATAACGGCCTTGTTGAGCATATTGTTGCTCTAACTCAGTTTCTAAAGTCTGTAATGCAGATTTCTTTAAGACTTCACCTTCAGCCAAGCCCATCTTTTTCAAGCCTTCTTCCAATGCTTCTTTTGGAATAAGCTTGTTGCCCTTAAAGTTTATTTTAGAAATAACTGGACGTTCAACCACTTTAAAAACTAAGACATTGTCTTGATTTGACGCTTGAATATCATCAAATGAGTTTGAAGCGTACAAAGCACGGATTGAATCAGCAATCGCAGCATCATTGACACGTTGACCACTGGTTATGGGTAAAAGTGCAACAACATTATTTTGTGTTAAACGAACTAAGCCATCTACACGGATATCTCGTGCAATAAACTCATCTGCAGCTTGTACTTGTTGTACAGCCGCCATAGCACTAACCAGTGCCAATGGCATAAATAAATGTGATTGCTGCATGCCTATTATTTTCCAGTAAGTTAATCCACTATTACGTTATAAACGCATAAAATCATTAAATATTGCTAGAAGCATCATGCTTCCAAGCAGTACCATACCAATTTTCAAGCCAACCAATTGTATTTGTTCAGAAACAGGTTTACCACGAATTGCTTCAATTATGTAATAAACCAAATGACCACCATCTAACATTGGTATTGGCAATAAATTTAGAATCCCTAAGCTCACACTCATGAGTGCCATGAATGAAATAAATGATTGCCAGCCCATTTCCGCTGTCTGACCAGCAACTTTAGCAATGGTAATTGGACCTGATAAATTATCTAAGCCAATTAAACCACGAACCATTTTCACTATCGAATTCAAGATCATTGCTGAAAGTTGACCTGTTTTTTCGACTGCAACACCCAACGCCTCAGCAGGATTATATTGAATTATTTGTTTATATTCAGCAGGAATTGTGAGTTTGTCAGTTTGAGCTTGTACACCCAACATTCCAGTCACGTTCCCCATATTATCCCGTTTACCCTGTGGCATAACCTGTAAATGTACAGTTTGCCCATCACGTAGCACATCTACATTCAGTAACTTTTCAGGTGATTTTTGTACCACATCCACCACATCAAACCAATCATTCATTTTGACTTGGTTGATGCTTAAAATTTTATCGCCTTCTTTCATCCCTTGTCGAATTGCCGCACCATCACTCGTCAACTTATAAACAGTAGCAGAAATATGTGGACGATAAGGAGTAAAGCCAAGCACATCAAATGGAGACTGACTTTGATCTTTTAAGAAACTTTGTATAGGTAACTCAAATGTTTTTAATTGACCATTTCGTTCAGCTTGTACAGCAATTGTGCCTGTTTCGCCAACACGATCAACTAAAGCATAATTTAGTTTTTCCCATGTATTGGTTTGAATACCATCTACAGCAACAATCTTATCGCCTTTCTGCATTTGTACTTGAGCAGCAGGTGTATTCGGTAAAACACTTCCTACACGAGTATTAAGTTGCTCTTGTGCGGGTAGGAATAAAATCCAAAACAAAAAAATTGCAAAAATTAAATTAATCAAAGGGCCAGCAGCAACAATCGCAATACGCTTCCATGGCGGTTGGCGATTAAAAGCATAGGGTACATCTTCTGCACTGACATTGCCTTCACGCTCATCCAACATTTTGACATAACCACCAAATGGTAATGCTGAAAGTTGATATTGAATTCCTGATTTTTTGGAGGTCCATTTTAGCAAAGTTGGTCCAAAACCAATTGAATAAACCAAAACCTTAACACCCAATTTACGGGCAACCCAGTAATGTCCAAATTCATGAATTGCAATCAAAGGGCCAAGCAAGAATATTGCTGCGACGATGATAAATAAAACACTCATGATCAGCTTTCCAATTGGGAGATACGTTTAGATGCAGCTTGACGTGCAAGTTGATCAATGTGCAAAATCGTTTCAATCGAATCTGCCGAACCATTTTGAACGTGATTAAGCGTATGTTCAACCACTTGAGGAATATCAAGAAACGAAATCTGCTGCTGCAAGAAAGATGCCACAGCAACTTCATTTGCAGCATTCAAAATAGCAGGAGCTAAACCTCCTGCTTGCATTGCCTGTCTTGCAAGCTTTAAAGCAGGAAAACGAAGCATATCTGGTGCTTGAAAATCAAGTTGCGAATGAACAAATAAATCTAAAGGAGGAACATGTGTTTCAATTCGCTCAGGCCACGCAAGTGCATGTGCAATTGGTGTACACATATCAGGATTACCCATTTGAGCCAAAGTTGAACCATCCACATACTGAACCATTGAATGAATAATACTTTGTGGATGCACAACAACTGTAACAAATTGTTCTTGAATTGAAAATAAATGACACGCTTCGATTAATTCTAAGCCTTTATTCATCAAAGTAGCTGAATCAACAGAGATTTTCTGCCCCATAGACCAATTTGGATGCTTACATGCCTGCACTGGTGTAACCGTTTGTAATTGTTCTAAGCTATGATTTAAAAATGGCCCACCCGATGCTGTTAACAAAACTTGTTTAACACCCTGTTTCGGCTGACCATTACTTTCTGTTTGTAGATAGTTTTGAGGAAGACATTGAAAAATAGCATTATGTTCTGAATCAACAGGTAATAACAATGCATGATTCGTTTTTGCTGCTTGAAGCATGATGTCTCCAGACATCACCAAAGCTTCTTTATTGGCAAGTAAAACCCGTTTACCTGCTTTCACTGCCGCCAAGGTTGGCAATAAGCCTGCTGCACCGACAATTGCAGCCATAACCACATCCACTTCAGGATGTTCTGAAACAGCGATCAGCCCTGCTTCATCAGTCAAAATTTCAATATCTGAAATATTTTGGGCATTTAAAAGTTGTTGTAATTCATCAACTTTATCAGAAGGTACGACAACACATTTTGGCTGATACTGTTTGCATATTTCACTCAGTTCTTGAATCCTGCTATGTCCAGAAATTGCAAAAACTGAATATTGCTCAGGATGCTGTTCTAAAACTTTTAAAGTACTGCGCCCGATTGAACCTGTAACACCCAATATACAAACAGATTGTGACATCTATAAATCTACACCAATAAGTTTTAAAACATACATACCCGCTGCAAAAATTGGAGCTGCAGCAAGTAATGAGTCAATACGGTCAAGCACCCCACCATGTCCTGGCAGAATACGTCCCGAGTCTTTAATGCCGGCACGACGTTTAATCATCGATTCGAAGAGATCGCCCAGCACAGAACTAAATACTGTGACTATAGACAATACAAGGAAAATAATATGTTGCGAGAGCGTTAAATGAAGGTAAACGGATTGCACAATGATAATAACGATTGCAACTGTAATGATTCCACCCACTAAACCTTCAATGGATTTATTTGGGCTTACATCAGGTGCTAATTTATGCTTACCAAATTTTCGTCCTACAAAATAAGCACCGCTATCAGCTCCCCATACCAACAAGAACAGATACATCAACCACCAAGGTGAATTTTTCCAAACTTCAAAAATTGCTGTAACGGCGGCACTAATCAAGACCAAGCCAACAATGTTTAAAGTGACATTATACCAACCATCATACTTAGGATAGTTTTTCACCCAATATAAGCTGCACAACCACGTTAAAATCGAAGCACTCCAAAGAATGAGTGCCAAATCATTAAAATATAATGCTAAGCAAGAAAATAATGCG
Source organism: Acinetobacter piscicola (assembly GCF_002233755.1). Lineage (GTDB taxonomy): Bacteria > Pseudomonadota > Gammaproteobacteria > Pseudomonadales > Moraxellaceae > Acinetobacter > Acinetobacter piscicola. Next base: position 669,186 of record NZ_NIFO01000001.1, on the reverse strand, counting down.
GTTAAGATACCGAAACCAGCTGCTTTAATCTTATTCACATGGTCAGACTCATTTGGCATGAGTTTAAACCACTCATAACCTGCTGCTCCAGCTGCGATAATCATTAACACTAACATTGGATATTGTGAGCGTGTTGCAAACATACAGCTAAGCACAACTGCAACCAATACCAATGCGGTTATAATCCGCTCTAACATTATAAATTCTCTATATACTCTTGTTGAATTTGTTCAGAGGTTTTTCCAAAACGTCGTTCACGCCCAGAAAAAATATTGAACGCATGCGCTAACTCTTTCACTGTAAATTCAGGCCATAAAGTCTGAGTAAAATATAACTCAGCATATGCCGCCTGCCACAGTAGAAAGTTAGATAGTCGATAATCTCCACCTGTGCGGATAAGTAAATCCACAGGAGGCAGATCACCTAAACTTATTTGACGTGCAAATATTTCAGTATCAATTTGATTCACATCAATTTTATTATCTTTAACTTGTTGTGCCAATTGGCGAGCAGTATTTGCAATATCCCACATACCGCCATAGCTGATCGCAATGGTTAAAGTCATGTTACTGAACTTAGCAGTCCTTTGTTCAGCATGCAACATTAATTCACATAGCTCGGGAGAAAGCTGACTACGATCCCCAATAAATCTCAAAGATATTTCAAACTTTTCCATGCGTGGAATTTGCTCATGAATTGTTTCTTCTAACAACTTCATTAACAAATCAACCTCAAACTGAGGTCTATTCCAATTTTCACTTGAAAAAGCAAAAACAGTCAAAGCCTGAACATTTACCTTTCGGCAATATTCTACAATTGGGTCAAGGACATTCTTACCTTCACGGTGCCCATCACCCTTTTCTAGCTGTTTCTTTTTAGCAAAACGGTTGTTGCCATCCATGATGATGGCAACATGTTTTGGAAGATGAGTGTCTTCAGATGTGGTCATTGGAAATCTTAGACCTTCATCAATTCAGCTTCTTTTGCAGCAAGACGTTTTTCAACTTCAGCAACATATTTATCTGTGATTTTTTGGATTTCATCACTTGCACGGCGCTCATCATCTTCAGAAATTTCTTTTTCTTTCAACAATGCTTTAATGTCACCCAATACATCGCGACGAATGTTACGGATCGCAACTTTTGCATTTTCTGCTTCGTTACGCGCAACTTTTTGCATATCACGACGTGTTTCTTCAGTTAAAGCTGCCATAGGTACGCGAATCGCATCAGCAGTCACTGGGTTTAAACCCAAATCAGATTCACGAATCGCTTTATCAATTGCACCCACCATTGAACGTTCAAATGGTTGTACCAACAAAGTACGTGAGTCTTCTACACCTACGTTTGCCACTTGGTTCAACGGTACGTCAGAACCATAGTAAGGAACCATAACACCGTTTAGGATAGATGGATGCGCACGACCTGTACGAACCTTTGCAAAACCATGTTCCAACGAGTCAAGCGACTTGTTCATACGGTCTTCAGCATCTTTTTTAAGATCGTTAATCATATGATCTTCCTTACTTATTTATCTAAATGTATATAACTTAAAATTGCAATAGTATAAAGAGCTTTACAGTTCACGTACATTAGTTTGTAACGTGAGTGCCCTCTTTTTCGCCCATTACCACAGAAAGCAATGCGCCAGATTTATTCATATCGAATACTTGCAATGGAACATTGTGGTCACGACACAAGCAAATTGCTGTTAAATCCATAACCCCAAGCTTCTCATCTAATACTTCATCAAAGCTTAAGAAGTCATATTTTACAGCATCATCATATTTGCTTGGATCTTTATTATAAACACCATCTACTTTGGTTGCTTTTAAGATCAAATTCGCTTCAATTTCGATACCACGTAAGCACGCTGCTGTATCTGTTGTAAAGAATGGATTCCCTGTACCCGCAACGAATACACACACTTCACCTTGGGTTAAATGGCGAATTGCATCACGACTCGAATAAGACTCAACCACAGCGCCGATTGGAAGCGCAGACATCAAACGAGTTTTAATATTACGACGTACCAATGCATCACGTAATGCTAAACCATTCATCACTGTAGCAAGCATACCCATTTGGTCACCTGTTACACGACCAACTAAACCATCTTTTTGCAACTGACTACCACGATACAAGTTACCACCACCAACAACGATACCCACTTGTACACCTAACCCCACTAAGTGCGCAATTGATAACGACATTTGATCTAAGACTTGAGCGTCAATACCCATGTCTTTATTACCCGCAAGTGCTTCACCCGAAAGTTTCAGCAAAATACGTTCATAACGCGGTTTTTTAGAATCTAACATCACAAAACTCCAATACTTATATCTACAATTTTATTCGTATAAACCTAACTAAAATCTGAAATACTTAAACTGATTTAACTCGAATCAATTTTGCATACAGATCGTATTCATCTGCATCAGTAATTTCAACTTCTAGTAAATCACCTGCTTTAATCAGTGATTTATCAATATCTTCAACAAATACATTACCATCAATCTCAGGCGCATCTGCATAAGAACGTGCCACTGCAACTGGGAACTCATCTTCAAGATCATCCACCAGTACTGTCATAGTTTGACCGATACGTTTTTGCAATTTAGCTGCAGAGATCGCCTGCTGAACTTCCATGAAGCGTTCATAACGTTGTTGTTTAATGTCTTCATCTACATGATCTGGCAAATCATTTGCAGTCGCACCTTCAACTGGTGAGTAGGTAAAACATCCCACACGGTCAAGTTGTGCTTCTTGCAACCAATCTAACAACATTTGAAAATCTTCTTCAGTTTCGCCAGGGAAACCAACAACAAAGGTCGAACGAATCACTAAATCTGGACATTTCTCACGCCACAATTTCAAACGTTCTAAAGTATTTTCACTATGGGCTGGTCGCTTCATCAATTTTAAGATGCGCGGACTGGCGTGTTGAAAAGGAATATCTAAATATGGCAGGATTTTACCTTGTGCCATAAGATCAATCACAGCATCGACATGCGGATAAGGATAGACATAATGTAAACGAACCCAGATACCGAGCTGACCGAGTGCTTCACACATGTCATAAAACTTGGTTTTAACTGGCTGTCCATTCCAAAAATCTAACTTATACTTGGTATCTAAGCCATAAGCTGAAGTATCTTGAGAAATGACCAAGACTTCTTTTACACCTGCTTTTTTCAAAGCTTGTGCTTCATTTAAAACCGAACCGACAGGACGAGAAACCAAATCACCACGCATACTTGGAATAATGCAGAACGTACAACGATGGTTGCAACCTTCTGATATTTTCAAATAAGCATAATGTTTCGGGGTCAAGCGAATACCCTGTTCAGGAACAAGGTCTATAAAAGGATTGTGCTTTGGTGGCTCTGGAACGTACTGATGTACCGCTTCCATTACTTCTTGATATGCTGCTGCACCTGTCACTTTTAAGACATTTGGGTGCATCTTACGAATTTTGTCTTCATCTTTACCCAAACAGCCTGTGACAATCACACGACCATTTGCGCTCATGGCCTCGCCAATCGCATCTAAAGACTCTTGTACTGCAGATTCAATAAAACCACAGGTATTAACAACAACTAAATCAGCACCATCATAATCTGATGCTACATCATAACCCTCAGTTTTTAACTGAGTTAAAATTCGTTCAGAATCTACCAATGCCTTAGGACAACCTAAAGAAACAAAACCGACTTTGGGGGACTTCATGAATCTGCGCTCCACTAGAATGCGCGTATTGTATGTCTTTTCGAGAGATAAAAATAGTTGAAAACGATACTCTTTGCATCATGCACCAAAATAATACAAAAAAATTATTAAATTATTTAAATGCACCATTTTAAAACACCGATATGCTAACTTAATGGCTGTAATTACTTTCAGCGAACGATAAAGGGCGATTTCTGCGCAATTTTTATAATTCATGTAAGAAAACTGAGCAAATAATAAAAGTTGGCGTGTATTTTGCTATATATCAGCATTATTTATATCTATGAAATTTCCTTGGTAAGTTGGAAATATTCAGTGAGGTCAGATGCCATTGCACTATTTTAAGACAGGAACGCTTTGCTAATGGATCAATACCCAACCATTGATTATAGACTACTTGTGGATAATTTAACCACAGCAATCCTTTTGGTCGATTGCAATTTGAATGTTTTTTACCTGAATTCATCCTGTGAAGCACTGTTTGATATCAGTTTATTACGTGCTGAGGGTCAGCCTGTAATGAATCTACTGCATGCACCAAATGACAGCTTTAATACTTTTGAAGCTCTGAATAACACGCTTAAAACAGGTCAGGCTTACACTCGTCGTGAAGCGATCATTAATGTAAATTTTAAAGACAGCCATGTCGATTATTCTGTATCTCAACTCAACACTGGAAAGCCTTATCATCCCCTACTTTTAATTGAGCTCAATCCAATTGATCGTATGTTGAAAATTTCCAAAGAAGAAAATCTAATTCAACAACACCAAGTGGCTCGTCAGTTGATTCGCGGTGTGGCACATGAAATTAAAAATCCATTAGGCGGTATTCGTGGTGCAACACAACTACTTGCTCGCAGCTTGAATGATCCTCAGTATTCTGAATTTACCGACATCATTATCAGTGAAGTCGATCGCCTGAGAAACCTTGCCGACACCATGCTAGGTTCACGTCAACTACCAAGTTATGAACCTGTGAATGTCCACGAACCTTTGGAACGCGTTCGCTCACTTATTGTCAATCAAACCAAAAAGAAAATTAAGATTACACGTGATTACGACCTTTCTTTACCAGATGTAAAGGCTGATCGAGATCAACTCATTCAAGTCATGCTCAATATTAGTGTCAATGCAATTCAAGCCATGACTGAAAATAAAGAATTCTTCACTGAACATCAGCCTGAACTGATTTTGCGTACACGTATTCAACGGCTAGTGACTATAAATGGTGTGCTGAATAAATCTGCAATTCGCATTGATATTGAAGACAATGGCCCCGGTGTACCAGAAGAAATTTTAGAATCTGTATTTTACCCACTGGTTACAGGTCGCGCTAAAGGCACAGGTCTAGGTTTGAGTATCGCTCAAAATATCATGCATCAACATAACGGAATGATTGAATGTCAGTCAGTTCCAGAAAAAACAATATTTAGCTTATATTTACCTTGGGAGTCTAACCATGTCGCATAATAAAATCTGGGTTATCGATGATGATCGTGCAATGCGTTGGGTCTTGGAAAAGACTTTCAAAGAAGAAGGCTTTGATGTGACCAGCTTTGAGGAAGCACAGTCTGCACTAGATCAACTTCCAAGCAATGCGCCTGATGTAATCCTAACGGATATCCGTATGCCGGGTATCGATGGTTTGACCTTTTTAAGTAAGGTAAAAACCAATTACCCAGACTTACCTGTCATCATTATGACAGCACATTCTGATTTGGAATCTGCTGTTTCGAGTTATCAAACGGGAGCCTTTGAATACCTACCAAAGCCTTTTGATATTGATGAAGCTTTAGCATTGGTTAACCGTGCGATTTTACATATTAACAAATTACAACAACAAGAATCTGCAAAAGCAGCACCCATTCAATCGACTGAAATTATTGGTGAATCTCCTGCCATGCAGGAAGTATTCCGAGCAATTGGTCGTTTATCACAATCACATATTACTGTACTCATTAACGGTGAATCGGGTACTGGTAAAGAACTGGTTGCACATGCGCTGCATCGTCACTCACCACGTAGCAGTAAACCTTTTATTGCATTAAACATGGCAGCAATCCCTAAAGACTTGATCGAAACAGAATTATTCGGTCATGAAAAAGGCGCTTTTACGGGTGCAAACACACAACGTCAAGGTCGCTTTGAACAGGCCAATGGTGGCACACTATTTTTAGACGAAATTGGCGATATGCCATTTGAAACCCAAACACGCTTACTTCGTGTTTTGGCGGATGGTGAGTTTTATCGTGTTGGTGGACACATTCCTGTCCGTGTAGATGTACGTATTGTGGCAGCAACCCATCAAGATTTAGAAAAACTCGTGAATGATGGCCGCTTCCGTGAAGACTTATATCATCGACTGAACGTGATTCGTATCCATATTCCCAAACTTGCGCATCGTTCTGAAGATATTCCAATGCTTGCACAGCATTTCCTAGCACGTGCAGGCAAAGAACTTGGCGTGAGCCCGAAAATTCTACGTCCAGAAACACAAGAATATATCCAACAATTGCCTTGGCCGGGGAATGTGCGTCAGCTTGAAAACACTTGTCGTTGGTTAACGGTCATGATCACAGGTCGCGACGTTTACCCAGAAGACTTACCTGCTGAATTAAAGCAAATTCCAATTCAGAAGCCTGATGATTTAACTCAAATACCGTCTGGTGTGGATCGTATTACATTACACCATTGGGATGAATTATTGGGACAATGGGCAATTCAAAAGCTTAAAAATGGCGAAATGAAAATTTTAGACATTGCGACACCTATGTTTGAACGCACCTTAATCGTTGCGGCACTACAACAAACACGAGGTCGTAAACGTCATGCTGCTGAATTATTAGGTTGGGGGCGTAATACTCTAACTCGTAAACTCAAAGAATTAGGTATGGATTCTGCCGAGGATGATGAAGAGGAAGATAGGTCTGTAGCAAGTTAAAGACTGATCAATATCTTACAAAATAAACCATACAATGCTATTTCGCTTTGTATGGTTTTATTTTATAAGATTATTTACTGATACATAGATAGCAACATGCTTTTAGAATAAAAAAATACAAACTCAAATAAACTCCTAACATTGATGACTAGAGCAAGAACTCAATGCATTCCTAAAATTGTGAATACGATCACTTTTAAACCTCAAATTTCTACTTTTATAGTGCGCTAAAAAAAATTAAAAAACATGAATAAATTTCATGTTTAGATCGATATTCAATATCACAACAAGATTGATTGACACTTTAGCGCAACAAAACCGTTATCCATTTAAATTCCTGTGTTTTTACAAACTTAAAATTTAACTTAAACCCTAAAATAATCGGCTACTTTTTATCTTTATCATTTTTTTTGATGTCTATATGAGTAAAATTCCCAATTAAATGAAAGAAATTCACTCTTTTTGGTCAGGTTTAGCTAGTCCAAAAGTCCAAGTCGATGTAACATATCGCGTCTTTATAAATTACTGCGATAGGACTTTCATGCGCGAGTATGCTGTTTTTACTTCTGAATCTGTAAGCGAAGGTCATCCTGATAAAATGGCGGACCAAATCAGTGACGCTATTTTGGATGCAATCTTAAAAGAAGACCCTTTTGCACGGGTTGCTTGTGAAACATTAGTAAAAACTGGTGCGGTAGTCCTTGCAGGCGAAATTACAACAACTGCAAATATCGATTTCGAAACAGTTGTACGTCAAACTGTAAACGGTATTGGTTATCACCATACTGACTTAGGTTTTGATGGCTCAACTTGTGCTGTGATCAATATGGTTGGTAAGCAATCTCCAGAGATTGCTCAAGGTGTTGATCGTCAAAAGCCTGAAGACCAAGGTGCTGGTGACCAAGGTTTAATGTTCGGTTATGCAAGCCGTGAAACTGATGTGCTTATGCCAGCACCGATTTCATATGCTCACCGTTTAATGGAAAAGCAAGCTGAATTACGTCGTAATGGTAGCCTTCCGTGGTTGCGCCCAGATGCTAAAAGCCAAGTCACTTTTGCTTATGAAAATGGCAAACCTGTTCGTTTAGATGCTGTAGTACTTTCAACTCAACATGATCCTGAAATTTCTCAAACCAACTTAAAAGAAGCTGTGGTTGAGGAAATCGTTAAAAAGATCATTCCTGCTGAAATGTTCCATGCTGGTACGAAATTCCACATCAACCCAACAGGTATGTTTGTGATTGGCGGGCCTGTCGGTGACTGTGGTTTAACAGGTCGTAAAATTATTGTCGATACATACGGTGGTATGGCACGTCATGGTGGTGGAGCTTTCTCTGGTAAAGATCCATCTAAAGTTGACCGCTCTGCTGCTTATGCAGGTCGTTATGTGGCAAAAAATATTGTTGCTGCTGGACTTGCTGATAAATGTGAAATCCAAGTGTCTTATGCAATTGGTGTTGCTGAGCCAACCTCTATTTCGATCAATACATTTAATACGGGTAAAGTGTCTGATGAATTAATCATCCAATTGGTTCGTGAGCATTTTGACTTACGTCCATATGGCATTACGCGTATGCTTGACCTTATTCAACCAATGTATAAGCAAACTGCTGCTTATGGACACTTTGGCCGTGAAGGTTCAGATAATGCATTTACTTGGGAAAAAACAGATAAAGTTGAAGCACTTAAAGCTTCTGCCAACCTGTAATTTTTACAAATACATTGCAAACAAAAAGCTCGCTTAAGCGAGCTTTTTGTTTTTAGTTAAATGATTTTTTACTTTTAGACTATTTAAACAACCTTAATGGTTTTTACAGTACTTTCTCAAAGCATAAAAAATGCATCATCTTTGCTAAAAAGCCAAAGAAGTGACTATTTTCAAAATAATCAACGATTGGATTTAGAATCTTGCTGTAACACTTCTAACAATGAAATTTGAACAGGTGCTTCAACTTGATGATTTTTAATAAAAATATGCCCTATTTTAAAACTGATCGCAACAATCAAGCACGCTAGAATACAGAAAATCCATGCAGCGTAAGGGCTTCTAATATGTTGTGAGCCACATTTTGGGCAAACCTTATCAGTAGAAGCGACGACCTCATCGCAACAAGCGCAGTGATATTGTAAGATCATAAAAACTCTCCTTTCTATAAGACCTATTATTGTTTTTCTTTGTTACATTACGATTATATCCGTTAACGTAATGTAACTTTTAAACCCTATTATTAGTTTACATGATCAAACCATTTAAACAAGCCTTATTTTTAAATACGACAATAAACCATAAAATTGTATATTTAACATGTATTTAAATTAATCAAAAATTAAATAATTTAAAAGTTAATTCATTTATCTTCAACGTTCTTTTAAACAAAAATTCACGTTATAATTTATATAATCTTAAATTGATTTTTGGAGTTTATTTTGGTAAAGCTTATTAAAAAAGGCGGTCTACGAGAACGCGCCAATCGTAGTCAAAAATATTCCCATTCTGAAAACAACATTACGACTTTAGATCCGTATCGTTATGCAATAACAGAGCATCCGCAGGTTGAGAATGCTCAAGCTCAGATTGAGGAAACAGTTGCTCAAATAGATTTAAACCATGGAAACATTGAAATCAAAAGCTCAAAAGATTAAAACATTTTGAAAACATCAACCCATAAAAACACAGCAAAAAGTAAGAAAAAGCTTCCCGACACAATGTCGATATAACTTCCTGATTTTTGATAAAGTATTTTAATTTTTGGAACAGACATGATCATCATTAGAAAACTAAATACCAAAAAAGTTTGAATAGGAATAATCACTGCTAATTGTGGTTTTATATTCATTCCTTCAGCAGAACTCAATGCCAATGAAAAGACACTACTGAAATAAATCACAATTTTGGGATTGGCAAGATTGGTCAATAATCCCAATAAAAAATAATTCTTGGGTTGTTGCTCTATGACTCCATCTAAATTTGTATTTTGTTTTAGATGATTAATCCCACCTTTCAACATGGCATAACCCATTTTCGCAAGGAAAAACCCACCAATGAGCATCAACACTTGCTGTACCCACGGCCATTGCTCCAATAAAACGGTAAAACCCAACAATGTCAGCGTTACCCATATCACAACGCCAACAGAGATCCCTAAAATGATCTTTAAGGTATTGATTCGTGTAGTTGAGGCAGCACTTTTTGCAACAAGAAGAACATCAGGCCCGGGACTAAGTTGAGCAACAAAATGTAGTGCACAAATGGTCAATAATATCGACATAATTAAAACTTACATATTTTCTGCTCTATATCGTTGTGATTATACCAACTGATCAACAGCTTGATCATCATCACTTAATGAATTATCTAGAAGTTTCTCAGAATTTATTTCCATAAAAAAAGCTGAGTCTTTCGACCCAGCTTCATTTAAATTGATTAATCTGTAATTATTTTTGGTTTACATCTTTAAGCTCAATTTGCTTACGCTCAGGCTCAACTTCATGCGCTTCACCATCAATAATGGTTGAATTTCGAGAATGTCCACCAGATTGTTGATTTTGCATGTCTTGCATTTGACGCATTAAATCTGCAAATGGGTTTTGACCTTGAGCTCCGCCCATGTCTCCCATATTGCCCATCATGCCACCCATCATATTATTCATCATGGCTTGTTGCTTTTTCGCCATGAATTTCATGCCAGCATTTTGAATCATTTTTTGTACGGGTGGTAGAAGAACCAACAATGCCAAGACATCTGTAATTAAACCCGGAATCATTAACAGAATACCTGCAAATGCAAACGCCATCTTTTTAGTCACAGATGCATCTGCACCCATTTGCCCTGTCATTTGCATTTGTTGTAACTGTGGCATTATCGTTGCTGTACTCGAACGTACGATGCTCATACCAATCACAAAAGCAATGATGAACCAAAAAAACACATACCAGCCACTGATGAATTGAGCAACGCCAATCCAAACAAGGATCTCTAATATGATACCGATTAAAATAATGGGAAATAATTTCATTAAGAAAAATTCATCTCTAAGATAAAAATAATTTTCACTAAAAATCTTCCAAATTTATAAGAAAATTCTTAGCTTTTAATATTTATAGGGGCATTTAAAAAATTTTAAAGGGCAAACCTGAAGTTAAACGTAGATTTATCTTTATTTTTGCCACTCAAGATCAGAAGTCTTATAAAAAAGATAAATTGCAATTACAGTTCCAATCGGAAAGAAAAACAAGAAGATAAGTGCAATAAACCGTGAGGTATTACGTCCTTTAGTTGTACCCTGCGCGGACTCATGTGCTGCAACATAATGTAAATAAAACATCCAACCCAATATAGCGACTAGGATAAGATAAGCTGATAATGCATCTAAATCGAATTTACTGAGCATTCCTATACCAAGAAAAATCAAACCTAAAAGATAAAGCATCAAAATCACACGGTGAACCCAATAAACCTGGTTATTTTTAACCACTTGTTTTCGGTTAAACCTTGTTAAATCCAAATTTTTAAATACCACACTACCCTCTAACCCACTATATTCATTGATATTTGTTTAATGATAGTACAACAGTTTGAAAATTATACTTACATTTCTTCTGTGTAATCATATAATTGAAATACTATCGCTAATCAGCAACATTATGTCTTTAATTATTGGAATTGACCCCGGCTCTCGTTTAACTGGATATGGCATCATTAAAAAAGACGGTCAAAAATTATCTTTTGTCGATGCAGGAACGATTCGAACTGAAACGACGGAAATGCCTGAACGTCTTAAACGAATTTTTGCTGGTGTAGATCGTATTGTCAAATTTCATGGCCCAACTGAGGCAGCGGTTGAACAAGTTTTTATGGCGCAAAATCCTGATTCTGCTTTAAAACTGGGTCAAGCTCGTGGCGCTGCTATAGCTGCTTTAGTGAATTTAGATTTACAAGTTGCAGAATATACTGCCCGTCAAATTAAACAGTCTGTGGTGGGTTATGGAGCAGCAGATAAAGAACAAGTACAAATGATGGTGATGAAATTACTCAATCTTTCAATCAAACCACAATCCGATGCAGCAGATGCTTTGGCTGCTGCAATTTGCCATGCACATGCTTCGGGCAGTATGAGTAAACTTGCTGTACTCAATGCTTTAGGTGGTATGGCACGTGGACGAAGTCGCAACAGCAGTAGAAGGCGTTAAAGCTTTTAATCAAAATTATGTTAAGCTATTGCTATATTTGATTTAAATTATATAAAAAGATGTCTCACAGAATAAACTTATATGCTTACAACCAAACACCCCCCCAATTAATTTCACGTATTGGAGAGTGGAAATATGAGATCCCTCTTCTACTTTTTCCTCTTCTACAAAATCCTATTGTCGATGGACATTTAATCTATTTAGACATTGCAGCAGGTTTTCCTAAACTGCAAAAATTTTATGATTTTATAGAAAATATTCTGCAATTACAGCAACATGAAAATTTTCAAATCAACCGTCATCGCATATTAAGCTATTTAAGTAGCCTTGAAGGAAAAGTATTTTATTTAGATGCCGCAGATGTTTTTGATCTTAATGAAAATTCTTATGTTAGACAAGCTGCCGATTTAGCAGAAGAAATTATTGAAATACAGTCTCTATTTGATCAAAGTATGCAAATTCAATCTTTAGTGCTTTTAAATGACTTATTAACTGAACAGTCATTCAACACATGGCTAGACATGCTTGAACATGGGTATGTTCAATATGGATGGAAATTATTTGAAATAGGACAAGTTAATCATTCAGAAGCACATATATTTAAAGACAATAACAAATATGGACTAAAAGATTATCAAAATAAAATCATTGTTGAAGCAATTTATGATTATATTTATTGGTTTAGTGAGCATGGCCACAGTATTTTAATCAATAATGAAAAGTATGGAATCATTAACACTATTGGCGAAATTATTATTCCAACTGAATGGGATTATATTGAACAATTGGATGATAAAAACTATCACCGCTTCATTGCTGTAAAGAATTCTGCAGTAGGCTTAATCTATCTACAGAGCAACACCGAAATCTTACCTACCATTTACTCAAAGGTTGAATGTTTTCCTAACGGTTATGTTCAAGTTTTAAAAGATCAAAAATACACGGTATTAGATCGATCATTAAACGTTATTTTCGGAAATTCTGAGCTTCCTTTTCAATACTATCAATATGATTTTTTATACGTTTTAAAAGAAAAATCACCTCGAGCAGAATTTTATTCAGGCCAGGGACACGCTTTAGGGTTACTTTATCCGAATTATTTAAGAGTTTTAAGCCATGATTTAATTCTAATTAAACCCATTAAAAAAATATTTTAGACTACTCAATAATTTAGGTCAGTATCTTTATACTGATATTCAAAAAGTTTCACATTTAGAAGACCAACAACAGTTTGCCTTTCAAAGAGAAAATAAATGGTATCTATTTGATATCCGCAATCAAAAAGTATTGAGAGAATTGGCAGATATCAAACCATAATATTTCCCAGAATTTTTTCCAATAATAGAACCACTCAACTTCAGCTTAAATTATTCAAAGATAATTGGCGGTGTCTTTTCGAATCTCACGAATACTCGGTTGTTTTGCATAAGTTGCGATGAGCATCTTACCCGAATTACGCAAATTCTTCTTTTGTTCAGGATCTATTCGAATCAAAACCAATTCTTCAGGGATACGCGGATTACCACCTTCTCGGCAAATAATCAGATTTTGATTTCTTTCCATAATTGTATAACTTGGAAATTCCTTTTGTAATTTTTCCTTAAATGACAAAGATTTATCTTCTTTTTTACGGCCATCAAGTTGCGTATAAATAATCAGCAAAATACACGCTACAAAAACAATTCCTACTATCAAATACTTATCAATCATTTTATTTCACTCGAATATATTTTTGCTGTTGCTCATTGTAATGATAAACATGGATTTCATTGATTGGGATAATTTTAGCAATATATTCAACATCGTTTTAAAATAAATCACGAATCATTTTAAAATCATTAAAACTCGAGTCAACTTCTATTTCAACCTGTTGAATATTTTCAACTTGGGCATGTAAAGGGCCGATATAACTATGATGAATGATGGCTAAAATAGCTTGCTGTTCACCGATAATGACAGCTTCAACCTCTCCTGTTACTCAGTTTCTTACATAACCCTTTAGATTGAGTTGAATCGCCTCTTTCTCAAACCAACGACGATAGCCTACACCTTGCACTCTGCCTTTAATAATGAGCCTAACAGCTTTCATATCATGCTACCCTTTACCCTCTAAATTGTTATGTATTGGCATGATTGACAACATAATAAACAGCCTCTGACATGTGCTGTGCCTGTAAACCGCGCTGACCTTGTTGTGCAAGATAATCTCCTGCTAATGCATGCAAGGTCACAATTTCATGCAAAGCAATTTTCTCAGCAAATTGTGCTTTTAAACTAGCAATCATTCCTGCAAGAACATCACCCATACCACCTGTTCCCATTCCTGCATTCCCAGCAGTACAAATCCATAACCGATCATCAAGGATCAAACTACCTGCACCTTTGAGTACCCATTGTCCTGAATATTTGTTTTGCAATTCGTAAATGGATTGAATCCGATCATTTTCAATATCTTTCACACTACAATTCAATAATTTAGCCGCTTCACCTGGATGCGGTGTTAGATAAGTATTCGATCTTAATGCAATCGCATGTTCAGCTAAAAACCACAATGCATCTGCATCCAATACCACTTGTAAATGTGTGGCTAAATTAATTTGAGGAAGCCATCTTAAAAACTGTTGTTCTGCCCAATCATCACGCCCTAAGCCCATTCCCAAACTTACAGCATCGACTTGATTGAGCAAAGTTTGAATATCGTTCTGAGAGAGAGCATTGATATCACGCAACATAATATTCGGTGAACGTGCCAAAATTGCAGTGTGATGTTTTTCATGGCAAACAATTGTCACTTTGCCTGCGCCTGCACTAAAAGCAGATTCTGCCGCCATCATCACTGCACCACCCATTTCCGCATGCCCTCCAATCACCAAGACATGACCATAACTTCCTTTATGCCCAAAGGCTTGACGCTGTGGTAATTGAATCTGATTCGATGACAATTGTGCAATTGGTTTTAGTTCTATATCGGTCGGAATAACAGAAATCACTTCAATTTGACCTGAATATTCCTTCGCTTGTCCAGTAAACAGCCCTGCTTTTAAACCCAAAACCGTGTAAGTTCGGTCTGCTTTAATTGCAATGGGCAAAGGTTGACCTGTATTGGCATTTAAACCACTTGGAATATCTATGGCGACTTTCAAACCCGTTTGAGCATTAAACGATTGAATAATTTCTTGCCAAAACTGATCTAAATTTCGGTTCAGACCGATTCCAAATAAAGCATCAATATGACAATCAAATTGTGTCATAATCAAATGATTGAATTCGGATTTATGCTGAGTGTTTTGATTGAGAATTTGATGAATCGACAATTGATGCTGTTTTGCAATGTCAACAGCTAAGTTTAAATCTCTAGATTCGCCCAGCTGAGTTGCAAAAATTTCAACCTGATAACCAAATTGTTGTAAATAACTGGCAATACAATAACCATCACCTGCGTTATTTCCCGCACCACACCATACCGCTATTTTTCTAATTTTAGATTCAGAATGCTTAAACAAATGGTCGAGACGTTGTGCAATTGACCACGCCACCTGTTGCATCAAACCAAAAGTGCTATTTTGCTGAGCAAACCAACGACGTTCCCATGCTTGTATTTCTTGGCTGTGATAAACTTGTTGATACATCATCTTGCCCTTTTTACTATTTTTAGTACATTGATTTTACTATGTCAGCAACTTCTTCTTCACCACACATCCCTTTGCAACAGATTGATTCACAGGAATTAAAACTTTGGATCAAGCAACAAGCTTTGCAATTAGGTTTTGCTGATTGTGTCATCGCTCGTCCTGATGCTCAAGCTGAATTAGCTCGATTTAAAGAATATTTAAAACGTGGCTATCATGGAGATATGAAGTTTCTTGAAGAAAATTTAGAAAAAAGAGCCGATCCAACACTTTTAGTTCCAGGCACCAAAAGTATTATCTGTGTGCGAATGAATTATTTAGTTGAAACACCCAAACCACGCTATGTACCCGATGAACCGAATGCTGCAATTATTGCACGCTACGCACGTGGCCGTGATTATCACAAAGTCATGCGTGGTCGTTTAAAGACATTAGCCAGCAAGATTAAAGAAAAAGTAGGCGAATTTGAGTCTCGTCCATTTGCAGATTCCGCACCTATTTTCGAAAAGTCTTTAGCTGAAAATGCAGGAATGGGCTGGACGGGAAAACATACCTTACTCATTCACAAAACGTCAGGTTCTTTCTTTGTATTGGGTGAATTATTTACATCTTTAGACCTACCTTTTGATGAACCCACAACCCAACATTGCGGATCTTGCACAGCATGTATTGATATTTGCCCAACTCAGGCAATTGTTGAGCCCTACATGTTAGATGCACGTAAATGTATTGCCTATTTAACCATTGAATATAAAGGTATCATTCCTGAAGAGTTAAGACGCGGTATTGGTAATCGAGTTTTTGGCTGTGATGATTGTCAGCTCATTTGCCCTTGGAATAGTTTCGCTAAAAAAGCCACGATTGAAGATTTCAATCCTAGACATGGCTTAGACCAAATGACGCTATTGGACTTATGGCACTGGGATGAAGCAACTTTTTTGACTTGTACCGAAGGTAGTCCAATACGGCGTACAGGTTATCAAAGCTTTATGCGAAATATCGCAATTGGTCTAGGAAATGCTCCTTTTTCAGCACAAACTTTGCAAGCATTGCAACAAAATAAAAAACTACATGATGAAGTTGTGCAAGTCCATATTGACTGGGCTATTGCAGAACAACTGCGTAAACAACTGGAAAATTAAGCTTGTTATTTTGATTATTTCAACTCAGACTTGGATTTTCAGATGCTTGCAAAATTCTTATTTTTTCGACCTTTTAATCGCAAATACAAAGAATTTTTTAACTTACTGAATAGCAATTTTGTAAGTAATTCACAGGAAAACTGTTTAACATTGCAACTATATCTATAATTTCTGTTTTCTATTTTATTGATATTTTTAATCGTAAGATACCATCATATTTGGACTTTTTTGCCCTTTGGAATTGACACGAATTCTGTATGATAAGCACTATTAAATAATGATTATCACGGATTAGAGCAATGACAGTACGTAATGACTGGACTCGTGAAGAAATTCAAGCTTTATACGATCAACCTTTTCTTGATTTAGTCTTTAAAGCACAACAAACGTATCGTGAACATTTTGACGCGAATACGATTCAAGTCAGCACTTTACTTTCAATCAAAACAGGTAAATGCCCAGAAGATTGTAAATACTGTTCTCAGTCAGCACGTTATGATTCAAAACTTGAAGCTGAAAAACGTATTGCTGTTGAAAAAGTCATCAGCGAAGCCAAAGAAGCACTTGAATCAGGTTCTTCACGTTTTTGTATGGGTGCTGCATGGCGCAATCCACATGAACGTGATATGCCCTACGTGATTGAAATGGTGCGTGAAGTAAAAGCACTAGGTTTAGAAACCTGTATGACTTTAGGCATGCTGAATGAATCACAAGCTGAACGTTTACATGAAGCAGGTTTAGACTATTACAATCATAACTTAGATACTTCTCGTGAATATTATTCACATATTATCAGTACACGTACTTTTGATGATCGCTTAAATACCTTGGATCATGTGCGTAATGCCGGTATGAAAGTTTGTAGTGGTGGTATTGTTGGTTTAGGTGAAAGCCGTAAAGATCGTATTGGTCTACTGCATGAATTGGCAACTTTGGCCATTCATCCTGAGTCAGTACCAATCAACATGCTCGTTCCTATTGAAGGTACACCATTGGCCGATGTTGAAAAACTTGATGTTACTGAATGGATTCGCACCATTGCAGTAGCTCGTATTATCATGCCTAAAAGCTACATTCGCCTTTCAGCTGGACGTGAATCACTGTCAGATTCTGACCAAGCGCTGGCGTTTATGGCGGGTGCAAACTCGCTGTTTAGTGGTGAGAAGTTGCTTACCACACCAAATGCGGGTGAAGGCAAAGACAAACAATTGTTCAGCAAATTAGGACTAAAAGTAGAAAAAGCCAAACCGACTATTTCTGAACTGACCATTGATGCAATGGCAAGCTAGTACTTAAAAAGCAATCCCTTTTCAATGAAAAGGGATTGCTATGCATTAGTTTATGTTACAAATAACGATTTTAAAATTAAAATACGCTCAAAATAAAACTATAAAGACGTGACTAAAATCCCATACTTCGACGTTAAATACATACCCTGACGGATAATATCCGTCCCATTGGCATGATGTACTTTTAATTCTTGAGAAATCGCATCATATTGAAAAGCATCGAAACAATCTTGGTGCTGACACAGCCAATTTAAAGTATCGGCAATATGTTCATCTACAATATACGTTTCTGCGAGAAAATCTTTAGCCATGGCAATAAAAACAAACAGTAAGAATGTCGTTATTGTATATGAAATAAATTTCTGGTTAAAAGTAAGGACATTAAAAGCTTAAGAATATTGAAAATTAAAATATGATGTTCTAAAAATTAAAATGCCATCATATGTATATCAAATATGATGGCATCGTTATTTAAGTAGACTTGTTACACAATCAATTTACATGTAGAAGAAATTAATGATGTGCTCCACATTTACGGCATTCCTTAACAACAAAGTTCTGCCCAATTTCATATTCATAACTATGAATGCATAATAACTTTCTGATTTTACTTAACATTCCTTAACTCCCTTAATATTCCTACTTGTTTTATTTCTTCCTGAAAACTTTGAAGAAAGCCTAATTAGACTTTTAAATATAATTATCACATTTTTTCATAAGTTGAAATATATTTTCTTACATCTTTAGTCGTAGATAAATTGAGTTGCTCATAAAAGAATTTTTAACATCGATTTTCAAATCGTGATAATTTCTTAAATTATTGGTTTTATTGCTGAAAATTATTTATTTTTGTCATAAAAATTGTAAGTTTTAATCTTGATTTAATCCAACTTTTATATAGGATGAAATGATAGCTTTTTCTATTAACAATCTTTTCAACTAGAAAGCTTTAACACAATTTAAATGTATCCATAAGATTATAAAGGAATTTTCTATGCAAGGAAGAATGATGCAACAACCACTCCTGATCAGTAGCATAATTGAACATGCTGCTCGTTATCATGGAGATACTGCCATTATTTCTAAAAATACTGATGGTACGATTACGAAAACAGATTGGACACATATCACAGAAAATTCTAAACGTTTTGCCAATGCTTTACAGTCTCTTGGTCTTACACAAGGCGATCGTGTTGCAACAATCGCATGGAACAATCATCGACATTTAGAATCATGGTATGCCATTTCAGGCAGTGGATTAATTTGCCACACCATTAACCCTCGTCTATTTCCAGAACAGCTTGTTTTTATTATCAATGATGCACAAGATCGTGTTGTATTATTTGATAAAACATTTCTACCTTTAATTCGTGCTGTGAAAGCACACACACCTACGGTTGAACATTTCGTCTACCTCGGTGCTTTCGATCAAGAAATTGCAGATGCAGTCCCTGATGTCAAATTCTACGATGTGTTGATTGCAGAACATTCTGTGCAATATGAATGGCCAACTTTAGAAGAAAATACAGCAAGTTCACTGTGTTATACCTCAGGTACAACAGGTAATCCTAAAGGTGCTTTATACAGTCATCGCTCAACAGTGTTGCATACTTATGCAATTTGCTTACCAGACTCCTTAAATTTATCTGCCAATGACATCATGCTTCCAGTCGTTCCAATGTTCCATGTCAATGCATGGGGAACGCCTTATGCAGCGGCAATGGTGGGTTGTACCTTCGTTCTTCCTGGCCCAGGTTTAGATGGCGCAAGCTTGGTGCAAATGATTGATGAATATAAAGTCAGTATTGCACTTGGCGTACCTACAATTTGGCAAGGTTTACTTGCAGCTGCAAAGCAAACGGGAAGCGCGTTAGAAAGTCTAAAACGTAATGTCGTTGGTGGATCTGCTTGCCCACCTGCAATGATGAAAGCATTTAGAGATGTCTATCATTGTGAAACCATCCATGCTTGGGGCATGACGGAAATGAGCCCTTTAGGCACAGGTAATCAACTCAAGGCAAAACATCAACAGCTTTCAGCAGAAGAACAATTTAAAATCCGCCTGTCGCAAGGTCGTCCACCTTTCGGCGTAGATTTACGTATTACTGATGAAGAAAATGGTATACATGAAGTCAGCCGTGATGGTCATACTACGGGCAACTTACAAGTTAAAGGCCATTGGATCATTGAGTCTTATTATGGAAAAACAGATAACGCACTAACATCCGATGGCTGGTTTGATACAGGTGATATTGCTTCGATTAATGAAGATGGTTATTTATTATTAAGCGATCGAGCTAAAGATTTAATTAAATCAGGTGGTGAATGGATTTCTTCAGTTGAGCTGGAAAATATTGCCATGAATCACCCTGAAATTGCGATGGCAGCGGTGATTGCCGCCGATCACCCTAAATGGGATGAACGCCCTATTGTGATTGCCATCAAACAACAAGGTGCTGCAATTACAGAACAAGGATTATTAGACTACTATACTGATAAAATTGCCAAATGGCAGATTCCAGATAAAGTCATTTTTGTAGAATCTATTCCTTTGACCGGTACAGGAAAAATGTTGAAACGTGATCTACGTGAACAATATGG
Organism: Acinetobacter piscicola; assembly: GCF_002233755.1. Lineage (GTDB taxonomy): Bacteria > Pseudomonadota > Gammaproteobacteria > Pseudomonadales > Moraxellaceae > Acinetobacter > Acinetobacter piscicola. Next base: position 648,665 of record NZ_NIFO01000001.1, on the reverse strand, counting down.
AAAAGTGTTATTAACTGATTAAGTTGATCATTTAAATTCCTAAAAAAAGCCTTTTAATTCAAAACTAAAAGGCTTTTTATTTAGCTTAGATTCTAACTTTTAGAATCTCCAATGATAGAATAAGTCAATCGCTTTTTCTAAAGACTGGCTAGCTTCTAAATATAAACGCTTATTCATCTGATAACGTAAGGTTAATTTATTCACTGGGGTAAATACCCCCACGCCATAACGGATATATAAGTCAGGGGTAATATAGCCCGTTAAACTCACTTGGGTATCATCACCCGTACCCTGCGCATCAAAAGACAAGCCACTTAAACCAAAAGTACGACCAATTTGATTGGTAAATGCTCGAGTACCACCAAGCCCCAAACTAAGGCCTGCCGCTGCAATCGTATTATTGACATCAGACTTGAAACCTTGTTCATTGCTTAAACCACTTGAGCCTTCATTGATACGCCCTGTGATTAAAGCATTCATCGCCTCTTGATCAGATAATCCCGCATCATTATAGACTTGGATATTTGGACTCGACGCCGTACCCGTAATACGAACCCCGACAATACTGCCTGAAATACTCTTGTTGGTATCAACATCCAATGTTGGATTCGCCAATGGCCCATTGAAACGAGCAATTGCACGATTCAAATCTAAACGCTGACCATAAGCTTCGATTGTCACTTTTTGACTCACACCAATTGCACCATTGGCACGCATGGCTGTTTCTAAACCACGTTGTGACAAATACAAACGTCCAACCAAAGGTATTCGACTATTAAAGCCTTCAAAAACTACTTTATCACCGAGGTTTACAGTAATATCTGCACGAATGTCCCACGGTTTAGCTGCACGTAAAATCGCAAGCTGATTCTCACCTTCTTTTACAATTCGAACATCTGGCGAAACATTAACTACTGTTGCACTGGACTCAGGCATAGAAATCAAAGCGCGTGGCACATCAACATTTCCCTTAACAGCCACTCGCTTACTCATTGGCAATGCATCTACTTCAATATCAGTATCAACAACAGCTGTAATCAATGGTGCTTGACGAATAAGTAATTTTTCACCGTTTAATTTTAATTGCACACGAAGATCATTTTTCCAATCAATACTACCATTGATTTTCCCGACACCACGCCCGCTATTAAAAGCTCCGTTTATCGTCACTACATCTTGGTGAATTGAAGAATAAATTTGCATATTACTTAAATTGACTGGTAGTGAAATCATACTGATCTCACCATTCTTTAACCGCATTTCGCCATCGAATAGTGGTTGAGTTAAAGTTCCACTAATCTTGCCTGCAAGTGACAATGTGCCATTCAATTTGCGTACATCTGCAATAAATGGTTTTAAAATTTGTAGTTGAACTTCATTGAAGGCAACTTCGCCACGCATCGGTTTAGAGTCAACATACGGGTTTACAATAACACTCGCATAACCCGTACCAATATTCGGTGCTTTTAAATCAACACGCAGTAACAACCCATCTGCAATACTTTTGGCAATAATGCTCGCTTCATCATAATTCATTGATGTTGAAGGATCATTTGGATCTTCAGCAGCAATACCAATTTGACCATTACGAGTAATTAATTTTGCATCGAGTTTAGGTTTAGAACCTTGTACCCACGATGCTTTTGCGTAACCATTTAATTTACCTGTTAATGCTAAGCCAGCAGGCATAAATGCAGCGAAATCATTTAAATCTAAATTTTGAGTTAAAAATGAAACGTTTCCACTCTTTTGACTTGCTCGTATCGGCTGATCAAAACATAACTGGCTTTGTTGGCTCTGCCAACAATGCTGTCCAATGTATAATTCTGCTTTTGCAGATGAGTAAATGATCGGCGCATTCTTTTGCTGAAGTAAATGAGCACGAACCGAATCGAACTCGCCTTTTTGCACTTGTCCTAACCAATCATTCTGCGCATTAAAACCACCCGCTAATTGCACATAGAATTTTGAATAATAATTCCAACCTTGTAATTGCAGTAAATGTGCCTTTCGCGTTCCAGATAAAGTCATCGCAGCATGTTGAATTTCACGATTACCGCTACGCAAAGTATCCATTTGCGCAACCATTTTTGAAGGTATCACTTCAGATGTAGGTAATTCGCCTTTCAAACTGAGCTTTTTAATACTGATATCATTAAAGCTAAAACCATCGACTATCAAGTTTGCAGTTGCACTCAAACGAGGCTGTACTTGCAGATTTAAATAACCATATGCTTTACCACGCAATCCTGGATAGATTTCATACAAAGCAGGTGCATTTACTTTTAATCGAAGATTTTGTGCATTTCCCGTTGCCTGAACTTGATTGTTGGCATAGGACAGGAATAAGTTATTTGCCTCAAACTGCTGAGGAATAAAACCTTTTTGATCCGAATTCAGCATGATTGCCAAATTACCACGACCACGCAAAGGCTTATTATTAATCATGCCTGCAATATTCAATTGTTGAATATTGATTCGTTTTTGCTTATCTGACCAATTCCCCTGGGTCTTAACATTACCCGAAACTTCACCACGAACTGAGGAAACAAAGTATTGCGGTTTAAAACGAACCAATGATGTATTGATATCCCAACTGAACCCATTGGCGATATGCACTAAACCACTGGCAAACACTTTCCCTGCAATTCCGTCATGCTGTAATTCTGAAATTTTGATCAATTCTGGTGTCCCAGAAATGCGTAGTTTTAATAAACCACTGCCTTGTTTCAATTGAGTTGCATGGAGTGCGCCATCATAATTCACAGCGAAGCTTTTAAATGCACCACCTGCTTTTTGATCAGCAAAAATAATCGCAGCAGTACTCTTACCCGTCAGTTGAATCGTTTCAGGATTAGCCTGATTAGCAATTCTTCCTGTTAAATTAATAGCATCAAATGACATAAGCTGTTGATTAGGTTTAGCAAAGCCATTTGCCTTAATCTGACCATTTAACAAATTAACAGGTGCAGCCGCCACAACAGATTGTGGATTAAAATCTTTAGCATTCAATAAAGCCGTCCACTTTAATTGACGCTTTTCTGTCGGCAATTCAATCACAGCATTACCCGACAAGCTGCCCTGATCTGCTAAATAATTAAACGTTGGAATATGTAAATCATTACCTTTTAAATCTAGTTGCGCATTATATTTACCTGTAGGCAAAGTCCCTTTTTCATTTTTACGAACAACGGTTGCGACATGAATATTTTGCTGACCTTCAAGCAAGGCTAAATTGACTTGACCTTGCTGACTACTTAACCACCCGACATAAGGAACCGCTCGATCTATATTTTTCCAGTCTACACCCAGTAGCATCGGTTCAGGTTTTTTACTTTTTTGCTCTGCTTGATCCAGTTTTACATTCCAAGTTTCATACTTATCAAAAGCCACATTTGCTGTTAAATGCAACCCTTGTTTTAATGCGCCGATTGAACCGATATTGGCATCTAAAGATGGAGGTAGAAAATCTTGAATTACTTGAGGAATCAGTTTGTCTTTTGGGTTAATCCGATCTAAACGCCCTTTGACATCCCAATGTACGTGATCTTGCCAACTGACTAGACCTGCAGCATTCACTGCGCCACCCATCAACTGACCATTCACATTACTGATATTCAATTGATTGATTAGGTCAGTATGCGCCAAACCAGTATATTGACCTTGTGGAATATTTTTTCCGCTAATATCTGTATTAACATCTAGGTTTAAACCTTTGATATCACCTTGAAATTTTGCAATACCATTCTTTGATAATAGCTCTTGTTCCAATAACAATGGCCAATGGTAATCTTTAAGATTTAAAGCACCAAACATAGGGACATTTGGACGTACTGGGTGCAATACAACCCATCCCGTTAACATATCTGGTGTTTTTGTTGCGACACCCGCTTTAATCGTGTCTAAAGAGCCACGTGCTTGCACATAGATATCTTGAACATTTAAACTTTTTAATGATGGTAAGCGAAGAATACCTTGCGCATTTAATGGATATTTCCCTTTAAAATCCATATTGCCTTTGGCATTTTTAACAGACAAATAGCCCATGTCCATGCTTGAATTTTCAAACTTTAAATCAGTACCAGACCAAAGTGCTTTTTCTAAATGTACGTCGTTAAAATCAACTTTGGCAGAATGGGTTTGGATCTCTAAATGATCAACATCCCCCTTATCTACACGTAAAACAAAAGGTAGTTTGATTTCATTAAACTTAAAAGGTTCATTATTCGGTGGTAATTTCGTAATAATTCTTAAATTATTGACATCAGCATGGCTTAAATGAATCTCTTTATCAAAAATAGCTCTCCAACCTAGAGAAACATTAGCTCGATCAATTTTAATATCAACAGGCTTAAGACTAACAATAATATTTTTAAGAATAATGCCTTGTAAAAGATTACCGCCTTCATATTGATAATGGATAATTTTTTGACTTGCAGCAACGCGATCAAGTAAAAACTTACTGCCTTTATCTGTACTAAACATAACAGCTAATGCAGCAACCAATAAAACAATGATCAAAAGTACAGACAAAAGAATATTACGCAATAAATTACGCTTCTTTGCCGTTTGCTCAGGCTCTAATTGATTACTTTGTTGTTCATTTTGAACATCTTGATGTTCTGCATCAGTCATATTATTTCCAAATTTCTCACTGATTTTTAATCATTCATTTATTTTAGGGGCTGTGAATATTAAAGTTGCGATCCGATATAGAAATGCAATCGAATCGGATGATCAGGATCTGATACTCCCGAAGCTAAATCTATTCGAATTGGACCAATTGGAGATTTCCAACGAATTCCTAAACCTAAACTATACTCTGAACTATTACTAAAGCTTTTGTCGTAGGCATTACCAACATCACTAAATATTGCTGCACGCCAGCCTTCTTTAAACTGATAGTTATATTCTAATGATCCGACAGCTAAAGCTTGCCCTCCAACATCATAGCCATATTCAACAGGTGAAAGACTTTTATAATCAAAACCTCTTAGGCTTTGATCACCACCTGCAAAAAATCTTAAATTATAAGGCACTTGTTGAAAATCTTTGGCAAAAATATAGCCTACATCTAAACCACCAACAAATTGATGATTATCGTTTTTCCCCAATGAATATAACCCTTTCCACGTTGCATTGGCGATTGCCATATCGGTATCTGTGAGCAAAGACTCACTACCCATTTGAATTTTATAAGACTGCTTAAAGCCACGTGTTGGATTTACTCGGTTATCACTATCGGTTTTCGTTGCTTCATATCCAAATAATAGCGATTGTTGTACTGCGTTTGAGCCTGGTACTAAAAATGCATCTGGAATATCATCTATATCGACTGCGCCCGTTTGATTAAGTCGGTCTAAACGATAACGCACACCAAAAATATGCTGCCATTCTTTACGAGAACCTTTAATAATACGGTCTACACCAGCAACTGCCGAGTCAATAGTGAGATCTAAATCATTACCCACACCACCACGATCTTCACGCTCATAACCTGCGACTAAACTAATATAATCATTGAGTGGGTGTTTATAAGGAATATTGTACCGTGTATCAAAAGATTGACGGATTTGAGATAACTCAAAATTGGCGTCAAAAGAATGCCCTAAATGATTCACAATGGCACGGCGATACTGACTACGCAAACGAACGCCTGTATCTGTTCCAAAACCGATACCTGTTTCCAAGCTGTTGAGACGATCTGCATTTAAGGTCACAATCACAGGAATTTTCTTTTCTTCACGTGCTTTATCTTTTAACAAATCTTCTTCAGATTCTTTTTCTTTTTGTTGGACTTGTAATTGCCTTTGGCTTGGATTTACATCCGCCTGTTGAGTACCTGCGAATTGATTTTCATTGACAACATTCTGAGTCACTTCTTTACTAGATTGCTTGGTTTGTTCAACCTGCGTTTGTTCTGAAAATGAGGACGCAGCGATTTTTTCCTGATCGACCAAAGCTTGTAAATCTGCGGGTAATTCTAAAGGTTTTACAATTGGATCAGGCTTAATCGCATCAACTAAAGCATAGTTAAAATAACGTGAGTTGGTTAAATTATTCGCCAAACCATTGACACGCCATGCTGTATAGTCAGCGCCATCTTGCCAAGGTGCCATAGATTCAAGGATTTTTAAATCGATCGGTAACGGCTTTGAAGGATCACTCATTCTAAATTCAACATGACCTAATTTGTAGCGTTCACCTGTTTCATATTTTAAATTGATCTTGGCTTTATTTTGTGGCTGCTCAACTTTAACATCATGCAAGCGCCAATAACTGTCAAAAAAACCGTTATTGGTTGCGGCATCGACAATACGCGTCTTGGTCGTTTCATACGAGCCATGATTAAAAATATCACCTACATCTAAGTCAGGCAAAACTCGTATCACTTGGAATTGAGCGAGATTTGCTCCCGCACCACTCGCTTCTATATTTTGTTCTTCTAAAATAACGGGTTTATTTGCAACAACATTCACTTTTAAATGTATATCATCAACTTTTGAAAACTTAAATTGCGCATTGTAATAACCAACAGCTTGAGCTGCTTGCACAGTCAGCGTTCTTAGTTGCGGAACAGAACCATTAAAATCTAAAAATGCCTCTTGGGTAAATGTCGATAATTTCGCTTTAATATTATTGGCAAGTACTGTCGGCGCACCATCAACCGTTACTGTAATTTTTGGAATTGTCGCCACATTACTTTGTGGTTTAATGACTTTATTCATCAAACCTTTAAAAAAACCAACTTTAATTTCTTCAGATTTCTCTTCATTCAAAGTCGGATCTGTTAATGTTTTCGCTGCATCATTTCTTTCTACCGCAATCTCTTGATCAGAACGAATCGTTTGTATGAGTTGGTCAACATTGACTGGTGCTTGAGTAATCTCTGAGACTTCTTGCTGCGTTGCGTCGCTTACAACCACTTCAGGTGTTTGTGTTACACCATTTCTAAAATCAAGCGCTTCTTTCTTTGCTTCTTCAGCCACTTGAAAAATTTCATTCGTTAAAGATTGATCAACGGGTGCAATCGGTAAATCTTCAAGATCATCAAATTGAATCGGCTTAAAATCATCCTGAACGCCCAAGTTTTGTTCTTGCTGTTGAAGCATAGATAGACTATCGACAGATGTTACCGCCTGACTTTGTTCTATTTTTTCATCAATTTGGTCAATTTTCTCATTGGGCAAACCTTGTTGTTTTGCAACAGTTTCTAATTGCTCTTGCGTATTGATAATTTCAGTTGCTTGATTTCCTTGCTTTTGATCATCTTGAGTTGACGCTGCGTAACTTACGGGTGCAGCAAAAACACTTAAAAAAACACTTGCACATAACAGTTTATTGATATGATAACTATCGAAATGAAGATGCATACAATGTGCAAGTACAGATTTCTTAAATTTAATTTTTGCTGGCATACCAAGCTCTAATTATCTAAATATATTAAATGAAATTTACACTAGGCAATGTATATTTCTGAGACTCAAAAACAATTGGTTTTAAACATGATTTAAGGTTAAAACATGATACATGATTTTGTATGATAGTTACTATTTCACCACATTTTTCATATATAACTAAATGAAGTCATCTACAATGGAAAAAAATGAGCATATTCTAGCTACACGGCGTTTTTTGCCGATGTTTCTTACCCAATTTTTTGGTGCATTAAACGATAATGTTTATAAACAATCGCTTTTGCTCGTCATCACCTATGGATGGATTCAACAACAATCTGCAAGTATAAGTACACTCAACAACCTTGCTGCATTGTTATTTATTCTACCTTATTTCATCTTTTCTGCGACAGCAGGACAAATTGCAGATAAGTACGAACGTTCATTTTTAGTCCGAAGTATCAAAATACTCGAAATTATTATCATGCTGATCGCTTCAGCTGGTTTTTTATTGGGCAATTTATGGATTTTACTTTTTGCTTTATTCCTAATGGGAACCCATAGTACTTTCTTTGGGCCGATTAAATACGCAATTTTGCCTGATATTTTAAAACCCAATGAATTAATGTCTGGAAATGCACTATTTCAGTCTGGAACGTCCATCGCCATTTTAATTGGTATGATTTTAGGTGGAGCGGTAATTTCGCTTTCTGAAGGCAATATGATTTGGATTTGCTTAACCATCATAGCAATTGCAGTGATTGGTTATCTATGTAGTCGTTTTGTCCTTAAACAACCCACGACCAATACCGATTTAGAGATCGACTGGAATTTCTTTCGCACCAGTTTTCAAACAATTCGTTATGCGAAAAGCTTACCTTTAATTTTTACCATCCTTTTAGGCAACTCATGGTATTGGTTCTATGGAGCTACATACCTCACACAAATTCCCCAATTAACACAGCAAAATCTACATGCCAATGAAAATGTCGTGAGTCTACTTTTGACTTTCTTTTCTGTGGGTATTGGTGTCGGTTCTTTACTGTGCCGTAAAATTGGTGGGACTGAAGTTAATATTAAAATGGTACCGATCGGTGCGATTGGTTTAACGGTCTTTGCACTTTATTTAGCCGCAAGTTTAGCTTTCGTTCCTGAACGTACTGGCGATTTAATGACACTTACAGACATGTTTAATTCAGGTGCTGCTTATTATCATGTCATGTTTGCTGTTACTCTATTGGGGATTAGTGGTGGATTCTATATCGTTCCTTTATATGCCATGATGCAAGCCTATGCACCTAAATCACATCGTGCACGTGTGGTTGCTGCCAACAATATCTTTAATGCGATATTCATGGTTTCCTCTGCGATTTTCTCTATAATTATCTTAAGTATTTTAAAAATAGATATTAAAATTCTATTTTGTATTACCGCTATACTCAGTGCGATTTTTAGTACGTGGTTATTAATTCGTTTAAAACCACTGATTGCCACAACTCAAGCTTCTTTGGAGGACTAATATGCGTCAATATACTGGCATTGATAAACTGATCAATTCATTCGATCAAGCTTTAAGAAGTTTAGTACCAGGCGCGACGTCTGCACAAAGAGCAAATCCGTCTAATGATACAGAAACCAAATTGGCTGTCAGTGAAGCTCGCCATGTTGCGGGTTTAATGCGTGTAAATCATACAGGTGAAGTGTGTGCCCAAGCGCTTTATCATGGGCAAGCTTTAACTGCAAAGCTGCCGAATGTACGCCGTGAGATGGAGTTTGCTGCAATCGAAGAACAAGACCATTTGGCATGGTGTGAAGACCGTTTAAAAGAGTTAGATAGTCATACCAGTTTATTGAATCCTGTTTGGTACGGACTTTCTTTTGGCATGGGCGCACTTGCAGGTATCGCGGGTGATAAATACAGTTTAGGTTTTGTTGCAGAAACTGAACGTCAAGTGAGTTTGCATTTACAACATCACATTAGCCAACTGCCTGCGCAAGATGAACGATCACGTAAAATTCTAGTACAGATGAATGAAGATGAATTACATCATCGTGATGCGGCTTTAGACGCAGGCGGTGTTGATTTACCCATTCCAGTTAAAATCACCATGACGGCTATTTCTAAATTGATGACCAAGACCAGTTATTTTATTTAAAAAACTTTTTATTTTTGATATTCCTCACCATGTCAACGGTGAGGAATATACTCAGCAAAGAAAGGACTTAAACGTTTTAGAATAAATAGCATTGCGCTTTTTATACTAATACACCTCTTTTTTAAATAATTTCTACTCTACTCAGTTAATTTCTTTGAATATTTTCAATCAATAACCGATTGAATAAGTAGAACTACTCACTCAATCCAAAAAGTAATTTATCATTGTGTGGTGCTAATTTTGTGGCCTCTACAGGTAATAAAGATGGATTTAATGGATAAACTGCACCATCAAATTTCAACATCACTTGCCCATGCTTTCGGCTATAAACCAACAACTGTTTCCAACCATTACTAACATACGTTGTTGAATAGACGGGGCTATCAACCAAAGTTGTTTTACTCAAAAATTCAAATGCTTGGTTCGGTTTCCCTTTAAAAATTAGCATGGTACAACCGCCTGAACCACACCAATCCATACCATTCAAAAGCACTAAAGCATCTTGTTGCCCATCGCCATTCAGATCATCAAAAGCCACCTCATAAGCAGATGAATCTTTTGTATAAGCAAAAACACTTTGTTTTAAATGACTATCACGTTGTTGCGCAGACTGATTTTTAACTTCTGCTTTTGATATAACCTCTGTGTTTAATCGTTGAATCGGTTGTTCAGGTATATGTGTACACGCACTAAATAAAACCGCAGTGCTCAACAATACCAATGATTTCAAATACATCACTATAACCTTCTAACTTTTCAGATTCTTATAAAACTATAACAGGGAATGGATGCTTGGAATGATTGAATAACATATCTTGCCAAATATCATACATTGGAATCTTAACATCCAAAGCCAATGGTAATTTTTTAGGATTAAATTGCATTTGCGTTAAATCGTTGCCCCATGCAATCAAATCGACATCTAAAGAGATATTGTGTGAAGGACGAACACGACCTGAATCTGCTTCCATTTTCTTTAATAAGGTGATGATTTCATCAACAGATAATTGGCTTTTAAGCAAACATGCGGCATTCCAATAATCTGCACCTACGCCATCACGACATGGAATAATATAAATTTTTGAAAAAGTGGCTTCACCCAAACTCAAAATCTGAGCAAATGTTTTTTGAAAATGATATTGAGGAGCGCTATTACTCGCCAGAGCTAAGGCGAATATCGTTTCGGTGGCGTTCAAGGCGAATTCCTACAGAATTTGCTTGCGGGATAATGGCAGGCTTACGGATGGTAATCATAATCGATTCAACTGACGGATAGGTAGCAAAAAGCGCATTTAAAACCAATTTAGCCGCATGTTCGATCAATTTCGGGGCAGCATCTTGAATGACTTTACTCGAAATCTCACAAATTTCTGCATAATTCAATGTGTCTTCTAGCTCATCTGAGTTAGATGCTTTTTCTAAACAGGTCTGAATCGTGAGATCAAGCATTAAAGGCTGAATAATTTGGCGTTCCCAATTGAAACAGCCAACAACCGTATCCACTTTTAAACCTTCAATGATAATTGCGTCCATAACGATTTCAAATTCTCTATTCAAATTAAAAAGTCCCCCTGAACAAGTTTTAAAGTGCTGCTTTAAAACGAAGTGCAAGTAAGGGGGATTTAGGAGGATTCCATTAAAAGCAATCCCTCTCAACCTCCCTTTAAAAAGGGAGGAGATCCATATCAATGTCCAATAACAAAGCTGAATCAAATAAAGTCCCCTTTTGAAAAAGGAAGACTTAAAAGGATTATTCAACAAATAAATTTAAATGCCCTTCCTTTATCAAAGAAAGGAGATCCATATCAATGCTTCAACAACGAGGCTGGATCTAAATCTTGCACCATTTGCAAACGTTGATCTGCATAAATATCGGTATATGGTGCAAGCACTCGCATGAACCGATCGAAATACAGCATTTGTTTAAATAACAATGCGAAATCACGTGGGAAACGAATGCCGTGACGCTCACCTACTGCAACCATATCCATCATAATGTCATTCAAATCAGAAGGATTTGATGTCATGATTTTTTGTGGATCAGCCAGTAAAACACCACTAAATAGACGTTCCAAATCATCCGCTAAGACTTGCGTATCAATTTGTTTACTCGTCATGCCCATACCCAACATATTTTGAGCCATGAGTGTGTAATCTGTCTTTTGTAACGCATCCATAAATGCCATACAGGCTTGCCATACTTCAGGCTTAAGCTGCCCTACAATACCGAAGTCAATAAAGCCTATACGCCCATCTTCAAGCAACATCAGGTTACCTGCATGCAAATCTGCATGAAATGATTGACACAGCATTAAGCTACCAAACCATGTATTCATGGCAGTAATGAGGACTTGTGACGGATCTTTTGAAACTTTTCTAACCACATCAAAATCAGTTAATGGCACACCATACAAGCGTTGCATGGTCAATACACGGCGAGTTGAGTACTGGTGATAAACCTTTGGAGCAGTCGCAGCATGATTCTGAGAAACATTTAAATAATTCACAAAATCATCAAGATTTTGCGCTTCTTCAATAAAATCAACTTCACGTACCATGCGTGTTTTAATTTCTTCAACAATATCTGCCAATGAAGCGAATTTCACTTTAGGAACTGCTTTTTCTAAGATTTTTGTTGCCCAATGCAAAACATTTAAATCCGTATAGAGAATGGTTTCCACACCAGGCTTTTGCACTTTGATAACAACATCTTCACCTGTCACCAATTTCGCAGCATGAACTTGTGCAATAGAAGCTGAAGCCAATGGCTTCTCTTCAATAGAAGCGAAAATTTCACTTAAATCTCGTCCTGCAAACTCTTGCGCTAATACACCTTGTACATAACTAAATGGCAATGATGGTGTTTGATCTAGACAACCTTGAAATTCTTCAACATATTCACGAGGAAATAATGAAGGTGTACTGGCAATGAATTGTCCCAACTTAATATAAGTTGAACCCAAAGATTCAAAAGTTTCACGCATAAGTTTTGCGTTACTTGGTTTTTCAGTGGCATATTTAATGCCTGCTTTCGCTGCGATTACAGCAGTTTCCCCGACTCGGGCTACTGAACGCAATCCATCTAACCAGATATTGTTTTTCATAATGTCTAAATAGAAATAAATTGAGACAAGTGTAGCAAATTAATCTGCCTTTGCAGTATGTCTTGCCTGACAGTTTGGACAATCTGTATCTTTTTCAAAGGCTAAAATTCGTTGTTTCATTGTTAACCCATCCCAAAGCAGCAATTTTTGCTTAAGTGGTGTCAGCGCTAAACCTAAATATAAAAGTGCATGATGTGCTTGCAAGCTTGCCATTACATTCGGTGTTGTCGCTAAAACCCCTGAGTCCGCACAGCGAAAGCTTTCATTGATGTGTTGTTCTTTAGGAAATAAACATTCATAACATGCTGAATTTCCTTCGACCATAAACAACTGACCTTGGAAACCAATTGCCGATGCACTAATCAACGGCACATTGAATTGGGTACAAACCTGATTGACCAAATAACGTGTGGTGAAATTATCACAACCATCTAGGACTAAATCCTGCTGTGTAATCAATGATTGGGCATTGAGTTCATCAAGTTTAGTAGTATGACTTTCCACTTGAATAAATGGATTAATCTGTTGTAAACGCTTAGCCAGTATTTCAGATTTGTAAAAACCAACATCTTGTTCTGTATAAGCAATTTGACGTTGTAGATTACTGATTTCAATGGTATCTGCATCTATAAGCGTAATTTTCCCAACACCTGCACGAGCCAATAACTCAGCCGTGGTACACCCTATTCCACCGCAGCCCACAATAAGAATATTGGCAAGTTTGAGCTTTTCCTGTGCTTCAATATCCCAACCATCAAGTAAAATTTGACGTGAATAAAGATGTATTTCAGATTCGGTGAGTTCTAAATCATTTTCGAGCATTTGAGAAGATATTTTTCAATTTTAATCAGTATAAAGTAAAATATTCAAATTGAATGCTTACATTACTATATTTTGAGTTTTTAACCGAATTTTGATTATTTAAAATTCAACCTAAAATAACTACATTTATTATTTCCACAAAAGCCTGTATTGTCGATATTTTTCCCATAATTTCATCAAATATTGAAATTTTTATCAAATCATTCTACATTAATGTAGAAAAAAATTTCACACAGGATTTAAACATGGAACTTGATCGCTACGATAAACAAATTCTCGAAATTTTAACAAATGAAGATATCAACCTAAATGAACTGTCTGAGCGTATTAGCCTTTCTGTAAGCTCAGTACACCGTAGAATCAAGCATTTGATTGAAACTAATATCATGACCAATTTAAAACGTGATATTAATTTTGAGAAATTAGGTTTTAAATTACACGTAATATTACAAGTATCACTGAGTAAACACGACAGTGATACTTTTGCTAAATTCTTAGAAGAACTTGAAAGCATTCCTGAAGTGATTAATGCCTTCTTAGTCACAGGTCAAACGGCTGATTTTCTAGTTCAAGTTGTGGCAAAAGATATGGAAAATTACAGTGAAATTCTATTAAAACGTATCGGTAAAATTGATCATGTGGTCGCACTGCATTCTAGCTTTGTGATTAAAGAATACAATCAAGTCTTTAACTGTACTGGACTGCTCAATCGCGTTTAAGTCTTATGGTAAATACAATATAAGACTTCATTTTAATTGGTATGACATGAAATTTTATTTAGCAGAAGAATACCAACCACAATGCAAAGTGTTGTTTGAATACTATCAAACTCAAATCAGCACAGTTTTACCATATGCAAAAATTGAACATATCGGTGCTTCTTCTATTCCTCACGCCATTTCTAAAGGTGATTTAGATATTTATATTGCAGTGTCACAATCTGAATTTGATGATGCTATTCAAAAACTTTGGACATTAAATTTCCGAGAGAAATTAGAAACATTGAGAACAAATCAACTGTGTATGTTGGAATCTCAAAATGGTGATGACGTTGCTTTTCAACTGATTGTAAAAGGTTCTGAGTTTGAATCATTTATTACATTTAGAGATCGGCTTAGACAATCACCTGAACTCATTAAAAACTACAATGATCTAAAAAGACGCTGTGAATATTTAGATATGGCAGATTATCGTACAGAAAAAAATCGATTCATTTCAGATGTTCTAGATAGACATAAAACTTAACTCAATAAAAAACGCACTCATCGGTGCGTTTTTTAACTCAAATATAAGTTAAGCGTCTAACTCAGCGAGTACTTCATCTGAGAATTCAACGTTGGTATAAACGTTTTGCACATCATCAAGATCTTCAAACATATCAATCATTTTTAAGATTAATTTTGCTTGATCAATATCAGTAATTTCAGCTTTTGTTGAAGGACTCATAGTCACTTCGGCATTGTCAGATTTTAAACCTGCAGCAGCTAAAGCATCTTGAACAGTACCGAAAGTTTCAGGTGTTGTGATGACCAAAATCTCATCTTCACTCACTTCAATATCTTCAGCACCCGCGTCCAAAGCAACATCCATGATCTTATCTTCTAAAGAGACATCTTCAAAAGTAATCTCACCACGTTTGGTAAACATGTAGGCAACCGAACCCGCAGTTCCTAAGTTACCATTGGTTTTAGAAAAACAGTGGCGAACATCAGGTACAGTACGGTTCAAATTATCCGTCATGGTTTCAACAATTACAGCAACACCACCAACGCCATAACCTTCATAAGTTACTTCTTTCAAATCGGCATTTTCTTCACCACCAACACCACGCGCAGTTGCACGGTTGATGGTGTCACGTGTCATATTTGCCACCAAGGCTTTTTCGATAACTGCACGTAAACGTGGATTCGAAGCTACATCTCCACCGCCTAAACGAGCCGCAGTCACGATCTCACGAATAAATTTTGTAAATACTTTAGCGCGACTCGCATCTTGTTTTGCTTTACGATGCTTTGTGTTAGCCCACTTGGAATGACCCGCCATGCGAAATATGCTCCTGGTAGATTGGCCTTATGCCATATCAAATTTTTGCTAATTCTAGCATAAGCACTTTTTTATGAGAAAGTGCTTATTTTTTAGATTTTATCCAAATTACACTTTTTTTGGCTCAGGAATGACAATATCTAGCCCTGTATGCTCTTTATATAGTCGTTTAATTTCAGCTAAATCCTGATCTATATCCGAAGGATAGATTTTGCCAAAAATACCACCTTGCTTAGTTTTTGAATTTGCGTACATCAAAACAATCGGTACACCCGCTGCTTTAGCAATATGCCAAAACCCTGTACGAATTGGTTTACGAGCCTCTCCACGTTCAGCACGTGTTGCTTCTGGTGCGATAACTAAATTAAATTTATCGTTACTTTGAAACAACTCAACCATTTGCGTCACAATGTCTTGATTAGATTTACGATCAACAGCAATACCACCAACCCGCTCAAGAATCGGTTTCATTGGCCCTTTGAATAATTCTTTTTTAATTAAAGTATGAATTTTCAAATCATGAATTTGGAAAATCGCAAGGGACAGTACGGCATCCATCATCGATGTATGTTCAAAACCTATAATGACTTGTTTTTTTTCTAATACATTGGGCTTTACTTCATATGTCCAACCTGACAATTTAAAAGCTAACTCCCCCAATAACTTCTTCATGTTCTACCTAACATCATAAAAATAATTTGCGAATTGTCCGAGCATCTGCAAAAAAATACAATTGCTATTCAGTTCTTTTTTTACATTTGTATATTTATTTTGTCAAAACTGAGACTTAATACTAAACCATGGCAATTCTAAAACAGTAAAAACTGGTATTTTATCCTTTTTTACAAAAAAATAAGACCTCTTCATTTTGACTGAAAATCGCCTCAAACCCAATATTTACCGTGATTTTTCATTTTATATTCAGCCAATATTACACAAAAATAATCTTAGATATGAAAATAATCATTTGAATTTTATTCAATCAAGTTTTACAATTTTGATTATGTAACAAATTCGAGTTAAGTGATGAATGAGCCAAAACATCAGCATGATAATCACGGTAAAAGTGCAATGCCAAAACCCAATGATATCACTCGAATTCTAAAATCCAATCATATTCAGCTTGAACAAGCTCAACCTCCTCACACACTCAAATATGGCACATTAGAAATCAAAAATATCGAGAATCAAATATCTATTGAAATTGATCACATTCAAAAAATTAATCCTGTGACATTTACACAAATTCCTCTTGCAATTGAACGTGTACAAGCCGGTTTTCCTTCACCTGCTCAGGACTATATTGATAAAACGATTGATCTTAATGAACACCTGATTAAAAACCCAGTGGCAACCTTTATCGTTCGGGTTAATTCCCTTTCTATGCTCGGTATTGGTCTCGATATTAATGATGAGTTAGTTGTTGATCGCAGCCTTGAAGCCAAGCATCGAGACATTGTCATCGCTCTAATCGACAATGATTTCACAGTAAAACGATTGATGATTGAAAATGGTCAGCATTGGTTAAAAGCCGAAAACCCTGAATATAGCGATATTTATCTTGATGAAGGTCAAGAGCTTATCATCTGGGGTGTCGTCACTTATGCATTAAAGCACTTCAAATGAATACTCAAAATAGAATATTTGCACTTGTCGATGTCAATAACTGCTATGTCAGTTGTGAACGTGTTTTTGATCCATCTTTAAACAATAAGCCTGTTATTGTGCTGTCAAATAATGATGGTTGTGCTGTGGCGAGAAGTCAGGAAGCAAAAGATTTAGGCATAAAGATGGCTGTGCCATTCTTTCAAATCGAAGATATTGTACAGAAACACGATGTACAAGTGCTTTCAAGCAACTATGCTTTGTATACTGAAATGTCACGTCGTTTTCACGCAATATTGGGTGAATTTGTTACTACTTCAGAGCAAGAAATCTATTCAATTGATGAATGCTTTCTAGAACTAACTGCTTATGAAAATGTCTACGATCTGACTGAATATGCTCAAGAAATGCGTAGACGGATATGGAAATGGCTAGGTTTACCCGTTTGTATTGGTATCGGTCGAAGTAAAACAGAAGCAAAAATGGCCAATCACATGGCGAAAAAAGCCAAACGTTTTAGTGGTATATGCAATTTGGCAGCGATGGAGCCCAAACATCGTGATTATTTTTTCAGCCTGATTGATGTCAGTGAAGTTTGGAATGTCGGTCGTAAGCTTTCTAAAAAATTACATGCTATGAATGTTCACACGGTATTAGATCTCGCTTCTTCAAACCCAGCTCAAATGCAAAAACGCTTTTCAATTGTCATGGCAAAAACAGTTGCAGAGTTACAAGGTACATCTTGCATCGAATTTGAACATACTTTGCCAAGTAAAAAACAAATTATCGCCAGTCGTTCATTTGGCTCACGTATTACAGAACTCAATGACCTCAAAGAAGCCATAAGTGCCTATGCTCAGGATGCTTGTGCAAGACTTCGTGAAGGTAAATTACTTTGTGGTTGTATCATCATTTTTGTTCAATCCAGCCCTTTTGATGAGAATGTTTCTTTTTACAATCAATCTATTCCCTTTGCATTTTCTGAGCCCACAGACTGTGTGGCAGATTTAGTCAAAGCTGCAACTGAAATGCTTAAACATATTTATAAAAAAGGAATTAAATATAAGAAATGTGGGGTAATTCTGACAGCATTAGAGTCGAAAAATAGTCATGCTTTTGACTTACTTTCTGACAGATCAAACATTGAGAAAAAAGATAAATTAATGTCTGCTATCGAAGATATACAAGACCGCTTTGGTAAGAAAAAGTTAGGCATCGGTGCTTGTTATATTCCCGATCGCAGTTGGTCAATGAATCGTAATAAACTCAGTAAAAATCCTTTTCATTGGGATGAGCTACTAACAATAGATCATTAAAAAGTATGAGAAATAAAATGCTGACTGATTTTGATATGTACAAATAACCATATCATTTTTAAATCAATCAAAGTCTAAAATAATTATCACACATTATTTTTTAACGAAGTGCAGATTGAACAATTTCGAGTAGTGCCATACTTTTCTCCAAATATTAAAAACCCCAAAAGTGCTAACTTTTGAGGTTTCCATTGTTTATTTAAAGAAGCCGATTGGCCGTTTGATTTTAGAAGTTATATCGCATACCCGCTTTGTAGGTCATACCGTCAAAATCACCAATTGTATAGTTATAACGATCAATTCCCTCATGCGAAGAACATGTCCCTGAACCTGTGCTATTACTTATAGAACCATCATTACATCTCGTGTTTCCAGAAACATCCCATGCCCATTTGTAACCAACTCCACCATAAATTGAAAGTGATGGTGTAAATGTATACCCTAGTTCTAAACCTACAGGTATTGTGTAATAAACAGAATCATCAAAACCATCCGCACTAATTGCACTTATCCCCATACCAAGGGTAGCTAATGTATAAAAACCTTTGTAATCAATTAAATTAAAATGCCCACCATATGAAAATTCATACACATCACCATCAAAGTTTTTATTAGATTGGTACTCAAATTTTGCCCACATACCATGGTTATGTGGTGATGTTGAGTAACCAACTCCGAAACCTTTAAGATCTTCATCTATATTATTTGCAAATTTCCCTTTCTGCATAGAATACTCAAGCATAAGAGAATGATTTAATTCAGCTTCATTTTTAAATTTCTTTGGCTGTAATGTCTTTTCATTTTGATAGTTTTGAATCGCAACCAGTGTATTACTCATTGGTGTTGGTACACCTTGTTCGATTAATAATGGTTGATCTGCATGTGCTAAACATGCTGTACTTAAAACCCCAACTAAGAATAATTTTTTCATAAATTCATCATATAATTTCTTGTTATCATAATGTTACTGAAAGAATACATATTGTTCAATTAAAACAACCCACCGAAGTGGATTTGGTTTTGCCAATCTTTAATTTGCACCACTAACAATCGCATTTACACCCGCCAAAGTTGCTTGTTGTGCTAGATTTTGACCAGTCTTTTCAGCGATAGGAAACCTCAATACTAAAGTGATTAAACACGCTAGTTTAGATAAGGTTGCTTATAGTCATTTTTTAAAATAATCATCTTTTAGAATAGTCATCTTGATTTCATCTATATGCTCGCCTTTATATATCAATGCATTTTTTAAAATATCTATGATTTTGAATCCAAGTTTTTTATACACATGTAATCCACGTTTATTATGACTATAAACTTCTAGTTCTAACTGCTCCAAGTTCAAAACATTAAAAACAAAATCCAAAGCTAAATTCATCGCTTGAGTACCATAGCCTTGACCTGTCAGTTCGATATTACACATAGAAATTCGGAAACCCGCACTTTTATTGACTTGATCTATATCTATAATGACAAGTTCGCCAATCATTTGATGATTGATATTCAAACATATCGCAAAGTCATAACGATTTGTATTATTTTGACATTTCAATATATGTTGTTCGATTTGCTCTAATGTAAAATCTACAGTTGTTCCTGTCATATAGCGAATTTCTTCAATCTGCGTGCTCGCTAACAGAAGTGGCGCATCTGCAATACTGACTGGTCTTAAATAAAGTTCTAGATTTGTAAGTTTGTGCATATCATTTAATAAATCGGTGATGTATTTTAATTCACCACTTTAATCATTAGGTTTCAACCTATATTTGATTTTTAATAACCTTTTATTTTTGAAACTTCTAATAAATTAAATATTATCAACTCTTTCATCTAACGAAAACGATTATAAAAGATAATACGTTTTAGTATGTAATGATACCTATTCGGTCAGCATTATACACTTATTATCCAATCAATTTCTTCAATATTTAAATACTCAAATAAAGATTAACTCATAGATTAGACGAAGAATATTCCTGAGAAGAAATCATCACTTTCATAGCATCAAGAAATTCGGTAAGTAAGCGAACCAATGCATTTGGATTATCCTCAGGTACCCAAGCATATGCATCATCAACAATTTCTAAGCTACAATGTGGTAAAGTCTTAGCAAGACGAACAGCGCCTTCGGCTGGGAAAAATTTTTCTTCGCGAGGCCAAATGAGCAATGATGGCTTTTTGTATTCGGCTAACATTGGCGAATACTCTGCTAGATAACTTGGTGAAAGCTCTTCGAAAAAGCGGAGAAGGTCTTTATACACCAGTGGATCACACTGCAATGGGCTAAGATAATCGACCATAATCTCTTGTGGAATGGCTCGTTTTGTCACTCCACCATAAGCAATAGGTAATCGTTGAACAATCTTGGATTTCAATGCAAATGTTTGAAGGATTTTGGCATGGGAAAGCAAAGCTGCCACTTTTCCTAAGAGCTTAACCGTCCACGGATCAGAATCGAATGCATTCGTTGCAATAAGAACAAGGCCGCTAATACGTTCAGGATACTTAGCTGCTATAACTTGTGCGATGTCACCACCGTATCCATTACCGACGATCACCGCATGTTCAATATTGAGTGAGTCAAGTAAATCTACAACAATCTGTGCGATTCCCGGTATGCTAAGGTCTGTATTCGGTAATGCTGATTTATGTGAGCCTAACGGAAGATCTGGCACAATACATCGAACTTCACTACCCAACCCAGCAACCACGTGACGCCAAACCAAACTATTTGTAACAATCCCATGTAAAAATATAACAGGATAACCTTTGCCATTTTCTCTTAAATTAATTGCACCACAAGGTAATTGAATTGTTTTTTGAGTTTTAAATAATTCCATCATTAGTGTCTTTAATTTTTTAGTTAATCTAAACATTAAACATTTTATGATTTAAAAATCAATAGAACTATTGTGCTGATTAAAATTTTAACTGCTCTTCTTACTTTAAAAGTGACGATTAAAAACACTTAAATATTTTCATATAAAGCTTATATTTTAAAACGATATTTCTATAAAACATTGAAATAGAAAATTTAAAAAGCTTTGTTTTGGTATATATTCTTATTGGTTTGAGAATCTTATACTAAAAAATAGTGAAAACTACCATTTTATAGTTTATCTAGACAATAAAAAACTCGCACTAGAATATCTAGTGCAAGTTTCTCATTTTATTCGTTTATTACTTAGCAGCAGGAACAGAAGCTTCAGTGGTAATGTTTACAGTGATCTTATCGCCGACATTTGGCACATAAGCACCTACACCAAATGCAGAACGATCAAACGAAGTCGTTGCATTGAAACCAATTGACTCCGCTTTCGTCATTGGATGTACGCCTTGCTTGTTTAAAACTGCATCTAAAACAACAGGTTTAGTTACATCCTTAACTGTTAAGTTACCTGTAATTTTATATTTGTTTTTGCCTAAAGCTTGTACTTTAGTACTCTTAAAAGTAATGTTTGGATATTTTTCAGCATTAAAGAAATCAGCATTCTTTAAATGCTCATCTAAAGCTTTTACATTAGTATTTAAACTTGATAATGGAATTGTTACATTCACTGAAGAATTTGCAGGTTTTGCATTATCTACAGAAATCGTACCTTGAATATCACTGAAATTAGCAGATGGCGTAGAAAAACCAAAATGGTTCCAAGTGAATACTGTAGCAGTATGCGTAGGATCGATAGTGTAATCCACTGGTTTTGCAATTGTGAATGTTGTTACTGATGCAACGGCTAAACCTAATGTTAATGCTTTAAAGTTCATGTTCTTAATCTCGCTCTTGAATGTTTGTTATTTTATACCTCTAAGATTTTAATGCACTGTTATAGATAAGACGATATGTTCCAAAATTAGAACGCAGTATAAAAATATGCGAATTTTGAAAAACATAAAATTAATCTATTTATTTGAATTATATAAATTTGTGTTAAATACCTTTTTTCATTCTACAGGTCTTTGTTCTATCTAAAAGTAAAATTTTAAAAACATTCTATACAAAACAACTACAGTTAAAAGCAGACTTAAGGCGTTGTATAGCAATATAAATTTCTTTTAAGAGTCGTTAAAAATGATCCATAGCGCCGTAGCACACAGTACAAAAATCCCTTATCGCGTCACACTCACAGATCCTCAAGGGCATACATGGTATGTCGATGAACCTATTGAAAAAGGTGGAAAAGATAGTGCTCCAAACCCAATGCAATTGTTATTATCTGCTTTAGGCGCATGTACCACTGTAACTTTGGAAATGTATGCAGATAATAAAGAAATCAAAATTGAACATGTCCAAGTAGATTTGGCATTAAATCCAGAAGGTGACCCTGAAGCGGGTCAAAATAATATTGTACGCAAAATTACTTTAACTGGTGATTTTACTGAAGATCAGCATAAGCGCTTATTAAAAGTTGCAGAAAATTGCCCTGTTCATAAATTACTAACATCCAATATTCAGATTCAAACAACGTTAAACATTGAGTGAAATGTAACTTTATTTTTTCTTTCTATAATAAAATAAAAGCCCTTTTCAGGGCTTTTATTTTCACTCTTACAACTTTTCAACCAAGATCCGATCAATTTGCTTTAAACCAGTTTGTTTCTCATGGTTTTTACGGCGAATTTTAATGACTTTATCTTCTTGCAAATCTTGTAATAGCAACTCAACGGCTACCATAGATTCAAGTGGTAAATCTTGTCCAATCCACTTCTGCTCACCAGCATCCATCAGGACAATTTCATCACTAATCTGATCATAAAGGCTCATATTTTCCTCACTTATGGTAGATGTTTCACCATATTTCATGAATACTGAAGAATGGCACAACTATATACCTATTATTAAAAACTACTAGTGAAATTTGACCAAGTTACAAAACACTTTCCAAAATAAAAACGCTCCAATTGAGTTGGAGCGTTTTCAATTAAAAAATAATTATGCAGTCAATTCTTTTACAGCTTCAACCACAGCTTCAGTCGTAATACCAAAGAATTGGAATAAATCTTTCGCAGGCGCAGACTCACCATAAGTCGTCATACCAATCACTTTGCCGTCTAAACCAACAAATTTCCACCAGTAATCGACATGAGCTGCTTCAACTGCAACACGTGCACGAATATTTGCAGGAAGTACGGCTTCACGATAAGCAGCATCTTGTTTTACAAACTCTTCAGCACATGGCATAGAAACAACACGCACACCGTCAAGTTGTGCATACGCTTCCATTGCCAATGAAACTTCTGAACCTGTTGCAATGATAATTGCTTTTAATTCGCCTTTTTCTTCAGCCAAGACATAACCACCTTTCGCAACGTTCTCAATTTGAGTTTGAGTGCGTGTTTGGAATGGTAAGTTTTGACGAGAGAAAATAAGCGCCGTAGGGCCTTCACTGCGTAACAATGCTGATTTCCAAGAAATAGAAGCTTCAACAGTGTCACATGGACGCCATGTATTTAAATTTGGTGTACCACGTAAAGATGCAATTTGTTCTACCGGTTGATGTGTAGGACCATCTTCACCTAGACCAATTGAGTCATGCGTATAAACATGGATCACACGTTGTTTCATCAACGCAGACATACGTACTGCATTGCGTGCATATTCCATGAACATTAAGAATGTTGCTACGTAAGGAATGAAACCACCATGAAGTGCAACACCATTGGCTATTGCAGTCATACCAAACTCACGTACACCATAATGTACATAGTTACCTGCTGGATTTGACTCTACGCTTTCAGCACCTTTCCAAAGTGTTAGGTTAGAACCCGCTAAGTCAGCAGAACCACCTAAGATTTCAGGAAGCTGAGGAGCAAATGCTTGGATTGCATTTTGACTTGCTTTACGTGTTGCAATCGTTTCAGCTTTTGCATTTACTTCTGCAATATAAGCATCTGCTTTTGCAACAAAATCAGCTGGTAAATCACCATTAATACGACGTAATAATTCAGCTGCTTCTGTTGGATATTTTGCTTGGTATTGAGCAAATATTTCATTCCAAGCTGCTTCAGAAGTTGTACCTTTTGCTTTTGCATCCCAAGCAGTATAAACGTCAACAGGAATTACAAATGGTTCTTCTTTCCAGCCTAAAGCTTCACGAGTTAATGCAATTTCATCATTACCCAACGGTGCACCGTGGCAATCTTCTTTACCTTGTTTATTTGGTGAACCTAAACCAATAATAGTTTTACAGATAATGAGTGTAGGCTTCGCTGTTTCAGCTTTAGCTTCAACCGTTGCAGCACGGATCGCATCACTATCATGACCATCGACTTTAAGCACTTGCCAACCGTAAGCTTTGAATCGTTCTTCTGTATTGTCAGAGAACCAACCTTCAACTTCACCATCAATCGAAATGCCGTTGTCATCATAATAAACAACTAGTTTGCCTAAACCTAAAGTTCCTGCAAGTGAACATGCTTCATGGGAAATACCTTCCATTAAGCAGCCATCACCCAAGAAACAATAAGTGAAGTGATCTACAACTTTAATATCTTCTTTGTTAAATTGCGCAGCTAAAGTTTTTTCAGCTAAAGCAAAGCCAACAGCATTGGCAACACCCTGACCTAATGGGCCAGTGGTTGTTTCAATTCCTGGTGCATAGCCTAATTCAGGATGACCCGGTGTTTTTGAATGCAATTGACGGAATGCTTTTAAATCTTCAATAGAAAGATCATAACCAGTTAAATGAAGCAACGCATATTGAAGCATTGAGCCATGACCATTCGATAATACAAAGCGGTCACGGTTCGCCCATTGTGGGTTTGTAGGATTGTGATTTAAAAACTCACGCCATACCACATCAGCGATATCTGCCATCCCCATTGGAGCACCTGGATGTCCAGAATTTGCTTTTTGCACAGCATCCATTGCTAATACACGAATTGCATTGGCAATACGACGTTCATTCAGCGGGGTTGTCATAGATCAAAGTCCAATAAATATGAAAAAAATAAGAAGATGAATTAAATTCAAAACTACTGCATATTGTCTTAAAAAAAGTGCAAGGCGTAAAGCCCGTTAAGGCATAAATATCTAATCAATACGCAATAGAACAAAAAATAAGCACACTTAAAATAAAAGACACTGTTCAAATGAATAAGATTCTCTTTTATCCTAGTCGATATGAATAAGAAGTCGAAATTACAAAGATTGAGAACTTGGACATAGATTTAAGTGATAGCCGATGTTTCAAGTTGATCTTAAACAAAGAAATGATGTTTTGATTGTTAAAAATAGAAATCTTACTGACTGATGTTACGCAGTAACTCTAAAATTAAACGTTGGAGCTAGAAGAATGTGGATACGCGAAAACGTCATCCGCAATTGTTTGAGGCAGGACTTCTTCTAATAAGTAAAGTTTCTGCGAAACTTTGAATATTTTGACAATAGTGAACGAGTTCTGCGGATGACAATGGTTTTGGGTACTTTTGCCAAAACAAAAGTACCTCGAGCCGAAGGCTATTCCCTAAATTTAAACTATGGATGTAAGACTCCGTCGTGTAAATTTAGCTTTTTCTTTTTCATCTACTAAGTTTAAATCAAGTGCATAACATCAGTTACTGATATAAAACATTAAAAATTTAGCTGAAGATATTAAAAATATTCATTCAACGTAGCTTAACTTCATGTAATGTCTAAATCTTAAATTATATAAGAATAATATCCAAAAATTGATGCCTATACCGAATTTGGCTTTGGGATAGACGTCTAATTTCCAACGATGCAAAAAACTAAAAGTGAGTGAGGTTTCGTCAATCATTTTCAAAGCGCTGAAAATATCTGTTTGGTAAGCTTGCCCGATAAATAATTGATCAAGGATGCCTTTCCCCAATTCAATCAGATAAATCCTTAAAGATTCCTCAAAAATAACATCATCTGTTGTAAATAAAATATAACGATTTTCTCCAATACATACGGCACTTTCGAGTATTTTCCCTCTTATCAAGATATTTGAAGCTTTGCGATCAATCAAAACTTCACACAGCGTTTCTTTATATTTACTGGTTTCTTCAATGATATTTAACTGGATATGATTGACAAGTTTCATCAGCAACAGCGTTCAAACAGTCTTCAAAAAAAGTAAAGCCAATTTAAAAATTAGCTTTACTAAAAACAAATGGATGACGCTTTTAATTCTTAATTGATTATTTTAAGAAACCTGAAACCATATTCATTACATTTTGAATATCATCATTGGCTTCATTCTGATCTGTAGAATCACCCTGAGGCGTTAAAGAGTCAATGATTTGCGGTAATACTGTTGAAATCGCACCATACACTTCATTGGTTGGAACTTGAGCTTGTTGTGCAACTTGTTCTATTTGCTGACCGCCAAACAAGCTTTGGATTTGCTGAGCATCTACAGCACTATTGCCTTGAGATGGATCGACCCAACTTTGTACCTGACCACCTAGTCCAGCACCTTGCAATTTCGCCAAAGCACCTTGTAAACCACCGTTTTGTTGAATCCAACCTAGGATTAAAGGCACAACGGCAATCAATAAAGATGAACCATTAAAACCGCTCGATTGTGATTGTGGCGCTTGTTGTTGCTGACCACCTGTCAATCCACCTAGAACTGAGCCAAGCATCCCACCTAAACCACCTTGTTGTGATTGTTGCTGACCACCAGTTAAGCCACCCAATACTGAACCTAACACGCCCCCCAATCCACCGCCTAAACCGCCTTGTGATTGTTGTTGTCCGCCAAGCGCTTGTTTCGCCAAAATTTCCACAATATTTGATAAATCTGTCATGAGTTTCTCCTTTTTTAAGTTTTTATGACACTCGCACAGCATACGTGGCTTTGTTGTTTTCGCCAAAATTGAAATTGTTAAATTTTGCAATAAGTTAAAACTAAATTTTTAGCCAGTACAAATCGCTTACCAACGGAATTTATTCCAATTTTCTGGATTTGCCCAAAACTTAGCGTTAAACCAATCAGGCACATGTTTATAAGTCAGAATATTAAATTGCCACAGTGCAAAATCATTATCATGTGAAGTTTTATCAATCAACTGGGTAAAACCAAGCGATCTTAATAGCTGTTCATCGCTTAATTTACAGACCACGACAATTCGCTTTGCTAATAAGTCACGTAGTTTTACTAAAAGTTGCGTTTTATGTTGATCCGAAACACCCAATGTTTCATCTGTATCAAATAACACAAAACCTAAATCATAACGTTGTGTAAAAGGCAGATTTAAAAACTCAGATACGTTAAAATAAGACCATTGAATTGAATGATGAACATTGTATTGGGACAAATTTTGCCCAATACACAATGCAGTTTGAATGGGCTGTTCTAGCGATAAATCGTCTAGCATTGAAGTGATGACATTTTGCTCAGCCATAACTGCACCTTTATTGAAGCGAGTAATTGAACATGGAACTACAAGGCATTTGCCATAAAATGCATGCAGGTCTAAAAGACCTAAGTGTAACTGATCAGCAAACACATAAGGCAAATGTTGAATACAAATTCATATTGGATCGTTCAGAAATTGAACTTCCGTTTAGCTTAGGTCAAGAAATTGAAATTGAAGCGACTGGAAATATTTACTGTGTGTCTTGTGGGTCTAAAACGCCGAAGTCTTATTCACAAGGACATTGCTTTAAATGTATGAAAACTAAAGCTGCATGTGATATGTGCATCATGAAGCCTGAAACTTGCCATTATCATTTAGGTACATGTCGTGAAAATGATTTTGCCCATGAGGTTTGCTTCCAGCCGCATATTGTTTATTTAGCCAATTCCAGTGCTTTAAAAGTAGGGATCACCCGTTTAGGTCAAATGCCAACCCGTTGGTTAGATCAAGGTGCAACTCAAGCATTACCGATTATGAAAGTCGGTTCACGTCGCCTTTCAGGTCAGCTAGAAGTCATGTTTGGAACACAAGTTGCAGATAAAACTGATTGGCGTAAATTACTCAAAGGTGAAGCAGAACCTGTAAATTTAATTGAAATTCGTAATGAATTGGTTCAGGAATTTGCTCCGAAAATCCAAACCATTCGTGATGAATTTGCTCAAAATCTTGAGTTTAATGAAACTGTTGAATTACTTGAAAATGAATTACCTCGTGAATTTATCTACCCTATTGATATTTATCCTGAAAAAGTTAAATCTCACAATCTAGATAAAACACCGATTATTCGTGGCAAATTACAAGGCATTAAAGGTCAATATTTAATTATGGATACGGGTGTGATCAATATTCGTAAATATACGGGTTATGAAATCAAAGTTCGGGCTGAATAAAAAGTCAATGTATTCATATTGAATATTCTCTCTCCTTTAATTTAAAGGATGAGCGTTATTACGCGCAAGAGGAAGAGGTTATTTAAATAACCTCTTCGTAACTCTTTATCACAATTACATCCAAAAATATAATTTAAAATCAAACATATAAATCTTAAAACTAAATGAAATAAAAATACTTGGGCTATTTCAAAATCGCTAAAATTGCTTGTACAGGGTCTTCACTATTGCCTGACAATAGCTGCTTATGCATGGTAATCAATTGCATCACTTGGATCTGAGCCGTTTCGATATTCATTAATTTTTCAATCTCATCTGCAAGTTTTTCAGCGGTTGCATCTTGTTGAATGAGTTCCTGAATCACTTTTTTACCTGCAATGATATTGGGTAAAGAATAATAAGGAATCTTCACCAATAGTTTTGCAATGATATAAGTCAACCAATTCAGTTTATAAAAAGTCACCATTGGACGATGTAACAATAACGCTTCTAAAGTTGCTGTTCCCGACGCTAAAGCCACAATATTTGCCGCATTCATTACCTGACGACCAATTTTTGATTCTTTATCTGTATTTTCCAGTAAATGAATTTGATCTGTTAATTGTTTCGGATAGTTTTTTAATAGTTCTTCAATTTGCTGTTTTCGTAAATCATTAATCGCAGGAATTAAAAACTGATATTCAGGATGTTTTTGATGAATGATCTTCGCCGCATCTAAAACCAAAGGCCCAAGTCGTTCAATTTCACCACGGCGACTCCCCGGCAATAATGCAATATGTTTTTGGCTAATGTCCAAACCCAGCTCTTGTTTTGCATCTAAAATCGGATTTTGTAATGACAATTGACTGGCAAGTGGATGACCAACAAAGGCTGCTGGAACAGCAAATTTTTCAAAAAAGCTTTTTTCAAATGGAAATAAGCACAACACTAAATCAATACTGGCTTTAATGCCATGTACTCGACCCTGACGCCAAGCCCAAACCGACGGACTCACGTACTGAACTGTTTTTATAGCTAAATTTTTCTGTTTTAAACTTTTAGAAAGACGTAAATTAAAATCTGGTGCATCAATACCAATAAAAATATCGACTGGATTTTCTGTCCATCGTTCAACTAGGCCATCACGGACAGCAAATAGTTTTTTCAAATCTTTAAGGACTTCAACAATCCCCATGACAGATAAAATATCCATCGGGTAAAAGCTATTAAAGCCTTCTGCGATCATTTGAGGACCACCAATCCCCTCAAACTCAACATCTATACCTTGTTCACGAAAACTACGGATAAGTTTCGCACCTAAAGTATCTCCCGACACTTCACCTACTACGATTCCAATTTTAAGTTTCCGATTTTGCAAGATATTCTTCCTAACCCTTTTTAACAGGCACATCATAGCATAGTCATTTTTGGATTGGTGTTTGTATCTGAGCACAGTACTCTTAAATTCAATATTGATTTGAACACTGATTTATCCAATCACTTTTCACCTATTTTCAATCAAAAAGCATTTTCAATTTATATTTCCAATTGTAAAAAACTTGTAAAGCACGTTCTCAAACAATAAACTTAGCGATAATTATTCTCATTTGTATTTAATAAATGACCAACGCTATCTCATCCCCTTTTAAGCTCTCGATCATCACATTGGCTATTTTCAGTGCGCAACATAGTTTGGCTGAAGATGTACAAACCCTAGCGACGATCACGGTTGCAGCAAATGCCGATCAAACTGAGCAAACATCTGAACAATCCAAATCCTATATCATTAAACAATCTTCTAGTGCGACTAAACTCAATATTCCACTGAAAGAAACTCCACAAACGGTCAATGTTGTTACTCGTCAACAGTTAGATGATTTTGCACTGAATAGCACACGTGACGTATTACGTAATGTGCCTGGTGTCATTGTGAGTAACCAAGAAACAGACCGAAGCACTTACCTTGCACGTGGTTTTGAAATTTCAAATGTTTTAGTTGATGGTGTTGGCTTTCCTTTAGAAAGTTATAACTATAATAATGATAACCCTGATAGTTTCCTGTTTGACCGAATTGAAGTTGTTAAAGGTGCCGATGCTTTAAATAATGGTGTGGGTGATCCAAGTGCGACCATTAATATGATCCGCAAACGCCCTACTCAAGACTTACAAGCCTCTTTAAACGCAAGCTATGGTTCTTGGAATACACAACGTTATGAGGCAGATGTATCTTCAGCACTCACTAAGGATGGTAAAATCCGTGGTCGCGTATTTGGTTATGAACAAACGGGTGATAGTTATTTAGACAACTATTCACTTGAGAAAAATGGCTTTGGTGCAATCGTTGAAGCAGATCTCACCGATTCAACATTATTCACAGTAGGTTATACCGAAACCAATAATAATTCGAATGGTAATAACTGGGGTGCCAATCCACTGATTAATACACAAGGTGAACAACTGCATTATTCACGAGATTATAACTACAGCCCAGAATGGACCTATTGGGACACCAATATCAAAAATTATTTTGTCTCGCTACAACAAAAGCTAGGCAGTGATTGGGTTGCCAAGTTGTCTTATGATGAAAAGCAAACAGATCGTAGCTCAAAGTTATTATATTTATCGGGTAATCCAAGTGCAGATGGAACTTCTGGTGTCTACTTATGGCCTGGTATATATCTTGATGATAATAAAGCACGTCAAGCCAACCTGAATCTGCAAGGGACATATCCATTGTTAGGTCAACGCCATGAAGCCGTTTTTGGTTATACATGGTCTGAAAATAATAGCAATGAATTAGGCTATGGTGGAAGTTATGCCAATCACCTCACCACAGATTTAGCCAGCTGGACTGCTGCGGAACCAACTTGGGATTTCGCTAAAACCAGCGGTGAAATGCACATGAAGCAAAAAAATCAAAGTTATTATGCAGCAACACGTTTGCATTTAAACGATGATTTAAGACTACTATTGGGTGCAAACTATGTACAAGCTGAAAGTACAGGTAGCAGCTATGGTACTGACACGATTTATGATGAAGATAAAGTTTTACCTTATGCAGGTTTAACCTATAATTTCACCCCTGAATATACAGGCTATATGAGTTATACCTCTATTTTCCGCCCGCAAACCACCAAAGCACTTGATGGAAGTATTAACAAACCAATTGAAGGCGAAAGCTATGAAGTTGGGATAAAAAGTTCATGGTTAGATGATAAATTAACGGCAACCATGGCCGTTTTCAGAACGGAAGAAAGCAATTATCCGCTACGTAATTCTGATGGACTACCAACTACACGTAAAACCCAAGTCAGTGATTTACGTTCTCAAGGCTACGAATTTGGTCTTGCAGGACAACTAACTGATCACCTCAGTTTAAACTTTGGTTATACCGTGTTGAGCTTGAAAGATTTAATTAATGGTGGAGATGCACGTACCTTTAACCCAACACAATCTTTCAATGTATTAACAACTTATCAAGTACCGCAAATACCTAAGTTAAAATTAGGTTTAGGCGTTCAATGGCAAGATAAAACGCATTTAGATATTCCTCAAGCTGAAAGCAATGGCACTGTGACTCAAAAAGCAGGTGTCATTCAACAAGATGCTTATGCGCTTGTAAATGTAATGGCAAGCTACGAAGTGAATAAAAACATCACTTTACAAGCAAATGGTAATAACCTCACCGATGAGAAATATCTCTATAACTTCCCCGATGCCCAAGGTTTTTACGGTGCGCCTGCCAATTATAGTGTTGCTGTGAAATTTAAATATTGATTCAATAGCGCCTTGGTTTCCGCGCTTTAAAACAAAGGCAAAAAACCAAGGCACTTTTATCTGAATAAAATGGTTCGTTATGCATAAAGTTCAATATCCATTATCAGTCTTATATCGTTTTATTCTTGCCTTTGGTTTGGGGTATATCTGTAGCTACTTATTGTCTTTATCTTTAACCGATCTTTTTTATCCTTATTTAGCAAAAGCAGAATCTATTTATTTGGCAGCATTTTCAGCCTTAGTTTTTTATATTATTTTTGTGATTTTTAGTTTTTGTATTCAATCTTTAAAAAAACTCTCGACCATTATTCTTTCTTTATTATCGATGTTGTTTTTACTTTCGAAATTAGTAGGTTAATCCATGTTTAAATCTGTTCGCCAATCTATGGCATGGCTACATTCATGGATTGGGCTGCTTTTAGGCTGGCTTCTTCTTGCTATTTTTATTACAGGTTCAGTGACCTATTATCGTCATGCGATCAGCACTTGGATGCAACCTCAGTTTGCAAGTATGCAAATTCATCAAGACACCGCTGTGCATACTGCTTTTGATTATCTACAAAAAAATGCAGCCGATGCCAAAAGTTGGTATATCGGTATTGCCAATGCGGATTCTCCTGTTAATCAAATCTATTGGCAAAAAGCGGATGACAGCTATGAAAGTAAAACCTTAGATGCAAATACGGGAAAAGCGTTAAGTTTATCAGCCACACAAGGCGGTAATTTTTTCTATACTTTTCATTATCAATTGTATGGAATGCCCTACTTTATCGGGCGTCTTATTGTCACCCTTGCCGCTTTGGTGATGTTTATTACCCTTATTTCAGGCATCATTACCCATAAAAAAATATTTACCGATTTCTTTACATTAAGAGCTTTTAAGGGACAACGCTCCTATTTAGATTTTCATAATGTTTCTGCTGTATTGGCCTTACCTTTCTTTTTAACCGTTACATTTACAGGTTTGGCGATATTCTTTTATATTATTTTCCCTGCTGGAATGAAGCAGTTATATCCTGACCACCCTTTTCAATATTTTGAAGAAATTAGAACAGTTTCAACACCTTCAAATAAAGCCAATGCCAACAAAGCACCAATGCTGCCGATTGATTATTTTTTAAAACAGTCCCAACAACGCTGGGGAAGTTCGGAAATTGATAATATTACAGTGAAACAGCCGAATACTCAGCTGGCTCAATTGACAATCACAGAACTTAAAGATCAATCGATTACACGAAACCAAGCACAACTCAGTTTTAATGCACAAGATGGTCATTTACTTACTGATACACGTAATCACAGTGCAATTGCAACCTTAAATGCAGGTGTGTATGGCTTACACATGGCAAATTTTGCACAACCTATATTACGTTTAGCTTTCTTTTTTTCAGGTGTTTTAGGCTGTGCCATGATTGCATCTGGCTTATTATTGTGGAGTTTAAAGCGTCAAATTCAAAATAAAACACAGCGTTTTCACTTCGGACAATATCTGGTTAATCGTTTAAATATCGCTGTAATCTTAGGCTTACCTATCGCAATGCTCAGTTATTTGTATGCAAATAGACTGGTTCAGATTCAAGCTGACGGCCCTAATTATGAAATCTACAGTTTCTTTATTGTCTGGTTAATCAGCTTTGTTTTTGCATTGATCACGCCACAACAATATTTATGGAAATCGCAACTTAAAGTCTTTATCGGACTGGCTTTAGGATTACCATTTTTAAATCTTTATTATCTAATCACCCATGATCATATCCAATCATTTCAGCAATATTGGGCATTTTTACGTGTTGATTTAATGATTTTACTATTTGCAATTCTGGCAATATTCCTACATCAAAAAATCGTTCCTATACAGCAAAAATCGGTGACTAAAATTCAACAAAAATTAGCAAAGAATCAAGCTAAATCAACACTTTTGGAGTCTATAAAATGACTTTAATCATTGCTTTAGGATTGATTTTTATTGCGAGTTTTGGCTTATATTTAGTCAGCAGCAAACAAATTCAGAAGACTTTAAAATCTAAATGGGCAATAGTGGCAAAACAGCCTAAATGCATTCGTGTAATTGCGTTTATACTTATATGTATTGCATTGATGTGTTTGATTAATTCTTTTGGCAAGAGCATTGCAATCGTTGCTTTGTGTCTATTTTCAACTCCAATTATTTTTGGGGTGATCTTATCGATCAATGATTTAAAGCCTAAAGTTAAGTCTTAAAAGACTTATATTAAAGGTCTTAAATATTTCACAATTGATCAATGGCAACAAACGCTCATTCGTTAATTTTAAGAACTACATTCCGATGATTATCACCAATAAAATTTATGAAAAAATATTCTAATATTATCAAAAAGATATAAATTATTATTTTAAAAGTATGCTTTCAAAATCACTTTAGCATTTTTTAGAATAAGTAAATCAATAATCAAGACAACTACTTATATCAAAAAGTCATAAGATATGCCTGTTTTCTGATATTTGGCACTATAGTCATGGTTGGTCCTGTTGAGTTTATTTTAGCTGGTGTTCTCGTTGGTTTCTGCGTAGGTATTACTGGTGTCGGTGGTGGTTCTTTAATGACCCCTATTCTAATCAGCTTATTTAGAATAGAACCACATATTGCGATTGGTACTGACCTGCTCTACGCTGCTATTTCAAAATTCTGTGGCTCTTTAGTGCATGCTAAAAAGCTCAATATTGTTTGGCCCATTGTTTTATGGCTTGCTGCGGGTAGCGTTCCTGCGTCATTTATTACACATTGGGCTTTAGAGACCTTCCTAAGTGGTTCAACCCATTACAAAGCTGTATTGACCATGGTTTTAGGTTTCATGCTGACGTTAACGGGACTTTCAATTATGTTCCGGGCGCAAATTGAAAAATTCTTTGCCAAGTTCCGTGCAGAAAAGCGTGATTTCCATGAAGCGAATAATTTCAACATAGAAGGTAAACGTCTATATGTTGTGATTATGGGAATCGTACTCGGTGTGTTTGTAACACTTTCATCGGTGGGTGCAGGTGCATTCGGGATCATGGCATTGATTCTCATGTTTCCAAACTTACCTATGATTCGCATCATTGGTTCAGATGTAGTGCATGCAGTTCTACTGACTTCAGTTGCAGGCTTTGCTCACATGACTTCTGGTAATGTTGATTTTCACTTACTCGGTTGGCTTTTAGTCGGTTCTATTCCAGCAATTATTATTGGTACGCTCATCAGCTCTCGCTTACCCGATAAATTGATTCGTAAAATATTAGGTATTACCTTATTTGCACTGGGTATTAACTTTATTTTGAATCCTGTAAAAAGCAAACCTGTAGAAAAACCTCAAACTGCAATGATTGTTCAAGCAAATCAGCAACATTTAAGTTAATGAACGAATCTAACTCATAACTGAATTTTATGAATTGATCGCAAAGTTTTAATGATTTATTTATAACAAAACTTTGCTCAATTCATGTTATATTCAGCCTACTAAAAATACTTTTGTATGATCTAATACCCAGTGACGGCAATGAATACACAACAGTCTACTCCAATTACTCAATCAGATATTGATGATGTGAATGTACAAAGCATTCAAACACTTGTAACCCCAGCTGAACTTAAAGCTGAATTACCTTTAAATGAAAATGCCTATCAAACCGTACTTCATGGTCGTGAAACGGTGCGCAATATTCTTGATGGTAAAGACAACCGTTTATTTGTTGTGATTGGCCCATGTTCAATTCATGACCCTGTTGCTGCGCATGATTATGCAGATCGCTTAAAAGTTTTAAGTGAAAAAGTAAAAGATACGCTCTATATCATCATGCGTGTTTACTTTGAAAAACCACGTACAACTGTAGGTTGGAAAGGTTTAGTCAACGACCCTGACATGAATGATTCATTCAATATTGAAAAAGGTTTACGTTTAGGTCGTAAACTTTTACTTGAGTTGAATGACAAAGGTTTGCCATGTGCTACTGAAGCACTCGATCCAAACTCGCCACAATATTATCAAGACTTAATCTCTTGGTCTGCAATTGGTGCACGTACAACAGAAAGCCAAACTCACCGTGAAATGTCTTCAGGTCTTTCATCACCTGTTGGCTTTAAAAATGGTACAGATGGCGGTTTAACTGTTGCAACAAATGCAATGCAGTCGGTAAAACATGGTCATAGTTTCTTAGGCTTAAATAACGAAGGACAAGTTTCTGTTATTCGTACCAATGGTAACCCATATGCACACGTGGTTTTACGCGGTGGTAATGGTAAACCAAACTATGATGCAGGTTCAGTGGCTGAAACTGAAAATGCATTGGCCAAAGCGAAAGTTAGCAACAAAATCATGATTGATACTAGTCATGCCAACTCAAACAAAGACCCATATTTACAACCTTTAGTATTGAAAAATATTACTGAGCAGATTTTAGATGGGAATAAATCTATTGTCGGCATTATGGTTGAAAGCCATATCAAAGGCGGACGCCAAGATATTCCTGAAAATCTCGCTGATTTGGAATATGGTAAGTCAGTCACCGACGGATGTATCGATTGGGAAACCACTGAAAAAGCCTTACTAGAAATGGATGCGGCATTAAAAGAAATATTACCAAATCGTTAATTAATTCAAAAACGCCATCTACATAGATGGCGTTTTTGTTTATGATGTCATTAAAACTTTTTTCTGTAAGAATGTTATGAACGAATTTGAACAAGAGCTCAGCCGAATTCCAAGCTTCCAGTTTATACATGAACGTTTATTTACTTCGGGGCAACCTTCGGCAGAGCAATTTCAGCTTATTAAAGAATATGGCATAGACACTGTTATCAATCTTGCTTTTAATGATGCTGACCCACATTTAGATGGCGAAGATAAAATTTGTGTTGAACTTGGGCTTAACTATATTCAGATTCCAATTTTATGGGACACTCCTGCCGATGACCAATGTTTATTTGCTTTGGATTTAATTGCACATTTGGTTCAGGAAAAAAAGATTTGGGTGCATTGCGCTCTGAATATGCGCGTTAGTAGTTTAATGTATTTATATCGTCAATATTTCATGGATATCGATATGTCGACGGCTCAAGAGCTACTGCATCAAATTTGGGAACCCAATGAAACGTGGACGGGTTTAATCCATGCAGTCGGCTTGCAACTTCAAGGGCGCAAAGCCACAGAAGATTTGCAACATTCTTTAATGAATGCGGATCAGTTTTTTTGATCCGTGGATTTGCAGATATAAAAAAGATCGATCAGTTAATCATTCAAAATAAACGTTAGATATTAAACGTTGCAACAGATTAACTGATCATTTTTTACTTCGTAGGATGCGTAATCAACACTGTCGCAGTGGATAAAATACCTTCCTGACGTCCTGTGAATCCTAATTGTTCAGTTGTCGTTGCCTTAATACTGATCTGTGTAACATCCACATCCAAAACATCTGCAATACTTTGACGCATTTCTAGATTATGTTTCGCCAATTTTGGACGCTCACAAGCCACAGTAATATCAGCATTATTCAAAATATAGCCACGATCTAAAATTAGCTGATAAACATGTTTCAGCAATTTACGACTATCTGCACCTTTAAACTCTGGATCTGTATCTGGAAAATGCTGTCCAATATCCCCCAAAGCCAACGCACCTA
Organism: Acinetobacter piscicola; assembly: GCF_002233755.1. GTDB lineage: Bacteria > Pseudomonadota > Gammaproteobacteria > Pseudomonadales > Moraxellaceae > Acinetobacter > Acinetobacter piscicola. Next base: position 610,573 of record NZ_NIFO01000001.1, on the reverse strand, counting down.
ACAAAGCATCACACAATGCATGCAATACCACATCACCATCTGAATGTGCTTTTAAGCCATGCGTATGTGGAATTTGCACACCTGCCAAAGTCACAAAATCACCTTCATCAAAAGCATGTACATCCATTCCTTGCCCAATACGAATCGGTATGATCATTTTCAGCCCCTTTATGCAGTTTTTTAGTTTGAAAAATCTTGTATTCGTACTTTCTATTTCGCTATAGTACGTATGCAAACATTGTGAAAGTATAAGCGATCATGCTGTTGAATACAGAATTTAATCAAACTAAAACACGCTTAGCTGCTCTCATTTTAAGCTGTATCAGCACATCTGCTGTTTATGCTTTACCGATGAGCTGCGAGCAAACAAACGCTTCAAATTTAAAGAAATTTTGTGGAGCACAATTTAAAGATTTGCGTGCACAATTAAATGAAAAATATTTAACGGCTTATCTCATTACAGATGCGCCTATTCGTTTAATCAATGATACCAATCAGTTATGGTTCAACCGTTTAAAGCAATGTAAATCTAACGATTGCTTTCAACAACAAATTGATATTCGCTTAGAAGATTTCAACTTTTACACTTCAATGAATCAAAGTTTAACGCAACATTTCATTAAATATGAACAAGGCGAAATATCAAAACAACCGATTCATTTGCAAATCCATCAATTAACCAAAGACCGTATCAAAGTTGAAGGTATCGCATATCGCAATCCCAACAATCGTAAAGATACACAAATAGTCACCTTATTGGCGTACACCACGCCTGAAAAAAAGAGTGACATTTTGGACAATGAGCATGACTGTAAATATCAACTCAATTTCCAAAAGTCTATTTTGTCGATTAAAACGGAACAGAAAGGCTGTGAACGTTTTACTGGTGTTTACCGCTTATATGATTAGTTTTTATACTGCATGAATCGCATAGATTGTAGTTAAATTGCTAAATAAGTAGATATGAAAGTGATTTTAATAGAAGCGTAGTATCTAGAATCATCTACACGCTTGAATTTAAAAAAGGGATTCACTACTCAAAATCAAAATTTATAATAAAGTCCAATATCTATAATTTTTATAAAATGAGTTCAAAGGTAAATTAGAGAATAAAGACAATACATTGAATATTCTTAAACTACTTTAAAACACAAAAGCCCAATGAGTTTCATTGGGCTTTTGTGTGAAACAACATCAAGTTATTTCAAAATAAAAAGGAATACAAAATTATTTAAGTTTTGCATGTGACTTTAAATAACGTGAATAATCATCAAGTATTTGTTCACCACGGAATTTTTGATACATCTGAGTCAATTGTTGAACTTCAGCAGGACTTAACTCATCAATCGGTGTTTTTGTCACACTTGATACCGCAACAACAACCAATTCATCAGGCAATTTCGCTGTAGTCACAGACCACATACCCGCTTTAGGCGTAGACTGACTAAATGCAGCACGTTCAATTGGACGTTTCAAACCTTGCGAGCGAGTGAAAATACCTGCATGCACAAAATTGTATTGATATTTCTTCGTCACTTCCTGCGCTGGTAATTTTTTGAAATCAGCCAACATTGCATTCAATTTCGCATGTGCAGCATCAAACGCTTTTTGCTCAATAAGTTGTGCTTTAACACGCTCAGTCGCTTGTGCTAAAGGTTGAACACCTGCAGCATGATATTTACGTACTTTAATCCAAACAGTATCACCATTTGCAGTTTGAATGTTACTTGACGCAGTCTGGCTGCCTGCTTTCACATCTTCACTAAACAACTTAGATTTAACAGCCGCATCTGCAAGGATTGGATCTGCCGTACCTAAAGTTACACCATTAGCAGATTGAACTTTCACAGTTTTTATTGCTTCTGGAATCACATCTAAGCTATCACCACTGACAACTTGTTCATTTAAGCTATTTACAGTGTCTGAGAAATAATTTGCAGATTTGCTTTTTAATACTTCCGCAGTTAATTCTGCTTTTTTAGCTTCAAATGATGGCACTGTACCCGCAACTGTTTGCACTTCTAACAAATGATAACCAAACTGCGTTTTTACAGGCTTAGAGACTTGACCATTTGTAGTGGTTGAAACTGCATTGTCAAATTCAGTACCAAAAGCACCTGGTACATAGGCAGCGAGTAAACCACCTTTTGCTTTCGAGTCTGGATCTTCTGAATATTGTGCTGCAGCAGCTGCAAATGAAGTCCCTGCTTGAATCTTCGCATACACATCATTCGCAAGTTTTTCAGCTTGTTCAGGTGTACGATTATCTAGGGTAATCAAAATATGCTTCACATCACGTTTAGCATCTTTGTTTTGTTTTTCAACAAACTGATTGTACGCTTGTTTTAATTCCTCATCCGATACAGCTGTATTCGGCTGTGTCAAAGTCGCAGGGCTTAAAACAACGTAATCCACATCAACAGAAGCAACTTGCTTGAATTTATTTTGATGTTTGTTGTAGTAATCAGCAATTTCCTGATTCGTCACTTTAACACCAGCTTTATATTCATCAAGTTTCACACTTGATAAAAACAATTCACGTTTTTCAGTTTGTAAGTTTGCAATCTGTTGAATGTCAGTTTTACTGACCAATGCATTATCTGTAAATGTACCCATTAACATTTTTAAAGCATGATCTTGACGTAAATTCGCAATCAACGTTTGATTGGTCATTCCCACAGAACGCAAGTAATTTGCATACAACGTTTGTGAAAACTTACCATTTTCTTGAAAACTTGGTTGTTGAGCGATCATTTGCTCAATTTGTGCATCACTTAATGAAATACCCAGCTTGTCCGCTTGCTGAATCAGCAATGCACGCGCAACTAAATTATCAAGAACGGTTTTTTGAATATAAGACTGATTGAGCAAAGACTCATCGCCATTTAAGCGTTGGAGCAATTGATCTTTATACGCTTTTGTCTGCGCTTCCAAATCTTTTTTCGAAATATCTTGACCATTAACGGTTTTAGCTACGTCTTCTTTTTGCCCACCGCTGAAATAACCCTCAATACCAACTACAGCAAATGGCGCCAAAAATAACACAAGGAGAACTTTACCAAACCAGCCCCTTATGAGCGTACGAAACGATTCCATGAGTATTCCAATATTTTATTTCGTAGGGATTCTAACTGAAATTCAGAAATGAATGAATGAGCAATCTATTATAATTTGACAATTTTTATAAAAAACGCGCCACTTGGGCGCGCTTATTGCAGTAAAAGATTAAGCTACTGAATCTTTTAATCCTTTACCCGCTTTAAAGCTAGGAACTTTACTTGCTTTAATTTGTAGTTCTTCACCAGTTTTTGGGTTGCGCCCTGTACGTGCAGCACGGTCTTTCACACTGAAAGTACCAAAACCAACTAAAGTTACTGTATCACCCGTTTTAAGTGCTTCACCGATTGAAGCAATAGTCGCATCTAATGCTTTACCTGCATCAGACTTAGACAATCCCCCTTTCTCTGCAATCGCGTCGATTAATTCTGATTTATTCATGAAGATTACGTCCTCTTATATCGTTTGTTTAAGTTCCAAGGCTGTAGATCAAAGGCCATGACGACTTTATAGCAATGCTTTGGGGGAAAACGCAAGACTCCAAACCAGCTTTTCACAAAAATTATGACCAAAAAATGAGATTTTTTTACTTTCACAGCATTTATTTCATTTTTTTAGCAATTGTTCACGTAAGTTTTTATTCTCATCGACGAGTTCATCAACCTTAGTATGTAACTGTAAAATTAAGTTTTCTAAATGCTGTAAATCCTTTGCAGTCACTAAACCAATACGATTAAGTGAATGGTTAACACTTTGGTCTATTAGTTTTTCAACTTTATCTTTGGTATCTGTCACAGATTCTTTGGTTTTTTCCGCAACTTTGTTGACCGTCTGATCCGTCACTTCAACTGTTTTTAATTCAAGTTCTTCACCAACTTTGACTAAAGAATCGAACAATTTATTACCTTCTTCTTCTGCACGAGAAAAAGCACCCAAACCTGCCAACCAAATTTGTTTGGTATATTTTCTAAAATCTAAGGCCGATTTTTTTTGAAATTTACTTCTTTGTTGCGATGAAATAGGTTCCTTTTGATCCTTGCTTTGATCCGATTGTTCTACACTTGTATTTTTCATATCTTGCTCCATCTGACCCGCACTCCTGCATTTAATTGCTTAAATGACCAAATTATGTAGAAAATATCCCTATAATATCAAATAAAAGTATTGAACCTTTTGCTAAACTGTTCTACAAAGCAAAAGTAATTATTTAATGTTAAGTAACGCTTTGCAATTCAACAATGGTTATGCGATAAATATTTTCGTAATCATAATAGAAAATTCAGTGTTTCTTTTTTGAGAATATTTTTGTAAATGGATTTCGTGAATACATTCACTTTTTAGATTTAAGAGATCGGACTCTCTGTTTTGTTATAGGAATTTTATATGAATGATGCGCAACAAAAACAAGGTCAAACTCGTTTGTTGCTAAACATTGTCATGATTATATTGGAGACAATTTATTCTTTCGTATTGAAGCATGATCGTGTTGTTCGCTTACAGGCAAAAACATTTGTCACGCAACAAATGACCATTAAAGTGAATAGCTACATTCCTTATTTTGATTTTTATATTCAATTTACAGATCGTGGAATATTATTCAATTTACAGCCTTTCGAAAAAGAGGCTGACTTAATAGCTAGCAGTACATTGCTTGATTTAATTCAAATTTTTGTTTTTGCCAATCGCCGCAGTATGAAGAAAATGCGTTTGGAAGGCAATGCCGAACTTAAAGACCAGTTTCGTGATTTAGTCGTTCATTTAACAGTGCCAAAACTGCTGTCCGACTGGAAACAATGGCTGACTCATCCTGATAATGATCAGGAGACACGTGCTTCAAAAAAACGTATTGCTCCATTATTGGAAAAAATTGATCAACAACGCTCAAAAATCAATACGCTACAAGTCGAAGTTAAGCAGTACCAAAACCGTATTAAACGAATGAAGCAAAACCAAAAAAGAATGAATACTGCTTTTGGCTTAGTAAGCATTCTATTTTTCGCATTAATCGTGTATAATTTATGGCAGATTTTTTCTTAATTCTTAAGAGAATCTATAATTAAATGAACAATTACAAATTCTGACTAAAATAGTCAGAATTAACCTCAAAAATACTTGACTATTTTAGTCAGGATTCATAAAATTCGAACATCTAGTCTAAAACATGTGTATCGAATCATGCGCCTAACTACTCGCGGTCGCTACGCAGTGACTGCATTACTTGACTTAGCATTGCAGCCACCTGAGCAAACGATTACGCTTGCAGAAATTGCAGCCCGCCAAACAATCTCTGTCGCTTACCTTGAGCAATTGTTCGCAAAATTAAAGCGTCATGGTTTGGTCTCAAGTGTTCGTGGTGCGAATGGTGGTTATCACTTAGCGCGTAGTGCTGAAGAAATTACTGTCTTAGAAATTATTGAAGCCGTAAACGAAACAGTTGACGCAACACGTTGTGACCATAAAGGAAACTGCCAAAATGGTGCAATGTGCTTAACTCATGATTTATGGCAAGAACTCTCTCTCCATATTGCCGATTATCTCGCTAAAATCTCGCTTGCAGACTTAGTCACGCGTGACAACGTACAAACCGTTGCCGTTCGTCAAAACTCTACACATCTTGATTCAGCCCTATTATCGGTTACAGGTATTTGACATGAAACGTCCGATTTATCTTGACTACGCAGCAACTACACCTGTTGATCCTCAAGTAGCAGAACGCATGATGGAATGTTTAACCTTTGACGGTACATTCGGTAATGCAGCCTCTCGCTCCCATGCTTATGGATGGCAAGCTGAAGAAAAAGTTGAATATGCACGTGAACAAGTCGCTAATTTAATTAAAGCTGACCCACGTGAAATCGTATGGACTTCTGGTGCAACTGAATCAGATAATCTTGCGCTTAAAGGTATTGCGCAATTTTATGGGTCTAAAGGCAAACACATCATCACAAGTAAAATTGAACATAAAGCAATTTTAGACACTTGTCGTGAATTAGAAGAAGAAGGTTTCGAGATCACTTATCTTGAACCTGAACCACAAACAGGTCTCATTACTCCTGAAATGGTTCAAGCTGCATTACGCCCAGATACCATTCTTGTTTCACTAATGATGGTCAACAATGAAATCGGTACTGTGACAGATGTTGCCGCAATCGGTGAACTCACTCGTGCGAACAAAACATATTTCCATGTAGATGCCGCTCAGGCTGCTGGTAAAGTTGAAATCGATCTTTCAACAATGAAAGTAGATTTAATGAGCTTCTCTGCACATAAAATTTATGGACCTAAAGGTATCGGTGCTTTATTTGTACGCCGTAGCCCACGAGTTCGTATTAAAGGTCAAATGCATGGCGGTGGTCATGAGCGTGGTATGCGTTCAGGTACACTTGCAACTCACCAAATCGTAGGTATGGGTGAAGCATTCGAACTTGCAGGTAAAAATTTACAAGCTGAACAAACACGTTTACGCGTACTGCGTGACAAACTTTGGAATGGCTTACAAGATTTAGAACAAGTGTTCTTAAATGGACATCCTGTTTATAATGTTGCCAACTATCTCAATGTAAGTTTCAACTTTGTTGAAGGTGAATCATTGATGATGGCACTTAAAGATGCTGCTGTATCATCAGGTTCAGCATGTACTTCTGCAACATTAGAACCTTCTTACGTACTTCGTGCACTTGGTCTATCTGATGAATTAGCACATAGCTCTATCCGTTTTAGTTTTGGTCATTACACAACTGAAGCTGATATTGACCACGTCATTGAAATCACCAAAGCAGCCGTTGAAAAATTACGTGCACTTTCTCCTCTTTGGGATATGTACAAAGAAGGAATTGATTTAAGTACAGTGGAATGGGCTGAACACTAATCACATAATCAAAACTCGGCATTTTATTGAAAATCAGTGAAATGCCCTCATATTAGACTGTAGCAATACATATTATCAACGCTGACCCCGAGGTTTGGAGAAGCATCATGGCTTATAGTGAAAAAGTAATCGATCATTACGAAAACCCTCGTAATGTAGGTGTTTTAGACAAAAATGCAGAAAACGTTGGTACAGGTATGGTCGGTGCACCTGCTTGTGGCGATGTTATGCGCCTTCAAATCCAAGTGGATGATAATGGTGTAATTGAAGAAGCACGCTTTAAGACTTATGGTTGTGGTTCTGCAATCGCTTCAAGTTCACTTGTAACTGAATGGTTAAAAGGTAAAACTTTAGACGAAGCTCAAGCGATCAAAAACATTGATATCGCAACTGAACTTGCTCTACCTCCTGTAAAAGTACACTGTTCAGTACTTGCAGAAGATGCCATTAAAGCTGCTGTTGAAGATTACCGTAGCAAGAAAACTAAAGCCTAATATCTGTAGGTTTATTTTACAGATCATTTTATAACGGAGTTTTCATGATCCATTTAACTGAAAATGCTGCAACTCATATCAGCAATTATTTAAAAAATCGCGGTAAGGGTGAAGGTATTCGTCTTGGTGTGAAAACTTCAGGCTGTTCAGGCTTAGCTTATGTACTTGAATTTGTTGATGACATAGATACGCATGATCAAATTTTTGAACAGTTTGGTGTTAAAGTTTTTGTAGATCCAAAAAGTTTGGTTTATCTCGAAGGTATGGAAATGGACTATGTAAAAAATGGTCTAAATGAAGGCTTCGAATTTAACAACCCAAACAAAAAAGGTGAATGTGGTTGCGGTGAATCTTTCACTGTTTAATCACCCTACACTTTTCACATTAAAACAGTGCACAACACTGTTTTAATCATATTTATTTATACCGTTTTCTTGCAAAACATCGTGGATGAGTATCTCCCATGAGTCATTTTGAGCTGTTTAGTCTCCCAGAAGCGCTCGATATTGATCTAGCAACCTTAAAAGCTAATTTTTTAAAATTGCAACAACAATATCACCCTGATAAAGCTGAAGATAAAGACCAAGCCTTGATTAAATCGAGTGAAATTAATCAAGCATACAAAGCTTTATCTAATGTCGATAGTCGGGCCGCTTATCTTTTAGCTCTCAAAAAACAAGATCACCATCTAGATCAATCCATTAGTGATTTTGAATTCTTGCAATCTGCTTTAGAAATCCGCGAACAACTGGATGAAGCTAGTGCTCCTGACCAATTAAACTCTCTTAAAAAAGAAGTCAATCAATGGATTGAAGGCTTAGTTCGTGAGTTTAAAATTGATTATTCAGATGAAGATTGGGCTGAAGCACGAGATACTGTTCGTAAATTACGTTTTTTTCAAAAAGTTATGAATGATATTGAAAAAGCCGAAGATCATCTTTTAGATGATGAAGACTTTGATTTAGATGACGATTTCTAACTTTAGATTTAACCCATTCTCTTAAAACATTATTTTGTATATTTTAAGTTTGTATATTTTAAGGATGTAACACATGGCACTCTTGCAAATTGCTGAACCAGGTCAATCAAGTGCGCCACACGAACATCGTATCGCAATTGGTATTGATCTAGGTACAACACATTCTTTAGTTGCCACAGTATTATCTGGAAAAGCTAAAGTTCTGAATGATGAACATGGTCGCGTACTTCTACCATCTATTGCCCATTATTCTAAAAATACAACTGAATATGGTGATGCGGCAAAACCATTTATCACGACAGACCCTAAAAATACCATTGTTTCAGTTAAACGTTTCATGGGACGTTCTAAAGCAGATATTAAATTCCAACACCCATACAACCTTGTCGGTGCTGAAAATGAAATGCCAGCTTTTGAAACAGCTCAGGGACGTAAAACGCCCGTAGAAATCTCTGCAGAAATCTTAAAACAACTCAAAGATCGTGCCGAAAAAAGCTTAAATAACCCTGTCAATGGTGCGGTGATTACCGTTCCTGCCTATTTTGATGAAGCACAACGCCAAGCAACACGCGATGCTGCTGAGCTTGCAGGTTTAAACGTATTACGTTTACTCAATGAACCTACTGCTGCTGCTGTTGCTTACGGCTTGGATCAAGAAAGCAACCTTGAAAATGATCACAATTATGTGATTTATGACTTAGGTGGTGGTACTTTCGATGTTTCAATTTTACGTTTTTCTCAAGGCGTGTTTGAGGTTTTAGCCACGGGTGGTCATACCGCACTGGGTGGCGATGACTTAGATCGCTTAATTGTTAAATGGGCTAAAAAACAACTCAATATAGATACTTTAGATGATGCTGAATATGCACATTTCATTGTATCTGCACGTAAAGCCAAAGAAGCTTTAAGCGATGCGGAGTCTGTTGATATTAAAGTGCTTAGCCATCACTTAACTTTAAATCGCAGCACATTTGAAGAAATTATCAAAGTTGCTTTAGACAAAACCATCAGTGTATGCAAACGTGTCATGCGTGATGCCAAGCTCGAACTTGATGATATTCAAAATGTTGTCTTAGTCGGTGGTTCAACTCGATCTTATGCTGTACAAAATGCAGTAAAAGCCACTTTCAAACAAGAACCGCTTTGTACAATCAATCCTGATGAAGTCGTTGCAATTGGTGCATCCATCACAGCCAATCAATTGATTGGTAATTCAAAAGATGGATCTTTACTGTTGGATGTTACCCCGCTTTCTCTTGGCTTAGAAACCATGGGTGGTTTAGTTGAACGCTTAATTTCACGTAACACCGCTATTCCAGTGGCGCGTCGTCAAGAATTCACCACCTATCAAGATGGTCAAACTGCCATGCTGATCCATGTGGTGCAAGGTGAACGTGATTTGGTTGAGCATTGTCGAAGTTTAGGCCGTTTTGTTTTACGTGGCATTCCACCTATGACTGCAGGTCAGGCACGTATTGAAGTCACTTTCCAAGTCGATGCTGATGGTCTATTGACAGTTTCAGCCAAAGAAACGACTTCAGGTGTAAATGCACAGATCGACATCAAACCATCTTATGGCTTGTCTGAAACAGATACCGAACGTCTACTTTTAGATGGCTATAAATTTGCTGAAAAAGATAAAAATCTTCGCCACTTAAATGAAACTAAGGTTGAAGCTCGTCGTGAGCTTGAAGCATTAGAACAGGCTTTGAAAGTTGATGCACAACTTTTAAGTGCTGAACAATTAGATTCACTTAATCAAGCGACTGCACAATTAAAAGCACAACTTGAAACCGATAACATCAAGTCGATTGAACATGCGATTGAACAGTTAAAAGTATATAGCGATGCTTTTGCAGCTGAACGAATGAATCAGCATATTGATCATGCCTTAAAAGGCACTAAACTTGATGACTGGTCAAACTCAAACTAATTTATAGGTAAAGACTATGCCACGTATTAAAGTACTACCTCACGCAACAATTTGCCCGAATGGTGCTGAGTTTGAAGTTGAAGAAAATGCTAATCTTTGTCAAAGCTTACTCGATAATGGTATCAAAATTGAGCATGCTTGTGATATGTCAAAAGCATGTACAACTTGCCATGTCGTTGTACGTAAAGGCTTTGACAACCTAGATGAAATGGATGATGTTGAAGCTGATTTACTTGACCGTGCTTGGGGCTTAGAACCTGATTCTCGCCTTTCATGCCAAGTTAAAATTACCGATGAAGATATGGAAATTGAAATTCCAAAATACACCATCAACCATGCTTCAGAGAACCATTAATTCTCAATCAATGACCATGTAATACATAAAAAACCACTCAATTGAATTGAGTGGTTTTTTTATAAATAAATTTTAATTGTTGTATAAATAACTAAAATCACGAGATTGAATTGAACAGCACGTTAAATCAAATAATTCGATTTCACTTCATCTTCAGCATTCAATTTTGCAACGCCTTGAGAATTGATTAATTTTTGCTGAACTTTAATACGCTGTACCATCTTTTCCAAAACCTCGACCAATTCAGCATATTCAAAATTTTGTACTTCTTCCAAATTTAGCACCAAATGAAAACCTTTGTATTCATAATCAAACCATTGCTGATTTTCATTTTTACTTGCTGAATATTTTTCCATCACTTGCCAAGTTCGAACTTTACTTTGAATACCTTTTAACTCGATCGGTGCTTTAGGTGCACATAGATAATCATTTTTGACTAGTTTGAATGTTTCTTCTGAAATTAGAATTTCATCAATTTCAGCAGCATATTGCAAACGTGCTGCCAAATTAGCATCACGCCCTACTATCGTATAGGCCATACGATGAACCGCACCATAGTTCCCTACGTGGCAATAACCTGTACTCACACCCATACGAATATGGAGTGGTGCATAACCCATTTTAACCCAACGCTCTCGCAAAAAAGTCATTTGCTGACGCATTGCCAAAGCCATATCCATACAGTTTTTAGCATCTCGCTCTACACCTTGCGAGTCAGGATCACCAAAGAAAATCAAAATGGCGTCACCCATGAATTTATCAATCGTTCCGCCATATTGTTTTGCAATTTCGGTCATATGACTTAGATAATCATTTAGAACAAAGGCTAAATCATCGGGGATCAGTGTTTCAGAAAGTTCAGTAAAGCCCTGAATATCTGAGAAGAATACTGTTATTTTTTTACGCTTATATTCAATCTTTGCTTCAGAATCGCCACGCATAATGGCTTGCCACAATTGTAATGGTGCATATCGACTAAGCTGGTTTGATAGCTCAATATAGCGATTCATTTCATTAAAATAAGTTTGCTTCTGTTTTTCAACAAGTTTCATGCGGCGGTTTTGGTAATAATTTCCAATATTGACATACATGATTAAGCTAACAAAGGATAAAACCGAAAGCTCAAGACTGGTCTGTTCGAAATAACCTTCAAAGCCAAAAATAAAAATAATATTGGTATAAAAGACCACAAAAGCAATTAAAGTTGCCAAAGATCCCATCATAAATGAGATTTTATTATTGATCGTTGTATAAATCAGCGCAAAAAGCAGTACAAAAGTAACCACTAAACTTAGATGAACAGCAGCAAGTGCTGTGGAAACAACCACAACATCAATTAAAAAATAAATATTTTTTCGAGCTTCATATCCATAACGATATTCAAGCCAACGTGAAAGCTTTGGACTAATTAAAAAAATAAAGACGATAAAAATCGGAACATAAATTTGATAATTTGCTATAGGTGAAGTGAAATAATAAATAACAACCAGCAAAGCAATAATTAAATACCCCATAAATCTTTGGAATATTTCAAATTGCTTAGGCTCTTTATCTAACATACGGTCAAATGGCAAAATATTTTACCTCGAATGTCATTTATTAAACACTTCCTATGTGCTGTTGAATCAATCCATACGCCAATCGAACGGCATATCACCTTGACCACGTAGCGCTAACATGAGCGTTTGACGCATATGAGCCAAAACTTCATTTGTATATGGAACTGCTTGAAGACCAAACACTGGTTTAGGCCAAGCTACATCGTTTTGATAACGAACAACATGATGAAAGTGTAATTGCGGAACTACATTTCCTAATGCTGCTACATTCATTTTGTCAGCACGGAAAACACGAGAAAGTTGACTAGACAACCAACTTGATTCACGCAAAAACTGCTCTTGATCTGCTTGACTCAGTTCATAAAGCTCTGTAATACCCGGTACACGTGGAATAAGGATCAACCACGGGAATTGCATATCATTCATTAAACGACATGTTGAAAGCGGAAAATCGCCTACAAAAAAAGTATCTTGAGCAAGTTGTGGATGCAAACTAAACATATCTTTATAAATGACGCAAAATTAAAATGATGGACAATACTACCACATCGGTTTTCATGTGAGTATTGCTTAGCTTGTGTTTCTGTACAAATTAATACAGATTAATCTGAACTTAGTCACAATTACACTTTAAAGAATCACAAATTTTTTACAAGATGTTTGAACTAAATTTTTCAATTATTTTCTATATTTTATTTTTATAGAACATTCATATTTCAATAGTTTTTTTCTCAATCATAAAATGAATGCGTCTCCCTGAACAATTCAGGCTTTTCATTCGCCTTGTTCAGGAAGTTTGGACAGCAGAACGTATGCAGAACCGCTCAGATGAATGCTGATTTAGCGCTTAAATCAACCTCACTTTAACTCTGAAATAAGTTTGTTCAATAACTCTTGAATAAACTGAATACGCTTTTCATACTCCTCTAACATCACCATCACTTTTAACCGCTGACCGCCTTCCATACGATAATAAGTTGGCTGTTTTTGCATGAGTTGAATAATACTGATTGCTTGGACTGGCGTATCAGGTGAAAATTCTACAACACCACCATTCGCACCGATATCGATTTTTGTAATGCCTAAAAATTCTGCATGAATTCGAATTTGGTGCACATTAAATAATTGTTTAACCGCCTGTGGTGGTACACCAAATCGGTCGATCAATTCCATGCGAATATTGTCTAGTTTTTCTTGCGTATCTGTATTACTGATACGTTTATAGAATAATAATCGTTGATGCACATCACCCAAATAATCATCTGGAATCAAGGCTGGCATGTGTAAGCTAATTTCTGCAGTCAATGATAACGGTGCATCAAAATTAGGGGTTTTACCATTTTGAATCGCTTTGGTGGCTTTTTCGAGCATCTCCATATACAAGCTATAGCCAATCGCTTGCATAGAACCACTTTGTTGCTCACCTAACAGCTCTCCAGCTCCACGAATTTCCAGATCTTCTGTTGCCAACATGAAACCTGCACCAAGGTTTGACGCTCGAATAATTGCATCTAAACGCTTCTCCGCATCACCTTTTAAACTCTTCAAGGATGGCACCATCAAATAAGCATAAGCTTGGTGATGTGAACGTCCAACACGACCACGCAACTGATGCAACTGTGCTAAACCTAGTTTATCTGCACGCTCAATGATAATGGTATTGGCATTTGGAACATCAATCCCTGTTTCAATAATCGTAGAACACACCAAAACATTATATTCTTTATGATAGAACTGCTGCATGACTTGCTCTAGCTCACGCTCACGCATTTGCCCATGTGCTACCGCAACACGAGCTTCAGGGACTAAATTACGAATATTTTCAGCAGCACGTTCAATCGTATCCACTTCATTATGCAGAATATAAGCCTGTCCACCACGGAGTAATTCACGAAGAATCGCCTCTTTCATGGTTTCATTGGTCTGTTCATTCACAAATGTTTTTACGGCCAAACGTCGTGCAGGCGGTGTCGCAATAATCGATAAATCTCTCATCCCACTAAATGCCATATTTAAAGTACGCGGGATTGGCGTTGCTGTCAGTGTCAACATATCTACATCAGCACGTAGCGCCTTAATACGTTCTTTATCACGAACACCAAAGCGATGTTCTTCATCGACAATCATTAAACCTAAGTTTTTAAATTGGACATTTTCCTGAAGAATTTTATGTGTACCAATCACAATATCAACTTTACCATCGGCCAAATCTTCAATGATTTTTGTATGGGTTTTATTGGTACCAAAGCGTGAAAGCACTTCTATACGTATTGGCCAATCAGCAAAACGATCTTTGAAAGATTCATAATGCTGCTGTGCCAAAAGTGTGGTTGGTACCAAGACTGCAACCTGTTTGTTATTTTGTACTGCGACAAAGGCAGCACGCATTGCCACTTCTGTTTTACCAAAGCCAACATCACCACAAACCAAACGATCCATCGGCTTCGCTTGTTGCATATCATATAAAGTTGCTTCAATCGCATTGGCTTGATCGAGTGTTTCCTCATAGGCAAAACCACTAGAGAATTGCATATAACTACTTTGTTCAAGTTCGAAACTCAAACCCGGTTTAGCTTGACGACGCGCTTGAATATGTAGCAACTCCGCAGCCACATCATGAATTTGCTCTAAAGCTTTACGTTTTGCTTTATTCCATGCATCTGTACCCAACTTATGCAATGGCGCTAAATCAGGATCACCCCCACTAAAACGACTAATCAGGTGCAAATGTGTGACTGGAACATAAACTTTCGCTGCATCTGCATAATTCAGTTGCAGAAATTCATAGTCTTGATTGTCAATATTTAAGGTCACCAAGCCCGCATAACGCCCAACACCATGATCGATATGGACAACGGGTGCACCTATACTCAGTTCAGTTAAACTACGAATTAAAAATTCTTCTGAAACTTCTTGTTGGCGCTTACGACGGCGTTGAACAACACGATGTTCATAAAGTTGGTTTTCTGAAATAACCGATAATTGGTCAGCGACCACTAAACCACGATCTAAAGGAGCATTGGTGATTGCAACAGAAAAATTGGATTTACGGAATATTTCAAAATTTTCAACAACTGGAATTTCGCCTAAACTGGCACGTAACGCATCTTTTAAGGTTTCACGGCGTCCTGCACTTTCAGCAACCAATAAAACAGGATGATTAGCAGCATCGATGTATTTTTTGACAGCTGAAAAAGGTTTTTCTTGTTTAGGGTCAACAGGTAGTTTTGGCGGTTGTTCTACATTTAAATGAATAACACCTGCTTTTTTCTCAATTTCTTCAGTTGAAGCAATAATTCTTGAAAACTGGTTTAAATATTCAAATATTTGATTCGGTTGTAAAAATATTTCTTCTGGTGCCAACAAAGGTTGATCAACATTATGACGACGATCCTCATAACGTCGCATCACATCCTTCCAAAAAGTGGTTAATCCTTCATCAATATTTTTATCTGTAATGACAATCGAATTACTTGGTAAGTACGATGTTAAACTACTTTGTGATTGCATCGCTTCTTTGCTAAAGAATAACGGAAAATAGAAATCTAAGCCCGGTGATGCAATACCTTCTAAAACATCTTGATAAATTGGATTCTTTTTAGGATTTGCCGTTGGAAAACTTTCTGCATAACGATCGCGGAAAATTGAACGCGCTTCTTTCAGTGGAAATTCTTTGGCAGGCAGAACTGTAAACCGATCCAGCTTTGTTGTGGTACGTTGTGTCTCTGGATCGAAGAATTTTAAACTATCAATTTCATCATCAAATAAATCAATACGAATTGGCGCATTCTGGCCCGATGCATAAATATCCATGATGCTACCACGTACAGCAAATTCACCATGATCATAAACTGTATCGACTAAATGATAGCCAGCCTGAACCAATTTAAGTTTTTGTTGTTCTAAATCAAACTTCTGCCCTACTTTGATATCAAAATGTTCTCCGAGTACCCATGAGGTTGGAGCAACACGTTGCGCAAGCGTTGTTGCAGAAATGAGTAAAATGCCTTTTTTAGGCATATTTGAAAGAATAGATAAACGCTCTGAAACAATGTCTTGATGTGGTGATAAGCGATCGTATGGCAATATTTCCCAGTCTGGAAATATCGTTGGTTTAATGCCATAAAACTCGAGTTCACTTTCGAGCTGTCCTAAATGCTGATTATTTCTTGCAACTAAAACAAATAGTTGCTCAGATTGTTCTGAAATTTCTTTAAATAATAAAGCCGCAGAAGAACCCAGCATCGAGCCGATCCAACGCTTTTCACCTATTTTAAGTTGTTTTAAATTGAGTTCAGAGATTTCTTTTTGGAACATGATCGCTATTGGTCTAAAAGACATGGCGATAGTTTAACATGATGACTTTGTTGAATTCAGTGATTTTATTTGTTCTATAGACAAGAATAGTTACTAAATACCATCGTTTTTACTTTAGGATAAATATCATTTCAGTTGAGCATCATTGATAGCGTCATAATCTTTATGAGCAACATAACATCGAATAAAAATGGTTTTATTTAAAAAGCTGTATAAATATTTTGGTTCGTGCAATCGTTTCTACCTAATTATTCGCCAGCAATATTAGGACTTCTCAATAACTTCTGTATTTTCAAAAATAAAATTTACCCAATATTGAATATCAATATCGTGCGTTATAGGCAATTCAACGTCAAGCAAAACATTTTCATCAAAGAAAAAATGAATTCGCTGTGCATTGATCATCTGGTACGCCTTCAATTGATTAATTTCACCATTAAATTGAATTTCTAACGCCCAGTCTGGCTCTGATACACCGTTACCTCCTATCCGTTCCGAAGTTTCTCTACTTAAAATCAAATAATGTTCAGGTTCAGCTGTGACAGCTGATGCGAAAGCTAAAACAGCACAATAGTCTTCTATATACGCTGTAATTTTCACGATCTTTAATGTAATGATATTCATCTGTCTCGTTTAAATTCTTTATAATAATCATTAAGTTTCTGAATAATTACTTTGAGTTGCATTAGGTTTTCTTCTGTATTTCCCAATCTCGCGACATAACGACTTGAAGCAATTTCCAAATCAATCTTTTCATTGATCAAAATCGCTTTATAAAACAACGCTTCTAAATCATCAAAATTTGTTAATTTACGATTAGAAAAATACTCAAGCCGCTCAGACAACGCATTCACCACCACACCATCTACGATATAACCCTTTTCAGTATCAATCTGGATATAATTTTCACGTAAAAAAATTTGCTCGGCACTTTCTTTATTGCTCTTAAACATTTCTACAAGTTTATTCAACATTTTCAATTATCCTCATTCAACACTTTATATATCATAACAAAATTCAACATGAGAATTAAAAAAGGATGCGATCAAGCATCCTTCAATATTAAATCAATGAGTAATATTTATTAGAAAATGATGAAATTACTCATCACCTAAATCATCTAGAAAATCAACAGTCGGTACAAAGAACAAAGTGCCTGTTTTTGCAGAACTAAAATCCAATAAACTGTCTAAATTACCTTCTGCATCACCTTGAAACATGTGTACTAACATTTGACGTGTCACACTAAATTTGCGTGCATAACCGATAAAGAAAGTTCCATATTCATTTCTAGATGGATATGAGAATGGCATATTTGCACGCATAATTTTTAATTCATTACCATCTTCATCATGTGCCTTGCTCACCATATTATGTGCAGTTTTCGGCTTAACATCATCACCTAATTCCACATCATTAAACTTTTTTCGTCCAATCACTTTTTCTTGTTCTTCATCACTCAAAGCACGCCATTTGTCCATGTCATGCATGTATTTTTGAATAAAGGCATAACTTCCGCCTTTAAATTCTGCATCTTCATCACCGACCAATGCATATTCCGCGGCAATTTCATGTTCAGGGTTTTCAGTACCATCTACAAAACCAATAATTGAACGTCCATCAAAATAACGAAAGCCATGTACCTCATCGATTGGGGTAGTTACATCTTGTAATTGTTCTTGAATAATACTTGCCAACTCGAAGCAAAGTGCTTGTCGGTCTGCACGAATGTGGAAAAATAAATCTCCAACAGTTGAAACAGCCGTATATTTAGGGCCTTTTATTTCTTGGAATGTTTCTAATTCTTTAGGTTTAGCTTCTTCTGGAAATAAACGATCCCATGCATCCGAACCAAAACCCAATGTTGCATTAAATTGAGCATCCGGATAACGATTGGTTAAACTACGGGTTAATGCTGAAAAATTAGCTGAGAAATCAATAACACTATCTACAACCTCTGCACCTTGCTTTAAGCCCAAAACAATAAATAATGCATTCTCACCAGGACGGCTGATTACAGGTTGGATTCGAGTTGTAGTCATATAAATATCCCTAAATTGATAATATTTTTGTCAATTTATCACAATCCAAACAGGATTTTGTCAATTACAGTAACTATTCATAAACAAACTTATGATTTAACGTGACTTAATATTCAAAATAATTTTTAAAGCAATTTACCCTAGAATTACTTTAAGCCTAATATTTTTATCAGATACACATTCAAAATAATGGTTTTATATTCACTTATCATAAAAAAGCATCCTTTTCAGATGCCTTCTATGTTCAATATGAATATTTCTGTCTAATAAATCAATATATTAACAACGTTATGCACCATATTGTTTTTGCAAATATTTCACAATCGCTTCAGATTCAAATAAATGTATCCCTGTATTGGGATCGACCAAATATGGCACTTGAATATCTTTTTTCTTACGCCCCATGATAGGAATGATATTTTCACGCTTACCACCTTGCAATGGTTCATACTTACCTGGTTTTAAACGCAAAACTGCTGGCCCCATATCTTGCCAACGTTCTTTCGCAACATTATGTAATTTAAAAGGTAATTCTAATTCTGTAAGCACACCACGAATAATGCGTGAGTACGGACTTGCTTCAAAACTCCATAATTCCAACAACTGAGCAGGCGCTTCACGATTGATAATTTTTTTATCAATCCATACACCACGTGCTCCATTGAGGATTGTTCCAACCATCGCAACAGAAGGATATTGCGGATATTTCGCATATTTTTGTGGCGTCTTACCTGTTTTACCGTAATGTTTAAATAGATAATCGACAATCGCTATAGACTCATACAGTTTTTCACCTGTATTTTCATCGACAAAATAAGGAAATTGCGCCTTTCCACCTTGCTCTTTGACAATTTTACGGTATTTCGTTCCGCCTTTAGGGCATGGATAGACCTCATAATCAAGGTTTAATAAAGTTAAAACCTCACGTATACGACGACAAAATGGTGACCCCTCAAACTCATACAATTTTAATGCTTTTTCAGGTTGATTGGGAAATGCTGTCCCTGAAACGCCTCGACCACCCGCAGCAAGACTTGAAACCAACGCTTGTACAACTTTTATTTGATGGTGCACCATTTTATTGTCCTTATGATTTGCTTGATCTTATAAATCGACTAATTTTTCTTTTGCAACTACGATTCCATTGTTATCTGCGTAAAGATAATCACCAGAATTGAAGTTTACACTGCCAAAATACAAGGCAATATCGACTTCACCTAGGCCTTTACGATTACTTTTTTGTGGAATTGCAGCCAATGCATGTACACCTAAATCAAGCTCTACCAATGCATCAACATCACGCACACAACCATAAATCACAACACCATTCCAGTGATTTTTGACGGCTGATTCAGCAATCATATCGCCCATCAACGCACAACGCATAGACGCACCACCATCGACCACTAAAACCTTACCTGCCCCATCCGTTGCCAATAATTCTTTTACTCGTGAATTATCTTCAAAACATTTGACTGTCACGATTTGCCCACCAAATGTCTTCCGCGCACCATAACTCTTGAAGAATTTACCATCCATTGACGGAATTAAGGTTTGAATATCTTTGTCTGGATTGTCATCTAATAAATCACAAGTTACGAATGGAACTGTAGTCACTTTAATTCTCCATTATTTGGCATTGAGTATGCGTAAATTATCATATATTTCAAAATTTTCAGTCTGAGTTTGTGCAGCCTCGACCATAGTATGAGCCACTTGTTCTGCTGTCACTGGCTTATATTTAAAAGAATTTGGAACCAAATGCGAAACCTTTTGATAGATACTTTGCATCGCCCCTTCAACGGTTCTTTTTTCTTGGCGTTCACCAATCAGCAATGATGGTTGGATAATCGAAATACGATATAAATCCAGTTTTTGAATATATTGTTCCAATTTTCCTTTGACTTGATTATAAAAAATTGGTGAGCTTGCACTCGCACCTAATGCACTAACCAAAAGAAAATGTGTTTCCGTCAGTTCAAATAAATCAGCAAAATGCGCATTAATTTCAAAATCAATATTATAGAAAGCTTTTTTTGAACCTGCTTTTTTAATGGTTGACCCAAGACAACTAAAGGCATGGCTATAGCCACTGACATCTTGATCATTGAGTAATAAAAGATCTTCTAGAACCAATTGCTCAACTTTATTTAAAGATTTAAAGTCAGCTGATTCACGCCTTACAATCGCTGTAATTTTCTCACAACTTGGGTTTTGCTGAAGTTGCTCAATTAAAGCTTTCCCCACCAAACCTGTTGCCCCAATTACAATCGCACTTTTAATTGATTTAGTCATTTTTTAAACAATCTCCTGTATTTATTACTAATCTAACGTTTTATTTAAAATTTTTCTGCATCTATAATGTTGCCAAAGCAAGCCAAGACTTGACTTTGAAGCGCTTTTTAATCACAATACGGCACTTGTTTACGGGCTGGTGAAAATTCTCTGATGTAGGTTTTCAGATGTGATTTCAGCCCGCCCAGACCAATCTATTTCAAGGAGTGCACGAGTGGCAAACTCTGCTCAAGCAAAAAAACGTGCTAAACAAAACGTTAAAGCACGTAAACACAACGCAAGCTTACGTTCTATGGTTCGTACTTATATCAAACGTACAGTAGCTGCTATCGCTGCTGGCGACTATACTGTTGCTACTGATGCTTACAAAAAAGCTGTTCCAGTAATCGACCGTATGGCTGATAAAGGTATCATCCATAAGAACAAAGCTGCTCGTCATAAGAGCCGTTTAAATGCACAAGTTAAAGCTTTAGCTAACTAAGTTGTTGCATGAAAAAAGAGCCCTAATTTAGGGCTTTTTTTGTATCTCAAACTTTATAATCTTAACGTTTTTATTGAAAATTTAAATCAAAAATAAATTTGAGATATTTATTAACAATCAATGTTCACACTTACACAATTATTATTGTTGAAACTCTCGAATAGAAAGATCGCCTTTCTCCCCACGCCAAATCCACTTCAAATGACAGTCCGCAAAACGATCACCCTCAAACCAAACAAATAAACCCTCCATCATTTCAGGCCAATCACTTTGTTTAATCTGGGTTCGCTTGGAAATAACAGCAATAATTGCGGCGAGAATTGTATCGTGGCTGACCGCAAGGCTCAGTTTATTTTGCCCTATTGGATGCGTTTCATAAATTAATTCAAGTACATCCACGACACCAGTAATCGGATGTTTCATCCCAGGCAAGGTATTATTCACAAAACTATTGATAAAACCTAAAGCACCTTGTTTACGGAAATACGGTGCAGCTTGTTTGATATCAAGTACAAAGCTCCCTGGTTCAACCAATAAACCTTTTTCGACAATTTCAATATGATGCGTATTATTATCAGGCAAAATGGCATCGGCACCTTGAATCATCAACGCTGCCGTATCCACACAACGCTGAATCGGACTTGAAATACAATGTTGAATAATGCGGTCGGTATGATCAATGAGATAAGAACCCCAAGCTTGAGCTAAATCACGCCCCTCTGAAGTCAATTGCAAATCATAACCTGACAATCCCTGCCCATTCACCACCTCACGGATCGAATGTCGGGTGAATAAAGTCACAGGCGTATTTGTATCTGGCAACAAATCAATTGCTTTTAGCATACTCTTTGGCAATAAATCTAAGGCCATAATCAATCATAACTCTCATCTACACTGCTCCACTATACCATGTGAGGCTAAACTCTCAATCAAATCTAAAAATGAACGCTTTGCTGAAAAAAGAACAATATTTTCATTTATATCGATAAAGCATATCTATCAAGTTCAATAACAATGTGAAGCTTAGATCAATACACTACAGATTCACATTAGATAATGCTTCCAATGCAATGTCTTTATTTTCCATATTTCTAAAGGCAATAAAGCCATCATTCAATACGGTCTCTCGTTGATTATAAGTAAATGGCACTGCATCCAAACTCAATAAACCACCACCAATACTTTCCAACAAACCTTGTCCTGCACTGGTGTCCCACTCTGAAGTTGGATGGAAACGTGGGTAAATATCGATTTCACCTTCAAGCATCATGCAAAACTTATAAGCACTACCCGCCTCACGACGAATCACAGGCGTCTCTTGTTCAATATAATCAATATATTGCTGATATTTTGGGTTCTTACTACTATGGCTTAAGCCAACTTGAATGGCGTCAGATTCTGTATTTTTATATTTACAATAACGTTCCCAACTTTCACGAATAAAGGAATATTTATAAGGCAGCTCTGTTAAATAACCGATATACATCACTTGTTCTGTAGGCACAGCAATGATTGAAAATAAAGTCTGATGCGCTTGAATTAAACTTAAATTAATCGTGAATTCATCCCGCTCATGAATAAATTCTTTTGTGCCATCCAAAGGATCTAACATCCAACACGTCTTCCATGTATGACGATTGGAATTATCACTTTCTTCCGATAAAACAGGAATATCTGGTGTGAGTAGTGCTAACTGCTTGATTAAATAATCATTAACTCTTAAATCAGCCTGCGTTACAGGTGAATGATCATCTTTTTCATCAATATTAAATTCGCGTCCTGCACAATAATTTTGGTATTCTTCTAACAAAATTTGACTTGCATACGCCAAAATTGGAACCAATTTTAAAATTTGTTCATCTTGCGGTGCAGGAACTGTAATAAACATTGATTAAAAACCTATTTTATGTCTGATTCTACTCAGCCGATTATCTTCTTTGATATGGACGGCACACTACTCGATTTGGCTTTTGATGATTTGATCTGGAATACAAAACTTCCAGAACGTCATGCAGAAACACACCAATGCTCTTTGGAACAAAGTCATGCCATTCTGTCTGATTTTTATCAACAGCATAAGCATACACTATCTTGGTATTCATCTACCTACTGGACTGAAAAAGTTGGTGTCGATGTATTACAACTACAATATGACTTTAAAGATAAAATCGCACCAAGAATGGGCTGTTTTGAACTATTAAAATCTTTACAACAGCAAGGCTATCGCTGTTGGCTACTCACCAATGCTGATTGCGCAGGATTAAAACTTAAACTTGAAAATGTTGATTTAAGCCCTTATTTTGAAGTAATGATCAGTAGTGAAGAAATTGGGTATTCCAAAGAGTTTGTAGAGTTTTGGCAAATTCTACAGAATAAACATTTTTTTGATCCGCAAAATGCATGTTTAGTCGATGACACCGCACCTGTCTTAAAAGGTGCAGCAAAATTTGGAATACAGCATTTAATTACCATTACTCAGCCTTCAAGTCTTCGAGCACCACGCCATGCTTTAGAGCTTGAATTCACTGCGATCAATGATTTAACTGAGCTTTTACCTATACTTGAGCAAATTCAGAATAAGGATGTCGATGTCAAAACAGCCTAATCACCCACCTGTAGAATCTATGCGTGTAGACAAATGGCTTTGGGCTGCACGTTTTTTCAAAACCCGTTCAATTGCTAAAGATGCGATTGAAGGTGGTAAAGTTCATCATAATAATGAACGTGTTAAAGTTTCTAAAGAAATTCGTGTCGGTATGGAGTTGACGATACAACAAGGTTTTGATCGTAAAACTGTTGTAATCAAAGCACTTTCTGCGGTACGTGGTGGTGCACCGATTGCTCAACAACTTTATGAAGAAACCGAAGTCAGTATTGCGCGTAGAGAGTTGATTTCATCCCAAAGAAAATTGCATAATCTTGCGCGACCTGATCATCGACCGAGTAAAAAAGATCGACGTGAAATTCATAAATTTAAACAAGAAAATGATCAACAATTTGACCAAAGTTGGTCTTATGATGATGACTGAAATTCGTTTTGGTCTATCGCGACATTTCGTGTCGCACAAATAAATTTAAACATAGAACAGATTTTTAATTTCTGTCACTATTACGACCGTGGACGAAAGATCAAATTTAATCACATCCACTTAAGATATTAGTGATATTACATCGTTTGAGGTTTACGAGATGGATGATAACAAAAGCAAGGCGCTCAATGCTGCCCTAAGTCAAATTGAAAAACAATTTGGTAAAAATACAGTGATGCGCCTTGGTGACAATACTGTTCAAGCCGTAGAAGCTGTCTCTACAGGTTCTTTAACGCTTGATATCGCATTAGGTATTGGTGGTTTACCAAAAGGTCGTATCGTTGAGATTTACGGCCCTGAATCTTCTGGTAAAACAACCATGACACTTCAAGCGATTGCACAATGCCAAAAAGCAGGCGGAACCTGTGCCTTTATTGATGCCGAACATGCTTTAGATCCACAGTATGCACGTAAACTTGGGGTTGATATTGACAACCTACTGGTTTCACAGCCTGACCATGGTGAACAAGCACTTGAAATTGCAGACATGTTAGTTCGTTCTGGCGCAATTGATATGATTGTTGTCGACTCTGTTGCAGCATTGACTCCTAAAGCCGAAATTGAAGGTGAAATGGGCGATTCGCACATGGGCTTACAAGCACGTTTGATGAGCCAAGCATTGCGTAAAATTACAGGTAATGCCAAGCGTTCAAATTGTATGGTCGTTTTCATTAACCAAATTCGTATGAAAATTGGTGTTATGTTTGGTAGCCCAGAGACTACAACGGGTGGTAACGCACTTAAATTCTATGCTTCTGTACGTTTAGATATTCGTCGTATTGGTCAAGTTAAAGAAGGCGATGAAATTATAGGTTCAGAGACTCGCGTTAAAGTTGTTAAAAACAAAATGGCTCCCCCATTTAAAGAAGCACTTTTCCAAATTTTATATGGCAAAGGCGTAAACCAACTTGGTGAGTTAGTCGATCTTGCTGTTGCTCAAGAGTTAGTACAAAAAGCAGGCGCTTGGTACTCTTACCAAGGTGATAAAATTGGTCAAGGGAAGAACAATGTGATTCGCCTCTTAGAAGAAAAGCCTCAAATTGCCCAAGAGCTTGATCGTTTGATTCGTGAAAAACTATTAACTACTGCAATTGCAGCACCAACTGATGAAAAAGATGAAGAAGAACCTGATTTCTTAGAGGTTTAATTCATTATCTAAATCCATTAAACGCCTTTCGGGGCGTTTTTTGTTTTTTATGGTGAGACATTTTTATAGATAGATTTAAATCACTTAAAAGTCTAAATATTAAGTTTCTAACTCTCGCACAGTAATTGCATAGCCTGAAAATAAAAACCATATCTGATGCACAATACTGTTAAAATAACGCTTTAACTATTAATTTATTTTAAATAGCAAAGTACAAACATGTCCAACTCAAACTTCCCTAAAATGCTCGATTATGAAAAATTAAAACAGCAATTTGGTGATGAACAAGAAAACGATCAAACCGACCAGCAAACTCATGTACCGTATCAACAAGCTGACGATACGACCTCACTAGATTCACCCTCAGATGACGAAACTGAGAACACTCCAAAGCCTCAAGGTTTAACAGGCACTCGCCTACGCTCTTATGCTTTTGCAGTATTAACACGCAGAGAATATTCAAAAGCGGATTTAATTGAAAAGTTAATAACTTATGCACAAGACCGAGACGAAGTTATTAGTCTAGTAGAAGAATTAGCGCAGAATAATTATCAAAGTGATCAACGTGTTGCTGAAATGACCGTACGCAGTCAAATGCGTAAAGGTAAAGGCCCAAACCGTATTAAACTCGCACTGAGCAGTAAGCAGTTAGATAAAACATTGGTACAAGAAGATTTAGCTGAAATTGATTGGTATGAACAAGCTTACCAACTCAAAGTTAAAAAATACGGTACCGAAGTCGCTAAAGATCCAAAAATTAAAGCCAAACAGATTCGTTTTTTGCAATATCGTGGTTTTGAAATGGATGCGATTATGAAAGCGATTTCTAAAAAAGAGATTGATTAAGAATCATCATGATATAGATAAAAATACAAACTGATCATAGATAGAAATAAGAATAAACAAACAGAATAAAAAACAATCACAAGTAAAAGATATAGATAACGATAAGAATATTTAAGATAAGACAATTGATTGAAAAGATATTTAAAAAAGTGAATAACAATTTATTTTTATGATTTAGAAACTGGTGGCAACCCTACTAGCAAAACCTCGGCACATCGTATTTCTGATACCGTTGCTACCTTCCGGTCCTGGCGGGGTTTTCAGAGTACAATTGCGAAGCCACCAGCAGGGCTACCATTGCAAGATCAGAGTATAGAGATTTTTTATATTCTTTCAAGCCAAACATTGTGATTTTCTCAAGTTATTCATTCATTTGCTTATTTCATCATCAATATGTATGAAAAATTGGAAAAATCTAAACTTAAAGCACCTTTTTTATTGCTATGGGAATAAAAACCGCTGCTTGTTCTATACAAAAAGCATTCACATTCTGATTAGAATTAGCTGAAGTTTGTAAAAGCACCTTGCTTTTCCCTTTTCAGCCGTTTTTAATGAGAACAAATATCTATTTTCATACATACGATGATGAAGTGTGTATGTAAAAACTAACTTTGATGGATCTAAAATTATGCTAAAGAAGCATGCCCTGTTTTCTATTGCTTTACTCAGTTCAGCGTCTTTATATGCAATACCCATTGAATCTCGTGGTTTAAGTGATTCTGCATCTTCAACAAATACGATATCAAATTCTACTACGCCTATTACTGGTAATATGAATTGGGATTTGATTCAAAAGAATCAACAACTAGAAAACCAAATTCGTGAATTACGTGGAAAAATTGAAGAACAAGAAAACACCATTGACCAGTTAAGCAAAGAGCTCACAAATCGTTATACCGATTTAGATCAACGCCTAGAGTTATTAAATCAAAAGCTTGATCCTGAGAATAGTGAACAAACAACACCCGTTGAAAATGCACCTGCAACAAATAGTACCCATGCACCTGCAAATACCGCACCGACGGATACTGCGCCAGCAAACAACAATAATGTTGCTCCACCGCAAACAGTAGCACCTACAACACCAGCCTCACAACCTGCTGTAGACAATACGCCACAGCCATCCACTACAACCAGTACAGTGAACAATAATAGTAGTGACCCAATCGCTTTAGAAAAAGCGGCATATACAATTGCGCTAGATGCGTATAAGAAAGGTGGTGCTAAACAAGCCATTGCACCAATGCAAAACTTTATCAAAAATAATCCCAATAGCATCTATACAGGTAATGCTTATTTTTGGTTAGCAGAGTTCAATTTGGCGATTGATCCGCCTAATTACAATGAAGCCAAGAAAAACTATGAAATTGTTGCAGCAAAATTTCCAAACTCATCTAAAGCACCACGTGCGCTTTATCAACTCTATAGCATTGCTAAAGATGTAAACAAAAATGCACAAACAGCAAATGTCTATAAAAGTAAGCTTTTAAAAACATATCCAAAATCTGAAGAAGCGGGTTACTTTAAGAAAGCTTAATGACTAATGTGAGTAATATGAGAATCAAGATTTAATCTACGAAAATCTTGATTCTATCTCTCTCAATAGAACATCAAAATAAAGTATGAAAGTAAATTTAGCTTGAGCTTTCTAACTCCAAAATTTTAAAGCTTAAAGCTTAAAGCAAACAGCCCCAACCATACCCTTCAAAAACCATTATTAATGATTAAGTTATTTCATATCATTCAAACAATCATTTATTGAAAATGCCAACATAGCTAAAATTTGATGAACTGCGGGCAAAATAAGCATCTGATCACCTACTTATCCTATTTATACTTGTGATGGCTTAACTTTTGCCAATACAGATCCCCTTAATCAAAAAGTATTAGTGCAGATCAAACAAGCGACCAATGATCTAAAAGGTCAATTCTGTATACTTTTAGATATTTTTTAAATTTCAACTGAAACAATATATGCCACGGCTATTCATTCATTTGTATTCTGAAAATTTGTAATAATTAAAATAATAAATTATTTTTTCTAGCGTTTGAATAGCATATTACTTTGCAAAATCGAAATTCATTATGGCAACCTGGCATTGCATTACCTATGCAACAATCTAAACGAGAATTCAAAAATAAGTTATGACGTTATTTACTTAAAATATTAAATTAATCACTTATACGCTTAATGCAACCATTAGCATAAATACATGTTTTATTTATAAAATAAATTCATTCAAAAGACATTTACTTTTACTTCACCTCAGTAAATGAGGCTATCTCTATAATATTAGGCAATAGTTATCACTTCATAAATAAAGCAAAATATCTGATCTACATCTTTGCAAATCTAAAAACTCACTGAGCTACAAAGCACGTTCAAGTTGTTTAGCACGTCAATAGTGTAATAAGGAAAATACCGCAATGACCTTAGATTGCTTACTTCTTCTTTGATTGAATATAACGCTATATGTCATTCATTTGAGCACGTCTGTTACACAAATCAAATGAATAGTTTGGTCATTCGGTTTAAAATGTAAGTATTACGAAACATCTATAAAATTTGTCATATTTTAACATTGCCATTTACAGCCAAAATTAACATTATATAGCTCATATTAGGCAGTGCCTTTCTACGACAATTCAAAGAAAATATAAAGTATTTGTAGAAAAACATGCCATAATATGCAAACTTTGCAGACATCTTGCATTTTTTTTTGCAACTTTTAAATTGGAGCATGTTCAATGAGTTCGACCATTTTGGTCATCCACGGACCAAACTTAAATTTGCTAGGACAGCGCGAACCCGAGGTTTATGGTCACCTCACATTGGATGACATTAACCAGCAACTCATTCAACAAGCTCAGCAAGCTCATATTTCCTTAGACACTTTCCAAAGTAATTGGGAAGGTGCTGTTGTAGATCGAATTCACCAAGCGCAGCAACAAGGTGTGCAATTTATAATTATAAATCCAGCCGCATTGACACATACTTCTGTTGCCATACGCGATGCACTTTTAGGTGTAGCGATTCCCTTCGTTGAAGTACACCTTTCAAATGTACATGCACGTGAAACATTCAGACATCATTCTTATTTATCCGATAAAGCCGTAGGCGTAATTTGTGGCTTAGGTGCAAAAGGCTATGCTTTTGCGCTCAATTACGTAATCGACAAAATTCAATCTTCAACTTAAATCATAATTTAGGAATACGAACCCATGGATATTCGCAAAATCAAAAAGCTCATCGATTTGATGATTGAATCTGACCTTCAAGCGATTGAAGTGAAAGAAGGAGATCAATCGATTGCTTTAACTCGCCGTAATCCTGTGGTTGCTGCTGGCGTAGCACCTCTTGCAGCACCAATCGCTGAGGCACCGAAGAAAGCTGCTCCACGTGGTGCGGTAGAAACTTCGCCAATGGTTGGTGTGTTCTATTCAGCACCAAGTCCAGGCGAAGCACCTTTTGTCAATGTAGGACAAACCGTTGCTGCTGGTGAAACGCTTGGTATCATTGAAGCAATGAAAATTATGAATCCGATTGAAGCAACACAAAGTGGTGTGGTTGAAGAAATTTTAGTTAAAAATGGCGATGTAATCCAATTCGGTCAACCTTTATTCCGCTACCGCGCGTAATACCTCGGGGGTTGATATGTTGCAAAAAGTTTTGATTGCAAACCGTGGTGAAATTGCTTTACGCATTACACGAGCTTGCAAAACTTTAGGAATCAAAACGGTTGGTATCTATTCCGATGCCGATAAAGATTTGATGCATCTTCGTTTTTGCGATGAAGCCGTATGTATTGGGCCGGGCGCAAGTAGTGAAAGCTATTTAAATATCCCTGCTCTCATTACGGCTGCTGAAATCACGGGCGCAGATGCAATTCATCCCGGTTATGGTTTCTTATCTGAAAATGCTGAATTTGCTGAAATTGTAGAAAGTTCTGGCTTTATTTTTATTGGCCCACGCCCAGAACATATCCGTTTAATGGGTAATAAAGTTTCTGCAATCATGGCAATGCGTAAAGCTGGTGTTCCAACAGTGCCCGGTTCAGCGCATGCAGTAACAACAAGTAATGCACTGGCAGAAGCTAAAGAAATTGGCTTTCCTTTGATCGTAAAAGCTGCCTCGGGCGGTGGTGGTCGCGGGATGCGTATTGTTGAGCGTGTAGACACACTCCTTGAATCTGTTCAAGCTGCACAACGTGATGCTGAAATGTGGTTTGGTGACGACACGGTTTATATGGAACGCTTCCTACAAAAGCCACGTCATGTTGAAGTACAAGTTTTGGCAGATGGTAATGGTCATGCTGTACATTTGTACGATCGCGACTGTTCTTTACAACGTCGTCATCAAAAAGTTTTAGAAGAAGCGCCTGCTCCGGGTTTACCAAATGAGGCTCGTGCTCAAATCTTAGATGCATGTGTCAATGCATGTAAACTCATGCAATATCGTGGTGCAGGTACTTTTGAATTCTTATTTGAAGATGGTGAATTTTTCTTTATTGAAATGAATACTCGTGTTCAAGTTGAACATCCTGTCACTGAACAAGTGACTGGTATCGATATTATTGAACAACAGTTACGCATCGCAGCAGGCTTAGGTTTAGATCTTCAACAAGATGAAATCGAAGTAAAAGGTCATGCGATCGAATGTCGTATTAATGCCGAAGACCCGACGACATTCTTACCTTCACCGGGTAAAATTGAAAGCTTTTATGCACCAGGTGGCGCAGGTATTCGTCTAGATTCTCATATTTATGAAGGGTATAACATTCCTCCATATTATGATTCTATGATTGCAAAATTAATTGCGCATGGTAAAGATCGTGATACAGCGATTGCTCGCATGAAACAAGCTTTAGATGAAATGATCTTAACAGGGATTAAAACCAATATTCCTTTGCATAAAGATTTAATTTTAGAAGATAAAAAATTCTGCAAACAGGCAATGGATATTCATTACCTTGAAAAGCATTTACTCAAACAGCTTCAAGGTCATGAAAATGATGCTTAATCTGTTAATCTTTTGTTAATAAAAAACCTCTGATCAGTCAGAGGTTTTTTATGTCTAATTATTCAAATACTTAAGGTAATATACGACGCAAGATTGCAAAACACTGATCACCTTTTTCAGAAGCACAGAAAGTAATTGTATTTGGATTATTCCACTTCACAAAATATTGTGAAACTTCACCAGATTGATCTTCTTTACGTCCTGAGCAATCTGTCTCATTATTTTCATGCTTAATTTGCATAATTAAAGCTGGCGGCTTTTCTAAAGTGTTGTCTGGCGATGGTTGATAATCATATAGACCAATTGACCATTCTTTACCACTGTTTACTACAACTTCATTTGAACCACGAAAATTATAATATTCAGTGCATTTCTTATTGTTTGGAATTTCCATTCCCCATAAACCTAAAATTTCAGGGCGGGTGTCTATACGAATTAAATTTGCAGTGTTTTTCGCATTTTCAGTATTCGAAACTGATGATGGAACTGTTTGATCTGCAAAAGAATGTACTGAAAGACTAAGCAGTAAAGGAATTATAAGTGCTGTTTTTTTCATACCTAATCTGTATAAAGGTTTCATCAAAACTAAATTAGCATAAATTTAAAATAAAGCATGCAAAAATAACCATATAAGAACAATCTTTATTTTTTATCAGGTGGATGATAATTTTGTAAGCATTACTTAAAATGACACTTAAAACTATTGATTTGTAGATGAAAAAATATATGCTTATCGTAATTAAGTTAGAATAGCTAAGCAATCGTATACAACATGCTTATCAATTGACCATTCTAATAAAATAGGTTAGTAAATTGCTAGGAATAAAATTTTCAAATCAAGTACTTAAAGAAAACACCACTGCATTCATTATTGTTGCGGTTGTTATTTTCGCCTGTGCATTATTGGGGATATTAGGTCGTCCATTATTTTTCCTCGCAATTTTTTGGCCAGCCAATGCTGTTTTATTGGGCTTATTTCTTCGTTTTAAGCCATTAAATAATATTGGTGGATGGGTTGGTGCTTTTAGTGGATTTATGATTGCCGATCTCATTACAGGTAATTATTTTTTACTGACTTTATTTTTAACCATCGCCAATTTACTGTACGTTATTGTCACATTGACACTCATTCACTTATTTAAGCTTAATTATAAGCAATATAATAAAGGCTTAACTTTCCTCTATTTATTTGCGATTTGTGTTTTTGGCGGTTGTCTTGCAGCTCCAGTTTTCGCCTGCCTAACTGTGCCCTATTTACCCAACACCTTTATGTCAATCGATCGTATTTGGATTGATTTTGGTATGTGGTGGACGGGTGAAATTTTGAATGTGGTTGCCTTTTTACCTATTTTGCTGGCAATTCCTGAAAAGAAAGTTTTAAAAAAATACCTTGAAGAATATAAGCAAAAACCACTTCAATCTAAAACACTACTTCCCTTAGTTGCAGTTGTGGTTTCAGTGATCTTGACCCATTTCTTTATTGG
The DNA here is from genome assembly GCF_002233755.1 of Acinetobacter piscicola. Lineage (GTDB taxonomy): Bacteria > Pseudomonadota > Gammaproteobacteria > Pseudomonadales > Moraxellaceae > Acinetobacter > Acinetobacter piscicola. The sequence continues at coordinate 577,607 of NZ_NIFO01000001.1, read as the reverse complement.
GCCAGGTGCAATTATGTTCCCAATTGCAGCATTGGTCTGGGCTTCGCTGAGTTATAACTTATTTTTCGTTTCGATTATTAACTGCGTAGTCTGTATGTTGCTATACAACAGCCTGACATCCTACTATATCGCTCAATCTCCAGACGCATATTTGGCTACGGCTATTTCTGTGCGTATTGGTTTATTCATGTTGGCTTTGGGGCCACTGACTCTAACGATTATCAGTTTAAATCGTCAAAAGCTTTATCATCAGATTTTATATCTAGCGAATCATGACGGGCTGACGACCACGATGAATCGTCGTTTTTTTTACGAAGAAAGTGAACGTACAGTAACAAAAGAAATTGAAAGATATCAATCACACAGTGTCACTATTTTGGTTTTAGATTTAGACCACTTTAAGAACATTAATGACCAATATGGACATATTGTTGGTGATTTTGTATTGCAAGAATTTACGCGACAAGTAAAAGCTCAACTGCGTTCAAATGATTTGTTTGGTCGTTTAGGTGGTGAAGAATTTGCAATATTACTTAAAGATTTAACACTTGAACAAAGTATCAATATTGCACAACGAATTTGTAACAGCGTTTTTAGTACCCCAATCCGTTTAGATGATCATCGTGAATTAAACATCAGTGTGAGTATTGGTTTGAGCTATCAGACTTTGCCTTATTGTGTACCCTTCCAACAATTAATAAAGCGTGCAGATGAAGCGCTTTATCAAGCCAAAGAAAAAGGGCGTAACCGTCTTTGTTTAGAAAGCAACCTAAACGCTGACCGTGTTGTAGATGTACAAAATAATATGCAAATACAATAACTTTAATTCAATTACACTGAGTTAGAATAAATTCTACAAGACCAAAAGCAAAGGAATGCAATGAAATTTTCAGAATATGTTCAATACGATGGTTTAGGTTTAGCAAAATTAATTCAAAATAAAGAGGTTCAAGCCAAAGAACTTCTCCAAATTGCGATGCAACAGGCTGAAAAAGTAAACCCCAAATTAAATGCCATTGTGATTCCAATGCATCAACAAGCTATTGATCGTGCGGAAAAATATACAGATTCAGGTGAATTTTCAGGTATCCCCTTTTTACTCAAGGACTTGCATCAAGAGTACGCAGGTGTTGCGACCTCATTCGGATCAAATGCCTATAAAAAGAATAAATATATTGCCACCGAAAACTCTGAGATGGTCAATCGTTGGGAAAATGCAGGTGTCATTACTTTTGGTTTAACCAATTCTCCTGAGTTTGGGATTAAAGGCATCACCGAGCCTGAAGCATGGGGAAGTTGTAAAAACCCTTGGAATTTAAAACATAATAGTGGTGGTTCTTCTGGTGGTTCGGCTTCTGCTGTTGCAGCAGGTATCGTCCCAATTGCAGGAGCCAGTGATGGTGGTGGTTCAATCCGTATTCCTGCGTCATACTGTGGTTTATTTGGACTCAAACCAAGCCGTGGACGTACACCGTGGGGGCCGCAAATAAGCGAAGCGATGCATGGTGCAGCAATGCAACATGTTCTAACTAAGTCCGTGCGAGATAGTGCAGCGATGTTAGATGCTACACAAGGTTCAGATCATGCCTCTTTGTTTAATATCCAAAGTCCGACAGAAAGTTATCTAAAACTTTTACAAAGAGCACCCAAACGCTTAAAAATTGGATTTTCGACTGAGTCACCCATTGGCACTCAAGTTTCTAAAGATGCAATCCAAGCCATTCAAAATACAGCAAAACTATTAGAATCTTTGGGGCATCATGTAGAAGAAGCCAAACCTCAAATTGATGGTATGAAACTGGCTAAAGATTTTATTACAACATGGTTTAGCCAATGTGCATTCACAGTCAATCAAGTCAAACAGAAATTTGGTGCTAAAGACAGTGACTTTGAATTAGATACATTGGCCATTGCTGCATTTGGCGCTAAAGCCTCTGCTGTAGATTATATTAACAACCTCAATAATTGGGGTGTTTATGTCTCTCAAATGAATCGTTTTTTTGATCAATATGATTTATTCCTCATTCCTGCCACGGCGTCTGTCGCACCTAAAAATGGCCAAGTAAAAACACCTGCATGGCAAGTTCCAATTATCAAAGGCTTGCTTAAAGTAGACCAAGCGCACTTATTAGCAAAAGGTAAATTGGTTGAACAACTCATTAAAAATAATTTGCAATGGGTACCTTTCACACAACTGGCAAATATTACAGGACTGCCTGCCATGTCCGTTCCATTGTATTGGAATAAAGACAATTTACCGCTTGGTTCGCAGTTTGTTGCTCCTTTTGGACGTGAAGATGTGCTTTTACAATTGGCTGCACAACTAGAACAAGCTCAGCCGTGGATGCCAAAATATCAATCGATTCAGTTATAAGCTGATGATGAACAAGATATTTTCAAAATGTGTTGTCTTACGGAATCAATAAGAAAAAATTAATAAAATGAGTGATTTGGATTACTCATTTTATTGATACTTGTTTAAGTTGAGAATATGCTCTGTTTAAATCAAAACGCTAAGCATTTAAAATTTTTATAAATAAACACTCGCAATCACAAAACTCAGTAAACATATAGCTTCGGTAATTTCTATACTCGCCCCGATGGTATCACCCGTGATTCCACCAATTCTTTGAATAAATTTAAAGCGCAAATACAATAATGTGAGAATAAAAATAAATGTAGTAATCAATCCAACCCAAACAAAATAACCACTCAACAATAAACTTGTTGCAAAAATAATCAGAGCCCAAACACGTGAAATATATTGAGCAATTGAAGAACCTAATCCGTTTTCACGAACGTAGGCTGTGGTCAGAAATAAGAATAATGGCGCTAAACGTCCGAATATAGGGAATAAGATTAAAGCACTATACTGTTGTTTTTGTAGGAGAACATATAACGCAGACCATTTAACCAAACAAAGAATGATCAAACTCAGCACCCCAATTGGGCCACAAGCAGGATCTTTCATTATTTTTAAGGTACGTTGTTTATCACCAAAACCACCAACCCATGCATCTGCTGTATCCGCTAAGCCATCTAAATGCAAACCGCCCGTTAAGCAAATCCAAATGACGAGAATAAGTGAACTCAATAAAACGGCGGGCAAAGCATGCATTACATTTGCAATCGCAAATAATGCAGCGCCAATCATCAAACCAACCAATGGATAAAATAACACTGACTGCGCATTTTGTTGTTGAGACGGCATTGCTTTGAGCTGAACCGGAATGATGGTCAAAAACTGTAGCGCAATAAAGAATGGCGTCATCGATTTACTCCAGCCACTGCAAATGCATTGTTTCACTGTTTAAAACAAAGCGATTCAATTGCCCCAATTCCGCTGACATTTTCAGAATATCATCTAAAGGTTTTTGCAAAGCCATACATTTTAAAAGTTTAATCACCCCGCCATGTGTCACAACCAATGCCTTTTCTGCATGATATTGCAACATCTGTTGCTGAATATTGTGTAATGCACTTTGAATACGCGCAGAAAAAATTTGCAGACTTTCAGCATTGGGCGGCGTAAATTTTGTAGGATATTGCCAAAAGTTCGCTAATAATTCAGGATCATTTTCATAAATCATTTGCGTTGATTCCCCCTCCCAATCACCGAAATGCATTTCTTGTAATTGCTGATCGACAATAAGTGGACGATGCAATTGCTCTGCAATAGATTCAGCAAATAAGCGACAACGTTTGAGTGGTGATGTAAAAATAATATCCCAAGGCTTTTGAATCGCGGTTTGAGAGATTGAAGCTTGATCCGTCATTTGCACGATCTGATACATCTGTTGCCATCCCAATGTAGTCAATTCATCATCGGTAGAACCACGCAAGGTATGACCAAGTGTGGTTTCACCGTGGCGGAGTAAATCCAGTTGAAGTTTCTGTTCCAGCTTCATTGTCTTTTGCCTAACATCTGCTTTATTTAAACCTTTTCACCAGTCACTGCTGCCTCAGCAAAAGTTGCCATATTATTGTGTAAACTACATGCCAGTTTGATCATACCCAATGCAACCCCTGCTCCACTGCCTTCACCTAGTCGTAAGTTTAATTTTAATAATGGATCAGCATTTAGCTCATCCAATAAACGACGATGCCCATACTCAGCAGACTGATGACCAAATAGCATCCATTGACGCACTTCAGGATTTAAACGCACGGCTATTAAAGCTGAAACCGTACTAATAAAACCATCAACAATGACTGCTAAGCCTAACTGCGCACAACGAATATAAGCACCTGTCATAGCTGCTATTTCTAAACCACCAACGGCACACAGTATTTTAAATGGGTCATCTGTAACATCATTTTGATGCAATTCAATCGCTTGATTAATTACATCCTTTTTATGCTGTAATTGTGTTGCATCTATCCCTGTACCAACACCTGTTAATTGTTCTGCTGCTTCACCCAGTAACAAACAAGAGAGTGCTGAAGCGGAACAGGTATTGCCTATCCCCATTTCCCCTGCAATATAAATAGATGCATCATGAGCAATCGCTTTTTCAACACTTTCACAGCCTAAATTCATCGCTTGAATGCATTGTTCCTCAGTCATCGCAGCTTGTTTTACAAAATTTGCTGTCCCTTGAGCAATACAATAACGCTCAACTCCTGCATATTCATAAGCATCGCCCACAGAACCACAATCGATCACCTGTAAGGTTGCAGCATATTCTTTTGCAATGACACTAATACATGCGCCACCTGTGGCGAAATTTTGCAGCATTTGACGGGTAACTGCTTGAGGATATGCTGAAATTTTTTCTTCCATCACCCCATGATCACCTGCAAATATCGTAATCCAAGGGGCATTCACATTTGGTTGAGGATTATTTTGTAATGCCGCTAATTGTACCGCTACATTTTCCAATACTGAAAGAGAACCTGTGGGTTTAGTCAGTTGTAATTGACGTTCTTGCGCTTGTTTTTTGACATCTGCATTTGGAACTTTGCATGCATCTAACCACCACTTCATTATTTCTCTCCTTTTAAAATCATTGGAAAACCCGCCACACAAAACACCACTTTATCTACAATTTGTCCTAACTGCTGATGCAAACGCCCCGATTCATCCACAAATTTACGCGTAATTTCACCCATGGGAATAACACCTAAACCTGTTTCATTACTCACCAGAATAATCTCAGATTGCAGTTGCGGTAGTAGTGCTAATAAGTTAAGGCATTGATTGGTTTGTAAATCAGGATCGGAATGCATAAGTAAATTACTCATCCACAGTGTTAAACAGTCAATCAAAATCACTTGCCCCACTGCATCATTTTTTTGCAAACAATCCGCTAAAAATAGAGGTTCTTCTATGACTTTCCATTCGCTTGGCCGTTGTGACTGATGGTGTGTAATTCGTTGACGCATTTCATCATCATAAGCTTGTGCTGTCGCAATATAAATAACAGGTTTGGCTGACTGAATGGCTGTTTGCTCTGCTAAACGACTCTTTCCAGATCGTGCACCACCCAATATTAACTGCATCATCGATTTTGCTCCTGAAATAAAGCCTGCTTAACATTATTTTGATTAAATTTATGCTGATGCAAAGAATAAAGCTCACCTTGTAAAATTTTAGCTTTATAAAAACCAAAAGTAAGATGATCAATTGAGATTTCAAAAGTTTTTTGGTGCGCCGCTGAAATACTATTGAATATGTGTTCAGCTTCAAATTCTGCTTGATATAGACCTAAAGTAATGTGAGGACAATAATCCAATGCAGCAATTTCTTGGTGGCAACTAGAGAATAGTTTTCTTATTTTGCTTAGGCTATTTTCTGTATCTAATATTTCAATGAATAAAGCGCTTTCAAAGCTTTTGATTTGCCCTGTACTGAGTTTAAACGTTTTAAAATGTATATTTTCTAATCGTGTTAATTGTTGCTGAAATTGGTTTTGTGAAAAATCATCATTCAATTGGGCACAATCTTGTTTTAAAAATCCGCAAATGAATAAAGTGATATGAAACTGACGAATATTGGGTTGCCGTAAATAATTGGAGAATTGTTGTCTCAGCTGATTTAAATATGCAATAAGTTCAGGTTGATCAATTTCTATGTACCATAGTGCATAGTCCTCTCTCCTTTTGTGCCATTCAGGATAATCATGCATTTCAGCCGGAATGGTCAATTGATGAGGTTGTAAAAACACTTTAAAAATACATTTAGATTTATCGTGTTATTAAAGCATGTAATGGCTATGTTTTGCTGTGATATTGCATGAACGCTATTCGGTTAAAGATGAATATTATTCAGTGATTACATCATTTTAAGTGATTTTTGCTTAAATCATATTGACCAAGCCGCAAACTTATTATTTATTTTTAAAACACTTTTTAAATATATTATATGATTAAATTCAATTTTAGCTATAATATTATTCTTAATAATAAATTGATTTTTCACATACGGTTAAAACAAAAGGAAATTCTATGAGCGATTTATGGCTACCCACTTTAATTACAGCAACCCCACAAGAAGGCTTCGATTTAGCTGTCACATTAAGCCGCCGAAGTGTAAAAACCACGCAACCTGATGTAGAAGTACTTAAAAAACTGCGTCCTGAATATTCCAACAATGCAGATTCATTGATCGCTTCTTCACAAGTCATCTCAACCTATTTTCAAACAATTGCTGCTGCAAATAACTATTGGAAATAAAAAGTAAACCGCGATTGTGAATGCATAAACTATATTCCCTATCCAATGTAGAGAACACAACATCTTGATGATTTAAATTTTAAATATTCATTCATCGTTTTTTAAATACAATCACCATCCCTCCTATCTAAATAAGAGGAATGGCTTATAAAATCAAAAGATTAAAACGGCTTAAACACTCAACATACTATTTAAAGTTTCACTGACATTTTTAGATTTCACTTGAGGTTTTAATGCTTCAAGTGCTGTTTTGACTTCACTACGCTGTGGTTCTGCCAAAGTGTACCAGCGTGTTAAAGCTTGCAATAAACGAGAACCTAGAATTGGGTTTTTCTCATCTAAATACTTCGCCAAGTCTACAAAATGTTGAATACCAAAACTCCATGTATTCACAGGATTGGCATTTAAACCACCACTCACTGAACGAATACGGTTTGGTGTACCTAAGTCATAGTCTGCATGTGAGGTTAAATATTGAATGGTTTCAGCAGTCGCTTTCGGATGTGCAGCTTGAATCATAAACCACTGATCCATAGATAAATCTTCATCTTTAAAACGATTATAGAAGTCTTGCAAAGCATCTTTAGCTTGCGGTGCATCATCCCAAACCAACACTTTTAATGCGCCTAAACGTTCAGACATATTGCCCGTATTTTTATACTGCGCATAAGCCAAATCAAACACTTCTGCATCACCTTGACGCGCCATAAAACTCAGCATGATATTTTTTAGCGCGCGTACACCCATCGCTTGAGAAAATTCATTCTGCATATCTGGATCAAGAGATAGATACGTTTCTTTAGCAAAACCACCTAAGATTTTAGCCAGTTGATTTAACAAAGCCTCACGTGCTTCATTCACCACAACAGGATTATAATCGGTATCAATACGACTACCTAAATAACCTTCTGTAGGCACATCAAATAGACGAGAAGCCAATAGTGGATCTTTGGCAATCACAGACGGTAAAGCTTGCTGAATCGCATTGATGTAAATTTGCGCATCATGACCATTCAGCAATACACGCTCAAGCAAAGTTTGAGTTGCTTGCCATTGGTTAAAACCATTGGTTTCGTATTTCAATAAGAATGCAAGCTCTTCATCTGAATAGTTAAATTCAAGATTTACAGGCGCAGAAAAATTACGTAATAACGACGCAACAGGTTTTCCAGTAATACCTGCAAATTCAATTGTTGCTTCATCTTGATCAAATAAATACACACCATCTTTTACATCACTTTCAACCAAAGCATCTGAATGAAGTGTGTATTGCTCACCTGTTTCTGCATTGAATAACGCCAAAGCTACAGGAATCGGCACAGCTTTAAGATTTGGATATTTTGGATGTTCTTTCAAACTTTGTTTAAAGCTCAAACGATAAATTTGATTTGCTGCATCATATTCACCCTGCGCTTCTAGTTTTGGTGTACCTGGTTGGTTGTACCAAATGAGGAATGCAGATAAATCGACACCTGAACCCGCTGTTAAAGCTGCAACCCAATCTTCAACTGTTACCGCTTGACCGTCATGGCGTAAGAAATATTCATCTGTGCCCTTACGGAATTTTTCTTTACCCAGTAAAGTCGCCATCATACGGTTAATTTCTGCACCTTTGTCGTACACAGTCGCCGTATAGAAGTTATTAATTTCGACAAAATGATCTGGGCGTGGTGGGTGCGATAATGGGCCTGCATCTTCTGGGAATTGATGCCCTTTCAATATTGCAACATCATCAATACGTTGTACCGCAGCTGATTGTAAATCTTCTGAGAATGACTGATCACGGAAAACCGTTAAGCCTTCTTTTAAACACAATTGGAACCAATCACGACACGTAATACGGTTACCTGTCCAGTTATGGAAATACTCATGGGCAATCACAGACTGTACACGCATGATCGCTGAGTCAGTTGTATATTCTTCATCGGCTAAAACACATGCGGTATTGAAAATATTTAAACCTTTATTTTCCATTGCGCCCATGTTGAACTGGCTCGTTGCAACGATCATATAATTATCAAGATCATACGGACGCCCATAATGCTCTTCATCCCAACGCATCGAATGTTTTAAAGCTTCCATGGCAATATGACACTTTGGAATGTCTTTTTCTTCTGCGTAGATTTCTAAAGCAACATCACGGCCTTCTGAAGTGGTGTAACGATCTTTGAGTACAGCCAAATCACCAATCACACAAGCAAATAAATAAGCTGGCTTTTTAGTTGGATCTTCCCAAATCGTATAATGACGATTGTTTTCCGCTTCACCTGCTTCGATCAAGTTACCATTCGCCAAAAGCACTGGATATTTTTTATCAGCTTCTACACGTGTGGTGAATACAGACAAAACATCTGGGCGGTCTGGGTAGAACGTGATTTTACGGAAACCTTCAGGCTCATTTTGAGTAACAAATAAATCACCACCAGCGAGATACAAACCTTCAAGCTGTGTATTTGTTTCAGGATGGATCACTACACTCGTTTCAACAACGGCGTCATCAGGTGCATTGGTAATCACCAGTTGTTCAGAATCCAATGTGTACTCACTTTCAGTAAGTTGCTTACCATTGACTGAAATTGATTTTAATTCAAGATCTCGCCCCAACAAAATCAAAGCACCAGCAGCTTGTCTTTTCATGACTAACTTCGAATTTACATTGCTGTGGTCATCGTAAACTTGAATATCAAGTTGGATTGAATCGACAAGAAAAGAAGGTTTTTGATAATCTTTTAAATATACCGTTTGATCTGCTTCAACTACAGGGTTTGCCGCAATGTTCATATAATGTCCTAATTCTGTTGTTTAGCTTAGACTTATGGTTGTGAAGTCATTTGAGCATAAGTCAAATTTCACAATTTGTCTGTGCATCGTGCTTAATTTCTATATGGGTCTGCGTGAAATTAATTTCAATCTTGAAATGCAAAAATCATGCGAATTAAACTTTATTTATACAACTTTTTTGCAAAAAAATTAAATCATTAGTGATGAATAAAAATGTAATATTTTTCCAATATCACTTTTCAATACCGAATAGGTTCACGACTTTATCATGTCTAACACTACCAAAATGATAATAACAACAACTTAGATAAAATGAATCGTGATAAACAACACCTTTATCAATCAAATAAACGCCATCTTCAGTCAAATTATATATACATAATAATCAAGAGAATACTCCATTAAATTTTTCCAAGAATATTGATTTATCATCTTCATCGATCATTGAGTAGCCAATAAAGATAACTACCCATTTACTTAGATATTATCGATATAGAATGCATATTTAAAATTTGCTTAGGCTATTTTATAGCTTAGATTCACGTTTTCTTTATATCGCTTTTTGCTGCTTTTATTCGAATTAAATGTTGCCTTGCAAACTAGAAAAATTACATTCTTTTCAAACTGACTACATTTTGAGCACAGTTATTGCTTGTTTAAATATGTGCAACACGCACAATAGTGAATCAAACAACATAATGAGGTGCAACATGATTTTCAAAGACCATATTGTCCGTATTGATAATATCAAAACGATGCAAATGTTGAATGCCGCAAAAATTGATCACCAAGTCATTGCCATGTTTATGACCTGTGAAGGTGTACCACTAGAAAAAGAAGATGTTTGTGCAATATTAAGACAGTATGATGCATTAGGACAGCACAAAGTATCCCATAAAAAAGCAAAAGCTTTAATTCAAGCCAAAATGAATCATTTTGAGGATTCAGAATTGCCGTGCCCTACGGCGTATTAGCTCTTTATTTCTAGTCATTTAATAATCAATGGACGAATAGCTAAAATCATTTAAAAGGTAAATAGAATTATTCGTTGGTTCTATTTGCCGTCCTTCTATCTCATAGCTGAAAATACTTTTATTCTATCTTGGCAATAGAGCCTTAAATCGCTTGTATGAACAAATTTAATTGGTCATTCATTTACGCTAATCAGCTTTCAGCCACATAGACGTGTATAATCAAAAATTATTGTTTTTTAATACTCGACTATGCTGCAAATTTTGCAAAAACAGCTTGATGAAAGTACCTTTTGCCCACTATGTCAGGCGAGCATGTACTATGTAGAAGCTGAAGAGTTTGAAAAAGAAGTCAATTTTCATCTGTGTAGTCACTGTAGTCATCAAGTTTTTCAAAATCAGCAACACACTTGTCATTGTGAAACGTGTCAAAACAAACGTAAAAAATTGATCAAAGAAACACGTCTTCAAGAAGCTCGAAAATATAAGAAAAAAGACAATTTTGAGTTTGGTTTAAACCAATTAAGTTTTTTACATAAATTGTTTTTATTGAGTATTTTAGACAATCAAGTCCATGAAAATACAGCGCACCAAGAATTCATCGATTGGGAAGTGATTAAATATCATCCTATTACGCCAAATTACTATTTTCAAAGTCAGCTTTTAAATCAGTTAATCAAAGACAATATTCTGACACCTAAAGACTTTAGTGATGATGCACATCAATATTATGTCAATGTTCGTTTAGATGGATATTCTGAGCCGAGCTTATTTAGTATTACCACACAACTTCGTCATTGGTTTTATGAAAACCTGAGTTTAGGAGTTCCTTTTAAAACAGCTGAAGAAGTCAAAAATACGCTGTATGTGATGTTGTATCAGGAAATTGTACAATTTACGCAACATTATTGTCGTACTTGGGGCATTCAAATTTCTGGAAATAAGAATTTCCAAGCATTCTGCTATCGTTTATTGGATAGTTTAGCTGTTGGGCAAATTTTTTATCTGATTCAAACAGCGCTTGAATATCTGCATCAAAAGAAAGCATTGCAAGTTAGAAATGATAATTTTATTAATACCAATATTTTAAAGAAAACGGTTCAACAATATCGTGAGCGTGCTTTGGCTGAAAAGTGGGAAACCACTACGCTACCTCGTCCTCCAAATATTCCTTTTAGCCGTATGAGTGAAATACTTTTTTATCGTTTTTTAGGCTACGATGAAAATATTTTCTTTCAACCTGTTTGGAAGTCTTGGAAAAAGATAGAATCACGTTTAAATTTTTATTCACAAAAACGCTGTATGTACTGTGGTTCCAATGAATTGACGGTTGATTATGATGCAGAAAACTACGTGACTTTGTTTTGTCGCAGTTGTAAACATCAAGACCACTATTTTACACAGTAAGGACTTTCTATGAATCACCCTGAAAATATCTCGAATTCTCTACTGGATCAACTGCATATCCAAACGGATGTGATTTTAGAAAAAGTCGTTGCTGCATGGATAGAGTTACAAACCAGACAGCCTTTGGTTCATTGTATTACCAATAGTGTTGCGGCAAATTATGCTGCTAATGTTTTACTTGCCGCAGGTGCATCTCCTGCAATGATTGATAATCCTTTTGAAGCTGAAAGTTTTGCTTCTATTGCTGCGGCACTGAGTATCAATCTAGGAACGCCAACCACAGAACAAATGCAGGCGATGCAAATTGCTGCGCAAACAGTCGCTGCAAAAGGCACACCGTGGGTACTTGACCCAGTTGGTTATGGTGCTTTTTTAAAGTGGCGCAGTGAAATGGCGGATCAACTGGTTTTACTCAATCCAACCATCATTCGTGGTAATGCCTCTGAAATAAGTACACTAGCAGGCAATCATGTTGAATCGAAAGGTGTAGACAGCACTGTATCGAGCAATGAAGTTTATTTACAAGCTTTACCGCTTTTGGCACATTGCGAATGTGTTGCGATCTCAGGTGAATCAGACTTTCTACTTTCTAAAGAATTAAATGCTGTGATTCAAGTCAATGGTGGAAGCTATCTACAACCTAAAGTCACAGCGACGGGTTGTGCACTTGGCGCTTTAATTGCAGCGTATAGTGCTGTAACAACACCGACAATCGCTGCAATTTCAGCACATATTCACTTTGCAATTGCAGGAAAATTAGCTTTCGAAAAATCACAAAGTGTTGGCAGTTTTAATGTCGCTTTCCTCGATGAAATTTATACAATGACTGCCGATAAAATAGTGCAGTATGCAGATATTGAAGTTTTAAAATAGTTCCTATTTCAAAAATGGATCTACTTTTCTTTCAATAGTAAAAAATGCATGCTTTGAATTGGACAAGAGTTAAATTTTAGCTCTTGTCACTCACTTTATTTTGCTTTCACAATCACTTTCTTATAAATCTCTCTTGGCATTTCAGCAAATTCAACACAAAGCTGAATCTCTAAACCATCTGCTGAGTAATTTTGAAAGGATTGTAAAAATTGCGATAGATTTTCAGTCATTAAGTCTTTTTGTTGTTCTGTTCGACCACTTAAACCTTGTAAGCGCACAAAAATAAAGGCTTGCTTACTCTCCTCGCCATTTTCATCACCAAAGCCAATCAAATAATCTGCAACCTCTTGAATGCGAGACTTGATATCATGCGCATGTCCAACCAAGCCTGTATCAAACAGAGCATGATTTAAACCTAACATAAGCTTCTTTTTGTCTAAATTCTGAATATTGTCAGAATAATCAATAAACATTTGTGGCATGAGATTAACGACTTATTAACATGGTGAAAAGTTAAAAAATTATAACAGCTCTCTACAGAAAAAATGCTTAGGCTGCTCTATTAAATAAGAAAAAACCACCCGAAGGTGGTTTAAAAATATCTCTAAGCAACCAGCCACAATGCATAGAACTCTTGTATGTCATGCTCTAAAAATTCATCACAGTCACTGTCATAAATAAATGTTTTTTCTTCTAATAAATACTCGCAATCTTGTTCTATAAGATATCGTTTTAAGAAAACCTTGAACATATTGGCACGTTCTGGAAATACTTGTTCGCCATCATAAATAATCATAATAGTTACCTCTTTAGAGCAACTGGATTATGGCTATAGTTTAACTCAAAAGCAGATAACATCAAATTAACTTAAAGTTATGTTACATAAATCACACTATTAAAAATAGTAAGCAATCTTCTCTCAAAACACGATTGATATGACTTAATTCATAACTGGATAATTATTCAACAAATAATAAAGCCAAACGCACTTGATCATAGCCCATCTTTGGATTGGTCAATTCAACAATTGGACGTAGCTTAATTGCACCATCATCACTAAAATGACTTGGGTCTTGACGCTTTTTAAGTTTTTTATAAATATTACGAATTTGTTCAACCACTTCTTCGCCAGGGTTAGCCACAGAAATATCTAAATTCTGCTCACGATGTAAACGAGCCAAATGGTTAATAATTGTTGCGGGTGTTAAACCACGTTCAACAGCAATATCTTGAATTTCATAACCATTTTCAAACAGCTCACGTGTTTCATCCAAAGTTGCAGAAGCATAATTGGTCTTACCTGCATTTCGAGCAATTTTCTTTTCATTGCGTTCAATTTCAGTCGCATTCAATGTCCCACCACAATGACGAATAAATGCATTGTGCTGCTGCGTTAAATCTGTGTCTGTATAATGCTGTTCGGCTTCATTGGAAAGCTCTTGAAAGCGGCGATCTGCCTTTATGGCTAAACTGTCTAACTCCAAAGCTTGTTCATTAAATCCAAGCAACCTTAAACCATTAATTGACTTCAGTCGTGACAGTGCAACATAGCCTTGCCCTTTTTCAAAAGTATGACTGAGATTAATTTCGGCCGCTTCTAAAGTCATACCTTGAGATTTATGAATAGTAATCGCCCAAGCAAGACGTAAAGGAACTTGTTGCAAACTGGCAATGGTTTTACCACCCTCATTGTCCACAGACCATGTTTCTGGGGCGACTAATAATGTCGTGCCATCCGTCATTTTGACTTTAGGCAACATACCCATTTGGTCATCTTCTTCAAAACCAATAACTTCACCTAAACTGCCATTGATATAACCCATATCGAAGTTATTTTTTACAAACATGACTTTGGCATGTTTTTTAAGTGTTAATTCATCTGGTGCACGAACTGAAGACTTTAATGTTTCAATGAGTTTTTCATTGCCATCAGTCACGGCGACAAATTGATGGTCCGTACCTTCAATTGCATTCAGATGTTGAAAATTAATGCTATCGACATCCATATTATGGGTATATAGACGAGTGTAGGTATCACCAATATCTTGGTGTCGTGTATCGTGCAGCGCTTGAATATGTTGTTGCTGAATACTTTGTGCACGGATCGCATTCAAAATATCATTCAGCGCAGAATCATCTTGACGGTGTTGTTCTGTTAAATAGCACACTCGAAATTTCGCTTCGACCCATGCATTGGACATGAAGCAAAATTTATCCCGATTCTGTTCACTGTTTTTACCTACAGGTGGTAACTGAAAAAAATCACCTGCCGCAATCACTTGAATACCACCAAAGGCATCATCGGATTCTTTAAAGTATTTTAAAACCTGATTGACCAAATTCAGTTGTTTGGCATGTAACATCGAAATTTCATCGATAATTAACACTTGGGCATTTTCTAAATGCTCTTTTAAATATTTACGTTCTTTCATGCGTTTCAGATCATCATCTGAAAGCGTGTCTTTAATTCCAATCCCTGCCCATGTATGAATCGTCATACCATTCATATGCGTTGCAGCAATACCAGTTGAAGCTGTGATCGCTACAGGTACTTTGCGCGCTTTTAAATAATTGATGTATTGGTTCAACGTATAGGTTTTACCTGCACCTGCGGAACCTGTCAAAAAGACATTTTCGCCCGCTTTCATCAGTTTTAGTGCAGTTTCTTGGTTCATAACAGTCTATTTTTAGCTAAACAGGATAGGACGGCTATAGCCTAACGATTTTTATCCAAAATGTTAAGTAGAATGCTACGGTCTATTCATAATTCATCGATGTTTACGACAACTTATGACCTTATGAAATGCTAATAGACCCTATAAATGACCAAGTTCTTCATTGGGTTGAATACTTAATTTCCACTTTAGATGTTGATTTACATCGTGAATAAAACGCATGGCTTGCAACATATATGCATTCTCTGGAATTTGATTATTCGGCAAACGAATTTGATCAAAAGACAATTGTCCGAGTTGATAATAACAGCCTAAAGTAAACTCTTGGCTTGGGTTATCAATATGCGACATATGAAAAGCCACATATTCTTTTTCTATAATTGGTTTGGTATAGGACAAAGCTAGACAATGTTTAAACACGATAGATTCTTGAATAATTCGTTTTAAACTATTCAGCTCCTCATAACACCACCCTTCAAAATAGATCTTCTGCATGGGTGAAACACGATCCCAAGTTTCAACATCCACCTGTTGTTTAAGTTTTGACAATGTTTCATCAAAATAAACCTGTTCATGCCAACGTTCTGCTTGGTGATATAAGCCCAACCAAGTGATATTCTTACTGACACTCTTTTGTTGATTAAAACAATCCATTAAATAATCTAAGACAAAACTATCAAAAATGCTGTGTGTCGGTATTCTTCGTGTTGGAACATGCTTAAATCTTTTGCGGAAATCTTCAACCTTAATTTGATGCTTTTGTAATAAACGGAAAAATTCAGAATGTTGTTGTTTTTCTGGATGAATAAAAGCCAGCAACTCTTTAGGCAAATCATTAACAATATTCTGTAAAAACCACATAAATGACTGCATGACACGATTTATTTTGCTATAAATCTTTTTATATAACTGAGGATTTTCATTAGTCATCAAAGCAGCAAAATCTAACCACTCTTCAATGTATAAATAAGAATTGGCAATAACTTTTCGGTTTTTTTGTGGCTGAACATCTTTCTGATATAAATCATAACAATCATTTTTAGAGTTATTAAACCATTGGTTTTTTATCGCAAATGCATGACTTTCTAACAAAAACAATCTTGCAGAAATATTTTTAAAAAACTCCAACACACTGACGATGACTTCCGCATCAATTTTAGAGGTATCCACAAAACTCAAAGCCGTGATACTCACTCGCGTACTGACATGATTGACATGTTCTGCAACCCAATCATTCACCAAAACATCTTGTTTAAACAACCAATTGACACTGCGTTTAGTCAAGCAAAGCGGTAATTTATGAATTAAATCTTGATCCCAATATGTCCCATGTGTATTTAAAAAGTGTTTTTTGTTCAGTAAATCCTGATATTGCCAATAGCCTCGTTGCATCAATTTGGCATAAGCAAGCAGATGCGGTTGTTCTAATGCATGCTTAGACAACAATTGATAGCTATTAAAATGTTGCACAATATCTTTAAGTTGCAATGATTCTGAATGGAAAACCTTAAAAATTCGTAAATAATGGCTTGGTATAAATTGATGTAATTTAAAACTCAATTGTTGCAGCTTAGGCATCAATTCATTCACCGCTAAAAACTCACTACCTAATACTGAGTTAATTAAAAGCAGATGTTTAATATTAATTTCTACAGCAAGTGGAATTTCTTTGCCATATTTTGCAAATTCAGAAATATAGGGATGATCAAAATAACCATATTTGATGAGCAATTGATCTATTTTTAAAGCTTCAGTTTGCTGAATATTATATAAATACTGCTCTACTCGATTTTCACCATCGACCCATTCAAAGACTTGCTCAATAAAAGTTTGTCTTAGAATTTGCGTTCTGGTTTTTAAATCTGTCGGATGAAATGACTGAAATGGATGTGTATAAAAATAAATATCTTCCGTGATCAATCGAATCAGACGGTCTGCATTGAGTTGGCGATTTTCAAGTGCTAACTTAAAGACCAAACCCAATGATTCATCTAAAGCTACATTCAAAAGCTGATTGGCAATACCTAAACTGCATTGCGTATCACTCACTTCGAAAAAATTTTGTGCATTAATATTTTTAAAATAATAAAGTTGATCCAAATAGATTTGGCGCAAATCTATTGAAATCAGAAGCAGCTCTTGTGCAGCAAGCTGGTGGCTATTTTGCAGCTCATGCGAGATTAACTGCGCCATTGTGTGCCTCGGTCTTTCTATCATGTCGATGAATGGCTTATTCTATGATAACCCCATCACAACACCTATTTCATTTCATTATCTTTTGCAATTTTTTGTTTATGCATCACAATATACTTTTACATTCAATGCCTTAACACACCCACTTCAAACACTTACCTGATAAATAACGCATGGAAATGGTGTATTAAAAGCATTAAATGTCTTGAGCTGCACAGTTAATAAAGGTTCTAAACCAGTCTAACAAACAGCATTGACTCCCATTCGTTCTTCAATCAAGTCATAACACCATTGGAAAACAAAGGTATAAACTAAAATACAGCTGGTCATTCCCAAATCCAACAGAATCGCTTGTAGGATGCTCATCTCCATTGCATAAGCGACCATTGGAATGGTTGCAAGCATTAAGCCCCCCTCAAAACCAATCGCATGTAAAATACGAATTTTAATGGTTCGCTTAAACTTCTTTTTCTGCTCAATTTTCTCAAAAAAATGATTAAAAATCATATTCCAGACGACAGATGTAACCGCCATGGCTACACCCAAAGTTCCAGTCACTTCCATTGGAACTTCAAAAATAAAACTCAATGCAATCGCTATGATCACCAATAGAATGATCTCATAGCTCAAAGCATGAATAATCCTTCTTTTAGAAATCACCATTTTAAAATACTCACTTTTCTTTACGTTGCTGACTTATGAATGAATAATTCACTCATTTCATAAAGACAGATATTGATTAGACTTCTTGCGATAAGTCGAGTTGTGATCAACATCTATTTATAATGGAAGTTCCCTCTCCTTAATAAAGGAGAGGGTTAGGGAGAGGATTTATATAATAAGCACCCTCTCACTCTAACCTTATCCCTGAGCCATAGATGGCGCAAGAAAAGAGACTCGCAATATTAATTTTCGATCATTTTTGACTTTTGCATGATATTGATTCGACAGATGCAGTATATTTTTATAATATTGATTAATCGAGTTAGATTCTTTCAGTTTTATTGAAAGATTAAACCAAGCATGTTTGAGAATAATCATGAATATCAACCAAGAGCAGCTGAATATATTTAAGACCGTGATGGAAACAGGTTCATTTTCTGCTGCGGCTCGAAAATTAGGTAAAGTACCCTCCGCAGTCAGTATGTCTATCGCCAACTTAGAAATTGATTTAAACCTGAAACTTTTCAATCGTGTCGGTCGTGAGCCTATTCCTACGGCTCAAGCCAATTTCTTGTATGAAAAAACCGAACAACTCTTGGTTGAAATGAATCAATGGAAACAACAAGCCATTGCACTCAGCGAAGGTTTAGAATCTGCACTCAATATTGTGGTGGTTTCAGAATTAATTCATACCGATTGGACGGAATATGTTGCGCTATTAGCTGAGCGCTTTCCGACATTGCAAATCAATATTTATACTGCACCGCAAGAAGATGCATTGAAAATGTTAATTAATCAAAGTGCTCAACTTGCGCTCATGTTTGAACGTGAGTTTTTGGAAAGTCGTGAACAATTTGTAGAATTTAAACAAGAGACCTTAGTTCCTGTAGCGGCAATTGATCATCCTTTGGCACAGCATGTACAAGTGAGTTTTGAGCAAATCCTACAAAGCCGACAAATTGTTGTTGCTAGTCGAGATCGAACCGTAAAACCTGAATTACTTTATTCAAAGAATTATTGGCGAACCGATAATCATCATTCAGCATGCTCACTGATCTTAAAAAAGTTAGGTTGGGGCGTTCTACCTATACAAATGTTTAACGAAAATCCTGAACTAAGGAAAAAATTAAAAACGCTTGATTTGCTCGATTTCACTCCCAAATTTGAATATTACGTCGACATTGTATGGAATAAAGAGAGTAATCTTGGTCTAGCTGCTCGTTTTTTGATTAATCACATCAGAAAACAAAGAATTCATACAAAATAATGTCAAATTCAACACTTTTTCCACTTTTGCTAAATTTGCATTGTGTTATAAATAAATTACAAATATTTTAACTAAGAAATAGACGGCAATGACACAATCTGCATTAGATCAATTAAAACGCTTAACCACTATTGTTGCTGATACAGGTGATTTAGCTGCTATTCAACAATTTCGTCCTTTAGACGCAACAACCAATCCTTCACTCATTACCTCGGCTGCTCAGCAACCTGAAAATCGTGAGCTCATTGAAGATGCTTACGACCAAGCGAAAAAAGAAGGATATCAACTCGATCAACTTGTCGATCGTACTATTGACATTCTTACAGTAAAACTCGGCGTAGAAATTTTAAAAGCAATTGAAGGACGTGTTTCGACTGAGGTTGATGCTGCGCTTTCTTATAATACTGATGAAACCATTGTCAAAGCCAAAGAATTACTAGCGCTTTATAAATCATATGGTATCGACCAAGATCGCATTTTAATTAAAATTGCCTCGACATGGGAAGGTATTCAAGCGGCGAAAGCACTTGAAGCTGAAGGTATTCATTGCAATTTAACACTACTTTTCGGTATGCACCAAGCCAAGGCCTGTGCAGACGCTGAAGTCACCCTGATCTCTCCATTCGTAGGCCGAATTTTAGATTGGTACAAAAAAGCTGAAAATGTAGATAACTACCCAATTGAAAAAGATCCAGGGGTGCTTTCAGTTAAACACATTTATGCTTACTACAAACAGCATCAAATTAAAACTGAAGTGATGGGTGCAAGTTTCCGTAGTGTAGACCAAGTTCTAGCATTGGCGGGCTGTGACTTACTCACTGTTGCACCCGGATTACTGACAAAGTTAGAGCAAGATCAGCGTATCGTTGAACCACAACTGCACAAACACGTACAGAATGATCAAAATCAGCCATACCAAGAAATTTCTAAAGCTGACTTTAAACAGCAATTAGAGGGTGATTTGATGTCATTCCAATTGCTACAAAGCGGAGTCGATGGTTTTATCAAAGCACGTGAACAATTGGCTTTATTATTACGTCAATCCTTTGGCTTAGAAGCAGATTTTATTGATTAATTGTTTCAAATTTGAATGCATTTTCTATGCATTAATTTAGTGGATTAATGCACTAAAATTGCTCACAATTTAAAACCGAGTTTGTTATGATACAAGCTCGGTTTTTTATTTATATTTGATAATCTAGTGAGTATCCCGTGTTTGGTATTACCGATATTGCAACGTATGTCTTAGGGGCTATTTTCATTGTCATTTTGCCGGGACCAAACTCGCTTTACGTGATGTCTATTGCCTCTCGATTTGGGATCAAAACAGGTTATATTGGCGCTTTTGGTGTGTTTGTAGGTGATTTAATCCTCATTCTATGTACAGTACTTGGTGCGGCATCACTGTTACATACCTTCCCTTGGTTATTTATTATTCTTAAAATTACTGGCGCGGCATATCTTTCATATCTTGGCGTTCGATTACTTATCGCCAGTGTAAAAACATGGATGAATAAACCCAAGAATATTCAAACAATTTCAGAAAACTCAACGACTGTTGAACAGTTTCATCCCTTTAGAACCGCATTAACCATTAGTTTATTAAATCCTAAAGCGATTATGTTTTACTTGTCCTTTTTTGTTCAATTTGTAGATCCCCAATATCCCTATCCTGCGATTAGTTTTGCTGTACTTTCTGTGATTTTGCAAGTGATTAGTATGGCTTATCTTACTATTCTGATTTTTTCGGGAATTAAACTGGCGAACTTCTTTAATCGTCGTTATAAAGTCGCTGCTTTTAGTGTGGCATGCGTAGGGTTATTATTTTGTGGCTTTGGTTTAAAACTGGCGACGTCTACAATGTAAGCTTTATATTATGAAGCTTGATATTGTCAGTGTTTAAACTCGCTGACTAAACATAGAGCTTTTCTCGATCAATCAGTGAGTTCTATATGACTTGTGAATTTCAACTTCGATGAGTTGAATATTTGATTAAGACCATTGATGAAAATCCAAACTCGTTAAAACTTTTCGTAAATTGATCACGAATGAATATTTGGAATAAGTTATAAAATGCTTTCATCATTAGCATTAGAAAATTTCATGTTTAAAATGAGCAATCTCACGATTATTGCTATAAGCAACAAATCGTTCCGTGTATGATGATTAGTGTACTTTTCTACCATTTAGTCAAATTCAAAAGCTAGGGATCATGCAAAAAATACTCCAAGACTTTTCTATACCTGCTGTTTTTGCAGGCTTTATTACCTTTTTAATTGGTATCAGTGTTTCAGCTGTATTGGTGATTCAAGCCGCACAGCTACTTAGTGCAACGCCTGAACAAATTACTTCTTGGTTTTGGGCACTGGGTTTAGGTATTGGTCTTTCGGGACTGATTCTGTCTTGGAAATTTAAATATCCAGTTGCGACATCATGGTCAACGGCTGGGCTTGCACTCATCCTAGCAACTGCGAGTGGTTATACACTTTATGAAGCAATTGGTGCCTTCTTAGTCTGTGGTTTATTGACTGCGATTTTAGGATTCTTAGGTATTTTTGAAAAAGTCCTTGCCTACATTCCACAAAGTTTAACCAGTGCCATGCTTGCAGGAGTATTACTCAAGTTTGGTATCGCCTTATTTGCCAGTATGCAAAACGATTGGCAATTCATTTTATCTTTACTTGCTATTTATATTATTTCTAAACGTTTATGGGCACGTTATTGCATTGTCATTACAGTTATTGCAGGGATTCTGATTTGTCCTTTGTTTATGGAGTTTCATACCCCAGTTTTACATTGGAGTTTGGCAAAACCTGTATGGATGACACCTGAATTTACATGGTCTGCTTTATTTGGACTGGCTTTACCTTTATTTGTGATCAACATGGCTTCTCAATATTTGCCCGGTATTGCCATGATTAAAAGCTACGGTTATCAACCCCATGTCAATCAACTGATTGGTTGGACAGGTTTGACACAAGCCATTCTTGCACCTTTTGGCTGCTATACCGTAAATATTGCAGCAATTAGTGCTGCTGTCAGTTTAGATGATCAAGTTCACCCTGATCCATCTAAGCGCTATATCGCAGGGATTAGTTGTGGATTTTTCTATATTTTGATGGGGCTTTTTGCAGCAACTCTCACCAGTTTGCTCATGTCTTTCCCACATCTTTTTATCGTTGCTTTAGCAGGAATTGCCCTATTCGGTACAATTAGTCATAACATTGCAATTGCTTTTTATGAAGTGAAAGACCGTGAAGCAGCATTACTCACATTCTTATTCAGTGCTTCAAGCGTGCAATTCTTTGGTATTGGTTCAGCATTTTGGGGATTATTGTTCGGATTTGCAGTGTCATTTATTTTAAATTTTAGAACTAAAAAATAAGTGATGATAACTTATGAAAAAGAAATTATTTACAGTTGGAATTTTTGCTTTAACACTGAATGCATGCACTTCAATTCAAGTGAAAAATAATGACGGATTTCAACCACAATCTGTAAAACAAATATGTGTTATTCATAACTCAAAAGTGACAATCGATGGGTTTGAACAATCTATTATACGTAGTTTCAGGCGATACAACATTAATGCACGAATTTACCCTGAAAATTCAAAACCTGTGATGTGTGAAACAACGATGAATTACACAGCATTACGCTCATGGGATTTTGTGACTTATTTAACTTATGCAAAATTTACTCTCATGAAACAAGGACGAATCGTTTCTGAAGCAGAATTTAGATTAAAAGGAAAAGGTGGTCTCGCTTTAAACAAATGGCGTAGCACGGACACTAAAGTTGACGAGCTAGTGGAGCAATTGGTTGATCCTAAAAGTAAATAATAAATGCTTATCTCAAGCTGATCTTTAAATTCATACTAATATTACAGACAAAAAAAAGCTTACCCTATGATGGATAAGCTTAGAAACTTAAAATAAGTTAAATAAAGTAGAAACTACAGCTAGAATCTGAAACGTATATTACACACCGCTCACTATTTAAACAAATACTTAAAAACGATTAAACAATTAATTTTTTGTATTAATAGATCTAAACAATTAAATTAATTAAAAAAAAATGTGATAAATAATGCAAAAACATAAGACAAAAAAACAATTAAACCCGTATTGAATCACAATTCTTAGACAAAAGTTGTATAGGTATTAAATTTCAGGATAAAACCCTGTACCTTCTGGCCAAGGCGACAACAACTCAAATCCGGTATCCGTGACTGCAATCATATGTTCCCACTGTGCAGATAGAGACTTGTCTGCGGTAATAACAGTCCAACCATCTTTCAGTTCTTTAACTTTTGCTTTACCTGCATTGACCATCGGTTCAATGGTAAAGACCATGCCTTTTTTAAGAATTAAGCCATGTCCCGCCTGTCCATAATGTAGCACATTGGGTTGTTCATGATATACCTTACCAATGCCGTGACCACAATATTCGCGAACAATTGAATAACCTTCTTGCTCTGCAACTTGTTGAATTGCAGCACCTACATCACCCAATGTTGCTCCAGGCTTCACTGTATGAATACCTGCGACCATTGCAAGATAAGTTGTGTCAACCAACTTCTTTGCTTCAGGTTTTACACTACCCACATAGTACATCCGACTGGTATCACCAAAATATCCATCTTTAATAATCGCAACATCAATATTGATAATATCGCCATCATTCAAAACGATGCTATTAGAAGGAATACCATGACAAACTACTTCATTTGGAGAAATACAGGTCGTTTTGGTATAACCATAATAACCCACATTTGCAGGGATCACTTTCAATGTATTGACAATAAAATCATTGCACAAATCATCTAAATACTCTGTTGTCACACCCGGCTTGACATACTCACCTATCATCTCTAAAACCTGCGCAGCCAAACGCCCAGACACTCGTAATTTTTCAAGGTCTTGTTCAGTTTTAATCGTGATAGTAGAAGCTTTCATCGTATCTGTCCGCAATTATGAGCATGCATTATAAGCTTTTTATGCGCTGATTGTGCTTTTTCTTAACCATTACAAAGAACTTTGCAATGTGAAATATTCCTCAATATTTACAAAATAAGATAAATGCATAAAAAATCAATTAAAACACAAGATTAATTATTTTCAAATATGCTTTTGACAATAATGATCTAAATTAAGCGATTAATCATCTACATAAATATAATTTATATTGCTAATTGGTTAAAATTTATAAACTTCAGGAATAATATTTATAAAATAAAATACAAAAAAAATCACTTTTCTACTAAAATCACCGTTTTTGTTTCTCTAACCTCTTCCTTTATGACGAATCTCCGTACAAAGGATATTATTGCTTTAGGTTTTATGACTTTTGCCTTATTTATTGGGGCAGGCAATATTATCTTTCCACCTATTGTTGCTCAACAAGCAGGTGAACATGTATGGCTCGCAGCTTTAGGTTTTCTAATCACTGCTGTAGGTCTACCTGTACTCACCATCATGGCGCTTTCAAAAACTGAAGGTTCTATTGCAATTTTAAGTTCGCCTTTGGGTAAAGTTGCCAGTTTAATGTTAACTGTCGTTTGCTACCTTTCTGTCGGACCTTTATTCGCTACGCCACGTACTGCAACGGTTTCTTACGAAATCGGTTTTTCTCCTTATTTTGGAAATAGCAGCACATCTTTACTGATCTATAGTATTGTTTATTTTGCTTTTGTCACAGTCGTGTCTCTTTATCCAAATAAGTTATTGGATACTGTCGGGCATGTTCTTGCACCATTGAAAATTATTGCACTTGCTATTCTAGGCATTGCTGCGTTGGTCACACCAACAGGTTCAATCTCTCCTGCAATTAATAATTATGTCACTAGCCCTGTTTCTGAAGGTTTCGTCAATGGTTACTTAACCATGGATACTTTAGGCGCATTGGTTTTCGGTATTGTCATTATTCATGCCATTCATTCGCGTGGTGTAACTGACAAAAAGTTAGTGACTAAATATGCGGTCATCGCTAGTTTAATTTCAGGTGTCGGTTTAACGCTCGTTTATCTCAGCTTATTTAAATTGGGTTTAGGCAGCCATGATGTTGCACCTAATGCTGCAAATGGAGCTGTGATTCTACATGCCTATGTGCAACATGCTTTTGGTAATTTAGGGTCATTATTCCTTACTGCTCTAATTTTTATTGCATGTATGGTGACTGCGATTGGCTTAACCTGCGCATGTGCAGAATATTTCTCTGAATTGCTCAAAATCCCTTACAAGATTTTAGTGGTCATTTTAGTTTTATTCTCATTGGTTATTTCAAATCTAGGTTTAACCAAGTTAATTGCTTTTTCAGTTCCTGTTTTAAGTGCCATCTATCCGCCAGCAATTGTGGTGATTGTACTGAGCTTCTTCTGGAAAAAATTCAACAATCCATCTTTAGTGATTGCACCAGTAACAGCTGTTTCATTCATTTTTGGGGTTATTGAAGGAATTAAAGTCACAAGCTTTAAAGACAATTTACCTGCATTGATCCAAAACTTACCTTTGAATGAACAAAACTTAGCATGGTTAATTCCATCTTTAATTGTATTCATTATTTGTGTCGTAATTGATAAAGTTAAAAAATAAACCTTTTTTAACCTACCTTTAAAATTTGATTTTACCCAAATCATATTTTATGAGTAATCAATAATCGTCAAGTTTATCCAACTGGCTGTTATTGTTTGCGACACTTCGTTATTCAAATGCAGTAAATTTTTTTCTAGGACGTGCCTCTCTTCCATTTGATCAAATTTCAACCAAATAAAACAATAAAGAAATTTGAATAAATTAAACCGATTCGGTATACAAATTAGGCTTATTTTTTGCATCAAAATCATAAACTTTGGTCTTAGTTCTCTTCCATCTATCTACAACTTATTGTATTTTATAATGATAACTAGATCTCACTTTTAAATTTCACTACCTTTATAATCCAATATTGATTAAACATATTTTTAAAATAAATGAAATATTCATGTTTTGTCATAAATATGTCATATTTAGTCATGAAAATAGTCATATTTTCACTTGAAATAATAATCAGATGTGGTACAACTAAATAAACCAATCCAGACCAAAACAATTAGGTTTTTGTCGAGCAGACAGGAGGTATGGAGATGTTACCAATACATTTCGACAAGCAAGTCTTCATTAATTCGTTGAAGGCAAACAAAAAAATGGTCACGTATTTAAGCACTACGTTGGCACTTCTTGCTACCCTATTTATTCATGGGCTCATTCAAGGTAATTTAAAACCTGAATTTTTTGCTTATGCATTAATCGTATCTGCAGCCTTCTATCTTTGGGATGTTGTCGATCATAAATCGCGAAAGCTTGCGAAAATTACAGAATAAAAGATGGATGCGAAGCATCCATCTTTAATGAATGAAGAAATAAAAACTATAAGAATTTAAAAAACAAATACTTACGTTAAAAACTTTCAAACAATTTAATATTCAATCAACCCAATATTCAAACGATTTAATATAGCTTAAATCAGAACAATCCCTTGAACATTCCCAATAAAAGACCACCTGTCGCAGTAACTTCACCAATCACCAATAAAACCATTGCCATACGCATCAGTATTTTTGGTAATTGCATTTTTCCTAATTGGTGTGGTTCTTTAAATTGGTTGGTCGTGTCTTTTAAGAAACCATGCAACACATAGCTCGCAATTGAAAAAGTAAAGAAAATTAAATTAATGACAATAAATAAAAGATTTACAATTTCTGACCACACAGAACAGTAAGCCATGATGGCTAAAATCAGCGTTGCAGGTGCATAAAGTAAGCTACTGCGATGAGCAATATCCACATAATAATGCGCCCTTGCTAACTCAGAACGGCTTATTTGATAATACTTCCATACTCCTGTTAGCATGCCAACCAACAAATATATCCCACTGAATAATATAGCTAATTTTGCTGAAAGTGGTAAAAGACCAATACCCATTTTATTGTCCTATTTTATTTAACAGTCAAATTTAATACTCAAGCTATTCGAGCATAATGACTTTTTAGTCACGTTTTAATTAAGTTTCCTTTCGGAACTCATTTAAAGTAAACATAATTCTAAACGTTATCGATTTATTATGAGTACTTTTGAAAATTTAACCATAAGTTGTGCCGATGGCTATGGCTTAAGTGCACGTTTTTACAAGGCGAAACATCCAACTGACAAGTTACCTGTTTTGCTTTGCCCTGCAACGGGTATTACTCAAGGTTTTTATCACGACTTTATTGAATGGCTGACTGAACAAAACTTAGATGTTTTAGTTTTTGATTATCGTGGGATTGGAGCATCACTGCATGGTCCAATTCGACAATCAAATGCAAGTATTCAAGATTGGGGACAATTGGATATTCCTGCGGCAATTCAAGTGTTGCTTGCAAAAACAGGAAAAGACCAAGTTATTTTAATTGGACATAGCGCTGGCGGGCAACTTCTTGGCGTTGTACCAAACTATGACAAAGTTGCACAAGTGATTGCTATTTCGGGTTCAACAGGACATGTTAAAGGTTTGAAAGGTCGAACTAAACATCTGGCACCTGTCATGTTTAAGCTTGTATTTCCAGTTTCAAGTTTATTTAAAGGCTACGGCGCAACAAAAATGCTCGGCATGGGGGAAAACCTTCCAAAAAATGTTGCTAAGCAATGGGCTCTCTTTTGTAGTAAACCTGGTTATGTCATGAACGCTATTGGTAAAACCATTTTTGAGGATTTCCATCAAGAAATTCAATGCCCTATTACGGTGTATTGGTCTTCCGATGACGAAATTGCCACAAAAGCCAATGTTCAAGATCTATTGCGTTTATATCCAAATGCAAATACCAATATGATTGAGTTAAAACCTCAAGCACATGACCATAAAGCCATTGGGCATATGCTCATGTTTAGAAAATCACATCAAAACTTGTGGCCATTGATGACGAAAAATATTTTTAATTAAAACTTTCCGTTTTAAGCACTTAAATAAGTAATCCTATTTAAGTGCTCTTTTTATTTCAGCACTCTTTTGTATCTAAGATTCTTTTTAAACATTTACATTCTTTAAAATAAAGAATTATTAATTACAATAAAATGCTTAAAAATAATACTAAAAATCAAAAAACTCTCTCCTATACACTTAGTTTTGATACTAAAAATATACTTCTAATAAAAAAATAACTTAATGATTTAATTTAAAAACTATTCTTTTTAAAGTCATTGTTTTGCATATTCGTCAATATCGTTATCTATTTATATTCTATAGATAAATTTTAAATATGTTATGTTTAATACAAAATTTGTAGAATATATAACATGGATATTTCCTTGCTGGTTTCAAGCCTGCCCACACAAAGTACGGCGACACGTATGAGAGTATGGCGGTCTATCAAAAATTGTGGGGCAGTCACGCTGAGAGATGGTGTTTACTTGCTACCATCAGCTTTCGCGAATACCTTTGATGAAATTGCTCAAGATCATCAAAATGAAGACGGTAAAGCTTATATTTTTCATA
Source organism: Acinetobacter piscicola (assembly GCF_002233755.1). GTDB lineage: Bacteria > Pseudomonadota > Gammaproteobacteria > Pseudomonadales > Moraxellaceae > Acinetobacter > Acinetobacter piscicola. The sequence goes on along the minus strand of NZ_NIFO01000001.1, from coordinate 548,592 downwards.
CCCAATGCCCCGAAAATATTGATCTATTTAAACTGTTTGATCGAGAAGAAGAATATTCAGAATTTTTAAATCAACTGAAAATGCTTGAAAATGAATTAGGTATAACTAAGAAGAATGAACATTTAAAACACATCAGGAAATTAAGAAAAAATTTAAATCATTTAATTCAAATCGATTATTTTCCAAAACCGATACAAAAACAATCTACGAAGACACTGAATGATCTTGAATATAAAATCACCCGTTTGGGGGAAATTAATGAACCTCAGATGAGCTCGCAAACAATACAAACACTACAAGCTGAACATTTTCAAAATAAAGTTTGGGCAACACGAAAACGTCCGTGGATTGACCGACTTGCATCCGCATGGTTCATTCAAAAATTTATCGATTCATCTGCTCGATTTAAATGGTTGGACTCCCCATCTGACTGCCCTACCGATGCAATTGGCTTCGACTTCGATGGTGCAAAATTCACTCATATCGACTCCTTTGTGACTTTCGAAGTGTTAATGCTCAGCTTCGACCAAAGTACGCCTGCATTAAATAAAATTGCCGAAATTGTCCATTACCTCGATATCGGTGGTCACGAACCTGCTGAAGCTGTTGGTTTTGAAAAGGTTATTCATGGTTTAAAAACCACGATTTTAGACGATGACCGACTCCTAACACTCTCAAATCATATTTTTGATGGTTTATATGCAGATCTACTTGGAGAAACACATGAATCCTCAAAATAATGAAAATATTAAAGATATTGAAAATAAAATTGAAAGTGTTAATTTTTGGCATGCTATTTTATTTTGGTTCAAACTTGGTTTTATTAGCTTTGGTGGCCCTGCTGGTCAAATTGCAGTCATGCATCAAGAGCTTGTCGAACAGAAAAAATGGATTTCTGAAAAAAGGTTTATGCATGCTTTAAATTACTGCATGCTCTTACCTGGCCCTGAAGCACAACAACTGGCAACTTATATCGGTTGGTTGATGCATAAAACCAAAGGCGGTTTAGTTGCAGGCATTCTGTTTGTTCTTCCCTCATTGTTTATTTTGATTACGTTGTCTTGGGTGTATATCAAATTTGGGAATGTTCCTATTATTGCAGGTTTATTTTACGGTATTAAACCTGCAGTCACAGCGATTGTCTTTCATGCAACTTATCGCATTGGTAGCAAATCATTGAAGAATAAATTTCTTTGGTTAATCGCTACACTGGCATTCATTGCGATTTTTATTTTCAATATTCCTTTTCCTATGATCGTTTTATTTGCGGCTTTAACAGGTTATTTCACGAGTAAAAAATATCCTGAGCTGTTTTCAAATCAAGCACATCAATCGAGTAGTAAGTCCTACGGCAAAGCCATCATCGATGATGATACGCCTATCCCTGAACATGCTGTATTTAAATGGTCTCGACTTATTAAAATTATAGCAATCTCAGCTTTATTGTGGTTCGTCCCATTCACAAGTTTGTTTTATATTTTCGGCTGGAATCATACTTATACTCAAATGGCATGGTTTTTCACTAAAGCAGCCTTGATGACCTTTGGTGGTGCGTATGCTGTTTTACCATACGTTTATCAAGGTGCTGTCAATTATTATCATTGGTTAAGTCCCACCCAAATGATAGATGGATTGGCGCTCGGTGAAAGTACTCCCGGACCTTTAATTATGGTGGTGGCTTTTGTAGGATTTATTGGTGCATATAGTCATCACTTATTAGGTGTAGATCAACAGTTCATCGCAGGTGCATTGGGTGCAGTGATCGTGACGTGGTTTACTTTTATATTCTCATTTTTATTTATCTTGGCAGGTGGGCCAATTATTGAATCGACACATAATCAAATTAAATTTACTGCCCCATTGACGGCAATTACTGCTGCTGTGGTGGGTGTTATTCTAAATTTAGCATTGTTCTTTGGCTATCATGTCTTATGGCCCAAAGGGTTTGCAGGTTCATTTGATTATGTTTCTGCACTTATTTGCTTAGTTGCCATACTGGCATTATTCAAATTTAATCAAAGTGTTTTAAGAGTAATTGCTTTATCTGCGCTTACAGGTTTAGTCATTAAACTGTTCTTTTAAAAAATGGTGTTTTAAAATATGCGCTAAAGTTTAAAATGAGTAGGAATAACTATTCCTACTCAATTAATATCAATGGCAATGACGTTCACCCGTTTTACTATTTTTATGACAACCTTCTGAGTCTGTGCCTCCTGAGTGAGCATTAATATTTGTAGAGGCAAAGATAACTAAACATACCATTAATATTTTATTCACAATAATTCCTTTTAAATCAATTTAATACAAGAATTTTAACTCTACAATATTTCATCAATTACTTAAAATTATTTTTAATGCAATTTTAAATCGTATGAAACCATCTTGGTTAAAAAACAAATCATCAGACCTTAACCATGTACTTCAAATATGTTTTAGCAATAAAAAATGCCTCAATTGATGAGGCATTTTTATATCTTAAAAGAGTATTTAAATCTTAAATTTATGACTTAATCGATTTAAGCAAACTGTTCAGGACGGGTAATTTTAACTGTTTTGATTCGATTTTCATCCATCTCAACCACTTCAAACCAAATGCCCTCTTGTTCGATCTGAGTACCGACTTTGGCTTCACCTTGTGTCTTATCCAAGATTAAACCTGCAACACTGAAATAACCAGAATCTTCTTGAACCAGATCTAACATCCCCAACTCTAATTCAAGTTGATAAAGATCTAACATTCCAGAAGCTTTCCAAGTGGTTTCATCAAGCTTGACCAATTCCAGTTGCTCATCCGCATCTGGGAATTCACCTGCAATCGCCTCGAACACATCAAGTGGTGAGATCAAACCTTGAATATTACCAAATTCATTACTCACCAAAACCAAAGAACCTTTCGAAGTTCTTAGCGTGTGAATCGCATCAATCACCTTCATTTTCTCAAAAATAAAGATTGGACGATGACGTTTTAACAACGCCTGTAATTGCTCAGGTTCGTCTAAAACATCGATTAGTTCTTTGGCACGTACGACAGTCACCACTTTATCCAATTGCCCACGGCAGACTGGAAATAAGCTATGCGGTACAGCCAAAATTTGTTGACGAATACTTTCAGGATCATCTTCAAGGTTGATCCAAGAGATCTGATTCCTTGGCGTCATAATCGATGCGACAGAACGCTCTGCAAGGGTTAATACACCACCGACCATATAACGTTCTTCATCACCAAAGGCTTTTTGTGCAGCCAAGGCTTCAGGTGTTTGTAATAAATCAGCGTCTAACTTACTTCCCATCATCTTGAGAATTGAATCCGCAGTGCGATGACGTAAAGGAATTTTTGATTCATGCTTTTCGGCATTTCGGCTTGAAAATTGGTTAAATGCTTCAATCAAGATCGCAACACCAATACCTGAGTAAATATAGCCTTTTGGAATATGGAAACCGAAGCCTTCTGCAATCAAACTTACGCCAATTAACAATAAGAAGCTTAAACATAGAATCACGACTGTAGGATGTCTATTTACAAAGCTTGTTAATGGTTTTGAAGCAATTAACATCACGATAACAGCAATCGTCACCGCAGCCATCATCACATAAATATTATCCACCATACCGATTGCTGTAATCACTGAATCCAGCGAGAAAACCGCATCAAGTACGATAATTTGAGCAACGACCGCCCAAAAACTTGCATAAACCACTGCGCCAGTGCTTTTAACTTCTGGCTTTCCTTCCATTTTTTCATGCAGCTCTGTTACTGCTTTATAAACAAGGAATAGCCCACCGAATAAGAGAATTAAATCCCTTCCAGAAAATGAAAAATCAGCAAAAGTGACTAAGGGTTTGGTTAATGTAACCAACCAAGAAATGACAGACAATAAACCTAGACGCATCAATAAAGCTAAAGACAAGCCAATGATACGAGCCTTATCACGTTGTTCGGGAGGTAGTTTATCTGCAAGAATGGCAATAAATACGAGGTTATCAATCCCCAGTACAATTTCTAAAACAATCAGGGTTAAAAGACCAACCCAAATACCAGGGTCTAATAAAAATTCCATTATTAGATCTCCTGCTTTTTATTATAAAAAGAAGACAAAAATAAGTTTAACCTACACGGCGACGGATCCATGAATGATACCTTTTCAACAATATTAGTTTAATTATGCACAATATCTAAGATTTGTAATTACTTTTCATGAAAAATTTACATTTTAGTATTTTATAAATTTGGCAAAGCTTGCATAAATAATCGTTGCTAATAAAAAAATTATTCAACTTTAGTCTAAAAATGGCCCCAAATGACCATGACAAGTTTAACAAGGAAAATTAGTATAATTTGCAACGTATCTAACAACATTTAAACTAGACTTAACAATATTTACAGAAAGTATTTTTAGTCCTGAATCACCTAATTTCTGTAATGATTTATTACACTTACGGAATGTAGTGTCATAGTTCAGATTTTCATCTTTATGAAAATATTAAAAATGATTATTTTCAAATTCTTAAAACAATATTCACACAACAAATAAATAAACCTACACCAGTTATGACTATTGCGACAGAATTTTTTCATCATAAAGCCAAGTCTCATGCACTTAATTTTTCATTAGAATAAGACCACAGTCAGCATTGTTTAGTTATTGAACATTTTGACTCAGTCGCTTTAGTTTTTCATCAATACTAAGGCACGTAAAAGTGAATAGGATTAACCGCTATGACAAGTGTAAATGCATTGACTTTTAAAAAAATTTCAAAGACTATTGCAAATACAAGCTATGCAGGAACTGATATCAATCTTGATTCAGCCCTAGAACAGCATCCGGTCAAAGTCATAGTTACGCAAGAGAATAATAAGCAAGAATTGACCTACAATGTCATTCTTGAAAATGCAGATCTGACAGCACAACTATCAGATACGAAAGCTACCAATTCTCAATTGCAAGAAAAAGCAACTAAATTTGCTCAAAGTATTGTCGCGTTTCATCAAGATAAAGATAGTTACACTATGTCTTTAACTAGACAGTTCTGCCTAAGTTTACTCCAAGGAAAATCGATATTTTATGGATTTTCCTTGTTTTTTTACATTAAGCGATTGATCACGTCTTGATTCAACTATTCAAAATAAAATATTATTAAGCCTTTATTTTGGCTATAATTACAAAAAATCAGGGTTACCTAATGACTAAGAAATATTCAAAATTTTTGCCATCAGCAGAAAATTTTAATATAGAAAGTTTTCCTTATTACTGGATTACTCAAGTACATGCACAATACGTATTGAACGTAGATCATGTTTTAAAAAAATATGGCGTGGACAATTCAAGACGGCGTTTATTGATTTCTTTAGAGGCTAAGCCTAATGCCAGTGTTTCAGAACTTTCTGAAATGATTGTTTCTAAAATGTCAACAACCACTAAAATCGTGTATCGCCTAAAAGAAGAAGGCTTAGTTGAAACTTTTTCTTGTGAGCATGATGCGCGTATTACTCGGGTCAAACTTACTGAGTCTGGCAAACAAATGACTCAAAAAATTAATGACTTAATGAGTGTGGTACTCGAACAATCATTTGATGGTTTGACACCATTACAAATTGAAAAAATGATGGAAAGCTTAAAGCATATTTTTAAAAATCTTTCTCATTAATAGAATAAAAATTAGTCAAACATATTGATCTGTAGAGTGTTTTTGTTGTGCCTTTGTTTTGGACAGTAATAACACTCAAACTCCTCTACAGGAAACCCTTTAATAAAACTCATTATATTCGGCTGTTTCAGTGACAGCCATTCTTCTAAACGGTGTTGTGGTATCACCACGATGGAACGCTTATCCGTTCTTGGTTCATGAAACTCTTTCATCATTTCGTGATGATGAGCATCCATACTCAACATGGTTGCTGAACGCACAACTTCACCACTTTTCAATCGGGTAATTTCATACAGCGCAGCAATATAAAATGCTTGGCCATCTTTTCGTCTAACAGCCCAACGCTGTGGTTTACCATTGATATATTTTGATTCGTAAAATTCACTTACAGGAATAACACCAAACTGACATTTAGCAAATGCTTCGCTAAAGCTTGGTTTTTCCATGACTGTTTCATTGCGAGCATTGTAGGTATGCTTAGCAACCTCTTTATCCTCTGCCCACTTCGGGATTAAACCAAAATTTACTAAACGCCACTCTATTCCTTGATTAGATTGGAATAGCAATGGTGTTTGAAAGCTTGGAAATATCTCTTCTTCATATGCGAATGGGATTATTGGCAAACGGAGTTGCTCAACTTGTATCAGACTAATGGGTTTAAAATTGGCACACATACAATAAAATATGATTTCAAACGTTAGATTTTATTCAAACAGCATTTCAAAAAAAGAAGGTAAATCTACATTTACCTTCTGAACACCTATTGATTATTTAAAAATCTTTTTCATTTTCGCACTTAAACCATGGAAAAACTTATGCTTCGCATTGGCTTTTTCACTGGTTAAAAAGTTAATTTGAATCGACTGGCGTTGTCCTTCATAAGGAATATAACCATGCCAACCATTGTCTGTCACTTTAAAAGCAACCAATGCGCCGGGACCTGCATTGATTTCAGCAACATAGTTATTGATATCTTTGTCATCATTTAAAATGCGTAAACGGCCATTTGGTGCATCCCATGATTCATTTAAATAAATAAGGACGGTTAATAACTTACTCTTAGAATCACTATGAATACGCCCATCTTTTTGACGTGAATAACCACGTAAAGTGATCATCATTGGATGCTCCATAACATTCACATCAAATTTATCTGTCAAGATTTTACGAAATTCTGGTGTATCTAATGACTTTAAGAATCGATCAAAATTTGGTTTAATTTCAACATCTTCAATGTTAAAACTTCCACCCTGCTCAATTTTTGGAAAATCTTGGATTACAGCTTGTACTTCGTTGTCCGCCAATGCATTTTCAACGACAAAAAAAGGATAAGGAGCGCTAGAAACTTCAGCATTTTTCAATGCATCTAATTTAAGAATTGATGACATTTATAATTCAACTTAAAGATTGATTCTTTTAAATTGTAGCAGAGATTTATGATTGTTTGAGTAATCTCCAACTTAGCTCAACAAAATTTATATAACTGGACAAGAATAACAAATCATAAGTTTTAATTGAAATCCCGCAGTTAAAATCGCATCAATAATACATCACAAGTATAACCACCTATTTTTAATGGCAATGTGATGGATTCAATTCTCATGATTAATATAAAAGCCCTCAAAACAAAAAAACCTCCGAAGAGGCTTTTTTGACTTTATACAGCAGTGAAATTAATCACCTGTATAACCTTTTAATTTCAAACGTGAAGCATGTAGTAATGGCTCAGTATAACCCGATGGTTGCTCACCACCTTTAAATACAAGGTCATATGCTGCTTGATATGCATAACCATTAAATGCAGGCGCCATAGCTGTATATTCTGGATCACTCGCATTCTGCTCATCCACAATCTTCGCCATACGTTGCATAACTTCTTCAACTTGTTCTTTGCTAACGATACCGTGACGCAACCAGTTCGCAACGTGTTGTGAAGAAATACGTAGCGTTGCACGGTCTTCCATCAAACCAACGTTGTTGATATCTGGAACTTTCGAACAACCTACACCTAGATCAACCCAACGAACCACATAACCTAAGATACCTTGAAGGTTATTTTCAAGCTCTTTGGTTTTTTCTTCGTCAGTCCAGTTTGTATCTGTCGCTAAAGGCGGCGTTAACAAATCATCAAGAGATAATGGCTCAACTTTCAACAACTCTTGTTGACGAGCTGAAACATTGCAATGATGATAATGGATTGCATGAATCACTGCACCAGATGGCGATGGAACCCATGCACAGCTTGCACCAGCTTCAGGATGTTCAATTTTGGTGTTATACATGTCTAAAAGCATATCTGGTTTAGGCCACATACCTTTACCGATTTGTGCTTTACCACGTAAACCTGCTTGAAGACCGATCATTACGTTACGGTTTTCGTATGCTGGGAACCAAGTTTGAGACTTCACTTCGCCTTTACGAACGAATGGGCCCGCTTCCATAAAGGTATGGATTTCATCACCAGTACGGTCCATGAAACCTGTATTAATGAAGATCGTACGGTCTTTTGCTTGAGCAATACAGTTTTTCAAGTTTACAGATGTACGACGTTCTTCATCCATAATACCGATTTTTAACGTTTTCTCAGGTAAACCTAACGCTTGCTCAGCACGTTCAAATAATTCAACAGCAAATGCAACTTCTTCAGGACCATGCATTTTTGGCTTAACGATGTACATAGAACCTTTACGAGAGTTCTTGTTTTCGTTTTCGCCTTTGATATCTGCAAAAGACAACAATGGTGTGATCAATGCATCCATAATGCCTTCGTAGATTTCAGCACCATCTACAAGGATCGCTGGATTCGTCATTAAATGACCCACGTTACGAAGAAGCATCAATGAACGACCATGAAGCGTCGTTTCTCCACCGATCAAGTTTTTATGCGTACGGTCTTTGTTCAATGTACGAGTAACAGTCTTGCCGTTTTTCTCGATAGATTCTTCCAAAGTACCTTTCATCAAACCTAACCAGTTACGGTAGCCTTCAACTTTTTCTTCTGCATCTACAGCAGCAATCGAATCTTCTAAATCTTGAATCGTTGTTAAAGCAGCTTCAAGAACTAAATCTTTAACGCCAGCAGCATCAGTTTTACCAATTGGGCTATTCGCATCAATTTCGATAATAACGTGCAAGCCATTATTTAATAAAACGATTTCTGTTGGAGCCGATGCTTCACCATTAAAACCAACAAATTGTGCTTCTTTTGCTAAAGTCGATGTTGAACCATCTTTTAATGTTGCAACAAGCTTTTTGCCTTCTATTGCATATTTCGTCACATCTGCATGCGAGCCATTTGCCAATGGGAATGTTTCATTCAAGAAGTTTTTAGCAAATGCTACAACTTTGTCGCCACGAACCGGGTTATAACCTTTACCTTTTTCTGCGCCGCCATCTTCTGGGATTACATCAAAGCCGTAAAGTGCATCATAGAGCGAACCCCAACGTGCGTTTGCAGCATTTAAACAGTAACGTGCATTACGCACAGGTACTACTAATTGCGCACCAGCCAATAATGCGATTTCTTCATCTACATTTTCTGTGCTGATGTGGAAATCTTCTACTTCTGGTACTAAGTAGCCAATTTCTTTAAGAAAAGCTTTATAAGCTTCCAGCTCAAATTTATTATTACGGTGCCATTCATCAATTTTAGCCTGAATGTCATCACGCTTAGCTAAAAGCGCTTTATTCTTAGGGCTAAGATCGACAACAACTTGCTCAAAGTTTTTCCAGTAAGTTTCACTGTCTAAACCAGAACCTGGTAGTGCTTCATTCTCGATGAAATCGTAAAGTTCTTTAGCAATCGCTAACTTGCCTTTCTGAATACGTGCAGTCATTGTCTTTCCTGATATTGCTACTTTTTATAACAAGAGTTTCTAGTATACCGATTTAAACCATGCTGAATAGTATTATCACATTGCTAAATAGTGATCATTTTAATTTAAATAAATGCAAGCATTCATTCTAAAAATAATGATTAAAAATGAGACAATATCATCAACTTGGATCGCTTTTTACAGTGTATAAAGTTTTTAAAATGTCGAAATTAGACTAAAGTGCCGAATAAGTGCTAATTGATCCATTTTTTACAATACACTTTACTTCCTTATGTAAAGATTAAGCCACGAATATAACAAAATGTCGATAAAGCAAATCAACAATTATGTTTAAAATTATTGTCTTTTCTTGAATCAAAAAAAGCACTCATTTGAGTGCTTTTAATTTTAATCAGTATTCACTATTCAGCCTGCGATTCACCCGAATCTTTAATTAGTCGGTGCTCTGACTGTAAGTAATCATCTGATTGCATTTCAAGTAAACGTGAACGTGTTCTTTCAATTTCAAAAGAAAGCTTCTCACCTTCATAAATTTCAATAATTGAATCTTCTGAGGTTAACAGTAACTTCACACCACGGTCATAAAACTCATCGACTAAATAAATAAAACGACGTGTTCCTTCAGAAAGCGTATCAGTTAAATGCGGAACATTACTCACTAAAACCGTATTATAAATATTGGCAATCTCAATAAAATCAGAAGGACTGCGTGGTTTCATACACAGCTCTCTAAATTCGCACCACAACACATCTTCAGTGTGTCCAATCGTTTCAACCACACGATTATTGATTTGAATCGGTTCTTCTGAAATAACTTGTGAACTGGTAAGCGCATTAAAACGTTTCGCCATCCAAATTTTATTATCATCGCTTAATGGTGTTTTAAATAATTGAGCTTGTTTAAGCACACGCAAACGATAGTCTACGCCTGCATCTACATTTAAAACCACACAATGCGTATTCACCATTTCAATCGTTGGTAAAAAACGGTCACGATGAATACCATTTTTATATAAACCATCTGGTGCAATATTCGATGTTGCGATTAAAGTAATACCGCGAGTAAATAGTTTTTGGAACAGATCACTAATAATCATGGCATCTGTGACGTTTGATACAAAAAACTCATCAAAACAAATCACTACAGCTTCTTTGTAAATTTGATCTGCCACCAAATCAAGCGGATTGCGTTGCCCTGCTAGCTTATTCAGTTCTTTATGAACAAATTGCATAAAGTGGTGGAAATGCATACGCATTTTACGACGAAACGGGATCGACTCATAAAACTGATCCATTAACCATGTTTTTCCACGCCCTACGCCACCCCACATATAGACACCACGTGGTGCAGTTTGGCGTCTAAAACGACGGAATGCTTTTTTCGAAGCTTTATATCGATTAATTAATTCTTGCCATACTCGCTCCAATTCATGCACAGCATGCGCTTGAGCATCATCGGGTAAAAATTGACCAGATGATAAAGCTTTAGCATAACGTTCTGCGGGTGATACGGGAGAAAATGCAGTATTGGGCATTGAATTTTGATCTAACATATGGCTAAGGTACTTTTAATGGCTAGGGAGATTATATCGAATATTTAGTTTTGATAAATAAAACTTTGGCATAATTCCAATTTAAAAAACGAGTCGTCATTTTCATAATTTCATTACACTTCTTTATTTACCGTATTGTCTTGGACTTTGTCCAAACCAACGTTTAAATGCATGATTAAATGCTGCAGGCTCTGAATAACCGAGCAGTTCAGCTATCACTTCAATTGAATATTCTTTATATTCAATTAAGCGCAAAGCTTTATGTTTAATCAATTGCTCACGAATTTGCTTATAACTGGTATTCAATTGCTGCAACTGATGTCGCAATGTTCTTTCTGGCAAATTTAAAGCTTGTGCAACCTCTGCCATTGAAGGAATGATGCCTTGTTGCAATTCTAAATAATCATTTACACGTTGAATCAATGCTGGCACTTTGACTTCTTCAGCATTTAATCGTGCTAATTCTTCAACACATTTAATCTCATAAACACGATGTGTGATTGAATCTGCTGAAGGTATTTTTAGTTGCATCACATCATGATTAATCCAAAATGATGCTTTATCACAATCAAAGTGTAGGTTTGAACCGTAATAATCTTGATATTGCTTTAATACTTCTACATTTTGAGGTTGTGCAAAAGGTAACTCGATTCTCACACTGGGTGCAGTTAGTCCCATCATTTTATAAATATCATCTAAGAACTTATACGTACCTGATATTTCACATTGTGCCCTTAACAAACCCATTTCAGAATCTAAATCGATCGGTTGGTAAGTTAAAGCAATTTGATGTTCACTATTTTCAATGCCCAATACACCATATAAATAAGTTAAACCCTGATATTGAATGCCTTTTTGAATTGCATCATAAACAGTACTGCACGTCACCAATAACATAAGTAAAGGACCATAACCCGCTAGAGAATAATGCTTACCAATAAATAATCCTGTTTCAGGTTCTACATCTTTACCAATAACTTTTAAAATATCCCATTCAAGACTTGGATGAATAATTGAACTTGGATCTAAAGCATCTGCTTTGATTCCAATACTCTCAAGTCGTGAATCCACGTCTATTCCTGCATTACGCATACCGTGAATTAAGTACATCAAGCCGAGTATTGATCGTTTCATCTTGTCTTCAAATATTTATTACAACAACTTTTTACTATAAAGAGCCAGTTTTGGAAATTGCCGAATATATCAATATTTATGTCAAGGCAATCATTATCCTCTATGTACATTTCGATTATTCTAAACAAAATTAAAGCACACTGAGTTAATAACAATGGGCACAACGCAAACAACAACTGTACAGATTCAAAGCACTCAAGTCGCCATTATTGGATCGGGTTTTGGAGGTTTAGCCACCGCTATACGTTTAATCCAAGCCAATATTCATGATTTTATTATTTTAGAAAAAGCCAACGATGTCGGTGGGACTTGGCGTGAAAACCAATATCCTGGTGCTGCTTGTGATGTGCAATCTCACATGTATTCTTTATCTTTTGCGCCCAAACTTGATTGGTCAAAACGTTATGCCGAAGCCCCTGAAATTTTTGACTATATTCAAGATTTAATCCGTGAATATGATTTAAAACAATATATTCAGTTCAATCATGAAGTTGTCACAGCACAGTATGATGAAAACACATTAAATTGGCATTTAACTTTAAAAAATGGGCAGCAAATAAACGCTCAATTTGTTATTTTTGCCTCTGGCCCATTGCACGTACCGCAAGTACCTAAAATCAAAGGCATCGAAAAATTCAAAGGTGAAGTTTTCCATTCATCGCAGTGGAATCATCAATATAATTTAAATGATAAGAATGTTGCTTCTATTGGCACTGGTGGCAGTGCAATTCAGTACATTCCTGAAATTGCAGATAAAGTAAAAAATCTTTATGTATTGCAACGTACACCTGCTTGGGTCATACCGCGCGATGAACGTACTTATAATACATTTGATAAAAAGCTGTTTAATCGTTTTGATTGGTTTAGAAAATTACACCGCGCTCGCCTCTATTGGTCGAATGAATCCCGCGTCGTGCCAATCGTGCAGCCGCAAATCATGAAATATGGTCAAAAACTTGCAGAAGCTTTTATTAAATTCCAAGTGAAAGATAAAAATACCGCTCAAAAACTCACTCCCGATTACGTTATGGGGTGTAAACGTATTTTAATTTCAAACAAATATTACCCTACGTTTAATCGTAAAAATGTTGAACTAGTTACCGATGCAATTCAAGAATTGACCGAAAATAGTATCATCTTTAAAAATGGTGAAGAACGCAAAATTGACTGCCTAATCTATGGTACTGGTTTTATCACAGACCCACGTATCTACCTGAAATCATTCCAATGCTATGGCGAAAATGGGATTGAACTCAAAGATGCTTGGAAAGATGGTGCTGAAAGTTATTTAGGCATTAGCACCAAAGGTTTTCCAAACCTATTCCAATTACTTGGGCCGAATACGGTTTTAGGGCATAACTCTGTGATTTTTATGATCGAAGCGCAAGTCCATTATATTTTACAGCTCATGCAAATCGTCAATAAAACCTCTACTCAAGCGATCGTAGTGAAGCCCGAAGTTCAAGACAAATACAACGAACAGGTTCAACACATGTTAGAGGGCACAGTATGGCAATCAGGTTGCGTTAGTTGGTATCAACAGGATGGTGGCAAAAACTTTGCATTATGGCCAACCTATACTTGGAAATATTGGTTAAAGACACGCAAAGTGAATCCTGCTGATTTTCAATTACTTGGCAATCAACAAATCCAACATAAAACATCCCGCGTTGCATAAACTTTGTCTATAATATGTAGGTATTTTCATACCTACATATTTTTATGCAATCTCTTTGGCTTATTTTTCAACTGTTGTTTTGCTTATTTATTGGTTTCATGTTGGCAAGGCGTTTGCCACAATGGCTAGAAAGAATTGCACTTAAAATTTTGCCTTATTTTACTTATATCCTCTTAATTGCGATCGCCATTGAGTTTTCACAAACCATTCACCGCATCTCAAACCCTACTGAAATTTTAACTCATGCAATTTTAATTTCTATTGCAACCTCTATAGGTGCTTTCCTCTGCTGCTATGTCCTATTTACAGGTATAGGTTACCAACCCTCTCAAGGTAAGGTTTCTATAGCGTTACTCACTCGATCATTGATCAATATTAGTTATGCTTTTTTCGCACTTGCAGCAGGTTACGGATTAGCGGAACTATTTAATCATTTTCACTATACTTTGCATGTCAGCACTTGGAATTTATTACTGGTCTTTATGTTTTTGATTGGTCTGGATCTGGCTTATTCACCACTTGATCGTTCATGGCTCAATTGGAAAATATTACTTGTACCCATCGCCTGTATTATTGGTTCAGTGCTTGGTGCAATCTTGGTTTCTTTTTTTATTCATAGCATCAGTCTTAAAGACTTGATTATGCTGTCACAAGGCTATGGTTTCTACTCTATGACAGGTATTGTCGTTACAGAATTGAAAAATGCTCACTTAGGTAGCATTGCTTTAATGAATGATTTATTTAGAGAAATTTTTGCGATTGTGCTTATGTATTTAATAGGCTGGCGCTATCCTCGTTCAGCCATTTCTTCGGCAGGTGCAACAGCAATGGATGTAACACTACCCATGGTTAAACAAGCTTGTGGTAATGAGTTTATTCCGCATGCGATGGTCAGTGGTTTTATACTTTCAATACTCGCTCCTATTGCAGTGAGTATCTTGGCTGCTTTATAAAATAATGCCAGTCAGTTCAGCATTTTTAATTCTCCCTCTTGCGGAGCTATGCTCCTCATCTTTGAAAAAGGAGGGATGAGCAGCACTGCTGCGCAAGGAATTTAAGATAATTTTAAATTCTCAAAGATTTCCCCTCTTTTTAAAGAGGGGTTAGGGGAGATTCTTATATTAGGATCACCAAATTACTTTTAACTAATCAGTATTAAGTTTAGCATTATAGGACGTTTTTTCGTCATTTTCGATTTTTAAATTCTAAAATAGTTAAGCTTAAAATCGAAAAAACGTAACTTAACCCCAAAAATTAGGAACAAAAAAAATAGGGTAAATTCCCCTATTTTTTGTTTTAAATAAAATCTTCTATTCAAAAATAGATATTTATAAAAATTATAAGGTTGCTAAAATATCTTTCAACATTTGGCTTGGATGTGCAGATTGAGTAATTGGGCGACCAATCACCAAATGCGTAGAACCATCCAGCATGGCTTGTTTAGGTGTCACAATACGCTTTTGATCATCAGCATTCGAGCCTTCAGGGCGAATACCAGGGGTCACTAAAGCAAAATCTTGACCTAAATCTTGACGTAGCATTTTTGCTTCTTGCGCAGAACATACGACACCATCTAAACCACTGTCTTGGGTCAGTTTTGCTAAACGCTTTACCTGCTCAAAGGGTTCAATGTCTAGACCTAAATCACGTAGATCCTCACGCCCCATTGAGGTTAAAACGGTCACTGCGATGAGTTGTGTTTTATAATTTCCAGCTTTTAAGCGTTCAACGCAGGTTTCCATCATTTTACGACCACCTGATGCATGTACATTAACCATCCATACACCTAGGTCAGCCGCAGCACATACAGCTTGAGCTGTCGTGTTTGGAATATCGTGAAATTTTAAATCGAGAAAAACTTCAAAGCCTTTGTCATGTAATGCTTTAACAATTGAAGGGCCTTCATGTGTAAAAAGTTCTTTGCCTACTTTTACACGACAGAGTGATGGGTCAAGTTGATCAGCAATTGCTAATGCGTCATATTGGCTTTTAGCATCCAAGGCAACAATGATACTCAAGAGTCTACTTCCATCACACAAAAAGATGCCACATTATAAAGTTTTTCAATGCTGGTACAAAGGTTTCTACTAAAGTTTCAAGCATTTTATCGCTAAATTTAGATTAATAATAAAATTCAAGTGAATACGATTATTTTTTTAGATTTGTAATTCTGACTGTTCAGACTCAATTTTGAAACAAGATATTATCTTTTGTTCAGGTTTACACTTCATTACTTAGAATAATTACTCTAAATATTTTTGTAATATATAATAAGGTAAATGAACCTCTAATCTATTTAAAATTGATTTCACTTTGAAACATGATGAGATGAATAAATTATAAACTAGAAATTATTTTCTAATATCGCCCTTCTAATTTTCTTCTAAATCAGCAATGATTTTATTTAAAATATCTTAAATAACAGTTAAGTATATTTTAAATAATATTCAATTTTAAATTATTCCGTGATTAAATTGGCAAAAGGTGACACTTTTCGTCATTCCTTTGGAAATTTATTTTAAAAAGTATAATCGCATAAAATATATTAAAAAATATAATTATATATTTGTATTTATTACATTATTTCAACCAAGAACTTTACACTATCATAATTATTACAAGATATAAATTAGTTTATTAACAAAAAAAGTGATTTTTATCACAATTTTTATTGCCATTCGTCAGAAAGAATTTATATTAGGCATGAAATGTTTAGCTCCAAACAGAAAAATTCCTTGTTAGAAATATGTGAATAAGGAACTGTTCAATTATTTTGAGAGAATCTCCATGAAAAAATTTCAATTAGGCTTAGCGGTAATCAGCTTAGGTTTAGCATCTTCTACTGTTTTCGCCGCGGCTGATGGAACTGTTACAATTACAGGAAAGGTTGTAGATCAAACTTGTAATGTTGGTGGTGCATCAGGCAATTACACTGTTGCTTTACCAACAGTTCTTGCATCAACATTACCTGCGAATGCAACAGCTGGTGATACTAAATTTACGATTAATTTAACCAACTGCCCTATTGGCAATGTTGGCGTATATTATGACAATACACACGCAAATATTACTGCAACAGGTCGTTTAAAAAATACGATTGCAACCCCTACTGGTTCGAATGTAGAAGTTCAATTATTAAACTCTGCAAAAACTGCGATTGATCTAACTAAAGATCGTACTGGTCAAAACCTTTTAACAACAAATGTTGCAACTGCAAATGGTAGTGCAAATATTGATTTCTTTGCTCGTTATTTCGCACCTGCTGCTGCAACAAAAGGTGATGTAAATACAGCTGTAACTTATTATGTTGTTTATCCATAATAAAATTGTACTTTCAAAAACATACATAAGTCTGCTAAATAGCAGACTTATGCTTTCTACAAGGATTTGAAATGAACAAAAGACTGATGACTTCATCATTGTTAATGTTATCTAGCTTATTCTCTACTGTTCAAGCAGGTATCGTGATTACAGGTACACGTGTGATTTATCCAAGTGATAAAGAATTCGTATCGGTACAGTTAAGCAATGTCGGTGATAAAGTTGCGTTAGTTCAGTCTTGGGTTGATACCAAAGATTCCATTGCAGATCCTACCACAACCAAAGCGCCATTTATTGTCACACCACCTATTACAACTGTTGATGCTAATAAAGGACAATCTTTACGCATTATCTTCAATCAAAAAGAAAAACTTGCGACTGACAGAGAAAGTTTATTTTGGTTGAATGTCCTTGATATTCCTGCTAAACCTGAAGTGGCAGATGCCAATTATTTACAATTTGCAATTCGTAGCCGTTTAAAACTTTTTTATCGCCCAACGGGCCTTAAAATGGAACAGCAACAAGCTTTTGAAAAGGTTCAAGTGCAACGTACAGGTAATAGTTTAGAAATTAATAACCCAACACCGTATTACTTAAATTTTGGTAAATCTAATTTGGTTTTAAAAAATAGTAGTACTCGTGAAATTACATCACTGACTTATATAGAACCTTTTGCAAAACAGCAGATTAATCTTGATCATTTAGAGAGTGCCAAATCGATACAGCTTTCTTTTATCAATGATTATGGTTCATTATTTACTATAGAAAAGACTTTTTAATACCTTTTAATACTACTCAATTGGAGATTGTTTTTTGAAACATTTAAAACTTAGATATAGTGCTTTAGCGCTAAGCTTATATCTTTGTCATCAAAATGTTGTTGCGCAATCTCCTCAATTTGATAATAGTTTCTTATACGGTCAAAATAGTAAAAATATCGATATCGAAAAATTAATTTCGAGCGATAAAGTTGCTCCCAATGATTATATTCTCGATCTTTATTTAAACGATCGCTATATCACCCGCTCTGTCGTGCATATTACTGATGATCCTAACGATCCTCAAAAGCAGCGTTATTGTATTCCTAGAAACACGGTCAAGCAGTTAGATTTTAATACAAAGTTGATTGATTTAGATAAAGTCACATCTGACTGTATCGACACTCGTTTAATGAATCATGTGGTTTTTTGGAAACTCAATATTGCAGAACAACGAGTCAACATTACCAGCCCTCAAAACATGCTCAATGAAAGACCTTTAGGCTACATCGATCCATCATTATGGGAAAATGGCGGTAATAGTAGTTTTTTAAAATATTATTACAACTATTACAACTCAGATTATGGTCAAGATAATCAACAAGACTCTAGCTTTTTAAATCTGAATGCTGGAGTTAATTTAGGTGAATGGCAATTCCGTCACTCAGGCAGTACCAGTTTTAGCAATGAAAATAATACTGAACAATATGTAAGTTACGAAAATAAACTCTTGCGTGTTTTACCAAGTATCAAATCACAACTGACACTTGGTGATTTTTATACCAATACTAAAACAATCAATAGTAATTCAAGCTTTGCTGTTCGTGGTGTGCAAATTGCGAGCGATGATCGCATGTTGCCAGTCTCTCTACAAAGTTATGCACCCAATATTACTGGATATGCTAAAGGCAATGCCCTCGTTCGTGTTCGTCAAAATCAACAGATTATCCTAGAACGCACAGTACCTGCAGGTGCATTTAATATCACAGATCTACAAACACCGGGTACAGGTGGGACATTAAGTGTCGATGTAATCGAAGCCAATGGTGAAATTCATAGCTTTGACTTACCCTATAACAACTACATACAAACCATACGCGCCAATCAATTCAGGTACCAATTTGCGCTAGGTCGTTTCCGCCAAAATGATAAAGCCTATGATGAACAGTTAATCAATGCATCTTTTGATTATGGTTTAAATAACTTCATGTCGCTGAGTAGCGCTGGACTCATCAGTAAGCATTATCAATCATTTATATTGGGTACAGCCTTAAATACTCAGATCGGTGGTTTTGCATTCGAAGGAAATTATGTAAAAGCCGATTTTAATGAATCTAATCAAAATTTGGATAGCTTCCTTATTAATATGCGCTACAACCTTGCACTAAATGCAGCAAAAACCAATATTAGTTTAAATAGTTCATATTATAACAATGATCAATATTATTCATTTGATGAGGTCATGCAAAGTCGTTATACACAGAATAATACATTCTCAAATGCACTGAATGGTCGCCCAAAATCTTCAAATTACATCCAATTGACGCAAAACTTAGGTCAATCCTATGGTGCATTGTCAGTCAATTACTCGCAATATAAATTCTGGCATGCTGAGAATGAACAAAAATCATTGCAACTTAGTTATAGCAATAACTATAAAGGTATAGGTTATTACTTTGGCTTACAACGTACCGAAAATGACCAATATAAATCCGATAAAGATACCCAATACTTTTTAAATGTAAACATTCCACTTTCATTTAAGAAGCAAAATAGCAATCTTCGATTAAGCAGCGAATTATATCCAGATAATAATGCACTCAATACCAATCAAATTGGCTTATTTGGTAGTTTAGGTGAAAATCAACAACTCGGCTATAATATAAATTATTCTAATAGCAAAGACACCGACTTATTAAGTGGCTCACTAAGTTATAAAACTAGCCCTGTTTATTTGGCATCGACTTATACCACAAATTTTGATCAACAACGCCAATACTCTGTTCAGGCACAAGGCGCGATTGTGGCTCACCGCCATGGTATTACCTTAAGCAATGATTTAAATGATACTTATGCCATTATTCATGCAAAAGGACTAGAAGGTATCAGCCTATTGAATGGCAACAATATCAAAGTTGATCGTTGGGGAAATGCGATTTTACCTTACTTAAATCCATATCAATATAATAGTATCGCCTTAAACCCGAATACAATTCCTTTAAATACAGAAGTGAATGCGACAGAACTACAGGTCATACCAAAATCCAATGCCAGTATTTTAGTTGATTTTAAAGCACTGAAAAGCAATAAAGCATTAATTGAGCTTATACATAATGATTCAGTCATTCCAATGGGCGCTCAAGTGTTAAATGCATCGAATCATGTAATTGCTACCGTTGGACAAGGGCAGCAAATTTTTATTTCTAGCCTTAATGCAGGAACCTATAGCATAAACTGGAATAATTCAAATGCTTGCCAATTTAACATTTCAGATGAAATGTTAAAGCAAAGTCAAAATCAAATTCCTTTTGCTAGTTTTAGCGCAGTATGCAAATAGAATCATTGGAGTGGTAGAATGTTTAAATATAAATTTTTATTTGCTTTATTTACCCTACCTGCCAGTTATTCTGCATTTGCGTGTAACGTAGGTAGCAGTTTCACTGGTGGTTATACAATGCCCACATTAACAGCCAGTACTACAAATATTAATAAATATGAAACCAGCTCTATTCAATCTAATGTTTTTTCACGAGGGGTCGCTACTGTAGATGCCAGTATTTTTAGAGTCTATGATACTTGCTCTCTTAACCCTCAATATATGCGAACTGTTTATGGTACTATTTTCAATACTAACGTTACACAATTCAGTACAGATGTTTATCGCCTGAATAGCAACCCTGCTCTTGGCGTTAAAGTAGAAATGGGCGATGCACCCATGACAGCCACTCTAAAAGTTGTCAATACTGTAGAAACACCCATTTATCAATATGATGGTGATTCACATGGAGTAAAAATA
This sequence comes from Acinetobacter piscicola, assembly GCF_002233755.1. Taxonomy (GTDB): domain Bacteria; phylum Pseudomonadota; class Gammaproteobacteria; order Pseudomonadales; family Moraxellaceae; genus Acinetobacter; species Acinetobacter piscicola. The sequence continues at coordinate 527,650 of NZ_NIFO01000001.1, read as the reverse complement.
AGAGTCACACTCTATGTTTTACCGAAAACAGCAGCAATGACTTCATATCCTGCTACGATCAATATCAATAAGCTTCAAGTGGCAACCATTAATTTAAGAAGAAACTCTACAGGTGCCCAAGTTTCAACATCTATCCCAGTTTACCTCAATGCGACTGTAAATATCTCTGAGACAACTTGCACGCTTAGTCCTACCGATTATACCATCTCACTACCTGATGTAAGTATCCGCCAATTAGGTCTACCTGGAAGTGAAACATCTTTAAGCAATAATACTGCAACATTGAGCATTAACTGTGCCAACTTAAATAATGGTGGTGGTCGCGAAATCAAAGCCTATATGACCGATACACTCAATCAATCCAATGCAAGTAATATTTTACAAAATCAAACTGGTACAGGTTATGCTACTGGTGTCGGAATACGCCTGCGTGATAAAAGTAATAATATTATCAGTTTAGATCCAAACCAGTCTGAAACAACAAATAAATGGACTTTTGGAAATATGAATACATCTACAATTATTCAGCACATTATTAAAGCCAATTACGTCAGAACCAACAATAACGTCACACCTGGAACTGTTCGTGCACAAGCTTATCTCAATATTGTTTATGATTAATTTTTAGAATAACTTTTCAATAAAAATAATATTCGTGAAAAATGAAGTCTTCCACTTTTCAATAATAAGTTTTGATAAAATTTTATTTTGAACTGCTATAAAAACAAAAACTCCTTATTTTGACCAATAAGGAGTTTTTTAGTACTGCGATTAAAGAGGATTAGAGTTTTTATCTTGAGCGTGTATATCTAATACCGTCTTTTCATGACGTACACTTGCAGCAGCTTCAGCAGCGGCCAATTGTGCAGTCTGAATTTGCTCTTTACGCAGATGATCAATATCTTTGCGTAAACGTCTAATTTCCCAGTTTGTTTGGAACACACGGAAAGCTTGAACACCGATAAGCAATCCTAGAACAATACCAATCGCTAAGGTCAGTAATAGCAATAAACCTAGGCGCATAGCAGGAACTTGAGTAAACCATAAGTCTACAGGTAATTCAGTACCATTGATCAATACCAATGCTAAAGAATAGACAAACACTGCTACCAAAAGCAGCCCTAAGATAAAACGCATAATTACCCCATTCGAATTTTTTATTAATCAGCAGATTCGTTTACTGCATCACGTAGTGCCTTACCAGGTTTAAAATGTGGCACAGCTTTAGCTGCAACTTCTACTGATTTACCTGTTTTTGGGTTGCGACCGACACGCGGTTCACGGTGATGTAATGCAAAGCTACCAAACCCACGAATCTCGATTCGATCATCCGAAGATAATGATGCTATCATTTGGTCAATCATGATCTTAACAGCTTCTTCCACTAAAGGCTCTGCTAAATGTGGATTTTTAAGAGCAATTCTTTCTATTAAGTCAGACTTATTAAGTGCTTCAGTTGTCATTTAAGACCTCATTAATTTTAATGCTAATTGACATACACTAGATAATATCCTTTTTAAATACAAAAAGGTAGCGCAGTAATCATATACTACGCTACCTTTTACACTAATTGAATAAAAAATATTAATTAATTACATTAAATAATACTTCTTAACAATAACTTAGTGATTCATCTGAGCTTTGATCAAGTCACCAATAGTCTTAGGACCATTTTCTTGACCATTTGTTGCAGTTGTTTTCAAGTTAGCAACAGCTTCTTTCTCTTCAGCTTCGTCTTTCGCTTTAATCGACAAGTTGATAGAACGTGATTTACGATCTACATTGATGATTTTAGCTTCAACTTCTTGACCAACTTCTAAGAATTTAGTTGCATCTTCAACGCGATCGCGGTTGATTTCAGATGCTTTCAAAGAAGCTTCAACTTCATCAGCTAACTTAATCGTTGCGCCTTTAGCATCAACTGCAGTTACTGTACCTTTAACTAACGCACCGCGTTCGTTAGCAGCTAAGAAGTCATTGAACGGATCGTTGTTCAATTGTTTGATACCAAGGCTGATACGGTTGCCTTCAGCATCTACAGACAAGATAACCGCTTCAACAGTGTCACCTTTCTTGTAACGACGGATAGCATCTTCGCCTTGTTCGTTCCAAGAAATATCAGACAAGTGAACTAGACCATCGATACCGCCTGGTAAACCGATGAAGATACCGAAGTCAGTGATTGACTTGATCGTACCAGAAACTTTCTCGCCCTTGTCGTGTGACTTAGAGAATTCTTCCCATGGGTTCGCACGAGTTTGTTTGATACCAAGAGAAATACGACGACGCTCTTCATCAACTTCAAGAACCATAACATCAACTTCGTCACCAATCTGAACAACTTTAGATGGGTGGATGTTTTTGTTAGTGTGATCCATTTCTGAAACGTGTACTAAGCCTTCAACGCCTTCAGCGATTTCAGCAAAACAACCGTAATCAGTTAAGTTCGTTACACGCGCTTTAACGATAGAACCTTTAGGATAACGGTTCATGATCGCTAACCAAGGATCTTCGCCTAATTGCTTAAGACCTAGAGATACACGGTTACGTTCTTTGTCAAACTTAAGTACTTTAACAGTAACTTCTTGACCCACTTCAACAACTTCTGAAGGGTGTTTGATGCGTTTCCAAGCCATATCTGTGATATGTAGAAGACCATCGATACCGCCAAGGTCAACGAATGCGCCGTAATCAGTAAGGTTCTTAATCGTACCTGTAACTGTTTGACCTTCTTCAAGTTGAGAAAGTAATGCTTCACGGTCAGCTGAAGATTCAGCTTCCATAACTGCACGACGAGATACAACAACGTTGTTACGTTTAGCATCAAGCTTGATTACTTTGAACTCTAACTCTTTACCTTCAAGGTGAGTCGTGTCACGGATAGGACGAGTGTCTACCAATGAACCTGGTAAGAATGCACGAACTGGACCGATGTCAACAGTGAAACCGCCTTTAACCTTACCAGAAATAACACCAGTAACGATTTCGCCGTCTTCAAAGATTTTTTCAAGCTTAGTCCAAGTTTCAGCACGTTTCGCTTTTTCACGTGATAAAACTGTTTGACCCATACCGTTGTCAAGTGCTTCAACAACAACATCAACAGTATCGCCAACTTGAACTTCAAGTTCACGTTGTTCGTTTAAGAATTCAGCACGTGATACAACGCCTTCAGATTTAAGGCCAGTATCTACAGTTACCCAGTCAGAATCGATACTAACAACGATACCTTGGATGACTGCACCCTTTTCAACGTTGAGGTTTAATTCGCTTTCTTCAAAGAGGGCTGCAAAAGATTCGGTCATGATATACCTAGTAAAGTCAGCGGTCTTGGATCAGACAAGGCCGGTTTAGTTAAACATCCACATAATCCATATAAACTGATCAAGTTATGCTTCTGTTAATATTTAGTTAAATATTCGTTAGTTAGCTAATTTAGAATCGACATAATCAGTCATTAACTGAAACACTTCATCAATGTTCAAACTTGAACTATCAATGATGTAAGCATCAGTTGCTGGCTTGAGTGGAGCGACAGTGCGTTCCATATCTCGCTTATCTCGAGCTTGTATATTTGCTAAAATGTCGCTTATTTTAACATCCAGCCCCATAGCCTGCAACTGTTTTACTCGTCGCTCTGCACGAGACTCAGCAGATGCCGTCAAATAAATCTTCGCTTGAGCTTGTGGGAAAATAGCTGTTGCCATATCACGACCATCTGCAACCAAGCCAGGCGCTTGTGCAAATGCGTATTGGCGATCGACTAATGCAGCTCTAAGTGCAGGAATTGCAGCAACTTTTGAGGCAAACTCGCCCACTCGTTCTGTACGAATAGTTTGGGTTACGTCCTCACCATCAAGCAAGATTTGAGTGCCAGATTCTGAGCTTTTAAAGACAATATCTAAATTTGTTGTAATTGTAACGCTTTGTTGAAGTGTATCTTCATCATCCAAAGTATCCAAAAAACCTTTTTGATGTAATGACAATCCGAGCAAACGATATAACGCACCTGAATCAAGTAAATGGAATTGATAGTGCGCTGCAAGTTTGGCAGCAAGTGTTCCCTTGCCCGAACCACTAGGGCCATCGATCGTGATGATTTGAATTGTCATTGTATTTCCAATTAAACAAAAGATTTTGCGAGTTTCTTAAAGCCAAGTGTAATCGCAAGTTTGAGCTGTGCAAGTATTAATTTACTTACAAATGGTGCACGTGCTTGTAATTCAATCGTATAAGTGACCAATGTTTTATTTGGAGAAATTTCACTAAACTCAATCATGCCAATATGATGCTTAATCAGTGGATTATTGATTAATTTATACTCAATACGCTTATTTACATCAAGTAATGTAATCTGCTCTTGAACAGGTTTAATCGGCCCAAAACCCATGCGACGAATTGAACCCAAACCATCAGGGCGCTCAGCATCTGCAGAATCTTTAACACGTACAACTTGTACAGGTGCAAATGCAATATTATAAGTTGAGTGTTTTGAAAGTAATTCGAACACTTGTGCTACAGGTGCATCAAACGCTTGTTTCACTTGAATTGAATTCATGATTTTCGCCTTTTGTATATTTGCTTTTAAATACTATAGTTTTAAAAATATTAGTTTTGACAATGATTATTGTCATTAAAAATCAACATCATTTTAAATTATTTTTATCTCTCATTTAATGACTTTTGTTGTAATTTTAGTTGTCTTTTTTGCTCACGACGCATTTTAAAAAAGTCTGAAAGCTGCAATGAGCATTGCTCATGTAAACATCCACCGTCAAATTTAAAAACATGGTTGTAGTAACCTGATTCTAACAACTGCCGACTACTCACCAGTGAACCTGCCTTAGGTTCAGTCGCACCAAAAACTACACGCTGAACACGTGAATGAATCAATGCACCTACACACATCGTACAAGGCTCTAAGGTTACATAGAGTGTTGCATCTTCAGGAAGGCGATAGTTTTGAATGGTTTGACATGCATCTCGCAATGCCTGAATTTCAGCATGTGCTGTTGGATCATGTTGGGATATTGGATGGTTATATCCTCGGCCAATGATTTGACCTTGGCTCACGATCACCGCACCGACAGGAATCTCACCTATAGAAGCAGCGAATGCAGCTTGCTCGAAAGCTTGCTGCATCCATTGTTCATCAATGATGTTTTGTTGAATTTCTTCAGACATAACCGCTTAAATTACGCCGTATTGACGTAATAATGCATTCCAACTCTCAATCGTAGTGACAGGTGGATTTTTGGCAAGAATTCCCGCCAATGTCATTGATTCCACTTGCTCCCATTCAGGAGATAAATCTTTATCTACCAAACGAGCACGAACACCTTCAACAAAATCAGGATGGCGTATTTTCCAGTCAGAAATTTGCTTTTCTAACTCGTAAACTTCTGCCCAAGCATGCACTTGACGCCCCCATTGCCATAACAACCATGTAATAGCTGCTGTGCTTGGAGATCCTTTTTGCAAGTTTTCACTGGCTTGACGTAACCAATCACTACGTGCATCACTCAAACCAATGATTGCTTCATAATCTTGTTGGAAATTTACACCACGGCAAACACTATGAATCACATCCAACGAATTTTGTAGCGGCCCAGGAGAAACAGGACGATGCAAACTGTTTAAGGTATCATCGATCGCGCGGAAGTCTCCTGCTGGATAATGATCCCAATCGATATCAACAAGTTTCTGTAACACCACATCACGTTGCGTATCACAAATATGCGTTGCCCAACCAATGCCATAACCACCTGCAGCGGTCATGATTGAACCCGTTAAACCAGTAAATAAACCAATTTGACCACGATCAGCTAAGAAGCGTGTCGCACCAACATCTGGATATAAACCAATATTCACTTCAGGCATTGCTAAGCGAGAATACGGCGTCACTAAACGGAATGGCGCTGCCATAAACAAACCAAGCCCGCCACCCATCACATAACCTTCACCCCATACCACAATCGGCTTAGCGTAGTTATGTAATAACAAATCAAGTGCGTATTCTGTTTCAAAAAAGCGATTGGCAGCATCAACCTCATTATTGATGACCAATTGACGAAGCTTACGAACATCACCACCTGCACAAAAAGCTTTTGGTGTTGTTGAATCTAACCAAATCGCTTTCACAGAATCATCATGGTGAAAATCTTCAAACAACTTCAAGAGTGCTGCAACAATTGACTCGTCAAGTGCGTGCAGAGATTTTGGGCGGTTTAAACGAATAATCCGCCATCCTTGTGCTGCTTCTTCAATAATCAGATCTGGGTGATAATCGTTTATTTCGGGAGAATTTGTCATGCGTCCAGCTGCCAGTCGATTGGCTCAATGCCATGTTGTTTCAGGTAATTATTTGTTTTAGAAAAAGCTTTACAACCAAAAAAACCACCACGATTTGCTGCCAATGGAGATGGGTGAGCAGCTTTTAATACGAGATGTTTTGCTTGATCGATACGCTGTCCCTTTTTCTGAGCATAAGCACCCCAAAGGATAAATACGATATGCTCTCTGCGTTCGTTCAACACATCAATCACTTGATCGGTAAAATTTTCCCAACCTCGTTTTTGATGTGATGTCGGCTGCCCTGCCTCAACGGTCAGTACACTATTTAATAGAAGTACGCCTTGTTGTGCCCATTTGGTTAAATCACCATGTTTAGACACAGGTACAGCCAAATCAGTGTTTAATTCGTGAAAAATATTGCGTAAAGATGGAGGTAGAGCCAATCCTTTCTGTACAGAAAAACTCAATCCATGCGCTTGCTCAGGGCCATGATACGGATCTTGCCCCAAAATCACAACTTTGACATTGTACAAAGGTGTGATGTCAAAAGCATTGAAAATAAGCGAGCTTGGTGGATATATCAGTTTATCGGCATTCTTTTCTGCAACCAAAAAAGCTTTTAACTCATCCATTTGCGAACTGAGTAAAAAGTTTGCCAACCCCTCTTTCCAACTTTGATCTAATCGAACTTGATTTAATTTTGTTTGTTCGATTTCAGTCAATTGCATTTATCTTCATCCTAAATCTTTCATCAATGCGTAAAATGGTTTCTCTCTAAAACCATTCATTAAACTTTAACTTGTAAATCCACTTCAGGATTTTGGAATTGAATTCCTTGCTTTAATTTTTCATACATTTCAGGATCAGACCATTCAGCTTGAACTTGTTCTGAAAATACAATTTGATCCAAACTCAACAAGCCCATTTGCGCATTTTCAATATCTTCTTGAAAGCTTTGCGCATAACCTGTATCTGTTTCATGCACAATCACAGAATACACTTCCACATCACCTTCCCCATTTTGGGTAATGGTTGATTTTAAAACTTCCTGAGCAAGAAAGAAAAATACTCTTGAAAATTGCTCTGCCGATGGGGAAACAGGTAAAGCAACCCAACGTGCGCTAAAAGTTTTACAGGCTTGGATATATTCTGGACTATCATCTTGCCAAAAACAGATCGCATGATCGAAACTGTCAAAAATTTCTTTAATTACACCTTTCAGCAAACCAAAGTCATAAACCATTTGACCGTGATCAAGTTTCGAAGCTTTTAGCAATAGCTCAACTTTATAGCTGTGCCCATGTATAGACCGCTTGCAGCGATCTGAAGTGCAATTACGCACAATATGTGCATTTTCAAACTTGAATAACTTACGAATTAACATGTGCCAAATTTTACAAACAAAGCTGTCTAGAATCTCGATTATAAAGCAAAAGTCGCATGCTGAGCATTAAATTTAACGTTTAAAGCAATAGGCAAAAGGCATTGCGCTTAAAAACCTTAAAAATAAAAATAGTGATCTATGCTTATTTACGCAACCAACCTTCTTCCAACATACAACAAACTTTTGATTTATTTTAAAATATTTAATCTAAAAAGGTGCTAAACTTCGTGCATAAATAAAAACTTGTCCTTTATCATTTCGCATTAAATCACTACTAAATTGACGCTTTCTGTTACTTAATAAAACTTCAATATGTGCTTTGAAATAATTAGATTTAACAGCAAAAATTTGCTCAGGGCTTTTCAATATTTCTGACTCTTTATCTTTTAAGCCATCAAATGGTGGCATTTTTAATAGTTCACTCACATTGGCAAAATACTCTAGCTTTGTTTGCCTCGCTTCCAAAGTAGTTTTAACAGCATTTTCATCCAAGCTTTCATCCATGGCTGCCAGAACCATTGCAGGTGCAGTATTCACGTTAATTTTTGTTGTAATATCAGGCAATGCAGAAACATATTGCTCAATTAGATCAAAATTTTTCCCTTCGAAACCCCGCACCTGTTTTAATTCTTCCACACTGGCAAACTTACGATTTGCAGCCAAATATGGCTTTGTTAAACCTTGATAATAATTACTCTCAGCACCCATTGCACCTATGGTCTCATCATCAGGATCTTGCCAATCAATCACTGCTTGGACTGTGTCCGCAGGTAAACCCACACGAACCAAAAGCTTAGAGAAGTAAGCTTGAGCCACAAGATTAGGCTTATTTTCAGCATTTAACAAACTATTTAAATTAAACTTACCCGACTCATCCATTAATTCTCCAGTCACATAGCCATCTTCAACAGGAAATGCAGGCATCGGCTTTGCCCATGTTTCTTGTAAATAATCTGCTTCTTTACTGTTTTGACTGTCCTGTGCCAAAAGCTCTGCAAAAAACGACTCTGCACTTTTAGCATAAAAAACCGCCTGACTTTGACGTTTTAAAAATGCTGTACTTTCATTGGTATAGTTTTGTCTTTTTGCAATCGTTGCAGCAATAATGGTCGCCAATGCCACCATCACCAGTATTGTGATTAATGCAATTCCTTTTTGCTGCTTTATTTGCATAGCGATTTACCTAACGGTTTAAATACCTTAGCCTGCATTGCTAAGTGACCCAATGTTTTGAACATGCTTATATTTAAGAACTTTTATTTAAAAAATCAGTATTTAACAAATTAAAAATCCATTCATATTCCACATCTCGAATCATGACTTTAATTTTCAATCCAGCAGGTAATTGATTGATATCATTTGCATTATCACTTGGCCAACGCTCTAATTCATTTGGATTTAATACATTGATTTGAAACTGCTCTACATCAGTCAATAATACACTCGACAAGGGTTGTTCTGAGCGCACTCGATTAAGATTTGAATATTTTAAACGATATAATTTTTTTTCTTGTTGATTATAACTGTATTCGACACGCTCATAAGGTGATACACCTTGCTTAAGCGGGTCAGTGACACCAGCTTTACTAAACGATAAGCGCTGATGATCTAAATACAAAGCAGGCTCCATAGTACCAGCATTGTTTGCTGTAACAGGGATCATTTGCAGAGTATCTCGTTGAATTTGTTGATAAGCACTTTGCAATTGGCCTAAATTTTCTTCATGCATTGCATTACGATCTTTGACTTTGATCAAATAATCAAAAATTTTCCAGCCTAATGCTGAAAGTACCGCAAAAATCGCAATCGCAACCAATAGCTCGATTAAAGTAAAACCTGATCTTTTAGGTAAATATGAAGATTTTTTGTTATTTTGCATCTGCACTTTCACGATTGTTTTTCTTTAATAGGATAATTAAAAAACACCATATTGGTGATGCCCGCTTCGACTTTACCCGTATCATGATTAAAAAGACTGACTTGTACATCTATTTTTTGCACATCTGGGCTAATGGTCGCTTCTGCTGTTTTATCCACCTGCCACGTTTCGCCTTGTGCAGTAATCTGTTTAGAAGATGTTCCTGTTAACCATTCTTTATTAATGATCATTTGAGAAATTTCATTCTGTGCAACAAACTGTGCTTTGGTACGTAAAATTGAGTTCGCTGTTGATTGTGTATATTGCATCGCTACTTTGGTTAGTGCCATTGCTGCAACTGCAAAGATTGCTAAAGCAACCACCACTTCAATCAAGGTAAAGCCTTTATTTTTCTTCATCTACTTTACCCAAATAATCAACACGTATCACATCACCCACAGGATTTTGATCATAATACATCTGAATGGTGACAGGTTTGGCTTCACCATTGCCAAACCAAATTAATTTAGGTGCATTATTTCCCAACAAATCAGTATTACTGGCATTTTCAAACTGATGATCTTCAGTTTCAACAACAAATGAGACATGATCAGGCAACGTTCTTTTTTGAAAATCCGTTACGTCTTTCCAAGGTTTATTTTCAATGACTTGGATTGAAGATCGCGTTTCTGAGCGAGTAGGAAGATATTCAATGATACCGTATTGTGCCGCAGCGACATCTGTTGCATTTTGAAAATCTAAAGCATAAACACGAGACTGATCACTGGATTCACGATTAATTTGTTTTAAATCGAGCAACAACATTTCACGCGCTTGCATCGCTTTACGTTGATCCAAACCATCGATATTGAGCACAATCAGCGATGCAATAATACTGATAATCACAATAACAACCATCACCTCGATTAAGGTAAAACCTCGAACTGCATGAGATGATGGCAAAGACTTCATATAAATTATGCAACCTGCTCAGAAGATTGCGGATGTTTGGGGATTGCCAAAGCTTGGTCAATAAGTGCAACACGCAATGTGTCACGACAACCTAAATAGCGTTGATAAAAACTTGAATTAAGAATAGCCGCAGCACCATGAGTGATTGACCAAATCGATGCCAAATAATCACGCACACTCATCAAACTTTGAATCGATTCTAAATAACTTTCGGTCATTCGAATAATCAGACGCAGACGCTGTTTACGTATTTGATAGAGTTCACTAAATAAATGATAGATACCCTGCCCAGTCGTAGACAAACGTTCCTCTATTTGATGGAACAATACGGCTCTTTCAGGATGATGTAAGTGATGCAACATAAAAAAAGCCAAGTGTTCTGGAAACGCTTTTTCAGTGTCTTTAATCATTTCCAATAACATGCGTTCATTACGAATAATTAACAACATGTACAATTCATCTTTACTTTGAAAATGTTTATAAAGCGTTCCTTTTGCGAGATCAAGTTCAGCAGCGAGCGCATCTAAAGTCATCCCCGCTTCACCATTTTCTAAAAGCAATTGTTCAGCTACCTGAAAAATTAACGCTTCTCTTGCTCTAAATTGAGCCTGTCGATCCATCTTCACCCGATAAACTCTCTTCTTTATTCTATCCGTTAATCATTTGCCTACAACGCAAGCCAATTATGAAGTGTCCGCAGACGCTTAATTACTTTTGTTTAAGCAGATTTTCAAAATTTTGTGTGGTAATGAAAGCCATTTCCTCTAGTGATTTACCATATACATCACTTAAAGCTTTAGCGACATAAGGAACATACTTAGGCTCATTGGTTTTACCTCGGTATGGCATGGGTGCTAAATAAGGACTATCCGTTTCGATCAACACTCGATCTAGCGGAACTTGTTTTGCCACATCTCTTAGGTCTTGAGCATTTTTAAACGAGACAATCCCTGAAAAAGAAATGTAATAGCCACAATCCAATACTGCTTTTGCGGTTTCCCAATCTTCTGTGAAACAGTGCAAAATCCCATGAGTGGATTGCTCAGCGCGAATTAAATCTACAGTATCATGCTTAGCAGAACGTGTATGCACAACCACAGGTTTTTTTACAATTTGCGAAGCATGAATATGGCGTGCGAAACATTGTTTTTGTTCGGCAATAAATTCAGTGCTGTGAAAATAATCTAAACCTGTTTCACCCAATGCCCAAGCTTTTTCAGCCTGTGCTAATTCAACTAGTTTTTCAACTGTTGCACGCTGCATTACAGCTGGATCTTCACAAGGATGTACACCCACACTATAACCAACATCTGTATGTCGTGCTGCAATTTCAGCTAGTGCAATATGATCATCCAAATCTACAGAAATTCCCATAAATTTAGAGACACCACCCTCACGCGCTTGTTGCAATGCTGCATCAAGATTTCCATCATAAGGGCTTAAATCCAACATGGTGAGATGGCAATGCGTATCAACAAACACAGTCTTTGTCTTTCCTAATCAATAGTTTTAAAAATAATTGTAATGGTCTTACATGGTAAAATTAGGACGATCTAAAGACAGACTTCCTGCAAGCATTTTTTCTGCTTCCATTTTGTAATATGTGCCTTTTTCACCTGATAATTGGATTGCAAAACCTTGTGGTTTAATCCCGTTTTGCTTTTGCGAAATCCAAATCACTTTCCCTGTTAAAGGTACTTTTTGTGATTGCTCTGGTAGTCCTGCCAAAACAAACACTTCGTCGCCCATCTTTACGGCTTGTTTAGAGGGAATGAATAATCCACCACCCTGAATATAAGGCATATAACTGGCTTGTAATGTCGCTCGATCATTAATATTCACCTGAATTAAACCGTTCATACGTGGTGGTTGCATTATTATTTCCTTTTAATATTCAAATGTTATGACACATTCATCAATTGAATAGATAATTGATCAATAATGAGATTACTTTGTACATTTTGCTCTACTTTTAACTTAGATTTCTGTAAATCTTCATAAATTAAAAATAAACTTTGCAAACTATATTGCTCTGCAATTGTACTTAAATCTATATCATCATTTTTAACTGCTTGGTTCAGCTTGACACAAATTATATCCGACAACAAGTATTCAAACATCTGTAAAAAATCAGAAAAACTTAATTCTTTATTCCACTTGGTTGCAAACTGTAACGGCATACTCTTTTGTAAAACCAGTCTTTGCCAATCTTGCAAAAATTCAGCTCTACGATTTAACCAATCCAACTGGGCAAGCGATAAAGCTTGTAAAGGCATATGATTGGATAAATTTAAGAGTAACGGAATTTTTGACTGTATTTCAACAGGGAGATGCTGTTTTAAGTATGCTTCCGATTGAGCAGGTGTAATACGATCCATTGCAAAATGCTGTAAGCGACTACGGATTGTCGCTGGAAGTTTTAAATAATGATCTGCCAATAGAATAATCAGCACTCGATCACCTGGTTCTTCGAGTGTTTTTAAGAGTGCATTGGCTGAAGCAATATTCAGTGCCTCAGCAGGTTGAATAACGATAACACGCCAACCATCAACCGTTTGTTGCACAAATGGCAATAAATCACGAATCTTCTCTATCTTAATTTTTGCATTTTGCTTTTTATTGTCTTCATCCGTTGTGATATTGACATAATTAGGATGGGTATCTGATTTTAACCACTGACAACTACTACACTCACCACAAGCACCAGCTGCGGTTTTATTGAGACACAATACCCAAGACAAAAAATGTTGTGCAAAAGCATGCTTGCCACACCCTTTCTTACCATAGAACAATAAGCCATGTCCTAACTGTGGAAATCGCCCTGTGAGCGTTTCCCATACAGGCTGTTGCCATGGATAAACCTGAGATTGCGTAGCATCCATTGATCTTTAACCTACAAAAGCCATTATTTAAAACAAAGATTTAGCAAAAAACATTCATTTAATATTGAAAATAAAAAAAATCATTCAAATGATGCAAATGAAGATCTATCCATCGCATTTAAGCGATCTAAATCGGCTTGAGTATCTACACCTGGAGGTAAATTCACTTGAGCAACATCAATCGCAATACGATGAGCATTTTCCAATACGCGTAATTGCTCAAGGCTCTCCAATTGCTCCAAAGTCCCCACATCCCAAGTTACATATTCTTGAAGGAGTTTTACACGGTAAGCATATAAGCCCAAATGACGATAAGCATGTTGATGTAACTTTTGCTCTTCCTGTTTTACACCATCACGATCATAAGGAATCGTTGAACGACTAAAATATAACGCTTCATTGAACTTTGACATCACTACTTTCACGATACTATCACGCTGAAATTCTTCAAGATGATGTATAGGCTCACACAGCGTTGACATTGAACAATGTGGTTTTTCTTCCAACAATTTCGCAACTTGAATCACCAACTCAGCAGGTAATAAAGGCTCATCACCCTGCACATTGACAATAATATCGTCTTCCGCCCAACCTTTCATTCGAGCCACTTCACTTAAACGATCTGTACCTGAAGGATGGTTTGGACTGGTTATCACCACATCAACGCCTTCAGCGCGACATAAATCAACAATACGTTGATCATCTGTAGCAACACATAAATCATCGAAACCCTGTACTTTTCTAGCCTGATCCACGACACGTAAAATCATAGCACGACCGTGTATTTCTAAAAGTGGTTTTCCGGGTAAGCGTGAGCTTGCAAAACGAGCAGGAATAACAATATGTTTCATTTAATAACCTTGTATTAAATCAATACCAAGTTGGGTAAGTTGTTTATGAAGTAACTGATAACATGGTTCAGATAATACCGCTTCAACTGGAACAATCCAGATTTCACGATTAAATGAAGGATGTTTATTTAACAAGGGTAATATTTTAACAGCATCTTTTTCAGTTGTAATAATAGGGGTTAAATCCTCAAATTGCAGGTCATCAATTTCATAATCATAATGATCAGGGAATTCATGACATTGAAACTGACGAACACCTATGTCTTCCAAAGTATTATAAAAGCGTTGCGGAAAGCCAATACCTACCACTGCATAAAAATCTTGATTCGGATTAAATTGTTCAGACTGATCAAAAAGCGGATTTAGCAAATAAGGTTCTGCAACCTCTAAATGCATATTTAAATCTGACTGTGGGTGTTGTGCATGCTCAATTACAGTACTGTGTTTTAAACGGCTGACTGGTTCACGCAGATAACCTTCCGGCAATATCCTTTGATTACCTAAACCACGATTATTGTCCAAGACAATCCATTCAATTTGACGCGCTAAAGCCCAATGCTGCAAACCATCATCACTAATGATCAAATCTAGATCATACTGTTTTAGCAACAACTCAATGGTCGCTTGGCGATTTCCACCCACTGCCATCGGAACATGGGTGGATTGAACAATTAAACATGGTTCATCACCGACACTTTCAGGTACAGACTCCAAACCCACTAAAGCAGGAAAAGGGCCCTGCCCGCCATAGCCACGACTAATCACACCGACTCGAACCTGATGCTGTTGAAGATATTTAACCAGCTGAATCAGTAATGGTGTCTTACCACTGCCGCCAACAGTAATATTTCCAATGATCATCACTGGAATGGGTGCTTTAAACTTACGTTTAAGACCGTACTGATATAATTTTTTATTTAAACCAAAACCAAACTGATAAAGCCATGACAATGGGCGCAACACAATCAACCACTTGGCTTTTTTATTCCAAGCATTTTGAATGATTTGCGCAATAGCCATGTACAGTTATTCCTCAAAATTACGTTGATGAAGTTGATAATAAGCGCCTTGCTGAGCTAACAGTTCAACATGTGTACCCTGCTCAATAATACGCCCTTTATCCATAACTACAATCAAGTCAGCGTTTTCAATCGTCGATAAACGATGTGCAATCACGATTGTTGTACGATCACGATCCTGCATTGCTGCATCAAAAGCTTTTTGAATAAAATGCTCTGACTCATTATCTAAAGCACTCGTTGCTTCATCCAAAATTAAGATAGGCGCATCTTTTAAAATAGCACGTGCAATTGCTATACGCTGACGCTGCCCACCAGATAAACTCAAACCTTGAGCACCTAAAGGTGTATCATAACCTTGCGGTAAAGCCATAATAAACTCATGCGCATAGGCTGCTTTTGCCGCTGCAATAACCTGTTCATCCGTTGCTTTATTTAATTGCCCATACGCAATATTTTCACGCACAGTTCGATCAAACAACACCACTTGCTGATTTACCATAGCGACTTGAGAACGTAAACAGGTCAGTTCAATATCTTGAATTGGGATTTGGTCAAGATAAATTTGCCCTGCACTCCGTTCTTGAAAACGCACCAACATATTCACCAAAGAAGACTTTCCGGCACCAGAACGCCCCACTAAAGCGACTGTTTGCCCAGCGCGAATGTCTAAATTAAAATTTTGTATGGCTTTAACATTATCTTTATAAACCAAATCTACATGTTCAAATTTAATTGCACCTTGTAAAGTAGGTTGAAGTGTTCCTGTATTTTCTTCTTGAGGAAGATCTAACAGCTCAAATACTGAATAAGCCGCAGCCATTCCGCGTTGCAACTTTTCGTTAATATCAGTCAAACTTTTTACTGGCTTAGCCAACAAACCTGCCGCAGTAATAAACGCAACAAATTCACCCGCTGAAGTATTTCCTAAAATTTGTGGACGTAATGCCAACCAAATAATAATACTCAAAGCAAAAGCCATCACCAACTGTACAAGTGGGCTATTGAGGTTTTGAACCACAACCATTTTCAAGCCACGTTTTAAGTTTTCTTGTGAGGACTTATAAAAGCGTTGCTGTTCACTTTCTTCACCAGCAAAGCTCTTTACCACTGCATTTCCAGTCACAGTTTCTTGTACGATGTGATTGACATCGCCCATAGTGTTTTGCACTTGCAGAGAAAGCTTACGCAAACGCTTAGACGCTTTACGCACCAAGATTCCAATAATCGGAACACAAATAAAGATACACAGCGTTAAACGCCAATTGGTATAAAGCAAATAGCCCATTAAACCAAGCGTAATAGCACCATCACGAACTAAGATTTTTAATGACTCTGATGAAGCTGCGGTCAACTGCTCCACGTTGTACATAATCTTTGCAGTAATATGACCCGATGAATTATCTAAGTAATATTGTGATGGAAGTTTTAAAAGCTTTGCGTATATTTCTTGACGGATACTAAATACCAGGCTTCTAGAGATGACTGCTGTAAAGTAGCCTCCCATAAATAAGCCTAAACCACGGAAGAAAATAAGTAACACAATTAAAATAGGGAACCAGTCTAAATCACCTCGGTTACCACCTTGAATTGCATCAATAATATATTTCAGCAATTTAGCAACAGAAACCTCTGTCGCTGCATTAATCCCAAACCCGACAACAACTAATAAGGCGATCCCCCAATATGGTTTTAAATACGATAAAAGGCGAATATAGACCTTAAAATCTTGCTTCACTGATTAATAACCTCGGGATGGAACTTTAGTACTAATGTTGACATTCACAAATCCTAGCTGTCCTGCGACATCCATAACTCGTATAACGTCTTGATGTGTTGCTTTTGCATCCGCAGCAATGATAAACATCAAATCACGACGATCATTGGCTGCTTGTTTAATTGCTGTGCTTAAATCCGCACCCTCTTTACTCGAAAGTGCCTGACCATTCACTGCATAATGTCCCGATGAGTCTACCATGACTTCAATCTTGTTTTTATATTCTTTTGGTGGAACACCTTGTGCATCTGGTAACGATAAGTTAATACGACTTTGTTGATTGAATGTCGTCGTTAGCAACAAAATCACCAAAATAAAGAGCAAGCAATCAATCATTGGTGTGAGATTGATATGAATATCTTCTACTGCTTTACGTTTAAATTTCATCTAAACACCCCTTAGGATTAACCAGCTTTTTTCTGATCTTTTTCATGGTGTTTTTGAAAGAATAATGAAGCGTGGAATAAAGTTGATTGTTGTTCCAATTCAGCCACATATTCTTGAACTAAACGTTGAAAATAACGATAAGCAAATAAAGCAGGAATCGCGATGACCATACCCGCGGCAGTCGTGATTAATGCTTTAGAAATCCCCGGAATCATCATAGTTGGATTTGCAGTCGAACCTAAGTCAATCACCAAAAATGATTCAATAATTCCGACAACTGTTCCCAACAAACCCAATAATGGTGCAACAGCACTTAAGGTACCTAAAAAATTAATATTTTTTTCTAAATAGCCAATTTCACGCGATGCAGTTGCTTCCATTTGCGCACGTGCATAATCCTCGCCTTGAGGATAAGCATCAATTCCATCTTTAAAAATATAACCCAATGATGTTTGACCAGCAGATTTATCTTGTTCTATAACATCCAAAACATCATCTAGACTACGCCCTTTTTGCATCATTAACGCTTTAGGGAGAACCAAAGAGCGTTTTAACCGTATAAACCTCTCGATCGAGATTGCGACAGTAAAAATTGAACATAAAACCAATGGCAGCATTAACCAGCCACCTGCCTTTACAAGTTCCCACATCTTAAGTTCCCCAATAACACGTTAGTTAAACCGTTTTAAAAATTATTTTTCTGCTAAACAGATATTTAAAATACCATCTAATTCATCCAATGAATTATAGCTAATCACTAATTTTCCTTTACCTTGCTTGTTGTAATCTAATTTCACACTTGCACTAAAACGTTCAGACAGCTTTTGTGTAAGCTGTTGCACATCAGGTGCTTGTGGGTCTTTAGATTTCTCCTGTTTTGGCTCATTCCAATCACGAACCAATTGTTCTGTTTGACGCACTGACAAGCTTTTTTCAATCACAATTTTTGCAATTTGTAATTGGTCTTTGGCTTTCATGGTCAAGATTGCACGGGCATGCCCCATATCAATCTGACCTTGTTGCATCAATTCTTTAATTTCTTCTTCAAGACTGAGTAATCGTAGTAAATTACTCACTGTCGTACGCGCCTTACCTACAGTATCCGCAATTTCTTGATGGCTCAAACCAAATTCTTCATGAAAACGCTGCAATGCCAAAGCTTGATCGATTGGATTCAAATCTTGGCGCTGAATGTTTTCAATTAAAGCTAATGCAATAGCGACTTGGTCGGTTAGATCACGGACAATTGCAGGTATTTCCGTCAATCCAGCAATCTGAGCTGCTCTCCAACGACGCTCACCTGCAATGATTTCATAAGCATATTCTTCATCATCAATTGGGCGAATAACGATGGGTTGCATCACACCATGTTTTTTAATTGATGCTGCAAGCTCTTGCAAGTCTTGTTCATTAATAAAGCGACGTGGTTGATAAGTACCACGCTTTAATTGAGTCACCTCAATTTGCTTTAATTGACCATGATCAAGCGCTTGAACTTCAAGCTGTAATTTTTCTTTTTGAATAGAACCTAATAATGCATCTAAGCCACGACCCTTCGCCAAGCCTCTTTTTTTTACGGTCATGCTTTACTTCCTTTTTTCACTTTACTTTTTTTCAACATTTCAGCTGCTAAATTTAAATATGCAATTGCACCTTTAGAGCTTTTTTCAAAATAGATAATCGGTAAGCCATGTGCAGGTGCTTCTGCCAAACGTACATTTCGCGGAATCACTGTATCATAAAGTTTCTTACCAAAATATTGTTCCAACTCACTAGAAACATCACGAGTCAACGCATTACGTGCATCATACATCGTACGTAAAACACCAATAATTTCTAAGTCTGGGTTTAAAGCTTGCTGAATTTTATCAATGGTTTGGGTTAAATCTGCCAAACCTTCCAAAGCATAATATTCACATTGCATTGGAATCATTACACTGTGCACAGCAGCCAACGCATTGACTGTAATCAAACTCAAACTCGGTGCACAGTCAACAATAATATAGTCAAAATCTTTTTCAATTTTTTGTAATGCATCACGGAGAATAAACTCACGACCTTCTTGCTCAGCAATAACAAGCTCTACACCTGCTAAATCACGATTAGAACCTAAAACTTTATAACCGACTTCTGCTTTAGTAATCGCCGTTTCGATCGGTGTTTCGCCCAATAGAACATCAGTTACAGAATACAATAAATCGTTTTTTTGAATACCTGAACCCATTGTGGCATTGCCTTGCGAGTCCATATCTACCAATAGCACACGTTTTTTTAAGACTGCCAAAGATGCAGCCAAATTCACTGCTGTCGTGGTTTTACCGACGCCACCTTTTTGGTTTGCGATAGCAATAATTTGAGCCATGGTAACCCCAATCCTTGTCTGTTTTTTAGATCTGTTTTAATAAAAGTAAGTGACGTTGTTCATCAAGTCTTGGTACGTGTAATTCAATAATATCGCAACTGAATTGATCTTTTAATGCATCAACTTCTTCTGTTGGAATCAAACCTTTCATAGACGCAATAATACTGCTGTCATGCATATATGGTTGTGAAGCTGCCACAAAATCTGTCAATGATGCAAAAGCACGACTGGTGATTACATCAAATTGACCGAGTTCATCAATGCTGTCTTCATTTTCAACACGAGTTTGAACTGCAATCACATTTTTTAATTTTAGGTCTGCAATAAATTGTTTTAGAAAACGAATTTTCTTACCATTTGAATCCAATAAAACACATTGGCGTTCAGGCTGGCATAATGCAATGATCATTCCAGGCATACCACCACCTGTACCGATATCCAGTAAACGACCTGCTGGCAAATCATTTAAAATACTTAAACTATCTAATAAATGTTTCACCAACATTTCTTTTGGATCACGAATCGCTGTTAGATTATAAGCTTTGTTCCACAGCACGAGCGCATCTTGGTATTGTAGTAACAACCCCAATGCTTCATCACTTAGTTTTAAGCCAAGCTTTTGACTGCCTTGCTTTAACTCTTGAAAAAATGGATGCATAATCAAATAACATCTCTAAAAAATTAGTTGAAAGTATACCGATTTCTTGCCCGTGGAACAGTAGTTAATGACGAGTTAATATGCACTTAAGCAGATTTATTCGTACTTAAATGCAGTTAATCCTCAGCTAACCCACGCTTAAACATAGTTACCTTGTCTAATTTGCAAATCTAGTGCAGTTAAACGCTCTGGTGTACCCACATCAACCCAAGCTGCCTGCATTTTTTCAGCAGAAATTTTACCATCTAACATGCCTTGTTTGAGCAATGGTGCAAGTGGTCGTTTACCCGTTTCTAAACCGTCAAACATTTTTGGATTAATCACAGCAACCCCGCTATAAGTGAGATTCTCACCTTGCTTTTCCTGATCAAAAGTATATGCACGATTATCTAACAAGGTAAAATCGCCATTTGGATGCTGCTCAGGATTGTTTACAAAAACCAAGTGAGCTAAATCATCATCTAAATCTACATTTAATAATGAAGCAAAATCAAAAGTAGTCCAAACATCACCATTCACCAAAATAAAAGGCTCAACGCCCAATAATGGTAATGCATTGATGATTCCACCTGCGGTTTCTAAGCCCTTGTCTTCACGTGTCCAACGAATGCTTACTCCGAACTGAGAACCATCACCTAAAGTACCAATCAACTGATCCGCTAACCATGCAGAATTAATCACAATTTCCGTTACGCCAATCGCTTTTAACTTTTCGATATGCCATACGATCAGTGCCTTTCCACCTACTTCTAAAAGTGGTTTAGGTCTATATAAAGTTAATGGTCGCATGCGATTACCTAAACCCGCAGCTAAAATCATTGCCTTCATTATGCTACAACCTCATATTTTCCATATTTTTCTTCAAATTTAGGCAATACCTTAGCATTGATAAACTGCATAAAAGGTTGTAATTCTGCATATGGTTTCGATTCTTCAACTAAATACCACATCACACGCGGTAAATCTTTGAGATAGCCTGACTTTCCATCACGCTCAAATAAACGGACAAAGATACCTAAAATTTTGATATGACGTTGAATTGCCATAAAGTCTGCATCTTGTTTAAACTGCTCAAAATCACGATCTTGTTTTGCAGTTGCAGGAAGCAAGTTATAAAACACTTCAAACCATTGATAAACACGCTCAGGATTCCATTGCACATAGGCATCACGGGTAATTGAGATCAGATCGTAAGTATCTGCACCAATCACAGCATCCTGAAAATCAATCACACCTTGTTCAGTTTCACCGTCCAAAATCATCAAATTACGACTATGGAAATCACGATGTACAATCACTTGAGGCTGCGCCAAAGCAGCATTGGCCAAAATCGCAAAAGTACGTTTGATCAGTGCAAGTTCGTCAACTGTTGGTTGAATACTCAATGAAGGTAATAACCAATCGGTCAGCAACTCCATTTCCGAAATGAGTTTTTCATATGCATATTCAGGTAAATGTGAAGTCTCAGCAATCGATTGTAGCTGTACTAATTGTTTAAAGCTTTGCGCATAATGTGCGTCTACAGTTTGATCATTCAACTGCGTTGACAGCAAAACATCACCAAAATCTTCTAATAATAGAAAGCCATTTTCCAAGTCTTTCGCAACAATATGTGGGACACGTACACCATTTGTGTCAAAGAATTCATCAATAGACACAAAAGGACGACAATCTTCCTTCTCAGGAGGTGCATCCATGAGCATAAATGTTTTATTATTCAATATAATTCGTGCATAACGACGGAAACTCGCATCGCCTGCTAAAAAATGGATTTCAAATTGTTTTGAATTGAGTACTGATGTTAACCATGCTTGTATCAATTGTTCACGTTGTGTATTCATTTGCAATTTAATCTAATTCAGGCTGAATTTTTGAAGTGTTAAGTGTAGCTACTTATCGACTTTTTCTCTATGATGCGACAATAATTAATTGCGATTAGCATATTTGGTTAATGAGACAAATGAAGCATCAGTTTAAATTTAATCCTTTAGCGACTGCTATTTTGACACTACTTTGTGGAAGTTCAGTATCCAGCTATGCAGAATCAACAAATACTGCTTCTGAAGTCAATAATACGCAACTCAATGCTGCCATCAAAGAAAGTTATGCAGGGCAAAACTTCTTTGAGCAATATTATGTCGACAAAAATACCCCTGAAGCTCAATTACGCGACGTTAAAAGCCCAAACAATCGTTATTGTGAAGGTGTATGGATCACGCCTTTTAGTAATCAGTCAAAAACGATTAATCCGCAAGAAGCTTCATCTGTCATTACAGCAGATAAAGGATATTTCAATCCCAATGGCGACTCAATACTTTCAGGTGATGTCGTCATTGACCAATCTGGGCGAATGATTCGTGCAGATGAAGTCACCATTGATAAGACACAGACTTTTGCGAAAGCCAAAGGTAATGTGCAAATGGCTCAAGGCGGAATCATCGCACAAAGTGACCAGATTGATTACAACCTAAAAGATGAAACAGGTCAGTTAAATAATAGTTTTTACATCGCTGAAGTGACACATGCGCATGGTCATGCCAATAAGATCAACAGAACATCACCTACGAAAATTATTTTAGAAAATGCAAGCTATACCACTTGCCCTCCTGATGAAAAACCAACTTGGAAAATTCAAGCCAATCAAATTGAATTAGATCAGGATACAGGTCGTGGTATAACACGCGGCACAAAAATTTATGTTAAAGATGTACCGGTACTTGCTGTGCCATATTTTAACTTTCCTATCGATGATCGTCGTACCACAGGGATTTTAAATCCAGGTTTTGGCTTTACCAATGATGGTGGCTTTGAACTGGCTGTGCCTGTTTATCTAAATCTTGCACCGAATTATGACGCAACAATTACACCAAGACTGATTACAGATCGCGGCATATTCGCTCAAGGCGAATTCCGTTATCTGACTGAAAATTATGGCAAAGGAAGTGTTTGGGGGAGTTATTTACCCTCAGATCGTGAATACCAAGATAAAGACCGTAAAGATTTTCACTTTTTGCATAACTGGCAAATTAACAACCAATGGACAACCAATTTAGAATATAACTACGTATCGGATAAAGACTTCTTTTCTGATCTAGATAACAATCCAAACTCTAGAACAGAGCTGAATCAACGTCGTGCTTGGGAATTAAATTATGCACATGGCATTCCTGGTTTAAAAGCACAGTTAAAAGTCGAAGATTTCCAGACTTTGGATGATACTATTCAAGATATTGATAAGCCGTATGCACGATTGCCGCAATTTTTATTAAACTACGTTACAGGTAATCCACAAGGTTTAGAATACGAGTTTAATAACGATACGGCTTATTTCCAAAAAGATATCAATGACACAACAGATGTTAGCCAGCCAAGTGGTACACGTTTATACAACCAATTCGCGACACGATATAATTTCCGTAATCCATGGGCATTTGCGATTCCAGAAGTTTCTGTTCGTAGTTTAAATACATTCTACGACCAAGAAACAGAACAAAGGCTGGGTACAGATAACAAGACCAAGTCGATTGTTGTTCCTCAATTTACTTTGGACACAGGTTTAACCTTTGAGAAAGAAGGTAAATTCCTACAAACAATTACACCACGTGCTTTCTACGCCTACGCTCCGTATGAAAAACAAAATGGTAACCCGAACTTTGATTCGACCTCTGCCTCTATCAATTATGACCAACTGTTTAGTCCATATCGTTTTTATGGACATGACCGTTTAGAAGACAATAACTTTTTATCTTTAGGTCTAAGTTATAGCCTCTTTGATACAGTCGGTTTAGAACGTTTACGTGCCAGTCTCGGACAAAGTTATTATTTTGATGACCGAAGAGTTACCTTACTTAATAACACCGACAATATTGATAAAGAAAAGCGCACCGGCCCTGTCATTAGCCTTTCTAGCCAACTTTCTCAGAATTTTACCTTGAGTACGAACTCTGCTTGGATGTCGAATGGCGATAGCGCACAACACGACTTCCAAGTGTATTACACAGGTGAGCAAGGCAATCTTTACAATGTCGGTTACTTCTATCGAAATAACCTTCCAGATCGTCAAGATAAATATGATCAAGCAGTTGCATCATTTATGCAGCCGATTAAAGACAACTGGCGCATCATGGGACACATTCAATATGATCTTGACAACCATGTTGCACGTGAATACTTATTAGGTGTGAATTATGAATCTTGTTGTTGGGGCATATCTGTCTATGGTCGCTCTTATTTCAATGACCTTGATGATGTCACTGATTCTTCCGTTTCACCTAAACGCGCAGTGATGGCAGAACTTACCTTAAAAGGACTTGGTGGTTTGAACAACAAATTAAGCTCATTACTTGAAAATCGTATTTTAGGTTTTGATAAAGCTAATCAATCGTGGACACATTAATGAAGACGCAAAAATTTAAAAAATTGTTTAAAGCTTCGAGCTTAGCTTTACTCATCTCAGCATCTGCTTTCTCTTATGCGGCACCTAACGATCAGATCGTTGCCATTGTTGGTGCAACTGCTATTTTAAAAAGTGATTTGGATCAAGGTGTTGCTGAAGCCACACATAAACTTCAATCACAGAAAAAAGAAATTCCACCACAAAATATTTTACAAGCTCAAGTTCTAAATCAACTGATTACTCATGATGCACAGCTTGAACTGGTTAAAAAATATGGCTTAAAGTCTGATGAAAAAAGTCTAAATGAAGCGGTTTTGAAAATTGCCCAACAGTCTGGCTCTAACTCATTAGAAGCGTTTCAACAAAAATTAGATTCAGTTTCACCGGGCACTTATGAATTACTACGTAACCGAGTTTCTGAGGATTTATTGATTCAAAAACTAAGTCAACAACAAGTCATGTCCCGTATTAAAATCACTGACCTAGATATTGAAAACTTCTTAAAATCCCCTGAAGGTCAAGCTGCTGTCGGCAGTCAGGCGCATGTACTACATATGCGTATTGCAGCTGATGCACCAGTTGCTGATCTTGAGAATATAGCTAAATCTGTTCGTACAGATTTAAAAAACAGTAATGATGTAAATGCTATAGCAAAAAAATTCACTACAGCTCAGATCAAGGTTGACGGTGCTGATATGGGCTTCCGCCCACTCTCAGACATCCCAGCTGAACTCGCTGCGCGTGTAAGTACATTACAAGCAGGACAAACCACTGATTTGATTCAAGCCAAAGATGGTATTCACATCCTAAAGCTGATTGAAAAGAAATCTAATGATCAAAAAGCTTTGGTTCCACAATACAGCACTCGTCATATTCTGATCAAAACATCAGAAGTGGTCAGTCCTGAAAATGCAAAACAAATGATCGATAGCATTTATAACCGCTTAAAAGCTGGTGAAGATTTTGCCACACTTGCTTCAACCTATTCAAATGACCCAGGTTCAGCACGTGATGGTGGTAGCCTAGGTTGGGTTAGCCCAGGTATGATGGTGCCTGAGTTTGATAAAACGATGCAAAGCGCCACTGTTGGCGAAGTCAGCAAACCTTTTGAAACACAGTTCGGATGGCATATTTTACAAGTTTCAGAAACGCGTCAACAAGATATGACCAGTGAATATCAAAAGCGTATGGCACGTCAGATATTAGGCGAACGCCAGTTCGAATCTGAATTTGATAGCTGGATCCGAGAACTACGTGCAAATACGTATATCGAAATTAAAGACCCAAGCTTAGATCCTAAAAAGAACGGAAGCTAGAGGTTAAGCGATAAAAAACCAGTTGAAACAACTGGTTTTTTATCGCTCCATATTCTGTCTTAGAATAAGTTTTTAAACGGGTTTATTCATTTTAATTTACAAAGTAAAATGTATTCTTTACTACTGAAACTTATTTATAAAAATTAATAACAATACTCCATCAATATTGATATTTTTTTAGCATACTTTTCATCTAGTTCACTATTGGTATTAGGCATTGCATCATTGCTTTGCATAAATTCTAAAAAGCCATCAATAGTATAGCTATAAGCCGTCACCAGATTATTCTTAAACTCACTCTCACAATAGCTTTGTGTATCTTTTATTTCTAATTCTCTACGAATTGCTTGTAATTCCTTTACTGGTAGGGCTAATGAAGTCCTAGACACAGAGGCAGCAACATGAACAACCTCATTCCAACGACTAAACAAATCGGCATAAAAAGCCTGATCTTGAATAGAAATTTTCTTTGACTCTAAAATTTGCTTAGCCTCCAAATAATCCATTGCCATCTTAGATTGTAGTTCTACAATTTCCTTATCAAGCTTTATTTTGCGCTCTTTTGCAACATCAGCATTTTTAAAGTCATCATTAGCAATTTGCATTTTTTCTTTTTGAGCGGCTTCGGCTTGCTTTAACCTCACCATATCTTCCTTATTGCTTTTATTGATAAAATAACCAATTAATAAGACAACAATAATAAATGCACCTAATATGTATTTCATACTCAATGCTATCTCCTATAACGAACCAATGGCTTATTTTAATTATTTAATCTTCATCTAATTCAAGAATATTATCTGCCTGAGATGAAGGTAACTCCTGAACCTCTTTCAATTTCTTTCCAACCGCTCTGGTTCTAACTTGCGCCTGATCTATACTATTAGAAGCTTCCTCAAGTTTCTTTTTAACCTTATCTAAAGCGTCACCATACTTAGTCCATTCAGTTTTAACAGCTGCTAATGTATTCCATACTTCACTTGAGCGCTTTTCAATAGCAAGCGTCCTAAACCCCATCTGTAAACTATTCAATATTGACCATAATGTAGTTGGCCCTGCAAATACGACTCTATAATCACGCTGGACAATATCAACAAGATTGGATCGCTTTGTAACTTCAGCAAACAGGCCTTCAGTCGGCAAATATAAAATTGCAAAATCTGTTGTTGCGGGTGGTGAGATATATTTTCTACTTATATCATTCGCACATTGTTTAATGCGTAATTCAAGTTCTTTTAATGCTGATTCAACGCCAGTCGCATCAGCATTATCCTGAGCCTCAACTAAGCGACTATAAGATTCCATTGGAAATTTAGCATCAATAGGCAACCATACAATATCTTGATCATTATTCTTACTTGGAATTTTTACAGCATATTCAACACGCTCTGAATTACCTTTGGTTGAAACATTTGCCTCATATTGATCAATGGTAAGAACCTGCTCCAGCATTGCACCCAATTGAACCTCCCCCCAAGTACCACGAGTCTTAACATTCGTTAGAACCTTTTTAAGATCCCCCACACCACTGGCTAATACTTGCATCTCGCCTAACCCTTTGTGCACTGATTCCAAACGCTCACTAATCAACTTAAAGGATTCTGACAACCTTTTTTCAAGCGTACCTTGTAGTTTTTCATCTACTGTTTGACGCATTTTTTCTAATTGTTCCGAATTATCCTTTTGAAGGCTAATCAATTTTTCTTCAATTTTATTTCTTAACTGTTCAGCCTGTTGGGTTTGTGATTGATTTAGATTGCCAATCTGTTCCACAAACGAACTTAGATGCTTTGTTTGTTCATCAGAAATCTGTTTAAGGCTTTCACGCATCGTTTGAGCATACGTCAATAATTCGGCCTTAACTGTTCCGCCAAGTTCTTCACGTGTAAATCTTGATTGCTGGCTAGATTCTTCTCTATTCCTACCCAGTTCATTACTTGTGAATCTTTCAATACGTTCAAAAGATTGACTTATAGGAGATAAAATATCGTCAGTATTTAATTTTCCTGACTTTTTTAATAAAAGCAATATTTGCAATATGGCAACTATTATTATGCAAACAAGTATGATGATGTCTATATGTTCCATTGATTTAGCAACCCTTCTTCTTATTATTGATAATCAAAGCTTGTACGAATAGATTTCAAATGAACTGCAGAAGCAACAACAGGTGATGTTAAAATTAAAACAAGAATTATGTTTTTCATGAAGTTATTCTCAAATCATTGTGATTTAAGGATAATCAAACCTACTCTCACGATCAACGTGTATTAATCTTAGTTTTCATCTTGTTAGTGAATTTTTGTCAGCATGATGTGCTGTAAGGTTGATGGAGGAAGGTTGATGAACAAATATATAACCTCCAACTGTGTCTGTAAAATGTTTCAAACTACCAAGCGCGCACTTCATCCTTAGGAAAGTAAAACACCTTAGGCATCCTTTTCCCTGCCCCTATATTTGATTCTGCATGCAGTACAATAAAGCACGACTTAGCCACAGACATTATTGGATGGAAAAATAACATCAAAATACAGAGCAAACAAAAAAGGCTATATAAATAACATTAATGCTAACAATCATTAGACTCATGGGTTTTAGTCTATATCAATGATTGTTAGTGTATTTCGCTTGCTATATACTTATCGCAATTTTTACGGCTTGCTAAAAACTCAATATTTTCATTTATGTACATATATGCGTACATAATACAAATAGTAGAAAGCAAGAAATAACTTTACCTGTTTGATAACAAGGGTTTAGGTGTTATGGCATTAATCGTTCAAAAATATGGCGGTACCTCTATGGGTACTCCCGAGCGCATTTTAAATGTTGCTCGTCGTGTAAAGCGTTGGCATGACCACGGCCACAAGGTTGTAGTGGTTGTATCAGCAATGAGTGGTGAAACCAACCGCTTATTGGCTTTAGCGAAAGCCATTACCGAAACCCCTGATCCTCGTGAATTAGACCAAATGGTGTCTACCGGTGAACAGGTAACGATTTCAATGTTAGCAATGGCGCTTAACTCGATTGGTGTTGAAGCAAAATCTCTAACAGGTCGCCAAGTCGGTATCAAAACTGACAACGCATATACAAAAGCACGTATTGAATCGATTGATACTGATGTAATGACAGAGCATTTAGATGCAGGTCGTGTCATTGTTGTTGCAGGTTTCCAAGGCTTTGATGCTGATGGCAATACCACAACTTTAGGCCGTGGTGGTTCAGATACTTCAGGTGTAGCACTTGCTGCGGCACTTAAAGCGGATGAATGTCAGATTTATACAGATGTTGATGGCGTATATACTACTGACCCTCGTGTTGCACCTAAAGCGAAAAAAGTTGACCGCATTTCATTTGAAGAAATGCTTGAAATGGCATCACTTGGTTCAAAAGTTTTGCAAATTCGTTCTGTTGAATTTGCAGGAAAATACCAAGTGCCTTTACGTGTATTATCAAGTTTTGATAATGACAATGATGGCGCATTCGATGAACATTTCAAAAAAAATGTCGGGACACTAATCACCACAGAAGCGGAAGACAATATGGAACAGCCAATTATTTCAGGTATCGCATTTAACCGTGACGAAGCTAAATTAACAATTTTAGGTGTACCTGATGTCCCTGGTATTGCCTCTAAAATATTATCGCCTATTGGTGCTGCAAACATTGAAGTGGATATGATTATCCAAAATGTTGAAGAAGATGGCACAACTGACTTTACGTTCACAGTAAATCGTGGCGACCTTAAGAAAGCGACAACAATTTTAGAAGAAACTGCTCGTGCAATTGGTGCACGTGAAGTAGCAACTCGCGATGATATTGTTAAAGTGTCAATCGTGGGTGTGGGTATGCGCTCACATGCAGGTGTTGCAAGTAAAATGTTTACCGCACTTGCAGACGAAGGTATCAATATCCTAATGATTTCAACTTCTGAAATTAAAATTTCAGTGATTATTGAAGAAAATTACCTAGAACTTGCTGTTCGTTCACTACACACTGCTTTTGGTTTAGACCGTGAACACGGTGAATCAAGCGTACATGCTTAATATTTAATCATAATCGTTAAATATTTCACTATTCCAAGTGATAAAAAACATGAGCCACTATAGTTTTTACTATAGTGGCTCTGTTATATTAGATTATGAGGTTTAAGAATAATTTTCAACAGAACGTGCAAAGTGAAAAATTTGTCACATTTTTCTGTTAAAATTGTCTCTGCTATCGAGGTTGTTTTTCGTATTTTGAAATTCATCGCAGGTTTAGCGTTTAAGCAAGGAGATAAACATGCTGATTCTGACCCGTCGTGTCGGAGAAACATTAATGATTGGGGATCAAGTCAGTGTAACTGTACTTGGTGTCAAAGGTAATCAAGTGCGTATTGGTGTAAATGCACCAAAAGAAGTATCTGTTCATCGCGAAGAAATCTATCAACGAATTCAACATGAACGTGCTATGCATGAACATCTTCAACACATCGATCAAGATTATCAGCCTTCTTTTGAAGATGATAATACTGTGCAAAATAACTATAATCGTTAAGGTTATAGTCTTTTTGCAAAATAAAGCGGCTCTTGAGGCCGCTTTAAATTTATATGGATTTCAATAATTTATAATTAGCCAATCCCTAGAGCTTTTTTCACTGGAGCGTAACTACGGCGATGTTGGTCAATCACACCATGTTCTTCAATCGCTTCAAAATGTGCCTTCGTTGGATAACCTTTATGTTTAGCAAAGCCGTATTGTGGATATTTTAAGTCTAAAACCACCATTTCACGGTCACGCGTCACTTTTGCAAGAATACTGGCAGCACTAATTTCCGCATGTAATGCATCCCCACCGACAACAGCATCACAGCTCATAACAAGACCTTGTGGGACTTTATTACCATCCACCAAGACATGCTCAGGCTGAACCTTTAATTTTTCTACTGCACGGCGCATTGCCAATAAAGATGCTTGTAAAATATTGATCTCATCAATTTCTTCATGACTGGCTTCTGCAATGGCCCAAGCCAAAGCTTTTTCTTGAATTTCGACAAATAGCTTTTCACGTTTTTTCTCAGTCAATTTTTTTGAATCATTCAATCCTTCAATTGGATTATTTGGATCCAAAATAACAGCAGCAGCCACAACTGAGCCTACCAATGGGCCTCTACCTGCTTCATCTACACCAGCAATTAACATTTTCTACTCTCATAAAAAATGACTGATCAACAGCCATTTTAAAAATTTAACAACAATCACTTGCGCTTAGTCTAACATTTCAGAGGCACAAACGGCTGTTGTTTTTGTCGTTGCCAAAGCGGTATAAGTTGCTTTCGCTTTCGGATCAATTGCCGCCAATGCCAACTGTTCTTTAGACAATACTTTCGGTGAATTTTCTCCTACACAGTTACATACTTGACGTTTTTTCTTATGCTTTTGATCTTCAGATAAAAGTTTACTACTTAACATCCATGTTGGATTGCTTTCAATTTCATCCATGCATTTGGCATGCGAAGCCATCTTAATCACGGAAAATCCATCTGAGTCAGAACCAGACAAAGGATTTGATGCACATGCTGTAAGTATGACAGACCCAAGCAAACTCAGAATTAATTTATCATTTTTCATACCAATGTCACCCTTGTTGAAAATATACGATGCTTCGATTTTTATTGTTCACATCAATATAAAAGATAAATTCAAGAAAGTACAAAAAATTCAGTAAAAGAAGCTCGGATTGCCCCAGCTTCTTGATTTCACAAAAACTTATTTGATCGCTTCAACAACACATTGATTAATTGTTTTAGTTACAACATTTGAAACAATAGTTGCACGTGCTTGTGGATCTATCGCTGCTGTAGCCAAATCAACCGCTGTTACGCTTTGAGGCGCTTTTTCACTCACACAACCACAAATTTGACCTTGAACATTGGTTTTCTGCTCATCTGTCATCACACGAGTTGCAGTTTTCCAAGCAGGTAGACTATTTAGTTCAGTCGTACATTTCGCATTGATTGCAACTTTGATCGCAACCATACCCAATTGCTGAGTTGTGGTACTTGCGGCACTGCCTGTAGAATCTGTCGTTACACAAGCAGTTAATGCTAAGCTGGTTAACGCAACGAGAGCAGCTAATTTTTTCACAGTTATTCCTTTTCTTGAGATCAAGTTGCTGTATTCTGCCTAAACTCTCACGCAGTTTAAACCTAAATTTTCAGGAATCATGTAATCGTCACCTATTCAAGCAGACTTTGACTAATGATTCAGCATTTTTATGTTTATTAACACTTTGCGTTGCAAATATAAAACAATACGTTGAATTTTTAGCGATGATACTGCTCTAAAAAATCGATATGATATTGTTAATTATATTTAAGGTGTGCATAAAATGCCGCAAAAATCAAAATATTACACCAAAACTGCACAGTGGCTTCATTGGGTTATGGCCATTATTTTCATTGCTGCGTGGCTGATCGGTTTTTATAGTGGAAACTTTTTAAGTTACGATGTCGATGGTAGCTTTAAAGGTGATGTGATTACCTTACATAAAAATATAGCCTCCGTAATTATCTTTTTGGTCATTATTCGCATTTTTTGGCGCTATACCCACCCTGCGCCTGAATTACCAGAAACCATGTCACCGATGATGAAAACCTTGGCTCATTTAGGACATTTAGGTCTATATTTCATGCTTTTGGCATTGCCTATTTCTGGGTGTTTATTTAGTTGGAGCGCAGGACACCCTGTACCCGTTCTCTATTTATTTGAAATTCCAAGAATGATTCAAGATAATCCTGATTTAACAGATATTGTCAAACCCGTTCATATCTATCTCTCTTGGGCTGCTGGCTTACTTTTAGTTGGACATATTCTTGCAGCACTTAAACATCATTTTATTGATAAAGATAATGTACTCAAAAGTATGACTCGCCAATCCGATTAATTTATTCTGATCAATTCAGGTTGCATATTTCCTTTTCGTTTAGGAAATATGCAACTTTTCCAGTTTAGAAATTCTTTTAGCAATCAACATAGTAAGACTAAAACTGAAAATAAATAAAATATGAACTAAATAATAAATTCCCCATTCAGACGTTCATATTTATTGATTTCTATTTAAGATGCTA
Organism: Acinetobacter piscicola; assembly: GCF_002233755.1. Classification (GTDB taxonomy): domain Bacteria; phylum Pseudomonadota; class Gammaproteobacteria; order Pseudomonadales; family Moraxellaceae; genus Acinetobacter; species Acinetobacter piscicola. Next base: position 494,386 of record NZ_NIFO01000001.1, on the reverse strand, counting down.
TTCTCAAATCCATTCACATTATTTCAATACTTCTTGTACGCAACCTTTTAAACTATTTATAAGCGCCTGCTGTACTAATTCATTCTTCGCATTTTCATTGACTGTCGCCATCAGCAAATCTTGAGTAGGCACATCGTTTAATGCATTTTCACTGACACATTCACAAACTTTTTCTTGTGCATGGTTTTGTTGATCCGCCGTTAAAAATAAAGAAGAAACCTGCCACAACTTGGAAGCTTTCAATTCATTATCACACTGCAATGCAATCCATGGTTTCAGTATTCTTTGTACCGTGGATTGTTTTTGATTTCCTGTATAAGCGAATATCACAACGCCTATGATCAACAATACAAAAAGTAAAATCAGCAAGCGCTTTAACATATTGTCCTCATTAAAAAAGCAGTGTATGAACACTGCTTTATCATTGTCACTTTAGAATAACTGAGAATAAATCGTTATTTAAACCAATGCATCGATTTGATTGTTCCATTTCTGCTTTTCGTCATCTGAAATGAATGAAGCTTCAAATGAATTTTTAGCCAACTGCTTTAACTCATCGTGATTCAAATCAAGTGCTTCAGCGATTGCGAAGAAATTATCATTCATATAACCACCAAAATATGATGGGTCATCTGAATTCACCGTCACATGTACGCCCTGCTTTAATAATCTGTGAATGTTGTGTTGTGCCATATCATCAACCACACACAATTTAAGATTACTCAGCGGACACACTGTCAAAGGCATTTTTTCAGCAATTAAGCGTTGCATGAGTTTAGGATCTTCTTCTGAACGTACACCATGGTCAATACGATTCACTTTCAATAAATCCAAAGCTTCCCACACATACTCAGCTGGACCTTCTTCACCAGCATGTGCAACCACTAAGAAACCTGCCTCACGTGCCTTTGCAAATACACGTTCGAATTTAGCAGGTGGATGTCCCACTTCACTTGAGTCAAGTCCGATGCCAATAATTTGATCTTTATATGGCAAAGCTTGTTCTAAGGTTTGAAATGCTGCTTCTTCACTTAAATGGCGTAAAAAACACATAATCAAACGTGAAGAAATACCTAATTTTGTTGCAGCATCATCACAAGCACGCTGCAAACCATTGATCACCGTTGCAAATTCAACACCACGATCTGTATGCGTTTGTGGGTCAAAGAACATTTCTGTATGTACAACTTTATCTTCAGCACATTTCTCAAAATATGCCCAAGCTAAATCGTAAAAGTCTTGTTCATGTACAAGTACATTGGCACCTGCATAATAAATATCAAGAAAAGACTGTAAATTATGAAAGTTATAGGCCTGTTTCACTTCTTCTACAGATTTGTATGGAATATCAATCTGGTTACGTTGAGCAATGGCAAACATGAGTTCTGGCTCAAACGTCCCTTCAATATGCACATGCAATTCTGCTTTTGGTAAAGCACGTATGAGTTCATTTCTATTCATGTTCTATCCTCAAAAATCCAAAGTCAAAAACTCGTAATCAGTTAAATAACTTCTTTCAAACTAAAAATTCTTTAATCATCTTAAACAAAAAAGGGTGCAAACTGAGTTTACACCCTTTCATTGATTGGAGAAATTATCCACCAAATGCAATAAATTTAATCACCCAAAGTAAAGCAATGATCCAAACCATATAAGGAACAGTCTTTGCCTTACCCGTAAATAATTTTATCACTGCATAGCTAATAAAGCCCATTGCGATGCCATCTGCAATTGAATAGGTAAATGGCATGAATACGATGGTTAAGAATGCTGGAACAGCTTCTGTGATGTCATCCCAATCAATATTGGTAATACCTTGAATCATCAACACACCAACAAATAGCAATGCTGGAGCAGTTGCAAAACCAGGAACCGACTGTGCCAATGGTGCTAAGAATAAACAGGCAATAAATAAAATACCGACTACAACTGCTGTTAAACCTGTACGACCACCAGCTGCAACACCAGCTGAAGATTCAATATAAGGTGTCGTCGAAGATGTACCTAAAGCAGCACCTGCAACAATCGCAGTTGAGTCAGCAAATAAGGCTTTCTTCAAACGTGGTAATTTACCATCTTTCAATAAGCCTGCACGATGCGAAACACCAACAAGCGTACCTGTAGAATCGAATAGATCGACAAGGAAGAATACAAAAATCACACCAACTAAACTTGCAGTAAACAAACCTTCAAAGTTCATCTGTAAGAATGTAGGCGCGATTGAAGGAATTGTACCGACTACACCTTTGAATTCATTTATACCCAGCGCTGTTGCAATACCTGTAATCACAAGAATACTGATAATAATAGCGCCACGGATTTTAAAATGATGCATCACAGCAATCATTGTAAAACCAAGTAAAGTCAATAAAACTGTTGGTTGTTTCAAATCTCCCAAGCCCACTAAAGTGGCTTGATTTGCAACAATAATACCTGAGTTTTTCAATGCGATAAGCGCAAGGAATAAACCAATTCCGCCACCGATTGCAAATTTCAAAGACATTGGAATCGCATTGACAATCGCTTCACGGATCTTAAACATACTGATCGCAATGAACACCAAACCTGAAACAAAGACCGCAGCCAATGCAGTTTGCCAAGGAACGCCCATACCCAAACATACAGAATAAGTAAAATAAGCGTTTAAACCCATACCTGGTGCAAGTGCAATAGGATAATTTGCGATAATTCCCATTACAAAACAACCGATTGCAGCAGCCAAACAGGTTGCTACAAATACAGCACCATGATCCATTCCTGTTTCAGATAAGATCAACGGGTTTACAATAATGATGTAACACATCGTTAAAAATGTCGTTAAACCCGCAAGTATTTCGGTTCTAAACGTTGTTTTGTTCTCGCTTAATTTAAATAAGCGTTCAAGCAAACCCGCTGAAGGATTTGGATTTGTCATTGCTGAGCCCCTATCGAGTTTGAGCTATTCGTTGATAAAATCTAGTTCATTTAAAAAATGATGCACGTCCAAATTTAGCGTGAACAAAACATTCAATAAACGTACCAAAATAACATTTTCGATAAAAAACGATTTGAATTAAAAAAGCTGCGGTTAGGCAGCTTTTATATAAGAACGCTTTAATTACGATCTTAATCGATTACATATTACAAATTATAACATACTGTTGAGTTAATTTTACCAATCTGTTTATGCTACTTATCGAGTTACTTTGAACGTGAAAGATCAAAAAAATATGAACCAATTTTATACTGATTGCCCGATATAAATATCAGCACAATAGCGAGCCTTTGAATAAACGTAAAAATTTACAATTTTCTATTTCTAAAAATATCGAAATACATTGAAAATGATTCAAATTTTTATAACCAATCAATTGTTTAATTTATGGAAAATTTTGAGCTTTTTAAAGCCTTATTTTTGGGTTTAATCGAAGGATTAACTGAATTTCTACCTATTTCAAGTACTGGGCATTTAATTCTTTTTGGACATTTAATCGATTTCCATTCGGATGGTGGTCGAGTTTTTGAAGTGGTCATCCAACTTGGTGCAATTTTAGCCGTTTGTTGGCTATATCGACAAAAAATTGTAGAGCTCGTTAAAGGTTTTTTTTCTGGGGATGTCCACGCGAGACGTTTTGCAATCAATGTATTGCTCGCTTTTATCCCAGCAGTGGTCATTGGGGTTTTAGCCGTTGATTTTATTAAGCAAGTTTTATTTAGCCCGCTTGTCGTCGCTTGTGCCCTGATCATTGGTGGATTAATTATTTTTGCTGTTGAAGCAAGAAAGTTTGAACCCAAAACCATTGAAGCGACTGATATTACGATTAAACAAGCAATCATTGTCGGATTTGCACAATGTGTTGCCATGATTCCAGGAACTTCTCGTTCAGGTGCAACCATTATCGGGGGAATGTTGGCAGGCTTATCTCGTAAAGCAGCAACAGAATTTTCTTTCTTTCTTGCAATGCCAACCATGCTCGGTGCTGCGACTTATGACTTGATCCGTAATGCCGATGTCCTTACTTCTGATAATTTAGTCAATATTTCTGTTGGCTTCGTTGCTGCATTTATTGCGGCGCTTCTGGTTGTTAAAGCTTTAGTTAAGTTTGTTGAAAGACATACCCTAAGAGTATTTGCGTGGTATCGCGTTGTATTAGGTGTGATTTTGCTCATAGTTTTCTTATAAATTAAACACACCATAGAATCAAAAACCCCCTGAATTTCAAAAATTCAGGGGGTTTTTATTGGTATGTTTATAAGATCGTTGGTCTAAAGTACCATCAGAATATAATGCGTTGATTGGACTAGAATATTAGCGATCGATCAAAGCAAAGTTTCATTCTAGAACCATCAAAACTTCTTGGTATAAGTCGTTAAGATACGATTTTCCTGAAATGAATTTCCATGATCAATATCATAGTCTATGTATAACCATTGAAATGCTAAACCTTTCAATGATGGATTTTGAAATTGATATGCAAGAATCAAATTCAACTCTGATTCTTTATTGTCTCGACCTTGTGCATCTTTAAAATCATAACCATACGCATATTTTGCCAACGCATTTAAACCGGGAACATAATTTTTAAAATCATAGCCATAGACTGCATGGATAGATTTTTCATCTTTCTTAAAGAAACCCGTTGCGTTCCAGTTAATAAAATACAACTCTGGCAAGAATCCATCAGGCAGTGGATAAGCTGTATCACCAGAAATTTGTTGATAACCCAATGCTGCATTGTGATTTCCGACAAATATTTTCTCTAAAACCCCAAAATTATGGTTATCAATCTCTCCTGCTTTTGCATCACCAGAATCTGCAGATCTGAAATATTTCAACCGTGTCTGTGATTTTAAATACTCATTTTTCCATGAATATTCCAAGCCGACATAATGTTTATCATATAAATCTTCCAAATCACCATAATAATATTCAGCTTTTAAATTAGGCGTCACATCATATTTAAGGTCGACATAATTCAGTCCCTCTGACTCATGCTTTTGCCCATTTACAGTATAAGAAAAACGATGAAAACCTTCTTGATAACGAGGTGAAACTTGCTCAACTCGTCCTAATTCAAGTTTAAATTTATCTGTAATTTTAGATTGAAGTTGTCCACCCCAATATGAGCTGATTAATTGACGACTCGCATCCACTGAAGTAATCGGTAGATCTAACCAAAGTTCACCTACTTTTAATTCTGTTTGATCGTAGCGTGCTTTAAATGTCGCACCATATTTAAAGAAGTTACGATCTTGAGTTTGTGTATTTTTATCGAAAGGCAAAACCGTATCATTCACATGTCGGTCATCACTTAAACGATAGGCATATTGCAATGATGCATCTAAACCTAATTCTATTGGTTTATCCGCAACTTCTAAAACTGTCGGAATATATTTTGAATTATAAAAACCTGAAATCCCTTGTGACCAACTCCCTGGATCTTTTAAATCATCTCGATCAAAATTACGTTCAATAAATGCATTTTTTAATACGAGTTTAAATTGGTTGTCATTTCCGCCATCTGCATGACTCAAGCCTGTCATACATAAATTGCCGATTAAAATAGAAAGTAATGTTTTTACAGTGGTTTGCATGTTTAATCCTTTAAAGCTGTATCTCAATTCCTATATTGATACAGATGAATTCCTCTACAGAAGGTTGGTAAAACCTTCCGTAAAATGATGAATGTGACAAGTCGTTAATTAAATTGATGAATTACTGGCTTTAATCGTTGTTGATTTTTGATACGCTGCTGTGTCTTTAGATTTACTTTCAACAGATGCTTTTAAGTTCACCATAAGTATGGCTAAAGCTGCAATTACACCTGGGATAGCAATGATCATAAAGTTCAGTTGATGTGGAAGTTGTAGCGTAAGTAAAGCACCTGTTAAAACTGGTCCAACGATTGCTCCAATTCGGCCTATTCCTGAAGCCCAGCCCATGCCTGTAGAACGAACTGCGGCTGGATAAAATTGTGCAACGAAAGTATAGAGTAGAATTTGGGAACCGATGGTTGCAGCGCCTGCAATTGCGATTAAGCTATATAAAAGAACTTGTTGACTCTTAAACCCAAGTAAAACTAATGCCGCTGCGCCCACAGTAAACATCACGATTAATACAGGTTTAAGATGGAAACGATCTGCTAATACACCACCACCAATTGCACCTATCATACCGCCGATATTAAGCGCGAATAGGAATAACATACTTGCACCAAGCGAATACCCTGCTTGAATCATAAGTTTTGGTAACCAACTACCAAGTGCGTACACCATAAGTAGACACATGAAGAAAGCAATCCAAAACATGATGGTACTTGTCGTGCGTCCTTGTTGGAATAAGGCTTTCAGTGGTGCTTCATCTCCAATCGTCGCTTCATTCAATACAAATGTTGTTTCTGGCGTAATTACTTGTTGTGGAGAAATCTTTTTAACAATTTCAGCAACTTTTTGAGTCTCACCCTTTTTAGTCAGAAACATCAGCGATTCAGGTAAGAATTTCCAGATTAAAGGCAAGCAAAGCAATGGTAGTCCTGCAATGTAGAACATGATTTTCCAGCCATAATCAGCAACTAACCACGCACCAAGTAGTGCTGAAGTCATCCCACCAATTGCATAACCACTAAACATCACAGCGACAAGTGTGCTACGGATACGTTTAGGTGCATATTCTGTCATCAAAGCAACGACATTCGGCATAACACCACCAATGCCTAAGCCTGCAAGGAATCTTAAAATTCCAAATTCTACAGGTGTCGTCGTAAATGAGCCTAAGAAAGTAAAACCACTAAAAATAGCCACACAGATCATAATGGTTTTCTTACGACCTAATTTATCTGAAAGTGTGCCAAAACTCATTGCACCGAACATCATCCCAAAAAGTGCAGTACTGGCCAATAATCCTGCTTGAACAGCGGATAACCCCCACTCTTGCATTAACAATGGCAGCGCGACACCGTAAATCACCAAGTCATAACCATCAAAAATAATGATCATCAAACACCACAACAAAACACTCCAATGAAATGGTGTAAATTTAGCCTCATCCACAATGCTATTTATATTCAATTTATTCGTTTGCATGTTCAGCCTCCTGCTGTGAAACGTGATAAAATTTTCCAAACAATGAGGCAACTGTTATTTTTTGTCCAAAACCGATTGCATATATATTCATACCTAAAAGGTCGGATTAATTAAAAACATTTTATAAACAATAGATTGAAAATGAAATTTGAGAATAATTCGTTCTTGTTTTTATTATTTTTTCTTTTAATTTTATTATTTTTACCCATTCTTGATATTTTTCGAACGCCCTTCAGGACAAATCTGATGATTTGCCCTGATTAATCAATACATTACTATTCACATAATATTTATACTTATATATGATTGCGATCATATTGAAATCCTTCCAAATCATAAACCTGATAAATACAATCAAATAAAGAACGAATATTTTCACTTTCATCCATGCAACGGATAGCGAGGAAAATTGGGCTTTTCGCAGAACTGTCTAAGAGTGGAATATAGTTTAAATTCGGTAATTGAATCGTTTTTGCACTTTCTGGCACGATACAAATCCCTTCACCGGCAGCAACAAGACCCAATGCAAGCTGAATTTCTCTGACCTCTTTTAAATTTTTCGGATCTAATCCGTGTTCTGAAAAGATATTGCGTACCTGTGTTGAAAAATTTGGTTTGGGATGGCTTGGATAAAGGAATAAATTTTCATCTTCAATATCTGCTAAATATGTTCCTTTTAAATCCGAAGCTAAGGGATGGCTGGTATGTACAGCAACCATTAAAGGTTCTTCACGTAATAATACGCGTCGCACTGCAGGGTCTGAAATTCTCAAACGTCCAAATCCAACATCTATTTTGCCTTCTTTTAAAGCTTGAATTTGATCTTTGGTGCTCATTTCCACCAATTCTATTTTAAGGTGAGGTTGTTGCTGACGAAACATATAAACAATTTTCGGTAGCAATCCATAGAGTAAAGATCCAACAAAACCCATTGTTACTGTTTTTTCTATCAAGCCAATACGCTTAGTCATCGACTTTACTTCTTCCGCATTAGACAAAAGTTTAACAGCATGCTGATAGAAGAATTGCCCTGCTTCTGTGGTTTTCAATGGACGGCTTCCTCTTTCAAAAAGTGCAATTCCTAGTTCACTTTCAAGGTTTTGGATTTGCCGACTTAATGGTGGCTGAGCGATAAAAAGCTTTTCTGCGGCTTTTGTAAAACTTTGCTCTTCAACAACAGCAACAAAATAGCGTAAATGTCTGAGTTCCATTTCAACTCCATACCTTTAAGATATAAATAAATGCAAATTTGATCTTAGACAGCGATCATCCATTCTTTTAAGGTATATAAAAGTAAGATGAAAAGCAAGATTGCAAAACTTTTCACAATGCCAAGCGAATTAATTTAATTCAGTCAGCCAAATGAATAAGCGATGCATGTTCAACTTTTTAAGTCTTATTCAAGTAGGACATGAAAAGTGGTCAGCAATGCAGTAAGCAGAATTTCAATCACTGCGAGTCACATGCCAAACCACTCATATTTAGGAGCAATCGTATGAATCGTCAAGAAATTGATGCTTTAGTTAAGCAAATGAACGTGGAAACGGCGACTGGTACTGTCAATCATCGTGTACAACAAATTATTGTTCGTTTGCTTGCTGACCTTTTTGAAGCCATTGAAGACTTAGATATCTCTCAATCTGAATTATGGAAAGGTCTAGAATATTTTACTGACGCAGGTCAAGCGAATGAACTTGGTCTTTTAGCAGCAGGTTTAGGCTTAGAACATTATTTAGACTTACGTGCTGACGAAGCAGATGCTAAAGCAGGCATTACTGGGGGAACACCACGTACTATCGAAGGCCCATTATACGTTGCAGGTGCACCAGAGTCTGTAGGCTTTGCCCGTATGGATGATGGTTCTGAAACCGATAAAATCGATACTTTATTCATTGAAGGTATTGTTACCGATATCAATGGCAACATTATCCCAAATGCTAAAGTTGAAATTTGGCATGCCAATAGTCTAGGTAACTATTCTTTCTTTGATAAATCACAATCTGATTTTAATCTACGTCGTAGCATTTTAGCAGATGTAAATGGAAAGTATGTTGCTCAAACCACCATGCCTGTTGGTTATGGTTGTCCGCCTGAAGGTACAACACAGGCTGTTTTAAATATGCTTGGTCGTCATGGCAATCGTCCTTCTCACGTACATTATTTCATTTCTGCACCAGGTTATCGCAAGCTCACTACACAATTTAATATCGAAGGTGACCAATACCTTTGGGATGACTTTGCCTTTGCAACACGTGATGGTTTAGTCGCGACTGCTGTTGATGTAACTGATGAAGCTGAAATTGCTCATCGTGGTTTAAACAAGCCATTTAAACAGATTACTTTTAATGTTGAATTGGTCAAAGATCAAACACAAGCACCTTCAACAGAAGTAGATCGTCGTCGCGCAAGCGCATAACAAAAATACCAAAATTGATGACTCGTCTGGGGTTTAGATCAAACAGCCTCAGCCCTATCACCACACGGATAGTCGGAGAACAGACATGCCTCGTATTCCAGTAATTAACACCAGCCATCTTGATCGTATTGATGAGTTACTTGTCGATAATTTTGAAACAGGTGAATTTAAATTACATCGCTCAGTATTTACAGACCAAGCCTTATTTGACCTTGAATTGAAATACATTTTTGAAGGCAATTGGGTTTATTTGGCACACGAAAGCCAAATTCCAAACAATAATGACTACTACACGACTTACATGGGTCGTCAGCCCATTGTAATTGCACGAAACCGTAATGGTGAACTAAATGCAATGATCAATGCCTGTTCACACCGTGGCGCGCAACTTTGTCGTTATAAACGCGGTAATAAAGCAACTTATACCTGTCCTTTCCATGGTTGGACGTTTAATAATTCTGGAAAATTACTCAAAGTTAAAGATCCAGCGGATGCAGGTTATTCAGACTGTTTCAATAAAGATGGTTCACATGACCTGAAAAAAGTTGCACGTTTTGAAAACTACAAAGGTTTCCTATTCGGTAGCTTAAATCCAGACGTTCCAAGTTTAGAAGAGTTCTTAGGTGAAACAACCAAAATCATTGACATGATTGTTGATCAGTCTGAGCAAGGTTTAGAAGTATTACGTGGTTCTTCTACTTACACTTTTGAAGGTAACTGGAAATTAACCGCTGAAAATGGTGCTGATGGTTATCACGTTTCAGCAGTACATTGGAACTACGCTGCGACAACTCAACAACGTAAAGAGAAAGAAGCTGCTGACAATGTCCGTGCGATGAGCGCAGGTTCATGGGGCAAACAAGGCGGTGGCTCATACGGTTTTGACAATGGTCACATGCTGCTTTGGACGCAATGGGCAAACCCAGAAGATCGTCCAAACTACGCCAAAGCCGATGAATATACTGAAAAATTCGGTGCGCCGATGTCGAAATGGATGATTGAGCGTTCACGTAACCTGTGTCTATATCCAAACGTCTATTTAATGGACCAGTTTGGTTCCCAAATTCGTGTGGTACGTCCAATTTCAGTCAATAAATCTGAAGTGACCATTTACTGTATTGCACCAGTCGGTGAATCTGCCGAAGCGCGTACACGTCGTATTCGCCAATATGAAGATTTCTTCAATGCCTCAGGTATGGCAACGCCAGACGATCTTGAGGAATTCCGTGCTTGCCAAGCAGGTTATGCCGGTATTGAGTTGGAATGGAATGACATGTGTCGCGGTTCAAAGCATTGGATTCAAGGCGCTGATGATGCAGCCAACGAAATTGGTCTAAAACCTGCGATTAGCTGTATCAAAACTGAAGATGAAGGGCTTTATCTTGCACAGCATCAATATTGGTTAAAAACCATGAAACATGCCATCGAAGCAGAAAAAGAACTCGTTGGTTTGGATTTGGTTGATTAAGGAGAAACAATATGAATGCGACTGCAACAATTGATAAAGCAAGTATCGAAAATATCAGCCAATTTCTCTATCGCGAAGCTCGTTTTTTGGATGATGAACAGTGGGATGATTGGTTAACGTGCTATGCATCCAGTGCTTCTTTTTGGATGCCTGCTTGGGATGATGATGACAAACTGACTGAAGATCCACAGTCTGAAATTTCCCTGATTTATTATCCAGATCGTCAAGGGCTTGAAGATCGTGTGTTCCGTATCAAAACTGAACGCTCTTCTGCAACCATGCCAGATACGCGTACCAGCCATAACATTACCAATGTTGAAGTTATTGCACGAGAAGGTGACAAAGTCACAGTACGCTTTAATTGGAATACGCTAAGTTTCCGTTATAAAACCAATTATAGCTATTTTGGTATGTCACGTTATGAAATCGATTTTTCAGGCGAACAACCACAGATTTTAAGCAAATATGTGGTGCTAAAAAATGATTACATCAACCAAGTGATTGATATTTATCACCTCTAAGACTGTCTGTTACAAATATTTTAAACAGACAGCAAGGTTCGCCGTTCAGGCTAAAGGAAATTTGACTGAGCGGCAGAAGATTTGTATAGATTAAAAGGATTCTGCCATGTCAAGCCATAATATTGCACTTCAATTTGAAGATGGCGTAACTCGCTTTATTTCAGTTGCACAAGATGAAACGCTTTCAGATGCTGCATACCGTCAAAAAATTAATATTCCTTTAGATTGCCGTGATGGCGCATGTGGTACCTGCCGTGCCTTCTGTGAGTCAGGCACGTATGATATGCCTGAAGAAAATTACATTGAAGATGCATTGACGCCTGAAGAAGCTGAACAAGGTTATATCTTGGCCTGTCAATGTAAACCGACTTCAGATGCTGTATTTAAAATCGCAGCTTCATCGGATGTTTGTAAAACTGAAATTCATCAATTTCAGGGCACACTGTCTCGTGTTGAAAACCTATCTGATTCAACCATTACTTTTGATATTCAATTGGATGAAGGACAGCCTGATATTCATTTCCTTGCTGGACAATATGTCAATGTTGGCATTCCTGGAACAACTGAAACGCGTTCATATTCATTTAGTTCAAAACCGGGCAATCGCTTAACAGGTTTTGTGGTCCGTAATGTTCCGAACGGGAAAATGAGTGAATTTCTCAGTAAAGATGTCAAAGCTGGCGACAAAATGACGTTTACAGGTCCATTTGGAAGTTTCTATTTACGTGATGTCACCCGTCCTGTACTCATGCTCGCAGGCGGAACAGGTATTGCCCCATTCATGTCGATGTTGCAAGTACTTGAAGAAAAACATTCAGAGCAACCTGTTCGTTTAGTTTTTGGCGTAACAAATGACTTCGACCTAGTCGCAATTGAAAAGTTAAATGAATTACAAGAAAAACATGCTTGGTTTGAATACCGTACCGTTGTTGCTCATGCAGACAGTCAGCATGAACGTAAAGGTTATGTGACCAGTCATGTTGAAAATGATTGGTTAAATCAAGGTGATGTCGATATTTACCTATGTGGTCCAGTTCCAATGGTCGAAGCTGTACGTGGTTGGTTAGATACGGAAGGCATTAAACCAAAAAGCTTTTTGTTCGAAAAATTCTCTGCCAATTAATAAGTCGTTTTAAACATTTATATTTGAGGAGAAGAATGCCATGAATAAGCGCTTTGAAAATAAAGTTGTTATTGTTACAGGTGCAGCACAAGGGATTGGACGCGGAGTCGCCCTACAAGTCACGCTAGAAGGTGCTCAAGCAGTTTTGGCCGATCGCTCTGAATTTGTGGAAGAAGTTCTTGCTGAAATTAAACGCAATGGTGGTGATGCTATCACCATCAATGCAGACTTAGAAAGCTTTTCAGGTGCACAAGCTGTCGTTGAAAAAGCCATTGCAACTTATGGACGTGTCGATGTCCTCATTAACAATGTCGGTGGTGCAATTTGGATGAAACCTTTTCAAGAGTTTTCTGAAGAGGAAATCATCAAAGAAGTGAATCGCTCTTTATTTCCAACGCTATGGTGTTGTCGAGCAGTGCTTCCTGAAATGATTAAAAATCAAAAAGGTACGATTGTAAATGTGTCTTCAATTGCAACGCGTGGTATTAACCGTGTACCCTACTCTGCGTCAAAAGGTGGTGTGAACGGATTAACCGCTTCACTTGCTTTTGAACATGCCAAAAATGGTATCCGAGTGAATGCGATTGCAACAGGTGGTACAGAAGCACCGCCACGTAAAGTGCCTAGAAATGCTAAGCCACTTTCTGACCATGAAAAACTGTGGATGCAAGAAGTTGTTGATCAAACCATTGATCGTACTTTCATGGGCCGTTATGGATCAATTCAAGAACAAGTCAATGCCATCGTATTCCTTGCATCTGATGATTCTTCATATATGACAGGAACAGTTGTTCCTGTTGGTGGTGGCGATCAGGGTTAAACTCAGTTTTATTCTGATCAATAAATATAAAACAACTGATGTTACATAACATATTTACTATGCCGTGATGATTAAAAATTAAATTCAGTTTTAATCGCTCAATAAAATACGCTATAGACATATGGATGTAATATCAGTCGATAAAAATAACCATTGAGCAAGGAAGTAAACAATGGCAAATCTATTGCAAACATTAAAAAAAGATTGGTCTATCTCAGCGACTGTTGCAGGATTTCTAGCTGTTCTTATTTCCTATTCAGGGCCATTGATCATCTTTTTCCAAGCAGCACAGCAAGCCCATGTTTCCAATGCCATGATGATCTCGTGGATTTGGGGAATCTCAATTGGTGCAGCTGTTGCAGGGATCTATTTATCGATTAAATTCAAAACACCTGTCATTACAGCATGGTCAGCACCCGGTACTGCTTTACTGGTCACATTATTTCCCCATGTCTCTTTAAATGAAGCTGTAGCAGCTTACATCACCACTGCTGTAGTAATTTTAATGATTGGCATCACAGGTTATTTTGATAAATTACTAAAGTGGATCCCACAAGATGTCGCCGCAGGCATGATGGCAGGCATATTATTTCAATTTGGATTAGGTTTATTTACTGCAACAGATAGTATGCCCTTAATCGTGTTCAGTATGCTCTTGGTTTTCCTCTTTGCTAAACGTTTAACACCACGTTATGCCATGGTTTGGGTACTTGTTGCTGGTGTCGTTCTCAGTCTCCTACTGGGTAAAATGAATCCTGTCGATGTTAATTTTACCTTGGCGATTCCACAATTTATCCAACCTGAATGGACTTGGGATTCCACCTTAAACCTTGCTATTCCCCTTATTTTAGTCAGCCTGACTGGGCAGTTTTTACCCGGCATGGCCATTATGAAACTCAGTGGTTATGACACGCCTGCAAAACCTATTATTACAGTAACCAGTATTGCGTCTTTGGCCGTTGCATGTGTCGGGGGAATCACCATCGTACTTGCATCGATTACAGCTGCGCTGTGTATGGGAAAAGATGCACATGAGCTAAAAGAAAAGCGATATATTGCAGGGATTGCCAATGGTATTTTTTATATTCTAGGTGGCTTATTTGCTGGCAGTATTGTCATGCTGTTTAGTTTACTACCTAAAGAGCTCGTTGCTGCACTTGCAGGTTTAGCCTTATTAGGTGCGATTGCAACCAATATTTCAGTCGCTATGAAAAATGAATCTCAACGAGAAGCAGCTTTGATCACTTTTCTTGCCACAGCATCAGGCATGCACTTTTTAGGCCTAAGTTCAGTATTTTGGGGAATCTGTATTGGTGTCATTGCACATTTGGTTTTAACCAAGAAAACACCAACCACGCCACAACCGATAAAGACAGAATTAAAATCAGCACAAACGACTAAGGATTAGGTTGGAGCGAATACAGTTAAGTTGAATCACTGGTTTTAAGTACCATATTTTCTTCTTCAAATACATTCTTGATACAATCCAAGATACTTGGAATATAGTTGCTTTGGTCCATATTTCGAACTGATAAGGAAATTGGACTATAAGCTTCTACATCTAAAATTGGAATATAAACTAAATTCTTCATACCAATATCACTAGCACTTTCAGGGATAATACAAATCCCCTCACCTGAAGAAACTAATCCAAGTGCCAAGTGAATTTCTCGAACTTCAATCATGTCTTTCGGCACAAGTCCTAATTCAGTAAAAATAGATTGAATAAGTGTTGAGAAGTTTGGCTTTTGCGATGCAGGATAAGAAAAAATAGGCTCGTTAATAATTTGTGATAAATAAATACCTTGATCAATATATTCAGCTAAATGATGATTTTTATGTACTGCTAATTTTAATTTTTCTTCTCTGAGTAAAATACGTTTAATAGCAGGATCGCTAATTCTTAAACGCCCAAATCCCAAATCAATTTTTCCTTGTTTCAGTGCTTCAATTTGATCTTTGGTTCCACACTCGATCAGCTCTACTTCGATTTCTGGATTATTTTGACGAAATAGATAAATAATTTGCGGTAGTAAAGCATATAAAAGTGAACTGACATAACCAATACGAACAATTTTATTGACCGAACTAATCCGCTTTGCCATTGACGTTGCTTGTGCTGTATGGGTTAAAATCTGTACAGCATGCTGATAAAAAAACTGCCCTGCTTCTGTAGTTCGTACAGGTCTTGAGCCTCGTTCAAATAATAAAATTCCCAGCTCTTCTTCTAGCTTCTGAATTTGTCGACTCAACGGAGGTTGGGCCATACATAATTTCTCAGCGGCTTTGGTAATACTTTGCTCTTCTACAACAGTGACAAAATATCGAAGATGTCTTAATTCCATTTAATATACCTAAAAAGTATCTAAAAATACCAAATTGAGCCTAGTTAAAGATTTTACATTAATTTAGGGTATATAAATAGATTGATACTTAAGAAATACGCAGATGTATAAGTCCATAGAAACGCTATTAGTCGAAATTCCAACGATTCGCCCTCACAAGATGGCGGTCGCAACGATGCAAACTCAAACCTTGGTACTCATCAAAGTCACCACTGAAGATGGACTGGTCGGTTGGGGTGAAGCAACCACGATTGGCGGTTTAGGCTATGCTGAAGAAAGTCCTGAAAGTGTAAAAACCAATATTGAAACGTATTTCGCACCATTACTCAAAACATTAGGTGCTATGAATATCGCCCAAACGATGCAAGTCATTAACCGTAACATCAACGGTAATCGCTTTGCCAAATGTGCGATTCAAACTGCATTGTTGGATATCCAAACTCAGCGTTTAGGCTTGCCACTGAGTGAAGTGCTAGGTGGTCGCTTACGTGACCGTATTCCAGTGTTATGGGTTTTGGCTTCTGGCAATACTGAAAAGGATATTGCTGAAGCTGAGAAAATGATTGCAGCTAAACGTCACAATATTTTCAAATTAAAAATTGGTTCACGTCCTGTAGAGCAAGATGTAGAACACGTGCTCACTATTAAAAAAGCATTAGGTTCTGACATTTCTATTCGTGTTGATGTCAATCGTGCTTGGTCAGAGCTAAATGCAATTAAAGGCATTCAAATGCTTCAAGCTGGTGGTGTAGATCTGATTGAACAACCTTGCGCAATTCACAATATTGATGCAATGCAACGCTTAACACGAAAATTTGATCTTGCGATCATGGCTGATGAATCACTCTTTGGACCACAAAGTGCTTATGAACTTGCTAAACGCAATGCAGCATCAGTCTTTGCAGTTAAGGTCGCTCAATCTGGTGGTTTAATCGAAGCTTGTGAAGTTGGTAAATTGGCGAATCTTGCAGGGATCGATCTGTATGGCGGCACGATGTTAGAAGGTCCAGTCGGAACGATTGCATCTGCTCACGTATTTTCAACATTCAGTAATTTAGCATATGGCACTGAGTTGTTTGGCCCCTTGTTATTGACTGAAGATATTTTAAAAACACCACTTCAATATGAAAATTTCGAGCTAAAAATACCGACAGGTGCAGGCTTAGGGATTGAATTAGATGAAGACAAAATCGACAACATGCGTCGTCAATAATGAAAGGAATGAATATGCTTTTCCAAGTACGAATGGATGTACATATCCCACTCGATATGCCAGTAGAAAAAGCCAATGAAATTAAAATGATTGAAAAGGCTTATTCACAAGATTTACAGCGTCAAGGCAAATGGCGTCATATTTGGCGTGTGACTGGGCAATATTCAAACATCAGTATTTTTGATGTGGAGAGCAATGAAGAACTTCACAATATTTTACAAGGCTTACCATTATACCCTTATATGAATATTGAAGTGATGGCGCTTAATCGTCACCCTTCTTCAATTCGTGATGATGACAGCTAAGCCTTTCGCATCACACCCAACTTAATTTTTTAAATTACAGCAATAACAAGGAATGTGGCGAGCAAAAGAGCAAGCAAATTAATGCAAGCAAAGCCAACCACGTAAATATTTTCATACTTCAGGAGAATCTGTATGAACCGTCAAGAAATAGATAAATTAGTCAAGGAAATGAACGTAGACACTGCAACAGGCGAAGTGAATCCACGTATTCAAAAAATTGTTGTACGCTTACTTGGCGATTTATTTCAAGCGATTGAGGATTTGGATATTTCTCAGTCCGAGCTCTGGAAAGGTTTAGAATATTTTACCGATGCAGGACAAGCCAACGAACTTGGTCTTTTAGCTGCTGGCTTAGGTCTTGAACATTATTTAGATTTACGTGCTGATGAAGCTGATGCTAAAGCAGGTATTACGGGCGGTACACCACGTACAATCGAAGGTCCACTATACGTTGCTGGCGCGCCAGAATCTGTAGGCTTCGCTCGTATGGATGATGGCTCTGAAAGCGATAAAATCGATACTTTATTCATTGAAGGTTCTGTAACAGATACAGACGGTAATATCATTGAAGGCGCTAAAGTTGAAGTTTGGCATGCCAACAGTTTAGGTAACTATTCTTTCTTTGATAAGTCACAATCTGACTTCAATTTACGTCGTACAATTCTTTCTGATGCAAATGGTCAATACATTGCACAAACCACCATGCCTGTGGGTTATGGTTGCCCACCTGAAGGTACAACGCAAGCTGTTTTAAATTTGCTAGGTCGTCATGGTAATCGCCCTTCTCACGTTCATTATTTCGTCTCTGCACCCGGTTATCGCAAACTCACGACTCAATTTAATATTGAAGGTGACAAATATCTTTGGGATGACTTTGCCTTTGCAACCCGTGATGGTCTCGTTGCAACTGCTGTAGACGTAACAGATGAAGCGGAAATTGCTCGTCGCGGTGTAAACAAACCATTCAAACACATTACGTTCAATGTTGAATTGGTCAAAGAACAAGACAATGCACCAACTACTGAAGTTGATCGTCGCCGTGTAAGTGCTTAATTAACATGAGGACTGTGAGATATTCCCTCTTATCTCACAGTTTATTCAATTTGTTAGATATCTGCGCATAGATATGCATTGACTCATCTATGCATAGAAATTTAGAAACATAGACAAAGGTTCAGTCTTATGATCGATAAAAGCTCTTTATCCATGAAAGAAGTACTTTCCCAAATTACAGATGGCTCAACCATCATGATTGGTGGTTTTGGTACGGCAGGACAACCGGCAGAACTCATTGATGGTTTGATTGAACTTGGCGTCAAAGACCTCGTTATTATCAATAATAATGCAGGCAATGGCGATTATGGTTTAGCAAAACTATTAAAAACAGGTGCTGTCCGTAAAATCATTTGTTCATTCCCACGTCAGTCAGACTCTTGGGTATTCGATGACCTTTATCGTGAAGGTAAAATCGAACTCGAACTGGTACCACAAGGCAACTTAGCTTGTCGAATCCAAGCAGCAGGTATGGGATTAGGGCCGATTTATACACCAACAGGTTTTGGTACATTACTGGCAGAAGCTAAGCCTACTCTCCATTATGAAGGGAAAGATTTCGTTTTGGAGAATCCAATCAAAGCTGATTTTGCATTAATTAAGGCACATCAAGGCGATCGTTGGGGCAACTTGGTTTATAACAAATCAGCGCGCAACTTTGGCCCAATCATGGCAATGGCAGCGGATATCACCATTGCTCAAGTCACTGAGGTTGTTGAACTTGGGGCGCTTGATCCTGAACACATCATCACGCCGGGCATCTTTATACAGCATGTTGTTGCTGCAAAACCTGCACAGTAATTGAAGTCGGAGAATAAGATGAGCTATACAAAACTAACTCGAGACCAAATTGCAGAACGTGTTGCACAAGATATTCCAGACGGTGCTTATGTCAATTTAGGTATTGGTCTCCCGACTAAAATTTCGAATTATTTACCATCAGACAAAGATGTTTTTTTACATTCTGAAAATGGTTTACTCGCATTTGGCCCACCACCTGCTAAAGGTGAAGAAGATCCTGAACTGATCAATGCAGGCAAAGAGTTTGTCACAATGCTTACAGGTGGCTCATTTTTCCATCATGGTGATTCTTTCGCCATGATGCGTGGTGGTCATCTAGATATTGCTGTGCTTGGTGCATTTCAAGTTGCAGAAAATGGTGATTTGGCCAATTGGCATACGGGTGCTCCAGATGCTATTCCTGCGGTTGGTGGGGCGATGGATTTGGCAGTCGGTGCAAAAAAAGTCTTCATCACCACCGATCATGTCACTAAACAAGGTGAGCCAAAAATTGTGGCTGAACTGACCTATCCAGTTACAGGTAAAAAATGTGTAGATCGTATCTATACGGATCTGTGCGTGATTGATGTCACTGCGGATGGATTAAAAGTGATTGAAAAAGTTGATGGCTTGAGCTTCGCAGAATTGCAGTCGATGACGGGTGCAACCTTGATTGATGCGACGCAAACTTTTTTTGAATAAATATGACCTCCCTTCATCCCTCCTAAGAGGAGGGAAACTTTCATTACTTATTAATTTTGATGAATGTTTAAGTAAGAGTCGATCAAAGTAAATCATGGCTTTAACCCAAAACTATTTCACGCGAGTCCCTCCTTTCAGGAGGGATATAGGGAGGTAGAAAATGGAAAATTTAAAAATGAAAACCGCTTATATTATCGATGCCATTCGTACCCCTTTCGGACGCTATGCAGGAGGACTCGCCTCAGTTCGTGCAGATGACTTGGGTGCATTGCCAATCAAAGCCTTAATTGAACGTAATCCAACAATTGATTGGAAACAAATCGATGATGTGATCTACGGCTGTGCCAACCAAGCGGGTGAAGATAACCGTAATGTAGGGCGTATGTCAGCACTACTTGCTGGCCTGCCTGTCGAAGTCCCTGCCACTACAGTCAATCGCCTATGTGGTTCATCATTAGATGCTATTGCCATGGCAGCACGTGCAATTAAAGCAGGTGAAGCGGATCTGATTATTGCAGGTGGTGTGGAAAGCATGTCACGTGCTCCATTTGTAATGGGTAAAGCTGACACTGCTTTTAGTCGTAGTCAAAAGATTGAAGACACCACCATGGGCTGGCGTTTCATCAATCCAACCCTGAAAGCGATGTACGGTGTGGATACCATGCCTCAGACGGCTGAAAATGTAGCTGAGCAATTTAATATTAACCGTGAAGATCAGGATAAGTTTGCCCTGAGTAGCCAACAGCGTACGGCTACTGCACAAGTTCAGGGCTTTTTTAAACATGAGATCACTCCTGTTTCAATTCCACAACGTAAAGGTGATCCTGTTGTGGTCGATACCGATGAACATCCACGCGCTTCGACCACTTTAGAGGAGTTAAATAAACTCAAAGGTGTAGTTAAAGCAGATGGAACTGTAACTGCGGGCAATGCTTCAGGGATCAATGACGGTGCAGCTGCTGTGTTGATTGCATCAGAGCAAGCAGTTAAGCAATACCAGTTAAAACCACGTGCCAAAATCATCGCCTCAACAGCGGTCGGTGTTGAACCACGTATCATGGGTTTCGCTCCTGCACCTGCGATTAAAAAACTATTGAAACAAGCCAATCTCACTTTAGAACAAATGGATGTAATTGAGCTAAATGAAGCTTTTGCAGCACAGGCTTTAGCTGTGACGCGTGACTTAGGTCTAGCGGATGATACGACTCAAGTGAATCCAAATGGTGGAGCAATTGCGATTGGTCATCCTCTTGGCGCATCAGGCGCACGTTTAGTCACAACAGCTTTAAACCAATTGGAACAAACAGGCGGCACTTATGCCCTATGCTCAATGTGTATTGGCGTCGGACAAGGGATTGCGCTGATTATTCAACGGGTTTAAATTTTCATATTGCTTAGGCTATTTAGCTATTTTCTTTATAGACGTAGAAAATAGCTTTAACGATTAACTTTATTAAACGATGAATGATTTCCTCTTTGTTATAAGAGGAAATTCATGATCAACCTGCCTTAATTTGTGAAGAAAAATTGTAAGGAAAATAGAATGCCAACATTTACTTCTAACGATGCCATCATCAATTATCAAACTTTTGGTGACAGTTCAAAACCTGCTCTTATTTTTTCAAATTCATTAGGTACAAAGTTGAATATGTGGCAAGCGCAGATTGATCATTTTCAAAAAGATCATTTTGTGATTTGTTATGACACTCGTGGTCATGGACAATCTTCTACACCACAAGGGCCATATAGCATTGACCAGTTGGGTCAAGATGTCGTGAATTTATTGGATCATTTGAAGATTCAAAAGGCAGATTTCTGCGGAATTTCTATGGGTGGTCTCACTGGACAATGGTTAGCGATTTATAGACCTGAGCGTTTTCATCATGTTGTAGTCTGCAACACTGCGGCAAAAATTGGTCAAGAACAGGCTTGGCTTGATCGTGCTCAATTAGTCCGAGAGCAAGGCTTAAAACCTATCGCAGAAACAGCAGCACTACGCTGGTTTACCGAACCCTTTATCCAAAGCCAAGCAACAATTGTAGCGTCCTTAAGTAACGACTTAGCAGCTAGCAGCGCAGAGGGTTATGCAAGTTGTTGTGAGGCTTTGGCTAAAGCGGACTTACGAGATCAACTCAGTCAAATTACTGTGCCTGTATTGATCATTGCAGGACAAAAAGATCCTGTAACGACTGTAATTGATGGTCAATATATGCTTGATCGAATTGCAAATGCTCAACTTGTGGAAATAGATGCTTCGCATATTTCCAATGTAGAAAAGCCTGAAGAATTTAATCAAGCTTTAGTACACTTTTTAGCTCAGTAATCTTTAGAAATATACTCACGATAAATCGCTACAAAGAGCTGAATAAAATTTGATAGCACTGAGGTCTTATTTATTGCGCGAATACTTATTGTTTAAACAAATAACCCCACCAAATTTGGCGGGGTTATTTATATTCATAAATCACTATTTAGCATAAATACGCTTATGACACAGGGATCTTACCGAATTTTCCACTATTGAAATCATCAATTGCTTGTTCAATTTCTTCACGTTTGTTCATCACAAAAGGACCATAGCCTTCGATTGTTTCATTCAATGGTTGCCCTGAAAGAATAAGAAAACGTGCATCTTCTAATGCTTCGAATTCAAAATCAGTCTGACCATCTCGTTCTAACAAAATCATCGAATTATCAGTAATCTCTTTTGTACCATTCAACATGGCTTTACCCGAAAGCATAATGATCATTGAATTGTGATCAGCAGGAACACTGAACACTTTTTTATGGGTTGCTTTGAGTTCGCCATCCCAAACATTCACAGGACTAAATGTAAATGCTGGGCCAGTAAGATCAAGATATTGACCTGCAATCACACGAATATGACCAGCGCCATCTTCTAATTCAAGCATAGGGATATCTTTAGCTTCGATAGCTTGGTATTTAGGTGGTGTCATTTTATCCTTCGCAGGTAAATTGACCCAAAGTTGTACCATTTCAAATAATCCACCTGTTTGGGCGAATTCTTTTGAATGAAACTCTTCATGCACCAAGCCAGCTCCAGCTGTCATCCACTGTACATCACCTGTTTTAATCGTACCGCCACCACCACTTGAATCTTTATGCTCTACCTCGCCTTTATAGGCAATGGTTACGGTTTCAAAACCACGATGCGGATGAGAACCTACACCTAATTGCGCTGTTGTCGGTTCAAAATGATACGGTGCTGCATAATCAAGCAATAGAAAAGGACTCGTCGCTTGGTCAAACCGATCATATGAAAATAAACCTTTTACTGGAAATCCATCACCAACCCAATGACTATGTGGGTTACGATATACACCTACAATATTCTTCATTTAAATCCTCCTCCTTGATCGGAGTTAACATAGGTTTATTTTAGTTTTTTAAGTTGTGTTAATAAATACTCTACACGATAAACAGCTTTCCATACATAGAACAATACCTGACTTGTTTTCTCAAATACAATCCTTATACACATTTAAAAACATAGTCAACTTAACGGCTTAAAAGCTAAAATTTAAAAGAATAATCAAACTCTTACACCATAATTATTTCTATAATTATGGTTCAACTGAAAATGATTCACACATCAACTATATAAATATAAAAACTTGATTATTTGCATGTTTTAGCTTGTGTATTGGCTTTTAAATCGACAATAACGGACATACCAATCGCCAAATTTTCTATCCCTTTTTGTTGAGAATCAAAAATAATTTTCACAGGAAAACGACGGACGATTTTGGTGAAGTTACCTGTTGCATTATCTGCAGGGAGTAAGGCTAAATCAGATCCACTACTTCTCGAAATACTCTCCAACGTACCACAGAATTTTTTACTTGGAATAGCATCTACAGAGAAATAAACCTTGTCACCTGGAGCAAGTTTTGAGAGTTGAGTTTCTTTTAAATTCGCTTCAATCCAGAGATTCGTAGATGGAGCAACCACCATCAAACTTTTAGCCGCAGTGATATATTCTCCCTCACGTACTTTACGTGAGACAATTGTGCCATCACGTGGAGCAAGCAATTGAGTTGCTTTCAGATTATTTTCCGTTTGCGTTAAATTCGCATAAGCCGCAGATAATGCCGCTTTTAATGTTGCACGTTGAGCTTCTAACACATGAATGCTTTGTTCAGACTCACGAATTTTCACTTTAGCAACATTTAAATTGGCCGTTTGGCCAGCTTGATCCTCTATCGCTTTGTCAAACTCACTCTTACTAATGCCACCAATATCCACCAGATCTTCAGTCCGTTTTAAGTAATTATTTGCACGGCGTTGCGTTGCTTCTGCTGCGACAATTTCAGCCTTACTAATATTGATTTGTTCTTTGGCTAATTTAATTTTTTCTTCAAGCTCGTGTTGTGAAGCTTCAATTTCAGCAATCTTTGCTTTAGCCTGATCGACAGCAGACAAATAATCTGTTTGATCAATTTCTGCCAGCACCTGCCCTGCTTTAACCTTTTGATTATCAACCACATTAACTTTTAAAACATAGCCACTGACTTTACTGGTAATGTAACTTAAATCACCTTTAACATAAGCATTATCTGAAGTCTGCGTTTGGCTATTCACACTCCAATAATTATAAATGTAAAACACCAAGCTCAGAATGCCCATCATCAAAACAAAGGCAATGATGACTCGCATCCAAGGACGAACTAATTTTTTAGATTCAGTCATTGTTTAAACTCGACTCCAGTGATAATGAAGAAATATTCAACGTATGAAAATACCTAGTGAATAGCCTTACTGTGTGGAAAAATCCATACACAAGCTGACGCGATAAAAAGAGTGATAAAAACCAATAAGAAAGCATCGTTATAAGACAATACAAAAGCCTGAGTTTTAATATGCTGGCTCAACTGAGCATAACTCACTGCATCGAGACTGCCTTGATCAGAAAAAAACCGACTCAACGAACCTTGTATCGTACTTAATGTAGATAACGTTTCTTCACTCTGTAAATGAACATTTTCACCAAGCATTGCTGAGTGCAGCTTTTCCCGTTCATTGATAAAATGACTTAAAACACCAATTCCGCCAGTCAGACCTAAAACCCGTGCATAGTTAAAACCAATGCCACATGTAGGCCCTTCTACAGGCAAAATGTCATATAAAACCAAATGCAACGTTGCTAAAGAAAAAAGCCCTTGCCCAAGCCCTGCAATAAAAATAGGCAGTAAAAAGTCATCAATAGCCCACTTCGACGTTGCATAACTACAATAGAGTGACGTAAAGGCCAAAATAGCCAATGCAATAGACATGACAATTCGTTGATCCACACGAGGACTTAACATATAAGCCGCCGCTAAACCAATCAGCGTACCTACAGTAAACGGCCATAATACTTCGGCAATTTGCTCGATTCTGAAACCTGCAAGTTGAATCAGAAATTGAGGAATAATCCAAATAATAAAGAGTGAGCCAAAACGAAAAATAATTTGAAAAATAAGACCATACGTAAAAGGTTTATAAAATATAGATTTCTTTAAAAGAGCTTGGTCATGTTGAATAAAGTGATATATAGCAAAGATAAAAAACAAAATTGCATTAATCAAACAAGCAGTAATCCACCAAGATTCAAACCAAAAATGACGTTCACCTTCAGAAACGAAAATCACCAAACAGGTCAAACTCATTGAAATGATGATGTATCCTGACCAATCAAATAGTTTAAATACTTCTGGTTTAATCGGATCATCACGAAACAAAAAATGTGCCATGACCACATAAACAATAATGCCGAGTGCAGGAACGATAAATAACAAACGCCAATTTTCGTTATATAGAAACAAACTACCAAACCAAGCTGAAATTCCGACGCCGATCGCTGTTGCAGTGGCAAAATAGGTCAACCCGCGTGTCCGAATGATACCTGCGGGATGCGTAGAAAAAAGAATAATAAACATCAGAATTGGCAACATGCCCGCAAAAGCACCTTGAAAAATCCTGAGAATCATCATTGTGGCAAAATTATTAATGATCACGATAAGTAAAGAACTGAGGACATAACCAATTCCCGCAGTCATCATTGCACGTCTACGTCCTAATACACCCGAAAATAGAAATGCAATTGGTAAACCTAGGATTTGCCCAACATTGTATAGCGTCACGACCCAGCCAACATCTTGTGAGGTCACAGAAAAAGCGCCTGCGATGTCTTGCTGTGCAAAAATCACAGACAGAGGAAAGGTACTACTAATCGCTGCGCCGAATGCCGCAACAGACATACTGGTTAATCTTTGAATTGACGCCTGATCAAGCATAGAAATTCTCTTGATGGACAAATAAATAGAATGATCAATTTTATAAAGCTATCTATAAAGTGAATTATTAGACGATCTATAAAACCATCACCTCTTCATTCAGTTTTCTAAATTTTTATCACAGTTTGCTGTTTGTATTAAATACCGAATATTTGAATTGTATAACCCAAAGATCGGTAGAATTTTTAAACAGCGATACCTACTGTATGATCAAAAAGTTGAATGATTCAAGATGTTTACTGTCAATATTACAATGCTATTTAGAATGTTTGAAAATAGGAGCTGATCAATGATTTTATTCACACCCGTTGGCGTGGCAACTCAGCTCCATACTTTCATCATCTCTGCAATCTATTTAACAGCTAATGCTTCCGTTGTAATCTGAATATCAATCGTGTCACTCACCGCAGGCACGTAAGCTGCAATATCAAAATCAGATCGCTTGATGGTTGTCGAAGCATTAAAACCAATTGCAGGTACTTTTAACATCGGGTGTTGTGCTTGATTATTTAACACAGCATCTAATACCACTGGTTTAGTAACACCTTTGACGGTCAAATTGCCTGAGATCTTAAATGTCTTTTTGTCGGTTGTTTCAACTTTAGTGCTTTGAAAGCTGATATTTGGATATTTTGCAGTATTAAACCAATCACTTTCTTGAAGTTTAGTATCTAACACTGGAACGTTGGTATTCAAACTTTTTACAGGGATTGTTACGCTTACGGAAGACTTTGCAGGATCAGCATTATCAACTTGAATCGTCCCTTGAATATCTGAAAAGTTAGCACTTGGTGTAGAAAAACCTAAATGGTTCCATGTAAATACAGTTGCTGTATGGGTTGGATCAATTTTATAACTGACCATTTCTGCTGAAACCAAGCCTGAAATCGTCAATAAACTTAAACCAATAGCAAAATTTTTGAGTTTCATCTTATTAAAGCCTTCTAGAGCTTGATGCTCTTCAATTTGAAATCTATTCAGTTCACCATACCAATCATAGCTTTCTTGAGTCTAAATTAAGCGGCATTGATGCTTAATTTGCCCATGAATCAACATGGATAAAACTGAATTTGGTTGATTAACTCCATGTTAATCATTCATACAGAACGGATAAAGACCTTAAAATGATTAACATTGTCCTATAAATATGACAAATAAATAACTTATGCTTCACATCAAACTTTTGTTAAATCAAACACGACCAAAGACAAAAGTTTTGCCCATTGTTTACAGCATTCTCTTTAATCTACCACTCAATCATTGATGAAATAGTACGGCATTTTTATTGTTGGCTATTGAAGATGCTCATGTAAAATCCGTTGTAGTTCGTGTACAGCCTCAGGAGTTTCTTGAATTGAATGTCCCCCTTTGATTATTTTTTCAGACTTTGCTAAATCCAAATGTGAGCTTTTATAAGGCACAATTCCATCTGTCATCATTTCAGTATTTTGACTGGTACTTGTATTCCCCATAATTGAGTGATAATTCAAACCCTCTTTGGGTTGTATATCACCTGTCATCTTCATAAAAATAGATTGGTCACTTAAATCACTAGGTCCGATCGTTGCGACACCTAATTTAACAGCCTGACTGGTTTTTTGAATTAAATTTCCTGCTTTTAATGACTCAAAAAAATCACCCGGTAAGCTAATCATTCTGCGGATTGATTGTGTAAACCAACGATCTGCGAAAGCTGTCCCTCGATGTGGCGATGCAATAAACACAGCTCTACTAAAATTAGGAATGGGTTCAAATTGAAAACGATCCATAATGCTTGGATATTTATAAATAAACTTACGTTCATCATCACTCAAAAGTGGAATAACATTGGCTCGAACATCCGCTTGGCTTAATAAAAGTCGACTGATCACACCACCCATGCTATGCCCAATCAACACAGCATCTTGTGATGATACTGAGTTTGGAATGGTTTGACTAAAAGCTTGTTTCAATAAAGCATTAATCTGATAACGGCTTTCCCAAATCGGCATATTGGTTGAATAAAAAACTTGCCAAACTTGGTAATGGTCTCTTAATACTTTATCTCCCATAATATTATTGGTTAAATCGACCCATGCTTCTGGACTACTGGCTAAACCATGTATCAATACAATGACTTTTTTATTGGGTTGATAAGGTTCAATCAGAAACAAATGAGGCATAGCAGAGCTTTTCCCCATATTTAATATTTTTTTATAGCCCAAAGCACCGAAATTATTTTCAGCTAACCACAATCCATAAGGTACAGAAAAGTTACCCGAAATTTTAAACTGCTCTCCATCAACAGTCGCACTTTCTTCCTGATAAGGGTCAAAAAAACGGATGAGAAATGGCGCAGTTAATACGTGTTGCTCATCAAAATTAACGGGTTCTGCAATGACTGTAATAGGTAAATATTTGGCGGCATAAATATTCCAATCTTCGGCATTTTTATAATACTCTTCAGGATTGAAAATAAATTCTTTTGACTTATTAATCGGTTTACTATTTCGAACAACGACAAATTCAGCACCAAAACCATCACGGCGGTTAATTCTCTGCAAGCCTTTAAACTTCATATTATAACTTGACTTAAAATGCTCCATCTTCAAGCTTTCCAAAGCTGGATAATATTGAAAATCAGATGAATATTTATTTTGTCCAATTGAAAAATCTGTAGGAATCTGTTCAAAATGACTTTTTAAATATTGTAAAGTCATTAACCGTGATAAAGCATAATTATAAAATGTTCTGACTTGTGATTGACGGATACTAAATACACGAGATTGCGGACTGTCTTCGGTTTTAAATAAATACATATAGCTATAGCGGATACTTTTATCCAACATATAAAGCGCTTGATCAGCACAGATTTGTGCCTTGTTATTCTTGTCTTGATCGACAAATCCATTTTTTAAAGCATGATCACATTGTGAGGAATGTTCTAGCTTCATTGCACTCGCTAGGTATAATTCACTGGCAGAGGAATAAAGCTCTGAACGATCAAGATATTGATATTCATTTAATTTAGAAATACAGCGATCAGGTGACGTTAAACAATCCGACTGACTATTGTCGATTAAAAGCAATAAACTATTTGTTTGACTACTGAGATTTGAACTGGTGAGCACTGTTTCAATATTATTGGATAACTCTGAACTCATTTTTTGTTCTTGCAGCTTAACCAATTGGCATCCTACCAATAATAAAGGCATAACAATCACTAAAAATCGTTTATTGATCTTCGATCGTTTGATCATGCTAAAACTCTTCAAGATATTTTGAGGACTAAAAAAGCGATACCGCGATGAATGACTAAAACAATTAAATTAAACTAATTCAAAGTAATGTAATCGAGTTTTCTATCTTTATGCAATCGCAAAATCAATAAATGATGGCTTACTAAAAATCATTTTACGAAATATTTGTTGTGTCTAATCGACTTAGATGTATTTTTAATTATTATCCATTCTGATGTAGAAAAACACATTTACAATTCAAATTCGTTTTGCAATATATTTGCCAACTAACGCTAAATATTGCTCAGCCACGGGCAACTTACCTGCAATTGCAAAAACACCATGCATCAAGCCTTTTAAATGATGATATTCAACATTTAAACCATTCTTAACGGCTTTATCTAAATACAACAATGCTTCATCACGTAAAGGATCATGTTCTAATGTCAGTAAAAAAATATCGCCGTTATGAGCAATAAAAGGTTGTTCAAACAATGAAATCTGAGAATGTTGTTGGCATGTACTAAATAATTGCTCAAAAAACCAATGCATCGTACTTGCAACCAAAGGAAAACCTGTTTGATAGGTCTGATAACTTTCAGATTCAGGCAGATAAGCAATCACTGGATACAGTAAAACTTGTGCTTTTAATGCATAGCCATAACGTTGAAAGAAATTTTGTCCTATATGCCCTGCTAAATTTCCCCCAGCACTGTCTCCGACAACAACCATACGAGTTGGATCTACAGATAATTCATCTTGATGATCAATAATATACTGAAGTGCTCGTTGACAATCTTCCAAGGGTACTGGAAATTTCACTTCAGGCGCCAAACGATAATCTACAGCAATCACACGTACGGCGGCGATTTCTGCTAGTTTACGACATATAGAGTCATGACTATTGAGGTTTCCCATCACCCAACCGCCACCATGAATAAACAGTATCGTAGGTCTCAGTAGCTCGCTATCAATTTGCTGATCATAAATACGTAGTTTGATCGGTTCATTTTCAATATAGTCTGAAATATCAAATGATTGAATATGTGCTAAACCTTGCATTATCGCTAAACGACAATTATTTTCATACATAGCGCGCAGCGTTGAAATTTCCCCTATTTTTTCAAATGACTTTCCGCCATTTGCTAAAAAAGTATCGATGATTGGTTGTGCTTGTGGATGAAGTAAAAAATTCAAGAAAATTCTCCTTGTTTATCACAAATAGAGCAAAGACAATGAGTAATTCAATAGGCTATACTTATGATAAAATTCAATATTTATAGTTTTAATAATCTTGATTATTTGAATATTCTAACTGATCAATTCAGTATCAAAAACAATCATTACAACTTCTAAAATACGTTTTTCATTATTCTTTTACGTCATTTTTATTCATTTCAGCAAGACCATTTGTCATGAAAACAGCACCAATGTACTGAAAATTTGTATATGACTAAAATAATTCAAATCTAATGAATAAAGAGAATAGCGACCTTTAATAAATGATCTGTATTTAATTAAACTCGAAAAGACATTGATCTATTCATACATAACAAATCAATGCCTTTTATAAGATTTTGAATCGATTAAAAATTTGCTCTAAATGATAATGATGCAAAATCTCTATCATCTAATACGCTAAAATCATTTGAACCAAAAAAGCTATAATACGCCAGTTCCGTTGTATATTTTTTCTGATAAGTTGCTGATAATGCAGCACCAATACTCATTTGCCCTTCTTGGAAATTTTGACTAAAACCATAAACATCATGGCGGAACGTCAGACTTGGCGTAATGACTGTTGCAGGTAGAACATCTTGATAATTCAATGCACCACGCATTCTATAACCGAATGACCATTCACTAAAAAAGCCTTCGTCATTACAAAACCGTTTATTCAACCTGTCAATTTCGTCATTTGAAAGATGTGCCGTTCCGTATGGTGTACATTTAAAATCACCTGTTTCAGGATTATACGCCCCACTAGAAAGCTCACTACGACCAAACGGACCTACTCGACCAAAACGATAATCACCAATTTCAGCAATATGATTTACAGCAGCCTCAGCCGACCAATTTAAACTACTTGCCCCCAAAATATTGGGAATACTACTACTCGCACCGATTGAGAACTGAGTGACGGGCAATCTTTTATATGCATTGATGTATTCCCCAAGTCCAAAAGATTCACCAGGTGGAGTCAGTGGAGTATTCTTATCGAGGACTTGTGCATAAACAGTATCTGTACCATTAAATTGTAGCGGTTGATTTGGCTTATAATTTAATTCACTAAAAATAGTGGTATTGCCTACTTTTCCAGTCAAACTTAATCCATACATTTTGATATCTTCTGCATAGACAGAATAAAAGTGTGCTGTTTTAAAGTTTTGCATACCTGGTGCTGTGACACTATATGCATCAAAATTTGGATTTCGACTGTGGTAATTTGCAAAATACACACCAAGTTCAGCGTTATTTAAACTGGGCAAAGTTTGTTTTAAAGACACACCATATTGACCATTATCTTTTGCCATATGACTTGCAGAACGTGGAATATAAGTTTGTTGCTTTAATGCGGTTTCAGACAATTTGTCGCCCGGTGCCAATGTAATCAAAATCGGGCCACAATTTTCTGGAACAAAATCAGTTGCTGCAAAAAAAGTTCCGCAACCATCATAAACAGAAGGTCTAAATTTAAACTGATAAAAACCTTCAAGTTTCAAGTTTTTATTCAATCCTGCTGAAAAAGAAAACATTTCGACAGGAATCATTTTCTCTCTAGGGTCACCACCCGGTCTATTCATCGCAGCATGGTCAAAAGCATTAATAGAATTCAAACCATTTTGGAAGAACTGTGATTTCCCCCAATTAAAGCTATGTTTACCCAATTTAAAATTGAAAGATTGCCCATTATCAAAGGTCGAATTCTTCCAAATATAAGCATCCCAAAGATCTATACCTTTGAATTTTGCAAGTTTCGGCCATGCTGAATCATCAAATGCTTTTAAATCGCCATGTCCTGTCTCATAAGCATGGTCATACCAATATTTGCCACTCAATACCGCCCCTTGTTGCTTTCCATTCAACTTAAACTCGGTATAGCCTTTGACAATTTGCGAGATTGCATCACCTTGACTAAAGTTTGCTCGCCCATCATCACCATTAATATCAACACTCGCACCATTTTTACCAATACTATAAGCATCGGGACGATAAAGTAGTGCGGCTGATGGATCTTGGGTACTCCAACTTTGACCTAAACTGATCGTTGAATTGGTCTCAAATTTCCACTGATCATTTATATCAAAACTAGCTGCTGAGGCTTCCGTCATTGTCAAAAAAGCAATCAACAAAACACCAAGCTTTGGAATAAAAATAATGTGATTCCTAGTTTTGTTTTTGGTTTTGCCTTTAGCATCGACTAAATATATATACTTATTGACCATACGATCTCCATATCGCAATGATTTCACTAGCAATCTTCTTGACTGCGTAGACATTGAATTATTCTGTAATTGTTTTATTTACAGCATGAGCTGCTGAACTATTAGAATAGAAGCTTTTTTTTAGAAGCTTTTTTTAAATCGTTCAATCATTTTTAAACCAAGATTTAACTGGATATTCAAACTGATTTTTTACGCGTTTTAAGCTAACAAAACGTGCTCATCAACTAAATCAAGTTGTTGAATAAATTGCTCAGCTTGTGTCCAAAGCCCAAAGCCTGCTGCGGGATTCATATGCCCCACATCACCTAGATTGACCAATTGACTACCCCAGTTTTTTGCCATCTCTTCAACAGCGGTATAACGAGCCAAGTGATCATTGCTACTTGCAACAACAATACTCGGAAAAGGTAATTTTTGATTCGGTAAAGGCGCCCAGCCTTCTTTGCGAAGCGTGTCAGCACTTGGGTAATTTTCTGGCCAATTTTGTGTTAAATCTGGTGGAGTAACCAACAATGCCCCTTGAATATCATGTTGATACTTAGCTGCCCAATGTAAAGTCATCAATACACCTGCACTATGTGCGACGATAATCACGGGGCCTTGTATTTTTTCTAATTGCGCTTGGATCGCAGTTACTCTTTTTTCACAATTGAGTTTGTCCGTTTCCAATGCTGGAACAGAATGTACATTCATCAATCGTGCTTGTAATAAAGTTTGCCAATGATCGGCCACATGATCTCGTAAGCCCGGGATGATTAAAACTGTTGCTTTTGTCCGTATTTTTTCCATGTCTATACCTAAACTAAATAGCACTTTAAGTGTGATGAATTGCATAAATGACATACACACAATAAAGAACAGATCTTTTAGATAATACACATTAGGTGACAGGTACTTTTCATTTGATGACAGATTGGCTTGAATACAACGATACTCATGATTTCAAAAATATAAAAATAAAGTGTTGATTTAATTTAAATTAAATAATTTAAACTTTTGAATAAAATAAATATATACACTTGTACTTTAAATATTTTTTAGTTGATTTATATCGTTTCTCTTTGAATAATGTGCCCGTGTTTCAGAAAGGATCCGCTGAAACCATAAAAAATTAAACGATAAGGAAAGTAAAATGAGTCAAATTTGTAAAATAGTGCTGCCTGTGGCATGCCTATTGTCTGTAAATTTAGCTTATGCGGATTCTACAAATTATAAACGTTGGGCAGTAAGTGCTGGATGGATGCATGTCATGCCTCAAGGGAAAGCCAATTCCACTCATGTAACCACTAGTGTTGAAGAAAATGGAAGTTATGGAGTCGGATCATTATTCGGTACAGACATTGCTAACTATGCAACCAATGTCTCAGATATGAAGGGTATGGGAGCACTTTTTACAAACTCAATCATTAAAAATAGTTTAAAAGACCCAAATTATAAAGTCCCCGATAGCCTAATGAAAGGCTCTAAATCAGACATCACAGGCATTTCAGACTATACCAGTTCTGGGGGGATGGAAGTTGATGATACTGATACCTTAGGATTAACCCTTAGTTATTTTGCGAACGATAATGTTTCTTTAGAGTTGGTTGGCGGTATTCCACCTAAAGTAGACATTAAGGGTGTGGGAGAAATCAGAGCCGTTGCTTCATCTACTGCTAATACCCCAGGAAAAGGAACACCCCCTACATATTTAAACGGTTTAAAACTGGTTAAAGATACCTTAATTACTGACCTTGCTGCACATGGTACTGTAGCCGAAGTTACCGCTTGGACTCCTGCAGCTACTGTGAAATATCATTTTGGAACATCAGGAAAAGATAAATTCCGTCCATTTGTTGGCGCAGGGATCGTTTATGGACACTTCAATAAATTGAAAATTGATGGTGGTGTCAGAGAAGATCTAGTTCAAGCTGGTTATATGATTGACAACATTTTAAATGATCGTGCTGGTGAAGCACTTCATGGGGGCAAAGGGAGTTCAACAGCCACGCCTGAAGTTAAAGTTAAAACAAGTGATGCCTTCGCTCCAGTATTTACTGCAGGCTTTACATACGACTTGACTGAACGCTGGTTTACAACAGGTTCATTAAGTTATATGCCAAACTTTAATAATGTGGCTACGGTTACTGTAACCGATACATCAACAGGTACACAATTGATCAAATCAACGACTAAAATTGATTTTGATCCTTTAGTTACTTATGTCGGTGTGGGTTATCGCTTCTAATTTTTATAGTATTCAAATTGCGTAATCAACACAATTTGAATACTTAAAACTGGACATCATTTCAAAGCTGATTTCTATACTTTACAGAAATCAGCTATTTCGCATATTAATATATTAAAAAGCATTTGCAAAAGTAGTATATTCAAAACAGCTAAATACATGCGAAGATTGCTGTATATCGATAGTCAAATGTATACCGCATCTTATATTTTGGTTATCAATAAGTACTGATCAGGAAGATCGGTTTTGATACAAGGAGTTTAAAATGGTACCTCTTGCTCATGCAGCCGTTTTGAAAAATTATTTGAATGTTAGTCAACAACTTAACATCAATCCTTACTATTTATTATCAAATGTTGGGCTCAACCAAACGCTTTTAAAAGACTTAAAACAACGAATTCCTGCAGACAAAGTAATAGAGCTGTTAGAAAAATCAGCTCAACTTAGTGGTTGTGAAGTATTTGGTTTACATATGGCTGAGCAACGCCAACTTTCAGATTTTGGTGAGTTGAGTTTATTACTAAGTTACCAAGAAACTTTGCGTGATGCTTTACAAGTTATTGTTAGGTATAGAAATTTAATTAATAATGCCCTCGAAATATATATTGAAGAAGTGAATAACACAGTCATTATTAGATTAGAAGTTATCTCTGCATCTTCAGTATATAGTCGCCAAGCAATTGAGTTGGCGCTTGGAATTACCCATCGTTTTTGTGCTGCTCTATTATTACAAAAATGGCGTCCTTTAAGTGTACATTTTACGCATGATGCACCCAATGATCCATCCGTCCATCAACGTATTTTTGGGTGTTCTTTAGAGTTTGGTAGTGAATTTAACGGTATTGTTTGTACCGCAGCAGAGTTTAACAAAGCCAATCCACAAGCCAATATCGCAATGGCGACTCATGCACAACGTTATCTCGATATTGATATCTTACAAAACAAAAATGAATCTTCTATTATTTTTGAAATACGCAAAAGTATTTATCTGCTTTTACCTATGGGACGCGCCACAATTCATCAAATTGCACAAACGCATGGTATGAATGTACGCACTTTACAACGCCGTTTAGAAGCATCTCAAACCAGTTTTAGCGATTTAATCAATGATGTTAGACGTAGTTTAGTACTTCGTTATCTTAAAAATATCAATTACTCACTTGCACAAGTCTCTGATATTTTAGGTTATTCTATGCCAAGCTCATTTACTCGTTGGTTTATCAGTCAGTTTAGTATGACACCAACCACATGGCGTAATGTCAATAAAAAAGTGCTTGATCAATAAAATTGTTATTTCTAAATAGATGATCAAACTTTCTCATGGATATGAACAACATTTAAAATAAAAATACCGTTTTAGCATCAGCTCAAAACGGTATTTTTTAATTAAAATTATTTTTTCAATAAAGTCTTAAAATAAATCTATGTGCATATTAAAGCGCTTACAAAAGCAAAAAATGATCAAAAATTAGCAGTAAAATTAATATTGAAATGCCTTCGATAATTAAAACCACCAATGCATCAATGTTAATACTAATAATATGAGGAAAATACTTTCCCCCACCATCAATAGAATCGGTTTCATACCTACAGTAGCAAGTTCTTTAAGTTGCGTTTTCATTCCTAAAGCACTGATCGCAATTACCAAACACCAACTTGATAATTCATTTAATCCATTTTGTGCAATTGTAGGCACCCAACCTGTACTATTAATACATGCCAAAATGACAAAACCTACAGCAAACCAAGGCAACAATGGAGGACGTGGGCCTGTTGAATCACCTCCGCCCTGCATACGAGTAATCATTGCCGCACAAACAATTACGGGAAGAAGCATAGCAACTCGCATCAACTTCACCACCGTTGCAGTATCACCAATCTCAGGCGACATGCTGTAACCCGCACCCACAACCTGAGCCACATCATGAATTGTCGCGCCCAAAAATACACCAGCTTCTTGAGGTGGCAAATGAAGTGCTTTTACAATCATTGGGTAAACAATCATAGCTAAGGTAGAAAGTGCAGAAACACCAATGACTGTAAATAATGTTGCCTTTTCTTTTTGTGGATGATTGGGTAATGCAGCAGATAATGCCAAGGCCGCAGAAGCTCCACAAATTGCAGTCGCACCACCTGTTAACATACCAAAAAGCTTATTAAAACCCAGTGCTTTAGCCGCTAGGATAGAAACAGTAATCGTAATTGCAACCAGTGAAATGACTAAAGCTATTGGTTGCCAACCGAGCGCTGTAATCTGCTCTAAGGTGATCCGCATTCCCAGTAAAGCAATCCCGAAACGTAATACTTCACGTGCAGTAAATTCAATACCTGCTTTACACTTACTTTCTGTCGCTAAAAAGTTAAGCCCCATACCAAGCAACAAAGCGAATAACATTACAGGTGCACCATAATGTTCGGACAAAAATTTTGCTGCTGCAGCAACGACTGCACTCACAATGAACCCAGGTAACAACACATGTATCCGTTGTTTTATATTGGCAGATTTAGCACTATTCATGCTGTTCTCCTGCTGCATTCATGATAATAAAAACATCTTCTCCAATGATTTCTACTGGATAGGAATTCACTTTGAGATATTTAGAATTCAACAAGTAACCACTTTCTAAATCAAAACGTAAACCATGCGCACAGCATTGAATCAGTTTGCCATCTAATCGTCCTGTGAAAAGTGAAGCACCTTGATGTGGGCAACTATCATCAATGGCATAGAATTGAGTATCGACATTAAAAAGAACTAAAAATTTCTCTCCCACTTGAAGAAAAGCCCTTGTACCAATAACAGGCACTTTTTCACTAGGCACTTGAAAACGAGAAGTCATTGCACTTCCCCTTGGCGTGCTAATGCTTCAAGCATGACCTTATAAAGCGTATCTGCGGAATGAGCACCTGCTAATGCAAAATGATCATTAAATACAAAATAAGGTACTCCCTGACCACCTGTATTTGCAGATATAAAAGGTTGCTGAAATCCTTCTGGATCTAGATCACCATTTTGAATCGCCTCGGCGAAACCAAAAGAATTTAAAATGTTGAGTAACACTAAAGGATCACTAATATCTTCTGAATAATGAAAATAGGCTGAAAATAAACGTTCCAATAACATCTCACATTGCTCAGGTGTTCCGACCTTCAACGCATTTTCAAATAATCGATGTGCTTTGGCTGTATTTGGCATACGAGAGATACGATCAAAATGAATATCAACTCCTACGGCATGAGCAGCCTGACGGACTTGCGCCTGTCGCTGGAGAACGGCCGATTCGCCACCTAATCTTTCATGATAAAAAGCTTTAAAAGCAACGCCATTTGGAGGGAGATGTGGCAATAACTGCACACCTCGCCAATGCAATATCACCTCAATATCAGGATCATTGTCTTGTAGCTGATCAATTGCAGCTTGCAACTGACGTTTTCCAATCAAACACCAAGGGCAAATAAAGTCAAAAAATACATCTATACGCAATTGGCGAATCATACTTTCTCTTCCACACACTGTTCCTGAATTTTGTCTTCATGCTGTAACTTAGCTTCAGCCGCAATCTGTCCATCTAAACAAGCCATATCTTTGTGATAATGATATTTGGCATATAAAAATACCATTGCTGCTGCAATACTAACTAAAGGCATCCACTGAAATGCTTGATGTAAGCCAATCACATCAGAAACCTTTCCTATGACCAAAGGCCCAAGCGCTAAACCTAAAAAATTGTTGGCTAATGTTAAAGTTGCAAAAGCAGTACCATGTACGGAGTTGTGTGTCAGATTAGCAACCATTGCACTGGATGGACCATTGGTTCCCAAAGCAATCAGCATGCCTATACAAATCATAAGTAATTGAGCTTTTCCAACTGGCATCGCAAATGCAATTAACAGCAATACGCAGCTACCTAGGCAATAAGTGATTGCCAAACTGACTTTACGATCAGGACGTTCTCGCCCTAAACGATCACAAAGCATGCCGCAAAAAATTGTTCCTATCGCACCACATAAAACAATGATGGCAGCAACCACACCTGCCGAGTCTGTCGTCATTCCATAATATCGATTTAGGTAACTCGGCATCCAAACGATCACCGTACCTCCCACAAATAACTGCAAACCACTACCAATATAAGTCGCGATGACCGAATGACTGGAATAGATCGTTTTCAATGGGTTTTTAGCGTGAGGAGATTTTTTTCTACGCTCATCAGATAACATTGATGGAGAGATTTTTTTCTCTTTAACAACAATCGGATATAGACTAGCGAGAATCAAACCAAATAGTGCCATACCACCAAATGCCCAACGCCATCCAAAGTGTTCAGCCATTACACCGCCTAAAGCCATACCAAGAAAAGAACCGAACACACCACCAGCCATAAAAGCACTTGCCAATGTAGCGCGCATTTCCCTTGGAAAGACAGCAACAACAACAGCTATGCCTACGCTGCCATAAGCTGCCTCACCGACACCCACCATAAACCGAGCAATAAACATTTCTTGATAATTCTGTGCAAGTGCGCAACCTAAAGTCGCTAAACTCCACAATACAGCCATGATCGATAGGCTTTTGACACGACCAAAACGATCTGCCAGTAGTGACAAAGGCAAAGTCAATAGACCAACCATGATTGCCACAATACCGCTGAGTAAACCGAGTTGGCTATCGCTTAACAACCATTCACTTTTGATTAAAGGAAATACCGCATTTAAGACCTGTCGTGACATATAATCTGAAATGAGCAATCCGAACGTTAAAGCAAAAACCAACCATGCATAACGACGTGATATATTTTTTGAAATATCTACACTACTCGCATGATTTGTATACTGATGAGCATCCATACGAACTCCTTGTGTTTTTATAATATCTATTTATTAACAAAGAATTACATCTCTTCTCAGAAACGCAATTCTTGTTTTCACTTCAACTCATGCTCAAATTCATTTCGAATAAGAACATTATTTAAATTGCGGGACACCTTTTTGGCCTGATTTACGATTCGGTGACATACCATTTGCAAATAAAGTTTCGTCAATGCTGTCGTATTGCACACCTATACGATAAATCTCACGTGCTTCTTTGCCTGAAGCCACTTCGCGACCTAATTCATGAGCGATACGAACGGTTTGCTTAATTTGCTCAACAGACGAAAAACGCTTTCCATGATGATCGATAATCGTATCTTCGTTACCGACACGTGCATGTAAACCCATTGCCATGGACATCGTATTAAAAGGTAAGACATTTTTTAACAATGATTCTGAAGTCAACGTACAACCATCAGGTACACGATGAATAAAATTAAAGAAATTAAATGGATTTGGCCCATCAAAACCGCCACCGATCCCAATCCAAGTAATATTTAATGGCCCTTTATATAAGCCCTTACGCACCATACGCTCTAAAGTTTCTAGACCATGCATACCTGTTAATTGGAAATGCGGTTGAATATTATTTGCACACAAACGTTTAAGATGTTCAGTTAACCAAGCTGGACCTGCTGGAACGGTCATTTCAGCATATGCTTCCTGAATCCCAGGATTTTCCAAAGAAGTCCCTGCTAAATATTCAGGATAAAGTAGCTCCATAATATTCATTTGTGTGGTATTCACAGCAACAGTCACCTGATCGGGTTTTGGTGTCAATTCAGCCAGCATATGACGTGTGTCATCACTAAGCCAAAGTGCAGCTTCACCTTCACTTTCTGGTGCAAAAGAAATCGAGCCACCCACCTGAATAATCATTTCAGGCACAGCTTCACGTACCCCTGCGATTAATTCATTGAATTTTGATAAGCGTTTAGAACCTTTACCATCTAACTCACGAACATGTAAATGTAAGACTGTAGCACCTGCTTCATAACACTCTACAGCCTTTTGAATTTGCTCATCCATCGTGACAGGAATATCCTCAGGGAAATCTTCTGGCATCCACTCAGGACCATATGGTGCAACTGTAATTACAACTTTTTCCATGTTTTCTGGGTGCAAAGAATCATCAAAGAATTGCATGTGCATCTCCTATGCTATTTTTAAAATGTAAATTAAATAATGTGATTTCAATAAAATGAATTCGTTCTTAAATTAATAAGTTGCATCACCAATAATGCCCGCACGTTCCATTTTTCGATGACAAGGTGGGTAATCCATTACGGCATAATGCTGCGTACTACGATTATCCCAAATGGCAATGCTATTTGGTTTCCAACGCCAACGAACTTGATACTCTGGAATAGAGGCTTGCGTAATTAAATAGCGGAGTAAATCTGCTGCACCAGGATTTGCATCTTGCCCAAAACGCACTAAATCCTTGGTGTGGTAATTACTCAGATGCGTCGTAAATGCATTAACATATAAGATTTTCTCGCCAGTTTCAGGGTGGGTACGCACCACGGGATGCTCTGCATCTGGAAAACGAGCTTTTAGCTCCAAACGTTTTTCAATGGGCATTGCCGCACCAAAACTGGCTTCAATACTGTGATAAGCACGTAAATTTGCAATCTTGACTTTGACATCTTCAGGCAAGTTTTCATAAGCCAATACCATATTGGTCCACATGGTATCCCCTCCAACAGGAGGGCTTTCGACACAACGAAGTACACAACCCATAGGTGGAACTTTGCGCCAACTTGCATCGCTATGCCACGCATTTTCATAACGATCAATCGGACTTTCAGGATTTTTATAAATCTGCACTAAACCTGGATGATCTGGATGACTACCCACTGCAGGATGATCCTCTAATTGTCCAAAACGCTCTGCAAAAGCAACATGTTCTGTTCGAGTTAAGTCTTGATCTCGTAAAAACAAAACACGATGCTGAAGCAGTTGTGTACGAATTTCTGAGAATAATCCATCATCATGTAGTGCATCGGCTAGATTAACGCCCCGTAATTCTGCACCAATATTGCAAGTTAACTGTTCAATTTGCATAAGAAATCCTTTCCAACAACAAACTTAAATAACAAAAATAGATGAACCTATGGTTTTACGTGCTTCTAAATCTTGATGTGCTTGTACAGCATTTTTTAGTTCATATCTTTGATTAATTTCAATTTTAATGCGCCCATGACGAACATGATCAAACAATTCATTTGCCAGTTCTCTTTTTTCTTCTGGGTCAGCAATGTAATCTGCCAAAGCAGGACGGGTAATATAGAGTGAACCTTTAATCGCCAATAAAACAGGATCAAAAGCAGGTATTGGACCAGAGGCTGTACCTACACAAACCAATAATCCACGGCGTTTTAATGAGTCTAATGACGACATAAAAGTATCTTTACCTACACTGTCAAACACGACATTTACGCCAATACCGTTGGTAATTTCACGAACACGTTCAGCAACATTTTCATGGCTATAATTAATTACATGATCACAGCCATGAGCACGAGCTACAACAGCCTTTTCTTCTGATGATGTTGTCCCAATTACAGTTAAGCCAAGGAGTTTTGCCCATTGAGAAACGATCAATCCCACACCGCCTGCTGCTGCATGTAATAAAATCGTATCGCCTGCTTTAAAGTTATAAATGCGCCGCATTAGATAAGATGCCGTTAGCCCACGCATAGTCATAGCAGCTGCTGTTTCACATGAAATATCATCTGGTAGTTTTATCAATGCATTGGCAGGTATTAATCTTTCAGCACTATAAGCACCTAAAGTATTTAGAAATCCTGTGTATGTGACGCGATCGCCAACAGTAAACTCTGTAACGCCTTCTCCTACAGCCTCAACAACTCCTGAAGCTTCAACCCCCATACCATTTGGCATTGGGACAGGATATGTGCCATTGCGGAAATAAGTATCTGCGTAATTTAAACCAACAGCCACATGACGCAGTCGTACTTCTCCGACATTTGGTTCACCGATTTCTACATCTTCATAGCGCATTACTTCAGGCGTTCCTGCTCCATAGAAACGTACAGCTTTAGTCAACGTCATTTGATTGTCCATGTCTTGTTTTATCGTGCTTCGCTAAGCAATATCTAAAATTACAACACTCAGCTTAGCGCTCACTTTACATATGACGACACAGACTTATCTTTTTACGACACTTATTTTGGTATTTTATTGGGATGTATAAGTGACATATATTTAAACAGCATTTCTTTTGATTGGCTTTGATTTAACTTTTTGATTCTCTTAATTCTATTCTGTAAAAAGTTTCTGAATACCTTTAGAAGTACTATTAAGCTTATAACTCATTGCGCTTATTAAAATAATCATCATTTTAAAACTCGCAATAAAAAAGCCCAACATTCAGTTGAGCTTTTCCATATTATTCATTCACCAAGTATGACGTGTGTTGAATACAAAACTTCTTTTAATTCATGTCTTTTATGACAACACCCTTATGATAAACCTCGATCGGGTTGCCATTGATTGATCGATTGAGCGCCCCTTCTCGCCAGCTTGAACGATAAATCCCCATTTGAAAATAGGGAGGCCATTTTTGGTGATAATTATTTCCACCAACAATATTTGCAACCTCTATACCGTTGTGCTTAACCACAATCTGTCCTGGAATAAGTTGATTATTTGCATCTAATTGTGACCATTTAATATCAAAATTCCAGTTATTCCATTGATTAAAAGTAACAGGAACATCGAGTACATAGCGTTTTAAAACAGTTTCAGGTACCGCTAAAGGTGATGAAAGCGGCTTCAGTTGATAAACATGAATCTGCCATTCAGGCTTCTTACCAAATAGTACCAAAGCAATTGGAGGATTAAGATTTTTGTTGTTCAGGCTATAACCATGCCATTGCGCTAAAATTGTTCCATAATCAAATAATGGCCATGATGATGGAATATAGTGCGAAACGGAATAGTTATAATGCCCCCATTCAAACTGTTTACGTTGTATTTCAGCACGATAGGATTTCCCATCATCAGGAACTGTAAATTTTGCTACATTTTCTCCTGTTCCAGCAGGATCTTTTACAATGACTGCTGAACTGCTATTTTCCATTTCAAGTCCAATTGAACTCCAACTGTAATCATTTGGAATGCTCTTATCGATATTTATCATTCCAGTCCAAAAGCCATCACGAAATACTACTTTGCCTGCTTCGGCTAAATCAGTCGGTTGACTTGGTTCTTCTTCCTTTGGAACTAAAGGAGATGATTCGGTAGGTGGTATAATCTCATCTATTTTTTCTGGCTTTTGTCTATCCAACACATTTAACTGAATAGTCGTGACTTGACTGTCTTTTTCTCCATCATTCACGACCAAGCTAATTTGATATTCGCCAGCTATATCTGGAATGATCGAAAAGGTTTTTGAATGACTATCCCCTGTGCTTGGGTAGCTATTATTTGGTTTTGATAAAACTTCCCATCGATAATTCAATGTATTTGTCCCATCATCTGTACTCTCT
Organism: Acinetobacter piscicola; assembly: GCF_002233755.1. GTDB lineage: Bacteria > Pseudomonadota > Gammaproteobacteria > Pseudomonadales > Moraxellaceae > Acinetobacter > Acinetobacter piscicola. Next base: position 450,002 of record NZ_NIFO01000001.1, on the reverse strand, counting down.
GAACCATCAAGTACAATTGAATCACCAACTTTTATCGTGTCTTTCACGGATTGAATGACTGAAACAGGTGCAATATTTTCAGATATTTTTGTTACAGGTTGAGTTGGATTTTCGCCATTATTTTCGCTGCTATTCCCACCGCATGCTGTGACCATTAAGGTCGTAGAAAATATTAAACAATATTTAAGTTTTTTCATTCAAAAACATACTCGATAAGCTCATGAAACTATTGATGGTTTTACCATATTAATCATCAAATATAAAAACTAAATTATAGAAATAACATGTTTATTATCGGATAGTTAGCTAATTTGTGATGCCCATCAACTTCATGAGATTTTGCGTAAACTTGAAAGCTTTACACTTTTCAGGCTCTTTTCATTTTTATGCGAAATACAGATTAAAATCTATTCATTTTATAAATGAGCTGTTCTATTTAAAATGCAGAAGCAAAAAAAAGACCTACAAGCTTGATTAGCTTATAAGTCTTTAATAAAACTTAACTCGAACTGCTGGCTTTTATGATGTTAAAGTAATATTAATTTACAAAAAAATCAAAAACTTATATTAAATCACGACCAAGTTTCATTCATTAATTTTGTTGCAAATAGCAGATTGTGAAATAGTTCAATTAATTTTCCTCAAAACAAAAGAATCATGAGAAATAAGTAACTGAATGCCTATAATCACTATCTTAAATTTAAATAATTGATTATTTCATACAAACCTATATTATTCATCCACTTAAAAGTAATGGTTGATGTAAATGATTAAAAAACTGAAAGTTAAAACCATATGCATGCTTGGTCTAACAATACTTAGTGGATGTGCTGCGAATTCAGGCATTGTACCTATGGGAAGTAATACTTATATGGTATCACGTCAGGCAGCAACAGGATTTACAGGCATGGGGACATTAAAAGCTGAAGCAATGAAAGAAGCTTACTCTGAATGTAGTAAAACTGACAAAGCAGTTAAAGTATTAGAGACGATTGATGCTAGGCCTCCTTTTATTTTAGGTAATTTCCCGAAGACAGAAATTAGATTTAAATGCATTGTGGAAGAATGAAATAAAGCCCTTTAAAGGGCTTTCTCAAACAGTTTCTACACCAAATCAAAATAACCCTGAAAGTAACCTAGCTACACCCAGCCCCTGTTTAAACTTTTGAGTATTCTCCATCTCTTTAACTCTTGCGATTGCTTCATCATGCCCTACAAGCGCTGCTTTTTTAAAATATAAATAAGCTTTATTTTCATCTATTAAGCAAGTATTTCTTCCAAATAAATAATATTCACCTAGGTAATAATTAGCTTCTTCATATCCTAATTCTAGAGCCTTATTGAAAAGCTCAAATGCTTTATGAGAATAGACTATACTTTGATTATCACCTACTTTGAATGATAGTGTGTAATACAACGATCCTGCTGAATTTAAAGACTTCCCTGAATTTATTTTTATCAATTTGTCTTGAATAATTTCCTCAGCTTTCTTCACATCAACATTTACATATTGCCCTTGAATATACATATTTGCTAAAGCTTCGATACCAGATACATTATTTTTTGCAGAAAGCTCGGTATATATATCAAAAGCTTTCTTTTCATTCTTATCTGTACCTATCCCACACAAAAACAAGCAAGCTAAACCAAATTTATTCTGTAAATCATTTGGATTAGCTTTTTCTACTTCGAGTGCATTTTTAAAAATTTGTTTATGATCCATCTCATTACCATTTAAAGTATTATTTTTTAATTGTATTTTATAATTTTTAAAAGTTCTCGTGCAATAGAATCTTTTGTTCAAATGAGACCGTAATCGTATAAATCTCACCTCTTTTTATCAGTGTTGAAAGCTTCATTTTTATCGTAGGCTTGTCGCAGATGACTTAGAAATATTGCCAATTTTTACAAATACTTCCATAATTAAAATGCGACAAACAAATAAAAAAAGGTTTATAAGTAATTGAATTACCTATAAACCCTTGATTATATTCTTTTAAAATTTGGTAGGTATATCCAGACTCGAACTGGAGACCTCTACGATGTCAACGTAGCGCTCTAACCAACTGAGCTATACACCTAGGTGAGAGCGATAATATGCATTTTTTTAGATTTTGACAAGCCTTATTTACGTTGCTTCAGCACATTCGCACACTCTTTAAGCAAATTTTTAAACTTTTTAATATCTTGTTGATTTTCATCAGCTAAATAAACAAGGTTTTGAAAATACCGATTGGCCTCCTCAAAAATCCCTTTTTGCTGAGTTTGATTTGCCAAACGCTGCATCCACTGTTGAAAAGTTTCCGATTCATTTTTTTGATCAACGGAATCTAGTGTCTTATTAAATTGGAACAATACATACTCAATTTTAGACATTTGCCGAATCAATAAAAACTTAGAGACTCCCCAATACGTCAAAAGCAACCCTAAAATTCCAAATATTAAAATGAGCGCATAACTATAAGTGGATGTGAGTCCGAGTTTTTTTAGCCAACTATTTTGTTTATCAGCATCATAACCCACCACTTTACTTTGCCATTGGAAACTTGCGTAGTCGCTCCAAACACGTAAAGTTCTAAAAACTGAAGAATGTTGTAAACGTAAATTTGAATAGCTTGCATCACCAAAGATTGCATTATTATCATTCATAATGTTCTGCATTCCTTGGTCTATACGCATTGGTGCGATAATTGCTGTCGGATCAACGCGTTGCCATTGACCTCGTTGGTAAACTTCCGCCCAAGCATGTGCATCTAACTGACGAACCTCCCAACTTTGACCATCAGGAGCTAACTCACCGCCTTGATATCCCGTGACGACTCTGGCAGGAATTCCAACGTAGCGCATTAATAAAACAAAGCTAGATGCATAATGTTCACAGAAGCCTTGTTTAGTTTGAAATAAAAATTCATCTACGCGATCATCGCCCAGTTTCCCCGGTGCTAATGTATAAACAAAATTCTCTTTTTTATACCAATTTAAAATATTACGAATATATAGTTCAGGATTGTTTTGACTATGTTGATACATCAATTGTGCAAATTTTTGCGCTTGTGGATCACTTTTTAAAGGATAATCCAAACTATTCCTCAGTATAGTTTGTGTAAGTCCTTCCTGTTGCGTTTCAACAATTTCATTGCCAATCCATTGTAATTGAATCGGTTGTGTCCGTTGCACTAAACGTTTCGGCGTAATTGACCAATCTTCATGTAAAGTAAATCGTTGTTCAATTGGAACTGATTTTTCGAGTCCAGTAATCCATTGTTGGCTTGGATCACTGGCTAAATATTGATAACGAAACCCTTCACGATGCCCTGTGATCGCTGAATAAGGTTTATCCCGTTTATTGATAAAATCACTGGTCCAAGTCGTACCATCATAACGGTCTAAAACCAACGCTCTCCAATATAATTCATTGCGATTAGGTAACTGCTTCATATCTGCAATCACACGAAATGCCAAGGCACTTGATTGCGATAATTCAGCAATATCGCCCGGTGACATCGTATCACTTAGACCTGTTACGGCTTTATTATTGGGGATTGGAATTTGCCAAAGCGGCGGCAAGCGTGGAAAAAACAGAAATAGTAAGATAAAAAATGGTAAAGCCAAGCCTATAAATTTTAAAATATGAAATGAATCATTTTTGAGTGATTGTAAAACAGGTTGTTTAGTTTGAAAATGTGCTGTTTGCACACGATATAAACCGATTAAACAACTGACTAAACAACACAGTACCAACAATGCCATCCAAAAGGCTTGTGAATGTAGAAATAGGCTTGCACTCACAAATAAGGCAAAGTTAAATAAAATAATAAAATCACGTTTAGACTTGGTCTCTAAAGCTTTAGCATATAAGAATGTAGCGAGAACAGCATTTCCTGCTTCTACACCTAAAAAAGTTTGAGTATCAAAGTAAATAATCACCAATGCGATTAGCGCAAAAATTAATTTTGGGTATTTGGGAAAATCTGAAATTTCATGTTTATTTTGTTTTCTGTAGAATAAGCCTAATCCAATAATATTACTTAAAAATAAAATAGATAATGCAATGGGTATGTATGCAGCTTGAGCGACCAAGATCAAACTCAGCACAAGTAAGATTGAAATTTGAATTGATTTATTCATCATCAGCACTCCGATTAAGCCTGAGCCAATAATGTTTTGATATGAATATAATGTTGCTCACCTACGCCATTTTCAGTCTGTGCATGCGGTAAAATAACGCTATAAGGTGTTTGAGAATGTTCACATTGATCAACCAATTCCATCATGAAGCATAGTTTTTCTTCATGGTCACCACTTGGCATTTTACTGTATTCAATTTGCATAACATGCGTGTCGACCAAATCTTCAAATTGTTTGACGAATAAGCCTTGTCCTCGCGCAGCTTGTTTCCATGAAATGCTTTGCAATGAATCACCCAGTTTAAATGTTCTAAGTTCCTTAAATTCATCTAAGTCAGGTTCACCTGTATTCGAGTAACTTTGCAAACTCTGTGTAAATGCTTTGGCTTGCGGAGCAGCCCAATAGATGTCAGTGAGATAGATATACGTCCAAGCTCTCACAAGTCCTAAAGGATAAGTTGAGTATATTTGGATTGGTGGAATTTCAAATTTTCCACGTTGCTTTGGAATAAACACAAGTTCAAAACTTTGCTGCTTTTCTTCAAATAAAAAGGGATGGATTTGATCATTGGTTTTGAAATTTAAATATTTAGGTGTGAGTCGATCTTGTTGCAAAATGATTTTAACTTTAAAAGCCTCTCCGACTTTACCCACTTCATCTACAACGACTTGCATGGTTAAACCATGTAACTGCTTAAAACTTAGATAAAAACTGATACATAAAATTGCACTAATAAGGAAGCAAAAACCCAGAATTAGGTTATTGGCATAATTAATACCTGCAATAAAAGTAATCAAAATCAAAACAAGATATAAATAACCTTGCTGATAAATAAAGACCAACACCTCATTTTGCTTAAGCGTACGCACACCTGTATAGCGAAATCGCAGATGCAGCCAACGTACAAATCGTTCTCTGAGCATGATCGATTCCTATTAACCTTTTACAGGAACTTTTTGCATCAAGGCTAAAGTTTCAGATTCACCTAATCCAATACGATGAGAAACAACTGCAACAAATACCGCTTGCACATCATCTGCAATTACAAATTGGCGTTTTTCAACCAAAGCATAAGCTTGTGCCGCTTTCTTCAGTGCAAGTAATCCTCGTGTCGATAGGCCATGACGACCTTTTCGAGTTTCTTCTGTTAAATCAAGTAAGTAATCATAAATAAGCTCATTCACTGCAATTTGATTAACATTACGTTGTAATTGCAATATTTCTTGTTGTTCGAATATTGATTGCAGTTGTGTGATCAATTCATGTCGTGAATTTTGCTGCAAAAGTAATTTTTCAGCAGATCGTGATGGATAGCCTAAAGACAATCGCATAATGAAACGATCGAGTTGTGACTCAGGTAAACTATAGGTTCCGCTTTGAAAAAGTGGATTTTGTGTGGCAATCACCCAAAATGGTTTCGGCAATTCATAACGAGTACCATCTACAGTAACATTACCCTCTTCCATAGCTTCAAGCAAAGCACTTTGAGTCTTAGGGCTACAACGGTTAATTTCATCTGCAAGTAAAATTTGAGAGAAAATAGGCCCTTGTTTAAACTCAAATTGATGTTCTTTTTGATTGAACATATTGATACCAATCACATCACTCGCAAGCATATCATTGGTAAATTGAATACGTTGGAAATCTAAGCCAGCTAAACGAGATAAACTACTGGCCAATGTTGTTTTACCTAGCCCCGGTAAATCTTCAAACAATAAATGCCCACCAGCCAAGAGGCTACATAATGCAAGCTTGGTTTGCTGTTCTTTATCGAGGATGATTTGGTTAATTTGCTTGAGAAATTCTTCAATTTTAGGGTAATAACGCGTAAGTTCTTGCTGAGAAGTCGGTTCATTTTCGATAGATGCTGTTACTTGTGTTGTTCCCCAAATCACCTTTTATTCCCCAATAAAAATTCTATGTATCTGTTAAACATACACGCTTTTATAGAATACTCAAAGGTGATCATTATAAATATTAAATCCCTTTATTACTTAATAACAGCTTCCGCTAAAGCGACGTTTTAGCTACAGATTCTAATTGATCTTTTAAAGCATCTGCACTGATTAAAAATGCTTTGGGCATTTTTTCAGCCTGTTTAATCAACTGTATAAGCTTTTCATTGATCGGGGCACGTCTTCCACACTGTTCGGCTAATTTTACTACTTCCCCATTAATCCAATCGACTTCTGTAACACGTCCCATCATTAAATCATCTTGCATTGATGATCGTGCCAAAGGATCAATTTCCAACATTTTACGACTTAACAGTTTAAAGACTGGATTGGGTAAACTTAAAATTTTCGGAATCCAATGTGCAGGGATTGCTGTTAATTTTGCTGTTTTTATTTGCGCATAATCTAGTAAATCTAGGGTTTCTTGCTGTGCTATCGCCACACATTGGCGATATGCGCGAATAGATAATTGTTGTTTTAATGGTAACTTTGACAAAGCATTGATGGAATTATTTAAATTTAACAGCAATTTTGCCCACTGAACTGCCAACATATCATCTTCAAATACAATATCAAAACCAGCTTTTTTAAATGTGTTTTCAAGCAGATATTGAGTAGGATATTGCTTAACACTTACAGCACCAGATGTTCCTTGATGATAATGCCCATGCCCTTGAGCAGCGACATTAAAAGGAACCATACCCTCTAAAATAGTCTGCCCCTGTAAAATATTTTTTAAAATAGGAACATTACTCAAACCATTTTGAAAACTAATGATCAGCGGTGTTTTTTGTCCTAAGTATTGCTTTAATTCATGCGCAACTTGTTCGGTTGCCGCTGATTTAACACAGACCAAAATTACATCTGCATCTATAATCTGTTTAATATCTGTTGTTTGCTTCAATTCATTTGGCGCAAGTTTGATATTCCCACCCAAATAATCGGTTAATTCTAAACCGTATCGAGAAAGTTCCTGATAGATACGTGGACGAGTGATGAAAGTAACATCATTGCCTGAAGCAGCTAATTTCCCACCTAGATAGCAACCAATATTTCCTGCACCATGAATATAAATTTTCACAAAACTTCCTTTTTCTATGAGAGGCACACTATATCGTGGATATCAATCAAAAACTGTCGGATACATGACAATTACTCGTTTTCAACACCCATCAATTGATAAATTTTATTGATAATCAATATCATATATAATTGTTTTATTCATGAATCACTAATCTAGATTTATATCTACCTCCAATAAAAAACGACACCGAAGTGCCGTCTTTCAATCCATAATCTACATCAACAAGGACATTTCTTCATCGTACCGCCTGCTGTTGGATAACGTGCATCCACGCAATAACGGTGAAATGTCTTTTCATCCATTACATCAACATCAGGATGATGCTTTTTCATATGTTCCACATAATTTTCATAATCTGGAACACCCACCATCAAACGAAAACTTTGTTGTAAACGCTGCCACAATGTTGCAATTCTCGACCAATTCTTTGGTGAAAAAATTAAGTCTTTTTGCGACATAATGGTCATCTTGATGATTTTATAAATCACCGTTTTACCACCTTTGGCGAATCTAAGATTCATCTTACTCACCTCATCTTATTTCTTGCAAAAAACATATCGCAAAATATTAATGTGACTTAGACACTGAAACCTCTTCAGGATCTGCATACACTGCTGGTGCTTCATTTACTGTTGGAACTGGACTTGCCAATGCACGACGAATCACACCAATCGCAGCAAAAACCATCACAACTGCCACAATCATAAAGAATGCACAGAGTGCAGCATTAATTTGATTCGACAATACAATCGTTTGCATTTCTTCAAGCGTTTTAGCTGGTTTTAAAATCTCACCTTTCGCAATAGCAGCCGAGAATTTATCTGCTTGTGCTAAAAAACCAATTTTTGGATTTTCATGGAAGATTTTTTGCCAACCCGCCGTCATACAAGTAACGATTAAGAAAACCGTTGGGATAATGGTTACCCAAACATATTTCTCTTTTTTCATCTTAAAGAGAATCACTGTGCCCAATATCAATGCCATAGCAGCAAGCATTTGGTTACCAATACCAAATAACGGCCACAAGCTGTTAATACCACCCAAAGGATCGACAACCCCCTGATAAACGAAGAAACCCCATCCCGCTACTGCGACCGCTGTTCCCACCATATTACCGGCAAAATTGTGCGAATTTTTAAGTGATGGAACAACGATACCCACGGTATCTTGCACCATAAAACGACATGCACGTGTACCTGCATCAACAGCTGTGAGGATAAATAATGCTTCAAATAAAATCGCAAAGTGATACCAAAATGCCATCATTGAACGGTTATTAAAAATATCCGTAATAATATGTGCCATACCAATTGCAAAAGTTGGTGCACCACCAGTACGTGAAAGGATCGTGGTTTCACCTACCTCTTTTGCCAACAAGGTAAGTGTTTCAGGTGTGACCACAAAGCCAAGTGTACGCACAGCTTCGGCAGCACTTTCTACCGTTGTACCCAATACAGCCGCAGGTGCATTTATTGCAAAATATATCCCTGGTTCAAGTACAGTCGCACAAATCATTGCCATAATTGCGACAAATGATTCCATCAACATACCGCCATAACCGATCACACGAATATTGGATTCGTTATCAATCAATTTTGGCGTCGTTCCAGAAGACACTAAAGCATGGAAACCTGAGATTGCACCACAAGCAATGGTAATAAATAAGAATGGGAACATTGAGCCAGCAAATACTGGGCCAGTACCATCAACAAAATGCGTTACGGAAGGCATTTTCAACATCGGCATTGCAATCATGATGCCTACTGCAAGCCCTGCGATTACCCCAATTTTTAAAAATGTAGATAAATAATCACGAGGTGCCAATAATAACCAAACAGGTAAAACTGAAGCCACGAAACCATAAATGATCAGTGCCCAAGTTAACTGTGTTCCTGTTAATGTAAAGAAAGGCCCCCAATATGGATGTGCTGCAACGTCACCGCCATAAACAATCGCAGCCATCATTAATACAAAACCAATGATCGATACTTCTGCAATTTTCCCTGGGCGTATGTAACGCATGTAAATGCCCATGAACAATGCGATTGGTATCGTCGCAGCTATCGTGAATACGCCCCAAGGACTATGCGCAAGTGCTTTTACCACCACTAAAGCTAATACAGCAAGGATAATAATCATTACCCCTAATGCGCCAAGCATCACAACAATACCCGCAAATGAACCAAGCTCCTGCTTCGCCATTTCACCCAGTGAACGACCATCTCGTCTTGTCGAAATGAATAATACAAGAAAGTCTTGAACCGCACCTGCGAGTACTACACCGACGAGTAGCCAAATCGTTCCAGGTAAATACCCCATTTGTGCAGCAAGAATAGGACCAACCAGTGGTCCAGCACCTGCAATTGCAGCAAAGTGATGTCCAAAAAGAACATATTTATTGGTCGGCACATAATCCAAACCGTCATTCAAACGATGTGCTGGGGTTAACCGTCTTGGGTTTAGTTCAAATACTTTATTGGCAATAAATAGGCTATAAAAGCGATAAGCAATGCTATATACACAGACCGCTGCAAGGACTAACCAAACCGCATTGACATGTTCACCCTTGCTTACAGCCAGTATTCCAAATGATACTGCACCAATGATTGCTACAATCACCCATATAAGCTTTGAGAGGGGTGATGATTTCGTTTCAATATTTTCCATAAATACCTCTCATCTTGATAATAAAAGCAGTTCCATTGTTCTTATTTACCTAAACTCATTTCCATGTGATTCTTTCCGTGGCAACTGTACTCCTCGCTTTGTTGTTTTCATCTAAGACTTTGGAATAAAATTTGATTTGAATATGTACATTTAGCATGACATTGGCATGACTTAAACAGTTACACTGTTATTTTTATTGTTAAAATTTTATTCCGACTGTTTGACTCTACTATTTATTTTTTAATCTCGATCTAATACTTTGGTCGAAAATTTGTTTAATTTTTACCATATTTAAAATCTATTTTAACCGTGGTTAAAATTGTCAGCTTCCTCATCATTCAAAAATAAAAAAAGGGATGATTTTCATCATCCCTTTGCAAATCATCATCAATGATTATGCACGCTCTAGGTAATCACCTGTACGAGTGTCTACACGAACGCTTTCTTCTTGCTGTACGAATAATGGAACACGTACCACAGCACCTGTTTCTAACTTAGCTGGCTTACCACCGCCACCTGAAGTATCACCACGAACACCTGGATCAGTTTCAACGATTTTCAATACAACGAAGTTTGGCGCACTTACGTTTAATGGAACACCGTTAAATAACATGATTGTGCATTTTTCGTTTGAATCGTCTTTTAACCATTTCGCAGCGTCCCCCATTGCAACTTTATCGGCTGCAATTTGCTCGAAAGATACAGGATCCATGAAATTCCATAGTTCGCCGTCGTTGTATAAGTAATCCATTTCAACTTCTACAATATCAGCAGCTTCTAAAGAATCGCCTGATTTGAAAGTTTTTTCTAATACTTTGCCAGATCTAAGGTTACGTAATTTTACACGGTTAAATGCTTGACCTTTACCTGGTTTTACATATTCATTTTCCATGATTGAACATGGGTTACCATCAAGCATAACCTTTAGGCCTGCTTTAAAATCATTTGTAGAATAATAGGCCATGAAAGGCACACTCCAAACTTAAATCTTTAATCTATTCATGCTCAAAATACAGCATGCAATAAAATACTATTGCGAATTTTCCTAGTGAATTTGCCTAGGCTTATTCGCAAGCCATATTTTTCATTCGAGCCTATTCTAAATGACCTAGACACTTTGAAGCAATGTAAAAATTTTCAGTACTGTTCAGATATTCGCTAATTACTGCCCATTTTTAGGCTTTATAGTATGCTTCTTTGTAGACAAAGTGCTAAAATCCACGATTAGCTTGGCTATAGTGATTTATTATTTAGCGAAGCTCAATTTCAAATCTTTAAAATACAAACTTGTAACGCAAATTGTATTGAGCTCAACGACTTCTTCTATTTTCATGACTTATTTATATCAAGAGCAAAACTGGCAATCACAGATGAGTGATTTAATCACCTCTCCTGCTGAGTTACTCAACATCCTAGAACTTTCATCAGATGATTTATTGTCAGGTGCTTTACTCGCCTCTGAACAGTTTAAGTTGCGTGTACCACGTGCTTTTGTTAAAAAAATGAAAGTTGCTGATGCTTTTGATCCATTATTATTACAAGTTCTGCCGCATCACCTTGAGTTAGAAGAACATCAAGACTTTGTGACTGACCCGCTTGGCGAAGAACAAGCCAATCAGCTACCTGGTGTATTACATAAATATAAATCACGTTTTTTACTAACTTTAACAGGCGCATGTGCTGTTCATTGTCGATATTGTTTTCGTCGGCATTTTCCTTATCAAGAAAACTTACCTAAAAATGAAGACTGGCTTAAAATTAAAACCTATTTAGAGGCGCATCCTGAAATTAATGAGGTTATTTTAAGTGGTGGAGATCCCTTAACTTTATCTAATAGAAAATTAGCCCTTTGGGTAGAACGCCTAGCATCTCTCAGTCAAATCAAAATCTTGAGAATTCATTCACGCGTTCCGATTGTCATTCCTGAAAGAATTGATGAGGAGCTTGTTTCTTTATTGAAAAACAGTAGGCTACGCGTAATTCTAGTGGTACACTCAAATCATCCAGCTGAATTAGATGATTTGACTTGTTCAAAGCTCAATCAATTGGCAAAACAAAATATTCTTGTGTTGAATCAAGCAGTTTTACTTAAAGGTATCAATGATTCGGCACAAATTTTAGTTGAATTAAGTCAACGACTTTTTGAAGCGCAAGTTTTACCTTACTATTTACATGTATTAGATAAAGTAAAAGGTGCACATCATTTCGATTTAGGGACGGAAAAAATTAATGAGATTTACACAGAAATATTAGCAAGTTTGCCAGGTTATCTAGTGCCAAAACTAGTTCGAGAGATTGCGGGAGAAAACAATAAGACACCGCTTTTTGGAGTTACAACCTTTTAAGAGTTGAACACAAGCATGATAAATCAAGAGATTTCTGAAATTTTCCATAGTTCCACAACGCTACAGCGTGAAAATCTGAGCTTTGCAGACAATACCGTTGAATCTGTGACTGCTTGGACGACGACATTGTCAATTATGCAGCTTGGGGATACCGCTGAATCAGTTTTGAAAGCGATTCTTGAAATTAGCGAACTTAATTGCACTGAGACACTACGTTTTGACTTAGTTCAAGTCTTACATCCAATTACTGAAAGTATTCTATCTAGTTTAGAAAAAAATATTTTAAATCAAGGTCTTTCTCAGTCTGATCGTATTGAGCATATTATTGATTTAATCACAAGAATCCGTACATATTTTACCAATATCTACGTCAACATCGTACAAAGAAGTGATCAAACACTCGCTCAGAACAAACTTTCTTTTTTTAAATTCAAGCAAAAACGGAATTTAAAAACTGCAAGAATCCTTGCATCATTTTATGCATTAGAACAGTTGGGTTTACTACTTATTCAGCAGCAAATGCTGTATAGCGGTCCATTGTCAAAACAATGGCAAACCACACATTATTTGTATGAATTATCCATTAAAAATCAAGAATTCAATATTAATATCAATCAATTACAAGGTACACATTTTACGATTCAGAATATTCAGCAAGCTTATGCGCAAGTTTTATTGCTCGATATTTTTAATACACACCAAATACGCCCTTCAGAAACCCAAGCACTTTATCATTGTACTTTTGATTGGGTGAAATTGGTTCAAATTTTGCCGCGAGAAACTGCACTTTCACGTTATGTCGTGGATGGATCTAAAGATATACCGCCTATTTATAATCGCAAACAACACCCTAGCTTCCGTACAAGCTTATATATTTCGACGCAAAATTTGCTTGAACATATCAATTTGACCATTCATAAAGACGCTGAATATATGTCTAAGAATGAACAAATTTATTTATCTCCTGCTTTGAAGTTTCATGTGCAAAATGTACTTGGCACCAATTCAGAACGTCAGCAGGAACGTTATGAATATACAGCACAATTAGAAATTTGCTTCAGTCTGCAAACCGCACATTTTTATTTATCTAAAGCGAAAAACTTCTATGAAACTTTAGATATCAATAATAATTTTGCGTTTCAATCTGAATCGAGCAAGCATTCTTCAATTGCAACGGGTTCTAGCTCAGCATCCAATACAACACAGATAAAAAGTTTAGATCGTGAGGCTAAACAAATTTATCAAGCACAAGTCATTGATATTAGTATCAATGGATATCGTGTTCGCTGGGCAAATGAAACACCGCGTAACTTGAGAACGGGCGAATTTATTTTATTGAATGAAAATCTTCAAAATAAATGGAGAGGCGCGATTATTCGTTGGATTAAGCAATCTACCAATAAAAGCTTTGAGGTTGGGTTGGAAATTTTGGCACAGGATATTTATCCATGCGCAGTTAAAGTTCCTGCGGATCGATCTGCCTTTAATTATCATCCTTGTTTGATGGTCAAAGTCCCAAATCTCAATGAATCGAATATTTCCATTATTTTACCCAATTTACCGTTCTTTAAAGAACAACAGGCCATTTATTTACGTTTAGGTACTGAGGAAATTAAAGTGTATTTAACCAAAACTGTGTTAATTACTCAAAGTTTTGCTCAGTATGAGTTTGAACTAATTAATGATGAAGAAAGCATTTTTGTTGATCAGTTTATTGAGCAACAATCTACCAATTTGAATAATCAAGATGTATGGGAAGCCTTGAAGTGAGAAATTTGTTACTATCTAAGAAGTTAAAACTCTCTGAAACTCGATTACTCATTATTGATGATAACCAAATTCGATATAATGAAATTGTTGATCTCTTTCAAAGTAAAAATCATTTGGTTCATGCTACTTTACTCGATGAATTGAAAAGCTTTGAAAAACAACTCAATACTTCATGGGATTTGATTATATTTGGTCGTGCTTATGATATTAAAATCGAGCAAGCCGTTACACTTATTCAAGCTTCAGCTGAAATTGATATTCCTGTTTTATTATTAAAACCTGAGGACTATCAAAATGATCAATATTTATCGTTTATCCAAAAAGGCATCTATGATGTTATTAATTTGGAATACACTGAACGTTTCTATATAAGTTTGATTCGTGCATTATCTTATAGCCGCACATTACAAGCTCAAAAACATTTATTTAATGATCTTGAAAATGCAAAAAACCAAGCGCAAGCTTTGGCTGTTGAACAGCATAAAGCTGTTGCGCTCATTCAAGAAGGTATTCACACCGAAGCCAATGAAGAATATTTAAAACTTTTCGGTTTGAATGATGTTGCAGATATTATTGGTCTGCCTTTACTTGATATTTTACAGCCAAAAAATATCAATGACTTTAAACAACGGTTTAAAAAGATTTCACAAGGTCAGTTTGATCTTGCTCGCTTTGAAATCGACACGCTCAACAGTAATGCAAAATCAGAAAACCCTTTAAAAATTGAATTTCTCCCTTCTGACGAAGAAGATGCAATTCAAATCACGATTGAAACCAATAGCTATGCAACCGCTTCATCAGATTTGTCTAAACAAAAAATTTCATTTGTTGCAAACAGTTTTCAACAAATTAACGCTTGTTTAATGAATCAACCTGCTAAAGCCAATGCATTGGTTTTATTTAGTTTTTCAGATTGCTCTAAAGAAATCTTTAATTCAAATTGGAATACTGTTATTCAATATTTGGAAGGTTTTAAACAATTTATTCAAGAGCAAACCAATAGCACCGTTTTTCAGATTGATAACATGCTATATGCGATTATTTTACAAGCTGAATCAGACACTATCTTAGAATCACGCATACACAGTTTACATGCTTTAGAAAAACCTCAATTACTTGAAATTAATGCAGAAACCTATCCACTTAATCTGAAAATTGGTTATACAAACATTCAACCGAATGACTTTACTGATGCAAACTTTGGCAAAATTTTAGAACAAGCCTATGACAACCGCCTCGTAAAGAAAAATTCAGTATCTGAGTTACAATTGTCTGCAACATTACAAGAAACAAAGATTGAGTTGGCTGTTGAAAAACCAAAGTTAGAACTTGAAACGAATAAACCTATTCAGTTTGAAGCTGCACCTGTAAAACCAATCATTGATGCTCAAGCAAATCCAACTTTCCAAGAATCCCCTATTCTCACCCAAATCGCACGGTCGCTTGAAAAAGGTGAAATTCAACTTAAATACCAACAACTCTACGATAAACAAGATAGTATCCTAAATATTTACGAAGTAAGTTGTGGTTTTATCTTTGAAAATCAATGGAAGAAAGTCAGTAATTTAATTGATTTAGATGATGATGTTGAGCTTTCAGTCAAATTAGATCGCTGGATTTTAGTTGAAGCGTGTAAACAACTACATAACTTTATTACGCAATATCCTGAAGCAAAATTGGTGGTAAATTTAAATCGTCATGTTCTATTTAATGACAAGCAATTTCCTGAACTTATTTCCAAATTACTGACTATTGTAGGTAGCCGTCTTTCTCATCCACTTATTTTACAATTTGACGAAGAAGATATTGCAAAAAATATCATTGAATCGCAAAAGCAATTTACGATCTTAAGAGAAAATGGTGCGGAAATTTCAATTCGCCGCTTTGGTTCAACGATTTCAAGTGAAGCCATCTTAAAACAAATTGATGTTGGTCTACTCACACTGGATGAGAAATTTACTGAGCAATTAAATAATGATGCTGCAATAGGTGACTTCCAACGTTTATTAGAGAAATACCATGAGATTAAACCTGTCGACATGATATTGAAAAACTTAAATGATATGAATTCCTTTGCAAACGCATGGAATGTGGAAGTTCGCTACTTACAAGGTGAGTATTTCCAGAAGAAACTAGATCATTTAACGGATGTTCAAGATCATTAATGAAGTATTGAGTATAAATGCCATAAGCAATATATAAATTGTCGTAACTTAGAAAAAGCTGTCATGCAAAGCATGGGAGCTTTTCGTAATCATCATCCGACAGATGGTTTTACATATAAGCGATCATCGAGAACAACTGTGCCAATATAGCCATTTTTGTGACTGTCCAACTGAGCATGTTTTGCTACACTTAGAAAAACTCACACCTCCCAACATCTTTGATTCCAACACTGTATTAAGTATCAATTTTTATGTTAGCAATATCTATACTTACTATGGATTTTGGAGCGTTAGAAAAAAAGCTTTAGTCACGGCATCAGTCGGAAAAAACTTTCAATTAACATATTTTGTAGATTTAAATCACGTGGTGCACCAAATGATGTGATTGTAGATACCAAAGATAGTTTAACCTGATTTTTTTCTAGTATAACTGGAATGACTGGCCAATCTAAGGGTGGAGGCTGCATAGTATGAATACTGCGCTCTTTATGAATACCACACTCTTTTTCTAGCAACTCAAGCTCATTTAATGTTTCTATTGATGAATCAAACATCCTTCGTGTGGCTACTAGTAACTCTCGCGCCAGTGCAATAGCATTTGGCATTAAAGGTTGCAAAGCCTCAGTTGTCATCAGTCTTATTAAATTCTGCCCAACCAAAATATCTGCTGAAATTACCATTTGATAATCAAATATCCATGCAAATAATGTATCAGCTGCTCGATTGGTTCGTTTAATATTCCACAATCGATCAACAACAATAGCAGGATAAGGTTCTTGTTTTTCAAGAATCATCTCTACAGCCTGATCAATATATTCCAAGCGTTTATCTGACCATGCTGTATCTGGGTGCACAGCAGCAAAACCCGCCGCCAATAACAGTGTATTTTGAGCATCAATTGATAAACGGAGTGTATCGGCTAAATCCAGCACCATTCGCCGACTAGGATTCGATTTGTCTAATTCCAAAAATGCAAGGTGTCGTTGCGAAATACCACAACGCTCTGCAAGTTCGAGTTGGCTAAGAGCGCGCAACTTACGTAAGTGCTTTAATCTTTGACCAAAACTTATAACAGATCGCATACTCATATCCATAAAAGTTTATCTCATTAAAATCTATTTTTATTCATTGCAATATAAAACACTTTTATTCTCACCCAAGAAATTCAAGTAAGGCGACTAGAGCCATTTCAGGCTTTTCTTCATGAGGTAATAATTTACAGTCTGGAATGATTTTAAGTACCGCATCAGGAAACTCTGGTAACATTTTTTCTGCATAAGTTAATGGAAAGGTCAGATCATTTTCACCCCACAATAATAATACAGGCTGACGTATAGCTTGGTGTTGTACAGCAAGACCATCTACAACATCCCAATCAATACCATTCAAATAAGAAATAAGCCCTCGTAAACGAGTTTTATCTGCCAATGGTGCGATGAATTGCTGCAAAAATTCATCGTTCATCAATGCCATATTTTGAAAACTACCACCAAAACCCAAGGATGATTTAAGAAAGCTATGAGATCGCAATAATTGTTGAAATATCAGTGCCACCCCAGGAATTTTAGTGAGTATTTGATACTCAACGACCCATGGCGGACGATGAAATGATATTTCAGTATTGATCATCACTAATTTTTGGACACGCTGACTATCTTGTAGCGTCAGGCAACGGGCAATCGTCGCACCAGTGTCCTGCGCGATAATGCTATATTTTGAAATTTCCAGAATATCCATCATTTTTTTCAAGCGGCTTGCTTGTGCTACAAAATTAAAGTCTGTGTTGTCCTGCCAAATTGAATCACCAAGCCCGGGTAAATCTGGTACATAGCAAGTAAAATGCGCCGAAAGCCCTCGTAGAATATGTCGCCAAGTAAAGCTACTTAAGGGAAACCCATGAATCAACAATAATGCTGGCCCCTTACCAAAACGACGTAAGGCAAAAGTTGCATCGTCTACTTTGATGTGCTGAATAGGAGCTTTGAGAAAAGCTTGCGCTGCTGATGAATAGGATGTTTGTTCTACTGCAGCACGTGTATGACTGAGCGACATGATCAAAACTCTCTTTGAGTTATAAGAGATATGATGATGTGCCAATGCTGATACACTCGCAACTACCTATCAGGTAGTTATAAAAGGGTTAAGGAGATAAGATAAAAGGTAGGCGATCGGGTTATAGGATAATGAGATACTCGCTCGATAATTAAGATTTAGATAAACACCATGAGCGCATAATTTTGTACTTCTTTTAGAATGATAGTTCTTATATCGCCTGATTAAGATTCAATACCTAATTAAAAACATGCTTTAACAAACAGATCACTTATACATCGTTAAAAATTCTAAACACAAATTTTAGACACAAAAAAACGGGCTTAAGCCCGTTTTTTCGTTTCGCGATATTAACGTTTAACAGAACGTGACATACCAGCAAAACGTTGTTTGAATTTATCGATACGACCGCCAGTATCAACATTCTTCTGTTTACCAGTATAGAATGGGTGGCAAGCTGAACATACGTCAAGGTAAATTGTTTCTTTACCTAAAGCAGAACGAGTTTCGATAACGTTACCACATGAACAAGTAGCAACTAATTTTTCGTATTTTGGGTGAATATCGGCGCGCATGGTCGATTCTCCTAAGTTAAGAAAGGTTTTGCTGTCATCGCAATTAACCACTCTCAATAAATTGAGGAAAGTTGATTTAAAAATAAATTCAACAGGTTAACACCACAACAGACCATTTCTTTTGGCCCACCGAGACTATAAGTGTCAGAGCTAAGCACAACAAGTGGAGCATATTATACTGAAGTTTTTAGCCAAATGCGACTAATCCAACACAGAATCTTGATTAATTTGCATTTCGGTCGTTTTTTGCTTTGACCAATAACTCGCAATCACACCACAAACCATTAGCTGAATCTGATGGAAGATCATAATCGGTAAAACAATCATACCAAGCGGTTGACCGATGAACAGAATTTGCGCCATGGGTACGCCACTAGCAAGCGTTTTCTTTGAACTACAAAAGAAAATAGCGATCTGATCTTGTTGATTAAACCCGAGCCATTTGGGAATAAAGAATGCCAATAGCATGATGATCGTTAAAAAAACTGAACACGCTAAAATTAAATAAATCAGTGTCGTCCAACTCACCTGCTGCCAAAGTCCTGCAACAACCGCCCCACTAAAAGCACCATAGACCACCATCAATATAGAACCTTGGTCAAAAGTTTTCACAATACTGGGGTTTTTCTGCATGATTGGGAAAACATACGGCCGTAATAATTGTCCTGCGATAAAAGGCACTAACAGCAGTAAAGTAATTTCGATAATTGATGAGGTTGGATCATAACCATGCTTAGATTGCCCAAAAATAAATAAGCTCACTAAAATTGGGGTAATAAACATACCTATTAAATTTGAAAATGAAGCACTACACACGGCGGCTGCCACATTTCCCTTAGCCATTGAAGTAAAAGCAATTGAAGACTGTACTGTTGATGGTAAAAAACACATAAACAAGAAACCCCAGTACAACTGTTGTCCCAATAGTGGTACTAAAATAGGCTCAGCAAACAATCCAATGATAGGAAATAATGCAAATGTAAATGCAAAGACCAACGCGTGAAGTTTCCAATGTAAAACGCCTTCAATAACAGCTTCACGGGAAAGTTTTGCACCATGTAAGAAAAATAAAATGGCGATGGCAAAGGTCGTCACTTTGCCAAAAACAAGCGCAGCTTGCCCATGTACAGGTAAAAGTGTAGCCAAAATGACCATTACAACCAAAAGAAAAGTAAACCGATCCAAAGCTAGAATTTTTAATAGTTTCACCTAAGCCCCCTATCCTCTGAGTGAAATTAAGAGCTTACAAAAAAGCCCAGTAATCAAAAGTTTACCTATAGGTAAACGACTTATCTTACTGAGCTAAATAAATTAAGCTAGCATCTATACAAAATGTTCAGTATTTCATTTAAACACTTAGGCTTTTACTTAAGTGTTTTATGACAATTTCCTGAATATTTCATCCTACTCAACGACCATCATAATTAATTGTTACGAGCATCATGATCTTGCTGAATTAATTCAATTTTATAACCATCTGGATCTTCAACAAAAGCAATCACCGCCACGCCACCCTTCATCGGCCCTGCTTCACGAACAACATTTCCACCACGTGCTTTAATCTCTTCACAGGCTTGATAAGCATCATCTACAGCAATGGCGATATGACCATAAGCATTACCTAACTCATAACTCGATGTGTCCCAATTATGCGTCAACTCTAGCACTGTATTGCTCTCTTCATCACCATAACCCACAAAAGCCAAAGTAAAGCGACCTTCTTCATAATCACGTTTGCGAAGTAAAGTCATACCGAGTACTTCAGTATAGAACGCTAAAGATTGTTCTAAATTGCCTACACGTAACATGGTATGCAGCATGCGCATGATTGATTTTCCTATTTTATAAAATATAGCCTGTCAATATAGGCAATAGCGTTGAAAATTTCAATTTACTCAAAGTAAAAGCAGCCATTGTTTGGCTGCTTTTACTTCGTTTGGTCTTTATTTTTTCAATGGATAATCTGCAAAATACTGATCAATTTTATTCCACGGTGAACTGTTTGGTGCTTTGTTCACAATATTTGCTGAAACACTGCCATATAAATCAGCCGCATTTGCCAAATGAAGTTTATTGGCATTCGGATCTAAATACGGCAAATCATTTTGATGTTGCATGTAAAAATGAAGATCGCCAATCATCGGCTGGAAGCCATAATTACCATTTGACCATGCACTGCTATGATTACCCCAATGATGTCCAAATTCATGTGCAACAATGCCTAAGCCAGACCAGCGGTAATGACCATAATAAATCCAAGGATCAACGCCTAAAACAGCACCACCGCCGAGTCCACCACCCATATTGGTAATCCCTAGAGAGATCCCACCGCGATCAAATATTTCTTGATAGACACGCGTATAATCAGCGTCTTTAAAGTAACCATTTTCGCCATCAATCATGCCACCATTACCAAAGAAATCATATCCCATGACTTTTTTATGATTAAACCAAAGATGTTCGAATTCAGGGCTACTTAAGGTATAGGCAAAATTAGTCATCATAATGACCCATTCACGGGCATATAATGGTGTAATTCTCAACCATTTTGAGTCTGCTTCAGGATTATACGTACCAAAATAAATATTCCACTTGGCTTTAATTTTCGACAATTTTTGAACATGCATATCCGTTTGCGAAGCAATTTTTAAATCAAAAAGATCACTTGGTAATTGATTTAATTGGCTTAAACCCGCCAATTGGATCGAACCTGAACCATCGATCAAGTTAAAGCGTGAATCATCATTTATTTTCAATTTTAATGACACATTTGAAAATGCATCCAATTGATCCAGTTTAGCCAAGACCATCCATTGTTCAGTCCCTTTAAGTCTTGCTTGAATTTCTAAATCTGAAACAGGTATGGCACTGTAGCTTTGTAATTGAACGGTATCACGGTTCAACGTTGCAGAGAGAATTTCATTCATCATCACATGACGTAGATTCGGATTCGTGAGCGTCTCCCAACTCTCACCATCCTGTAACATCTTATAACTGCTGACTTTTTGTGCTTGCTGCAACTGTAATGGATTCACGACAGTGGATGTTTTACGTTGCTGTAAAGCACGCAAAGGCATAATAATGACTTTATTATTGACCAAACTCATCAGGTTATTTTCATATACAGCTAGATCAGTGGTTTTTGCCAAACTCTGAGATTGATCTTGACCTTGTACGCGATAAGATGCGATACGATCAATAGCATTGGGTAATACGTCACTTATCGTTGTTAATTGATCACTTGGATAAGTTTCTACTGCCCCACTACTACGTAATGCATAAAGCAAACCATCATTGGCTAAATGGCTTACGGAAGCAATACCTGTCTGTTGGCGTGTTGCTGCAACATCAACAGCACCTTGTTGTAAATTACTCACATCATAAACAAAGGTATTACCATTGCTTAAATTGGCATAAAGTAAATTTCCAACGGTTTCTAAGCGTACAACACATTTTCGCTCACATTTTGGCAATACCAAGCGTGCATATTTTCGAGCTTTTAAACTATTTGCTGCAACCACCTGACTTTGCGACCAGACATTAATACGGTTTTCCATATCTGCTGAAAAAACGTAATTGTCATTCGCAGTCACTGAATGTGTATGCACAATTGCGCTGTTTGCTGTATCACCCCACCACTGTCCCGTACCTAACGCCATGACATATTGTGGTGTTCCTGTACTGATATCTAAAACATCGACACGGCTTGATGGAAATGATGAAACATATAAACGACCTTTATAGATACTGATATCATTTAAAGTATTCCATGCTTTTAAAATACCTGTGATTTTCTCAGGGTCTATTGCTGTAAGTACAGTTTTAGTTTTTAAGTCATAGCGCAAAATTTGTGATTTTTCATTGCTATTGGCGATATATAATACATCACCATCTCTAGCAATCGCTCGCGGGTTCCACTCGTCCAAACCAAATGTACTTGGATTTAACTCTGATGCAGCATCAGCAGTACGTAATTGTTTTAATAAAACAAATTGTTCATTATTATTTTCAGATGGTGGTTTTGGTGTAGTTTCATTACCATTGTCTGAATTATTTTTCCCTTGTTCAGAACCTCCACCGCCACCACATCCCGACAATGCCAATACTATGGCTAAATTTAAAGCAAAAAGTTGCTTATTCATCCTATTCCCCAATAGAAAATCCAACCCACACAAATTAACAAAAATTGTGGATCAATATATTTATTTAAAAACTAAATCGATCACTATAAATGCTTATTCTCAAATATAAATCACACTCTAAATTTAAAAAACCTATTTCACAGTTCAAATGAAATAGGTTTGAGTAAAGTATGAGAGCGAAGTCCATTACTCTCATACTTTAATTGTTCAGCTTTTTAAATTTGACGATTTGTATGTTCTCTCAAAAGTTTAGCGACCCACACCACGAGAATGAGGATCGGAATACCAATTAAAGTGGTCATTAAAAAGAATTTCGGATAACCAATATTGGTTACAATCGTTCCAGAATAACCACCTAGAATTTTAGGTGTTAAAGTCATCAGTGAGCTAAAAATAGCATATTGAACGGCTGTAAATGAAACACTGGTCAAGCTAGAAAGGAATGCGATAAATGCTGCACCTGCTAAGCCGGAAGCCAGATTATCGACAATAATTGCAAAATAAAGCCAAGCTGAACTGTATTGTTCGATTACTTTACCTTTAATTTCTACAGCATCTGCGGACTGTAAATTGACTACTGTAATCGGTTGAATATCAACATCCACAGCAGTTTTCTTATCGCTAATTTGATAATTTTGCTGTGCATTTAAATTCGCATGTGACTGATTAAAGTTGGCGATTGCAATGACATTTTTTGAAGCAGAACTTTGTAAATTTTTACCATCAATTGTCCCAGTAAACATGCCATCTTTATCTAGTTTTGCAGAATACTCTTTTCCATCCAACTTTAAAGTGATTGGTTGTTCTGCATTTAAGTCAGTCGCTTGCACACCTACAAGTTGCCCTTTAATGACAACATTTTGCTTTAACTCAGCTGTTGATAGTTGATTATCACTGGTCACAGGTAGGATTTGAATTTGTGCTGCACCATTGTCTGTTAAATACGGCACAACGTATTCAGCTTTTTCAGATTGATCTGCAAGTGCAACATTCACTTGAATCTGCTTAGCCTGTACTAGGTCTTGATTTGAAACGAGGACTTTCCAATAACCCACTTCATCAGGTTGAGCTTGGTATTGTTTTTCACCCACTTGTAACATGACAGGCTGCATAGGCGCACCTGACTTCACCAAACCAATAAAGATTAAATTGGTTGAACTTGCCAAGATTGCACCAACAAACATCAATTTCATAATGTTCATACGTTGTGCAAGTAAACCACCTAAGAAACCACCAACCAAGCTGAAAATTACACCATAAATTTTGACTGCTTCAGCGATTTGTTCTTTGGTAAAATTTAAATCTTGATAAAACACATTGGAGATCACCCCTGCAATAATGTCAGAAATTCGATAAAAACCAATCAACAATAATAAAACTAAAGCCAGTTTAACTCCATAACGTTTAAAGAAATCGGCTATCGGATTGACCCAAGTTTCATAGGCCATTTGCTTATTCACAACACCCATGCGTATGAGGAATGTTGCTACAAAAATAGCACCTGCACCAGAACCTAAAAATCGCACAGCTTCCATTAAAAATTTCAAGAAACTGTCTTTGATTTCCCACTGTGTTTGCAAATACTGGACAACATCATCCGAATAAATATAGAAACAAACAAAACTTGCAACAGCGACAATAAAAACAAATACTAAGCGATAGTAATCAATATTTTTATAATGTTTATCTATACGGTTAACCATCGGTTCACGGATAATTAATGTCGTGATAATACCAACGACCATCACAGCAGCCATGGTTAAATAGGTATATTTCCAAGCTTCATAAATATAGTTACCTTTGGCCGTGCCTAATGATGCAGCAAGAAACAGCGCACCTGCACCTGCAACAATCATCCCTATGCGATATCCCGCATTATAAGTAGAAGCAAGCACCGTTTGCATTTCAGTTTCAGCAAGTTCGATACGATAAGCATCGATGACAATATCTTGCGTTGCTGCTGAAAAGCCGAGCAAAACCGCACCAACCGCCATTTGGTAAATATAACTCTGCCCAAGCGCAGGATCTGAAAATGCCATGATACTAATTGCACAAATAATGAGTATCTGAGCAATCAATAACCAAGCACGTCTTCGGCCTAAACTTTTGGTTAAAAATGGTACGGGCAATTCATCAATCAGCGGTGCCCAAACAAATTTGAAGGAATAACCCAAAGCAGCCCAACTAAAAAAAGTTACTGCGCTCTTTTCGATCCCAGCTTCCCCCAACCATAAAGACAAGCTAGAGAAGATAAGAAGGATTGGGATACCTGCTGAAAAACCCAAAAACAGCATAATAGCTGCACGACGGTCAAGAAATGCGGTAAAGGCAGATTTCCAACCTGTAGACTGTGTTGTCATTGCGTTATTATTTTCTGAAAAATGAAATAGTGCTATTCAACCGCTTAATGCTCAGAGTTTCAATCATTTTTATGCAACTGTTGTACGCATTTACAGATATTTCCGCTTTTGGCGCTTGATCTTTACCCCCAATCCTGTATACCTTTAACTTTTAAACCTTCATTTGTTTTGGATTCAACCTGTGACGCAAAGACACGATCAATTAAGTTCAACCACTGTTTCTAATATGACAACCACAACTGCACTACAAAAAATTGAAAACAAATTAGCAACTGCTTTTGATCAAACGGAAATTCAAAATACACTGGCACTAACGGCGCTTAAATCAGAGCAGCTTACGCATATTCCAAATTTTGTAACGATCCCTTCTTCTACACGAAGAATTAAGCCCTTAAATAACTTTTTAGGTCAAGATCGTGCTAAAGCCTCTGTAGAGGCAGGCATCGCTTTGCCTTATTCTGGCTATAATATTTTTGCAGTAGGAACAGCAGGCTTAGGTAAACGCACCATGATTAAGCGTTTACTACAACAACATGCTAAAACAATGCAAACCCCTGATGATTGGGTCTATGTTTATAACTTTAAGAATGCAAGACAACCAATTGCACTACGTTTTCCCGCAAGCCAAGGCAGTAAATTTCAGAGTTTAGTTCATCAAACGTGGCAAACTATTCTCAAACAGCTTGAACGTCGTTTTAGTGCTGAAACATATCACAATCATATCGAACGAATCCGCCAAGTGACTGGTAATGAACAACAATTGGCCTTGGTTGAATTGACCAAAGAAGGCGAAGATTTAGATCTAAAACTCATCAATCGACATGATGAGCATATCTTTGTACCGATTCATGTCAAAAATGATGAAGTTTTTGAAATGTCACAAGAAGACATGAATGCTTTGAATAGCAAACAACGTGCTGAAATTCATTCCAAAATCCGTTACATGGATAAAAAATTAGAACGGTTAGGTTTACAACTGGGTGACCTTGAAGATGAGGCACGAGATAAAGTTTCTGAACTCAATCGTGATATTGCCAAGCAAGTTGTTATTCCTCGCATGGAAGTCATTCTCAATAAGTTTGAATCCGTACAAGGGCTTGAACAGTACTTAAAACTATATGCTGCCGATATTATTGAAAATGTCGAAACCATTTTAGACCAAGAAGGTGAAGAATTTTCTCCTGCGCTGTTTAACCGTGTGCCTTCTCGCTACCAAGCCAATGTGGTGGTGAGTAATAAGCCGAATTCAGGTGCACCAGTTATTTTTGAAGACTTCCCAACCCATTACAACTTATTGGGTCATGTTGAACAATTAACTCAAAATGGCACGATTACGACAGATTTCACTTTAATTCGTCCAGGTTCTTTGCATCAAGCCAATGGTGGTTTTTTAATTTTAGAAGCTGAACAGCTTTTAGAACAACCTTATGCATGGCAAGGGTTAAAACGTGCTTTAAAGTCTGGACAATTAAAGCTTTCATCGTTGGAACACATGCTGACTTTAACCGGGAGTATTTCGATTGAACCGGCATCTATTCCATTGAATTTAAAAGTCGTTTTACTTGCAGAACCTGAAATTTATTATGAAATTTTAGAGCTTGAACCTGAACTAGGTAGTGTTTTTAAAATCCGTGCTGATTTTACCGATACCTTGCAACGTAATGATGACAATGAACAAGCCTATATGCAGTTGATTGCAGATTATGTTCAGCAAGACAAATTATTGCCTTTTGATCGCTCAGCACTTGCGGCCTTACTTACAGACTCTAGTCGCCAAGCTGAAGACCAAAGTTCATTGTCATTACATGCTTTAACCTTAGGCGATTTGATTCGTGAATCGCATCACCATGCTGCACAATCTGGTGAAAAGCTAGTGACATCACATCACATCAATACCGCACTCAAACATCGTCAATACCGCTTAGGCTATTTACGTGAGTTGTATTGGCAAGATTTATCACGCGGCACACAATTGATTGAAACACGTGGGCATCGTTTAGGGCAGATCAATGCATTGTCTGTGATTCATTATGCAGATGTTGAATTTGGCCTGCCTTCTCGCTTAACTGCCTCAGTTTATCAAGGTGGCGGTGATATTTTAGATATCGAACGTAGCGTTGAATTAGGCGGCTCATTGCATGCCAAAGGCGTGTTGTTGATGTCTAGCTTCTTAAAAGCACATTTTGGTCGTGAACAAATTTTACACTTCTCTGCTGCCCTTGCCTTTGAACAAAGTTATGGTCAAGTCGATGGTGACAGTGCCACTGTTGCTGAATTATCCGCATTGATATCAGCAATTTGCCAATTACCGATTGATCAATCATGGGCAATTACAGGCTCAATGAACCAATTGGGTCAAGTACAACCGATTGGTGGTGTAAATGCTAAAATTGAAGGCTTCTTTGATGCATGCAAATTACAAGGTTTAACGCACAAGCAAGGTGTGATCATTCCTCGTCAAAACATGCAACATTTGATGTTACGTCAAGATGTGATTGAAGCCGTTGAAGCTAAACAATTCCATATTCATGCGATTGATACCATTGATCAAGCTTTAGAAATACTCATGGCTCGTCCTGTCGGAACGCTCGATAAAAAAGGTCGTTACACCAAAGGTTCTATCTATGCTGCTGTCATGGCGCAGCTTGAATACTGGCAAGCGCTTGAAGACGGAATAGAAATCGAGACAAAGCCGAAGAAAAAGAAAAAAAAGAAGAAGGCAAAAAAAGACAAAAAGGTTGAAAGCGAAGCAACGGCTATTGTTGAGATTACTTCTATCGAACCAATTGAAAAACAAAATAAAAGTGAATAATTTTACCTTTATTTTGAAAGTTTAACCAAAAATAAAATTACGCTCTGAATATCAGAGCGTAATGCTTTTGTAATGATGATAATAAATGATTAAACTTCTACATTTATTAAAAAACTTAACTCTTAAAATTAAGAATTTAAAATATTTTTTTCATAAATAACAAAAAACTAGCCAATAAAAAAGCACCTTTCGGTGCTTTTTGAATATCTTCAGCTTATTGAGCTTCAGATGCAGGACTATACTGTTCAACCAACGGCTTTAACTCACCATTTTGGAACATTTCGAGCATAATATCGCTACCGCCAATCAGCTCACCATTGATCCACAATTGTGGGAATGTTGGCCAATTTGCAATTTGTGGCAAAAGTGCACGAATATCAGCATTTTCCAAGATATTTACATAAGCAAATGGACGACCAATTTGACTAAGAGCTTCAACTGCACGAGCAGAGAAACCACATTGTGGGAACTGCGGAGTACCTTTCATATAAAGAAGTACTGCATGTTTAGCAATTTGATCGCGAATTAATGCTTCTGTATCACGCGCTTGTTCAGTCATTGATAAATCCTCAACTCATCTGCCTGCATTATACCTAAATCCACAATAAAGAATATGTCTTGGCGATTATTTCCAATTTTATTTGTATTTAGGCTTTAAATCTTTGCCAATCTTTGGTTAGATGATCTTTTCTTTTTATTCCTAACAGATAAGAGTTAGTCATGAACAATATCACCCTCGCTCCGGTACAACCTGATCAACCATCTCACTTGATGTCTGTATTTAGCCGTCAACCGATCAGTTTTGTGCGAGGACGAGGTTCTTATCTTTACACAGAAGATAATACTGAGTATTTTGATGCACTTACAGGAATTGCGGTTTGTGGTTTAGGTCATGCACATCCTATCATCGCAGAAGCGATTGCTGAACAAGCAGCGACTTTAATTCATACCAGTAATATTTATGAAGTGGCTTGGCAAACGGCTGCCGCTCAGAAACTTGCAGAAGTTTCTGGTATGGAAGAAATTTTCTTCTCCAACAGTGGTGCAGAATCGAATGAAGGTGCAATTAAAATTGCACGTAAATTTGCCCATCTGCAAGGTATTAGCACCCCTAAAATTATTGTCGCTGATCAATCTTTTCATGGTCGTACCCTTGCGACATTATCTGCAACAGGCAATAAAAAAGTTCAAGAAGGCTTTGCACCTTTAGTTGAAGGTTTCATTCGTGTTCCATTTGGGGACATCGAAGCGATTGAAGAAGCTGCGATTAATCATCCTGATATTGTGGCAATTCTAGTTGAACCGATTCAAGGTGAAGGTGGCGTAAATACTGCTCCACAAGGCTTTAGTTATCTTGAAGAAATCCGTCACATTTGTAATCAACACAATTGGTTAATGATGCTTGATGAAGTACAAACAGGTAATGGACGTACTGGTAAATATTTTGCTTATCAACACACCAATATCGTTCCCGATGTTCTAACCACAGCAAAAGGTTTGGGTAATGGCTTTCCAATTGGTGCTGTAATGACACAAGGCCGTGGCGTTGGTGTATTGACCGCGGGTAATCACGGTTCAACATACAGCGGAACGCACTTAGGTTCTCGTATTGTCTACACAGTCATTGATTTGATTGAGAAAGAAAATATTGTTGCGAATGCGGCCGAAATCGGTGCTTATTTGGTTGAACAATTCCGCACTCAACTTGCGGATCAAAATGTCATCGTTCGTGGTTTCGGTATGATGATTGGTATCGAACTACCTAAGGCATGTGCTGAGCTTGTAAATATTGCACGTGATGAACATCATCTTATTATCAACGTAACTTCAGGCAATGTTGTTCGCTTACTTCCTGCATTGAACATGAATCATCAACAAGCAAATGATTTATTAAGCCGTTTAGTTCCTGCGATTAAGAATTTTTTAGCATAATTGATCACCACGACACTCAAGTTAAGTACTTCAAGTATAAATGATTTAAATGGGCTCATATCAAGCCATTTAAATCATTGGGTTCAGCTTTGATTGCGAACATTGATAAATAACAGAAATAGAAAAGCCGCTATAAAGCGGCTTTTCTATTTAGATTTGAACTTTTACGAAGCTTCTTGGAAAATTCTGCCACCTGGTAGTTGGCCGAAATATTGTTTTAAAGCATCTAAACAACGATGAATCTTCATCGGTTGTTGTTCACGTTTTAAGGTTACCGCACTCAAAGTGAAAGTTGGTAATTTCCACTCTGGTAATACTTCAACCAATGTCCCATTCATCAATTCTTTTTGCACATCTAAATAAAGAATGCGTGCAATCCCATGACCATTTTGGCATAGAGATTTTGCAATAAATACATTATTTGTTTGAAGACGGTGCTTCATCTCTAAATTAACAACTTCGCCTGTCGTACCATGCTGAAATGAAAAATGTTGATAGTTTTTCAAAATATTTATTGGAATCAGATCATGATTCTGTAAATTTTCAGGACGTGAAATAGGCGATGTTTGATTTAAATAACTTGGCGATGCAACTAAGATCTGATCTACTCGTGCCAATGGCATACAACTTAAGTTATTCGAATCTTCCATTTTAGAAGACATACGAATAGCAATATCGATACGCTCTTGAATCAAGTCGATATACTGGTTATCTGCTTCAAAATGAACCATCAAACCACGATGTGCAGACATCCAATGTGATAATGCAGGTACAACATGTGTTGCACCTATTTCTGGGGTAGTCGCAATGCGTAAATCACCAACTAAGTCGTCTCGCAACTCATTAATTCGGATTTTTCCACGCTCTGCCGCAGCAAGCATTTCTTGACAGCTGTGGAAAAAAGCTTGACCAGCCTCAGTTAAACTCAGTTTCCGTGTAGAACGATGTAGAAGTGTAACCTCCATTTCATGTTCTAAAGATCGAATTTGCTGACTAACTGCACTTGTCGTAATGCCAAGATCACGCGCGGCACCACTGAAAGAGCTTTTTTCAACAACACAAGCAAAGACACCCATTGCTCGAAGTTGATCTAACATAAATTTCCCTCTGAAATTATGAGTTGCTTCACATTTTTCCATTCAAAACAACTCATTGTATTATACGAAGAAAATTACACTTTGCATCAAAATTATTAACTTACTGGTAAAATATTTGCAGGATTGATAGGTTTACCATCTAATCGTACTTGAAACTCCAGCATAACACTATTTGTACCAGAAGAACCCATCTCTGCAATCTTTTGTCCTGCGCTAACATTTTGACCACTTTTTACTAACATTTGACTGTTATGAGCGTATGCAGTTATGTAACCATCAATGTGTTTTATTAATACAAGATTACCATACTCTTTCAATCCATCAGCAGCATAAACCACTTGCCCATCGGCTGCTGCAAAGACTGGATCGCCTTGATTACCGCCAAATCGCAAACCTTTGATATTATTTGTTACATTAAAGTTTGCAATCACAGGCCCATTTGATGGTTTAACCCATCTTAAACTTGTGCTCTTTGCTGGAATGACAGGCACTTGTGCTGTCACTACAGGTGCAGTTGTTGTTGCAGGGGCTGTTTGCACAACAGGTGGCGATACTGGTTGCTGTGTTGGTAAATTAATGGTCTGACGTTGAATTTGTGGTGCAGTCGTTAATGCTTGTGTTGCAGGGCGGTTGACATTATTGCCCGATTTTTTCAGACGAATCGATTGCCCGACATAGATTCTATAAGGTGCCGCAATATCATTCATCTCAGCAACACTGATGTAACTTAAGCCGTAACGCATTGAAATACCGCTTAATGTATCTCCTGAACGAACAGTATAATAATCTGGTGCTACTGCATATCGAGTTGGATTATTAATTTGTGGTTTTGATGCACAACCCGTAACAAGCAATGTAGAAGTGATTGCGATTGTTAAAAAAATCGTTTTTATCCATACCTTAGGCATTTGAATTTGGAGCTGTGATCGAGCCAAAAGCATTGATTTCCCTCTCTACATCTTAAAATTTGAAATATTTTGCTAAGATTAGCAAAAAACAATTAACTTTCACCGTTTAACAGTGCTTTTTCACAAACTTATAACATTCAAACATCAAAACGACTATGTGATAGTTGCGATTGCAATGATTCCAATACACCGTAATTGGTCGCATCCATTTGAATGGGAGTAATACTAACAAACCCATTCGCAATTGCAAAAAAATCGGATTGAATATCTCGTAGGTTTTTTTCGGGATCCGTTATCGCTTCACCGGCTAAACCAATCCAATAAACTTGCCGTCCACGTGGGTCAACATGACTGGTGATCGGTTTAGATTGAATTCGTTTACCTTGATAGGTAATTTGCGCACCTTTTATTTCTGCTACATCGGGGATATTAATATTAAAAATATGCCGTTCTGGCAGTTGTGGTAATCCATTGGCAATGAATTCATACACCCAATTTGCGGCCTGCACATAATCATCTGCGCTTTCATAAGAACGCACATTACTGCCTGCCAATGAAACAGCAATTGCCGCTTGCTTCATCAAACGCCCTTCAAAAGCTGCACCCACTGTGCCTGAATACAGCACATCATCACCAAGATTGGCTCCGCTATTGATGCCACTGACCACCAAGTCAAATTCAAAGTCAAATAAGCCATTCATAGATAAATAAACACAGTCTGCTGGTGTACCATTGACCGCCCACATATCAGGCGCGATTTGAATCGGTCTAAGTGGACGATCCAATGTAAGTGCACTCGAAAAACCACTACGTTCACTTTCAGGTGCTACAACTACAACACGCCCCAATGGTCTTAATGCTTTGGCAAGTGCTTGAATACCAGGTGCAAAAACACCATCATCATTTGCAATTAAAATATTCACTATAGTCTACTCTTCAGTCATCATTTATTCGGTCTACGTTAAATAAATAGATTTAAATTTATTCAACAATTATATATAGTTACGCATCCAATTCTAAATCAATTTGTAGTTAAAAAAGATGATTACACGTTCTCTTATTCGCACATTTTCTATAGCATTCATCACACTTTTTGCACAATCTGCATTTTCTGAAACATTAAGCACACAAGAAGCAGACCTTATAATTAAAGAAGATATTGCTGCAACTCAAGTATTGGCGGAAGTATGCCCTGCTTTGATTGGAAATAATCCAATTTTAAACAGTAAAATTGATGGATTAACTCAAAGTTCATTGAAAGAGTTATCTAAATCAACCACATTGGTACAATTACAACAAGATGCGGAATACCAAGCTGCATTTAAAGAAGCTCAAACAAGTGCCAAAGAAGTAGAGGGTGATGAGAATAAAGCTGTTTGTAATGATATTTTAACACTTGAATCTTAAAGATTAGCCAAGCCATAATTGTCATGCAGAAACCCATAGTTGCTCTGTTTATAGCTCACTGTTTCTGCATGATTTAAACTATTATAAGTTCATATAACTCTACAACATCAATACATTATCTCTATATTTTTCACTGCTTTTATGTTTAATCTATGCGCATTCTTAAGTTTATGAGTTTAATCATGCGTATGTCTTTTAAAATGCTTACATTAAGTCTTATTTCAGCAAGTAGCTTTCTGATGACTCAAACCTTTGCTGCACCAAACAAAGCTGCAAGCGAAGAAAATATTGATGTAACTCAAGAACAAATATCTATAGGCGAAATTGCGACTGTATATCATTTATCTTTAATTTGCCCGTCACTTATTGATGATAAAGACAGTAATAAATTTAAACATAATTATGATATTGAATTGAAAAAAGTATTACCAAATGAAGCGAACCCTCAAGAAGCAATCAAACAACTCAGCAAACAAAAAGAGTTCAAAACTTCTTTAAAGCAAATTCAAGCAGACTCGAAACGCTTTGGTGATAAAGAAAACAAAGAAATGTGCCAAGAAGTGGTTGATTACAACTATTAAAGTAAAATAGTTACAATAAGTAGGAAATAAGCCGACTTTTCGTGTAGAAGTCGGCTTTGCTTTATCCTAGAATACTAGGCTGTTTTTGTGCCCATATAACGATTGGAACGACCTAGAATGACCAGAAAAAGCGCCATTGCTGCATTATTACTTTTACCCTCATTTTCTTACGCAGCAACCGTCTTATCTACACCGCCAGAATTAAATAATAAATCGTATGTCTTGATGGACTATGAGACTGGGCAAATTCTTGCATCTAAAAATGAAAATGAAAAGTTAGCGCCCGCTTCAATGACCAAAATGATGACCAGTTACATCATTGAGCAAAAACTCCTTAAAGGTGAACTGACTGAAGATGAAAAAGTTCGCATGAATGAGTCTGCATGGTGTCGTGGTAGTAGCACTGAATCATGTATGTACGTGCCGTTGAACGGTACAGCAACAGTTTTAGAAATGTTGCGTGGTATTATCATTCAGTCTGGTAATGATGCTTCTAAAGCAATGGCTGAGCATATTTCAGGCAATGAAGGTTCTTTTGCCTATGCCATGAACCAAGAAGCAAAACGTGTTGGTATGGTGAATACTCATTTTATCAATGCAACAGGTATGCCCGCTGAAGGACATTATTCAACTGCGAAAGATATGGCGACTTTAGCGCAACATATCATTCATGACAGCTCAAAATATTATCCAATTTACTCTGAAAAAGAATTCACGTTCAACGGGATCAAGCAAGGTAACCGTAATGCCCTGCTTTATACAGATCCAAGTGTTGATGGTTTAAAAACAGGTCATACTGACGAAGCAGGTTATTGCTTAACAACGTCTTCTAAACGTGGACCAATGCGTTTGATTTCAGTGATCTTTGGTGCGCCATCGATGAATGAACGTGCAAGTCAAACTCGTACGCTTTTAGCTTGGGGTTATTCAAACTTTGAAACTGTAAGTGTACAGCCTGCCAACAAAGCTCTTGCAAAATCAAAAGTTTACTTCGGCCAAGAAAATGATGTTCAAATTGGTTTGGCAGAAAACTTCAATGTGACCATGCCTAAAGGTCAGGCCAATGCGATCAAAACACAAGTCAATGTTCAACCGAACTTAAATGCACCGTTAAAACAAGGTCAAGTTGTGGGTAAATTGACAGCGACTTTAGATGGTAAAGTGATTGCTGAAAAACCTTTAGTTGCTTTAAAAGCGGTTGAAGAAGCTGGTTTCTTCTCTCGTTTAATTGATCATATTAAAATGTTCTTTAGCAACTTGTTTTAATTCCAAGATTTAACGCTTCGTTTTGTCTTAGACTAAAGCATTCATGTTCTTAACATGGATGCTTTTTTATTTATAATGGTCTGAATGTTTAAAAATGATATTGGATATTGAAAAGGAATGTCGCCAATGAAAAAGAATATTCGTACATATTTAGAGCATCACCCAAAGATTGATTCGACTTGTTATATTGATGATTTATCTGTGATTGTTGGCGAAGTATCTTTAGCTGAAAATGTTTCTGTTTGGCCTTTTGCTGTCATTCGTGGCGATGTAAATAGCATTAAGATTGGTCGTTATTCTAATGTTCAAGACCACTGTATGTTACATGTAAGCCATAAAAATGATGCCAAACCCAATGGTTCACCTTTAGTCATTGGTGAGGATGTAACGGTTGGCCATCATGTGACTTTACATGGTTGCACAATTGGTAATCGTGTATTGATCGGAATTAATAGTATTGTTTTGGATGATGTCATTATCGAAGATGATGTGATGATTGGTGCAGGGTCTTTGGTTCCGCCACGTAAGCGTTTAGAAAGTGGTTTTTTATATGTGGGGAGTCCTGTACAAAAAGTTCGAGCTTTAACCGAGAAAGAAAAAGAGTTTTTACCTTATTCAGCAAGACATTATGTAAAGGTAGCGGGGAATTATTTACAACAAGAAAATAACTAACTGTGAAATCTGAAAACAAGTTTTTGAATAATCAAACTTATTATTACATTCACGTTGAAATTTAAATACGTGTTTTCGAATGATGCTTATTTAGAGAGCTGCAAAAGCTTTGCAATTAAGATATCGATTCAAAAGCATGTATTTGTAACATATCAAAACATATTTATTTTGAAGGAAATACAAATTCAAAGGTATTTATCTTATTTTTTTTGAGTATTTAGGTCGTAAATCAAACATTAAATTTAATACTTACATTTAATTTCTGACAACTCAATTTTATTGTTTTGCTTTGAATAATGAAGATTATATTCTTTAATTTCACTTTAAAATTTATAACTGATACAAACACCCTATCTTATTATGCTCAAGTTAAAATTAATATAAATTTTATGTGATTATAATAAAAATACAAAATTTCACCTCCCTTATTGTTTATGTTTTAATACAAGACTCTTAAATATAAGTAAAAAATAAAATGAAAGCATTAATAACTGTTGGCTGTACAACTGATCATGGTGGATACATCATTTTAGGTGATTCATCTTTTATTGTTGAAGGTAAAGCTGTGCATCTTGATGGAATGACTCACTACTGTCCTAGATGTCAAATACAATCAAAGGCCATTGCCTCTAATCAAGGTTTTATGACGGTTGGAGGTAAAAGTATTGTTGCCGCTGGTGATCTTTCAACATGTGGTTCAAGATACATTAAAATATCGGACTTAGCTGTCATGGCCAGTGGTTCGAGTTCAGGAAGTTCTAAATTTTCATCAAAAAATACAGCTAATTCCGTCTATATACCTCAGCTTCAATACGGTCAAAGATTTTTTCTAAAAGATGAGCTAACGGAAGAGCCCTTAGTTAATATGTGTTATGAAATCATTACTAAAAATGGAGTCATACATGGTAAAACTGATATGAATGGTTTAACTGAATTTGCGACTGGTGATAGTGATGAAGAAGTCGAAATAAGAATAATCATGAATGAGAAACATGATCATGAGTAATGTACTGGCGAGTTTCAAAGCTAAATTGCAAAAAATGGATAAGGACTTTAAAACTGCTAGTGCATTACATCTTAAAATTGGCGTTAGAAGAAAACTCACTGCTGGTGAAATACAAATGTGCCAATTGGTTTTTAAGAATTCGATTGACTACTCAAAAGTGTTGATCAATATTGGAGGTTATATACATAGCAAAACAGGAAATGCGATGTCACCTGCGGGTGAAATTGTGCTATCTAGAAATGAATATATTAAAAACCAAGATTTTAGCATCGCAACACGTGGGGAAGATCGACATTGGTTTATTCATGAAATGACTCATGTTTGGCAATACCAATTAGGAACTCCAAACGGATGGTTTGGTATTAAACATTTATGTAACGGTGATTATACTTCCCAAGTTAACTCTGTAGACTCCGGAAAGAATGAACTAAAAGCATATGATACGGATTTATTAGGTCGAGATTACAATAAAAAATTTAATGATTTTAATTTTGAACAACAAGGTAGAATTATTGAATTTTATTTCGATGCTGTTCATTTAAAAAATGTTGCTCCTACTAGAAAACACCATCAAACAAGCATTCACCTACTACCTCAAGTTAAAAAAATACTTAATAGCTTTTTAATTAATCCAAATAATTCAAATTTACTACCGAAATTATAGTTATGAAAAGTATTACATACATCACATTAAGTTTATTTATATTAACTCTCATAGGCTGCAGCCAAATGAGTAAAAAATTAGATGTAATCATTAAAAATAATAGTCTTTGCTTTTTTACAAATGATCCAGCCACTGATTACTATGATTCAAATAAAGAATTATTTATTTATATGAGTAAACTTGAGCATAAAAAAGAAATAACAACAATTTTTGAAAAAAAATATATAAATAGACCTTTACCAATTAAACAGGAGAATTGTCTAGAAATACCATTGAGTCAGTTTAAAAAAAATATAGCATATTCAGTTGTATTAGATATTAGCCATACTTACGTCGCAGAAGTTTGTTTAAAAAGCAAAAACAATCAATTAATTGTAAAAGAAATTGTCGTTGGTGAAACAACCTGTCCTGCAGATTAAATTATGAACAAATCAGTATTCTTATATGTCAGCATCGGTCTATTTATTTCTGGATGTAATCAACAAAACCATGAGTTAAATATTAAGATGAGTAATGAAAACTTATGTATATACACAAACGAACATCAAGGTTATAAAACTGAAAATTTTCTCGTGCACTTTGGACTGATCAATTTTGACAAAGACTATAAAGCTGAGTATGAAAATAAATATAATAACACAGTTTTTCCTACAGAAATAAAAAACTGTATCTATATCCCTTTGAATAAAATAGAGAAAGATAAGGCATATACAATTACATTGAGCACAATAAATAAAACTTTTACTTCTAGAATTTGTATCTTAGAAAAAAATAACTCATTTTCTATTAAACAAGTGAAAGCAGGTGAAAGTACCTGTGATTAAGACTTCATTAACTAATAAAAAAATTATGAATAACTCTATATACTCTTTAGTTTTTATTTCAATAATATTGTTAGGTTGTGCACAACCACTCAGTCACAAACTAAATATTGATACGAAAGATAATAATTTATGTATCTACACCAACAATAAAAATACATACCTAAGTAATGATATTTACTTTACTATTTTTGTAGGTGAGTACAACCCAAACGAAAAATTTAAAAGCCTTTACAATAAAGTATACAAAAATACAAAATTTCCGATTGAGAAAAGTGATTGCTTAACCATACCGTCGAATATTTTTGAAGAAAATAAAATATATAACGTTAACCTAGAAACCAACAAAAACTTTTCCGCTTTAGTTTGTGTCTCAAAGAAAAAACCTATTTTAACTTTCAAGATTATGAAACCAGAAGATAGCTCATGCATTAATTAATTAATTAATTAATAAAGTAGTATTTATTATCACAAGCTTTTCTTTTAGTGGAATTATCTGGTATGAAAAAAGTTAATTTCTTTCTATTATTTATTTTATCTAGCCATGCTTTTGCATCACCAGATAAACCTTTACATCTAACCATAAAAGACAAAAACATTTGTCTTTACACCAATGACACAAAGGCAAAACCTTATAACAATCAAATTTATGTATACATAGGAGAAATCATTTCTGGAAAAAAATTTAAAAGTACATATAGTCAAGTCTATAAAAACATAAAAACACCCATCTATAGTAATAATTGTATTCCTATAGGTTCATCAACTTTCAAAAACAATATCCCTTATGATATTGTTTTTGATATGGAAAAATCATATGCAGTACGAGTTTGTGTTTCGCATAATTCAGAAAAAATCCAACTAAATGAAGTTATTAATGGACATCAGTGTTCAAATACCCCTCTACCCTCCGAAAAGGAAAAGACTTTTTTTGAAAAATTTTTCAATATATTTTAGGATATTAATCATTAATAACTTTCAAAAATATAGCAGCACTAAATTTGAGGAGTTTATTATTAAAATATCAAATATAAGCATCTTTATTTTTTTAACATTGAGTTTTTCTTTTTTAGCCCTACTTGGATGTAGTTCAGGAGGAAAAAATTTAGATGTTACTGCAAAGGAAAATAACTTGTGTTTTTTCACAAATGATTTAGATACCCAATATAGTTACGACAATGATTTATTATTATCATTTGGAAAGGTTGATTTTACCAAACAATTTGTAACTGATTTTGAAAAATCATATTCAGGCCATGCTCTTCCAATTAAAGAAAAAAATTGTTTGGAACTATCAGCAGATAAATTTAAAAAAAATACGGTATATCAAGTTACCCTAGAAACAAATAAAATCTATCATGCTTTAATTTGTATAAGAAATGATAATAATCAATTAGTTGTTAAAAAGGTTGAAGCAGGTAAAACAACTTGCCCGTAGGTTAAATTATGAACAAATTAGCATTCTTATATGTCAGCATAGGACTATTTATTTCAGGATGTGCACAACCACTCAGTCACAAACTAAATATTAATACGAAAGATAATAATTTATGTATCTACACCAACAATAAAAATACATATCTAAGTAATGATAATTACTTTACGATTTTTGTAGGTGAGTACAACCCAAACGAAAAATTTAAAAGCCTTTACGATAAAGTATACACAAATACAAAATTTCCGATTGAGAAAAATGATTGTTTAACCATACCGTCGAATGTTTTTGAAGAAAATAAGATCTATAAAGTTAACCTAGAAACAAATAAAAACTTTTCCGCTTTAGTTTGTATCTCAAAGAAAAAACCTATTTTAACTTTCAAAATTATGAGACCAGAAGATAGCTCATGTTCAAACTGACTGTAGCTTTATCAATTTTAGTTCTCATTGGTTGCACCCAAATGAGTAAAGAATTAGATGTCATCATTAAAAATAATAGCCTTTGCTTTTTTACAAATGATCCAGACACTAATTACTATGATTCAAATAAAGAATTACTCATTTATATAAACAAACTTGAGCATAAAAAAGAAATAGCAACAGTTTTTGAAAAAAAATATACAAATAGTCCTTTACCAATAAAAGAAAAAGATTGTCTAAAAATTCCAATCAACACATTAAAGAAAGATACACCATACTTAGTTTCATTAGAAATGAGGCGCACATATATCGTAGAAATCTGTTTAAAAAACAATAATAATCGAATACTTGTTCAGAAAATCACTACTGGTGAGAAAACTTGCCCTGTGAATTAATTTTCAAAATACATCGAGTTAAAAATAATTATGAAAACTACAATACTCTTACTACTCAGTTTCTTCTTATTATCCTTCATCGGATGTAGCCAAATGAGTAAAAAATTAGATGTTATCATTAAAAATAACAACCTTTGCTTTTTTACGAATGATCCCAATACTGATTATGGGTTTAAAGGACAATTATTGATTTA
Organism: Acinetobacter piscicola; assembly: GCF_002233755.1. Classification (GTDB taxonomy): domain Bacteria; phylum Pseudomonadota; class Gammaproteobacteria; order Pseudomonadales; family Moraxellaceae; genus Acinetobacter; species Acinetobacter piscicola. Next base: position 409,147 of record NZ_NIFO01000001.1, on the reverse strand, counting down.
CATATTAAAATTTGACTCAACAAAAAAGCTGAAAACTGATTTTGAACAAATACATAGAAACAAAAGTAAACCTATACCCATTAAAAAAGAAGAATGCTTAGAAGTGCCTATAGATAAATTTGAAAAGAATGTTGTGTATGAAGTCATTTTAGATACAAATAAAACCTATGATTCATTCATTTGCATAAAAGATGAGAATAATCAAATAATCATCAAAGAAGTTAAAGTTGGTGAAACAACTTGTCCCATAAGTGAATGATTAAAAGTGTGTAAGTCATTCCAAATTTTCGCTACTCAAAATAAATTTCTACATAGCCACCACTCCCAAAATTTTGTAGAATAGTGCTTTATTTCCCATGGTGCTGTTTATGACCTCTTGGACACCACATGTTACCGTTGCTACAGTTGTAGAAAAAAACGGAAAATTCCTTTTTGTAGAAGAACATACAGAAGGTGTTACACACACGGTATTCAACCAACCTGCAGGGCATGTTGAATGTGGTGAAAGTATAGTCCAAGCAGCAATACGTGAAACCATGGAAGAAACGGGTCATGCAGTAGAAATTGATTCATTGCTTGGAATCTACACTTATACCCCGCCCATGTTTCCAGATCGCACCTATTATAGATTTTGTTTTTTAGCGCATGTGCTTGAGTATTTTCCAGAAGCTGAATTAGATACAGATATCATTGGCCCAAAATGGATGAGCCTTGAAGAATTACTTGAAACTGCACGCGCTCGCAGCCCTTTGGTAATTAAAGCTGTACAAGATGCTCTTTCTGGTCAAAAATACCCACTTTCGCTCATTTATGAGCACCAAAACTCTCCTTTAATTTCAAATTTGGATGCCTAATCCTATGCAACAACGTGTCATCGTCGGTATGTCTGGTGGTGTAGATTCATCTGTTTCTGCAGCACTTCTTCTTCAACAAGGATATCAAGTTGAAGGACTTTTCATGAAAAACTGGGAAGAAGATGATGGGACGGAATACTGCACAGCAATGGATGATCTTGCTGATGCTCAGGCTGTTTGCGATAAAATTGGTATCAAGTTACACACAGCCAATTTTGCGATGGAATATTGGGATCGTGTCTTTGAACACTTTCTAGCAGAATATGCTGCTGGTCGCACGCCAAATCCAGATATTCTATGTAATAAAGAAATTAAGTTCCGCGCATTTTTAGACCATGCCATAAATTTAGGTGCAGACTTTATTGCAACGGGTCATTATTGCCGTCGTGGTGAAACGATGACTAATTCTCGTGGTGAAGAATACGCACCTTTACTACGTGGTGTTGACGATAATAAAGATCAAACTTACTTTTTACATGCAGTACATGGTCGTGAAATTAACAAGACTCTATTCCCCGTTGGTGAAATTGAAAAACCTCAAGTTCGTAAAATTGCAGAGGATTTGGGTTTAGCAACGGCTAAGAAAAAAGATTCAACAGGTATTTGTTTTATTGGTGAACGTCGTTTTAATGACTTTCTTAAACAATATTTACCCGCTCAGCCTGGAAAAATTGTCCTAGATACAGGAAAAGAGGTTGGTGAACATCACGGCTTAATGTACTATACGCTCGGTCAGCGTGGTGGTATCGGTTTAGGCGGTCTTAAAGGTGCTGAGGAAGGCGCTTGGTTTGTTTTGCATAAAGATATTGAAGGTAATCGTTTAGTTGTCGGTCAAGGTCACGAACACCCACTTATGCAAAGTACCACTTTATGGTCTGAAGCAATCGATTGGGTTGCAGGTGAGCAAGCGATTCCAGAAACAGGTTTCCGATGCACGGCAAAAACACGTTATCGTCAGCCAGATCAAGCTTGTACAATTTATAACGACACTGATGTACCAAATGGTGTCCGTGTTGAATTTGATGAACCGCAAAGAGCTGTAACGCCGGGACAAAGCGTTGTATTCTATGTAAATGAAGTATGTTTAGGTGGTGGTGTGATACATCATACCAATGCACCAAAACCCGACTTTATTGTTCAATAGTTTAAATTTTCAGAATTATTTAAAGGAATTTAGGCATGGTTGAGTTACCCTTTCAACAGCCTCAAACTTTGAATCAACGCCAAAACAGAGCTTTGGCGTTAGCGGCTGTGTTCCAAGCAACACAGCTGACGCATATGACTGCAATGTCAGGACATCAAAGTATTGGCGAAAGTGGTAATTTTTACTTCGAACAATTGATTAAAGCCAGCTTGAATATTCGCCCTGCCGATAATTGTTCCAATCAAACCCTAGATTTCTTTAATCAATTGGCTGATATTTCTCTCGGACTGAAAGCCTTAGAAAGCAGCATCACCCAACCATTTAATACTTCACCCAAATCACGAATTCCTAAACTTTCCAGTGCAAAATTACCCATGACCTATGCCATGTCACTTTTAGCATTAGAAAAGAAAGTATATGGCAATCCAAAATTTGTAGAAATCATTGAAAAATCACAACAAAAAATATTAAAACAGCTTTCTTTTTTTGATCATGACTACATGCACCCAAGTATTATTGCCAATTTAGCACAAACTTATGTAGATACTGCTGGTCAAATCAATCCCCGAATTCTCGTGCGTGGTAATGCAGAAGCGTTTAAAGACGCATCGCATACCAATCGTATTCGTGCCAGTTTATTTACTGGTTTGCAAATGGCTCACCTTTGGCGACAACTGGGTGGTAGCTCATGGAATATGATGTTTAGTAAACGCAAACTTCTCCAAGATATTCAAGATCTTGCCCGACTACAATATCAGGTTGTTTAATTTGATGAGTAAAGGGCTTCCGTTTTGTATTTACGTTTAATTCCAAAATCTAAGGAATCTTTATGAACGCTTTAACTGCACTTTCTCCATTAGATGGACGCTATGCAAGCAAATGTGATGCTCTGCGCCCTTTCCTCTCTGAGTTTGGTTTAATCCATGCTCGTGTGACTGTTGAAGTGCGCTGGTTACAAGCGCTTGCGAACCGTCCGGAAATTACAGAAGTTCCTGCTTTCTCGGCGGCAACAAATGCTGCTTTAGATGCAATCGTTACAGATTTTTCTGAAGAAGATGCAAATCGCATTAAAGAAATTGAGCGTACCACTAACCACGATGTTAAAGCGGTTGAATATTTCTTAAAAGAAAAAATTGCACACATCGATGAATTAAAAAATGCAGGCGAATTCATTCACTTTGCATGTACATCAGAAGACATTAACAACCTTTCTCATGCGTTAATGCTAAAAAATGGTCGTGAAGTATTGGTTGCTTCTATGCAACAGATCGTTGATTCTATTGTTACTTTGGCAGAAACACATGCTGAACAACCTATGTTGTCACGTACACATGGTCAAACGGCTAGCCCAACCACTTTGGGTAAAGAAATGGCGAACGTGGCTTATCGTTTAGCACGTCAAATCAAACAATTCAATCAAGTAGAATTATTGGGTAAAATCAATGGTGCTGTAGGTAACTATAATGCACATTACTCTGCTTACCCTGAAATCAACTGGCCAGCTCACTCGCAAGCTTTTGTTGAATCTTTAGGTTTAACATTCAACCCATATACCACTCAAATCGAACCACACGATTATATTGCTGAATTGTTCGATGCTTTACGTCGCTTCAACACGATTTTGATCGACTTTAACCGTGATGTTTGGGGTTATATCTCTTTAGGTTTCTTCAAACAACGTTTAAAAGAAGGTGAAGTTGGTTCTTCAACCATGCCACATAAAGTGAATCCGATTGACTTTGAAAACTCTGAAGGCAACTTAGGTATTGCCAATGCGGTATTGGCTCATTTAGGTGAAAAACTGCCTATTTCTCGTTGGCAGCGTGACTTAACTGACTCAACTGTATTACGTAATATGGGTGTAGGCTTAGCACAAAGCTTAATTGCTTTTGAAGCTTGCTTAAAAGGTATTGGTAAACTTGAGCTTAATGCTGCACGTATTCTTGAAGATTTGGATCAAGCTCAAGAAGTCTTAGCTGAGCCAATTCAAACCGTAATGCGTCGTTATAATGTTGAAAAGCCATACGAAAAATTAAAAGCACTAACTCGTGGTCAGGCCATGACACGTGACATGATGGTTGATTTTGTGAACGGAAATGAGCTTGAAGCAGTTCCTGCCGCTGATCGTGCACGTTTAGCTGAAATGACACCTGCAACCTATACAGGTAATGCTGCTGATCAAGCAAAACAGATCAAAGATTTGATTGCTAAAATCTAAGACTCTAGTTTTATTTTAACATTGAAAATGCGAAGCTTTTGCTTCGCATTTTTATTGTATTTTGATTACAATCATTTAAAATTTCACAATGAAAATAACGAAATGATTTATTATTCACTCACTTCAAAACATTGGTTTGTACTCTCTGTTTTGGCAATAGCCATTATTATCGCCAGTATCCACCCCTTAGAATATCCCTCTTATTTATTGCATCAAGTCGGCACTGTGCTCATGCTAATTGGTTTATTTATATGTATTAAAAAAATAGGACTTAGCTTTTCGGCATTTTTCTTATACATATTATTTCTAATCATTCATGTGATTGCTGCACATTATCTCTACTCTTATGTACCCTATAATGACTGGATGATCAAATACTTACACTTCGACCTTAACCATGCAATGGGTTGGACACGCAATATGTTCGACCGCTTCGTACATTTCTTTTATGGGCTATTTTTATACCCAATTTTCTATCGTCTTTTCCAAGTTTGGTTACCGAGTTTAAAACCTAAAGTACTCTTCTTATTAATTATTCAATTCGTCATGGCGAGTAGCTTGGTTTATGAATGGATTGAATGGTGGATTGCTATAGGTTTATCTCCTGAAGAAGCTGAAAATTATAATGGTCAACAAGGTGATATGTGGGATGCACATAAAGATATGTTCCTTGCCACAATTGGTGCAATTTTCACAGGCTTGTTCATGCTTACACAAACAAAAAATCAAGCATAGTTGTCAAATTTATATTTTAATGTAAAATAAATCACACTATTTTTTATATTAAATATGAATACAATGAATAAGAACTCAATTTTTCTAATGACTTTGATGGCTGGTTTAACTGGATGTGTCAGCCATCAATCTTTCAATGCTATTGTAAATACTGAACAATTACCCGCTTTAACCAAAGTGTGCATTCAAGAAAATAATGCCGTAGATCCATCAAAAGAATACTTAAATATCATCGTAAATAGATTTACAGCGAATCAAATCAATACTCAGGTTTATGCACAACAAAAACCAAATGACTGTAAATACACGCTTACTTATGATGTTAAAAAAGATAAAGATACAAATTCTGTTATTTCTAAAGCATATTTACATTTGTTTGATAATGGATTACAACTTCATACAGCCAAATACAATATGAATGATCTTTTTGTCTTCAACAAGAATAAAACTGCTCAAGAAAAATTAGAGCCTTTAGTTGATCAATTTTCAAAACATTGATTTGGATAACTTGAAAAGGCTGAACAACGCCAATCCTAAGATTGGCGGATTCTTTAAATTTTAAGCAACACGCTCATCACGTTTAAACACCAACTCGCCTTTCAACGAACTATCTGCATCAAAATAATAACCATCGATATTAAATGATTTTAAATCTTCCAATTTATCCAATTGATTTTGAATGATATAACGAGCCATCAAACCACGCGCTTTTTTGGCATAAAAGCTGATCACTTTGTATTGACCATTCTTTTGGTCTAAAAAGACCGGTTTAATAATTTCAGCTTGAATTTTGGACTCTTTCACTGATTTATAGTATTCATCAGAAGCAATATTAACCAATACTTTTGAACCTGTTTGTTCTAAATCTTGATTAATCAAATTCGTGATTCGATCTTCCCAAAAATCATAAAGATTATGACCACGCGCGTTGGTAAGTCGAATTCCCATTTCCAAACGATAAGGCATCATCAAATCTAAAGGGCGTAACAAACCATATAGGCCAGAGAGGCTACGTAAATGTTTTTGAGCAAATGCTAGGTCTTCAGCTGACAGATGATAAGCATCTAAACCTGTGTAAACATCGCCTTTGAATGCGAAAATTGCCTGTCTTGCATTCGAAAAGTTAAAATCTGAATTCCAATCGCGAAAACGTTCGACATTTAAATGAGCAATTTTTTCGCTGACTTTCATTAAACTGGCGATTTCTGAGGCTGATAGTTTACGACTTAGGTCGATAAGCTGTTGAGATTGATCAAGCAGTCTTGGTATGGTGTGTGTATCAGTCGGTCGTGTAGATTCATAATCGAGCGTCTTAGCAGGGGAAATTAGGGCGAGCATGGGCTTCCTGATCAAAAAATAATTAATCAAACTATATCAGTCAGAATATTTTAACTCCAATTCGTGTTTTCTATGAACAGAATCGGTAAACTATAACACTCCCCTGCTATTTGTCGTTTAAATTATGTCCGAACAACTGTTCATTCAAGGTTCGGTCGGCAAAATCGAAATTTTTGTTGACTATCCTCTGGGCGAAGTAAAAGGATTTGCTGTCGTTTGTCATCCTCATCCACTGCAAGGTGGAACACCGCAACATAAAGTACCTGCACTACTTGCACAGATTCTTACTGAACAAGGTTGTGTGGTTTATCGTCCAAGTTTCCGTGGTTCAGGTCAATGTGAAGGTGTTCACGACGAAGGTCATGGTGAAACTGATGACATTTTAGATGTCATTAAACATGTTAGACAATTACACAAAAGTCTACCTTTTTATGTAGGTGGCTTTAGTTTCGGCGCACATGTTATGGCAAAAGCTTATCATGCCCTGCCTGATGAAATTAAGCCTAAACAAGTGATTTTATGTGGTCTACCGACAGCAACTGTTGACGGTCTTCGCCACTATGAAACACCACCGATTAAAGGTGATATCTTGTTTGTACATGGTGAAGCAGACCCAACAACTAAATTAAGTGATTTAATCGAGTGGGCAAAACCGCAACGCCATCTCATTACGGTATTACCTGGTGCAAATCATTTCTTTACGGGTTATCTGAAACAGTTAAGAATCTCAATTAATCGTTTTTTGCTCGTACCTTAACATTTGAACAATATAACACTTAGAAGAGCTAACCACTGTTTAGCTCTTCTATAAATCATTAATCTATATAGCTATTAATACATAAAACCATCAGTACATAAAGTATCAATAAATTAGAATCATGCAACATCTTGCTCAGTATTTTTAAATTAGGCAAATGACCAATACCTCCAATCATAAAAGACATTAAAAATGTTGTTACGATTTGGCTTATGTTTTCATAAAAACCCCAATTGCACTTTGCTTATTTAACGTAGAATTGAATCAAACCAATAATAACTAGGGTGTGAAAATGACCTTAATCTCTAAAATAGGTAACTACAAATATCCAAATGAAAATAAAAAGATTTCAGACTATGTCGCTGACATTCAAAAACGTATTCAACAACATCCTATTTCAGATTTAACCGATAGCGAAGGCCATCAATATGTCGATTTAGTGCTCGAAGGCGGTGGTGTACTTGGTATTGCACTGGTCGGCTATACCTATGCCTTAGAACAAGCAGGTATTCGATTTTTGAATATTGCTGGAACATCCGCTGGTGCAATCAATGCATTATTTCTTGCCTCATTAGGACAGTCACATGAGCCTAAAAGTGAAAAACTCCTAGCAGTACTCGATTCGATGAGTATGGATAAATTTGTCGATGGTGGTCTACTCGCCAAAGCATTGGTTAAGAACATTCAACAACAAGATAATTTTTGGATCGCCATGCTGCCTAAAATTATTGGCTTGGGTTTAATTGGAAAGTTTAGTAAAACACAGTTAGGGATTAATTCAGGAGAAGCATTTGAACAATGGTTAGAAGAAACCCTTGGCAAAAACTTTAACACGCTAGATTTATTAAAAAAATTAGAGAATAAGGAAAATCTACTTAAAATTCGCGATACAAATGATCGAGATGATTTAGCTCAAGACCGTACAAGATTAGAATACGATTTTAAACATAATGAACTCGCAATAATAGCAACGGATGTGAGTACTGAAAGTAAAATCATATTTCCAAGAATGGCTGCTTTATATTGGACTATGCCACTAACAACACATCCAAAACATTATGTACGTGCTTCGATGTCGATTCCTCTATTCTTTAAACCGCATGTAATTGAAGATATTCCAAGAGATAAAAAACCGTGTTGGGAAAAGCTCACTGGATTTAAAGGTGAAGCACCTCAAAAGGCATATTTTGTTGATGGTGGAATCGTGTCAAATTTTCCAATTGATGTTTTTCATCAACGTGAATTTATTCCGTTATGCCCTACATTTGGTGTCAAACTCGGTGTAGATCGTCAGCAAGCGAAAAATATAAACAGCATTTCTAGCTACTTAAGCACATTATTTGATTCAGCCCGACACACTGCTGATTATAGTTTTTTACACCAAAATGATGATTACCAACAATTAATTACCTATATTAATACTGCTGAATCAAATGAATATAAATTTCATTGGCTTGATTTCAATATGAATTCTGATCAAAAAGCGGCTCTCTTTGCACTAGGTGTCAAAGCAGCGCATAACTTTATCGTTACAAAACAAAATACGTATCAACAAAACGATTTAAACAACCATCCTGACCCAATAAAAACAGGTTTTAATTGGAGAGCATATAAAAAAGTCCGCAAAGATATCAAAGTGACTTTAACAGATAAACAAAAACAGAAACTTCAAGAAATAAAGCGATGTTCAATTCAGAGCCTACTCTAAAGATGAATTAAAACTTCCGACTAACATCATCCCAATTTAAAGAAAATTTTGCCAAATATTTTTTAACTCGATCACTATCATTCGTACTTTGCCGTTGCTCACGAGAGACCGAGAATAGACGACGTCCTGCATCTGCCATAGACTTCGATTTACGGCAAATTTCAATGACACCTTCAAGCTGAATACGATCAAATTCATCAATCTGTGCAATTTGTTCGGCACTTAGTATTTGATCAAGATTTGAAAATAACGTTGAAGATGCATGCTGCTCAATATTCCAAATCTTTTGTAAGCGATTGATTTCAGCACTCACTTCATTTAAGCCAATCCGCTCACCATTCGCTAAAGTCGCCATTCGAGTTACGCTAGCGGTTAAATCACGAAAATTACCTTGCCAAGTCGCTTCATAAGACTGTGCAAATTTTAAATATTTCTGCAAGGCATCGCTATGAAAACGTAATTGACGTTGATGTTGATTGGCAAAACGTTGTAATTCAAATTCTATATTAGGTGCAATATCCTCTAAACGGTCTTTTAAACTGGGTAAAAAGAATGTCCAAGTATTGAGTCGTGCCCACAAATCCTCACGGAAGCGCCCTGCCTGAACTTCTTCACGTAAATCTTTATTTGTCCCTGCAATCAGTTGAAAATCAGCCTGAATTTCCTTGTCACTACCCACTGGGAAAAAAGATTTATCTTCAAGTGCTTTCAGCAGCATCGCTTGCTCATCAAGTCCCAATTCACCAATTTCATCGAGGAATAAAATACCGTTATCTGCACTTTTTAAATAACCTGTCCGTGCTGCAATCGCTCCTGTAAAAGCACCTTTGCTGTGTCCAAATAATGTCGACATGGCACTATCACCGATTAAAGTAGCGCAGTTCACATCGATGAAACGTCCTGATAAATGAAACTTTTCTTTTTTAAGCTGATAAATCTGTTTGGCTAGGTGTGATTTTCCTACACCTGTCGCCCCCATGATTAGAATTGGCGCACTCGAACGTGTTGCGACCAATTCAACCTCTTGAATGAGTTGATTAAAGCTTTTATTTTTTGTCGCAATATTGGCTTTAAGCTGTAACCAATTTTCCGACTGCTCATGCTCAAAACGCTGTGTTAAAGCTGCATAACGAGATAAATCTAAATCGATAATCCGATATTCACCTTCAGGCTGTTGTTTACCTGTTGGTGAGCTTTGAATGAGTTTTGCAGGAAGATAATGAGCATCTATCAGTAAATACCAACAGATTTGTGCTACATGTGTTCCAGTGGTGATATGCAATAGATAATGATTATTTTCAATATCAAACGGATATGACTTTACGAAGTCATACAATGCACCATACATATCCGAAAAATCCCACGGATCTCGAATATTGACTTTATGACCTGTCACCTGCGTTTGTGGAGAAAGCTGTAAAGCATCTCGCTGTAAATGCTCAACTAAACCTGCATTACGGCGATCGTGCAATAATACCAACTCGTCAACAATGAGGTCTTCATGCATGAGTAAGCTCATAGTCGGACGCCAACGTTGCCAACGCTCAGGCTTTTTGCCTTGATCTAAGGTTGAACCCACAAAACCTATAACGACTGTTTTTTTGGTATTTTGCATACTTTCTATAAAATTTTATATTTTCATAACCATCATATCTAGATTTTTATCATAAAACATTTAAATTTAGTCTTTGTGGTGATCCGATATTGTTTGATCCTCTGATTAATCATTTTAACCATAGACAAGATTCTTGTATCTTTTCATCACTTTTGCTAATTTAACACTTCAACTCAAAACCATAGACAGGTGTCAGTCTTTAAAACGCAAATCATGTCTATACAAGTTATTGTTCAAAACGACAATATTGATCTTGCCCTAGAGCAATTAAGAATCAAAAAATACTACCTGCAAACAAATCATTGGTATAAAAAATGCCAAAATTATCATGAAAAGCCACCCAGTAAAAATCGTAAAAAGACCGAAAAGAAACTTTTGATGGGTCATAGCCAAATATTGAAAGATGATCCTCTTGCAATTAGGCTGAAAATCCATATTGAGGAGCATTATCAACACACTGATGAAAATACTGTGTGGGATATTCAGTAAGCGTTTCTGGAAAAAATTCATTCAGTCGTTTTATCTAAAATTCGTCTATAGAATCCATATTTACTATATGGATTCTCAAAAAATATGTGACATTATGAAATTAAATAAAAGAGAAGTTCGTCATCTTGCAGGATATTTAGAAGGTATTTCTGAAACTGATGGGCAAATCAGGGAGTTTTTAATTACAGCTGACTACATCAAATATGATGAGAATTTAGATTTAGAAAGTAATTTTTTTAAACATTATCATTTTTTCAAAGAACATAAATTTACTGCAAAGCAAATTTCACTTGGTGAACTTGAAAGTAAAATATTTCCTTTATTTTTATTACTTAATACCCGCTTACCAACTCAAAACTTAGATGACAAAAGGAGTTTCCTAACATTCCGAATACTCGATTACATTGCACAGTGCTACGACTATCAATTTCCAGATCATCCCATGTACTTTAGCAAACTGGATTTCCCTAATGGCGAGATTAATTATTATCTCATCATTACAGGTGGAAAATACGCCTTAGATATAGGATTTAGTAGATATAAAAATTTATATTTAGATATATTTAAAGATATATAATTTTCTTAAAAAACTATACACAAAACCTTTAAATGAAAAAATATTTTATTTTATTTAATATTTATCAACATCTTAAAATTTATTTATTCTTAAATTCAAAACTTGGCACACTCCTCGCTATATACAATACATGCATCATAAGATGTATCGCTATATCACCTGTCTGCAACCGCTTGGCAGGCAGGTTTTGAAGAGGATAAAAGCAATGACAATTTCTGTAGCAGAAAAAATTGAAAAACAAGCAAGTTCTTCACAAAATCAGGAACGCGCTTATAACATTATTCAGGACGAAAAAGGTGTTCCAATCAAAATGTGGACAAAAGGTGTCCCTGTCGATGAGAAGTCGAAAGATCAACTGTTAAAAACAGCACAAATGCCGTTTATTTATAAATGGATGGCAGTGATGCCAGATGTCCATGTTGGTATCGGTGCAACCATTGGAAGTGTGATTCCAACCAAAGGCGCGATTATTCCTGCTGCTGTTGGTGTAGATATTGGTTGTGGAATGATGGCAGCACGTACCTCACTTACAGCATCTGATCTGCCTGATAATCTACATGCGTTACGTACTGAGCTTGAACGTTTAATTCCACATGGGATGACGAAAGGTCGAGGACGTCGTGACCGTGGTTCATGGGAAAATACATCTGAACGTGTAGATCAGGTTTGGGCTGAATTGGTGACAGATTTTGAATATATTTGTGCCAAGCATCCTCGTTTAAAAAATACCAATAATCATAAACAGTTAGGTACTTTAGGAACTGGAAATCACTTTGTTGAAGTTTGCTTAGATGAACATCAGCAAGTGTGGATCATGCTGCATTCAGGTTCTCGTGGTGTTGGAAATGCGATTGGTAACCACTTTATTGAGCTTGCCCGTAAAGATATGCAAAAGCATTTCATTCACCTGCCCGATAAAGATTTAGCTTATTTGGTTGAGGGTACTGAACATTTTGATGATTATTGGTTTGCTGTCGGTTGGGCGCAGCGCTTTGCTATGAAAAACCGTGAGTTAATGATGGAAGCAGCTGTTCAGGCTTTACGCATCATCATCAACAAACCATTCAATGCCAAAGTTGAAGCTGTGAATTGTCATCATAATTATGTTGATAAAGAAGAGCATTTTGGACAAGAAGTCATGGTTACTCGTAAAGGTGCGGTACGTGCTCGTTTGGGTGAGTATGGGATCATTCCGGGTTCGATGGGTGCAAAGTCTTTTATTGTCAAAGGTAAAGGGAATCAGGAATCTTTCTGTTCATGTTCGCATGGTGCTGGTCGTGTATATAGTCGTACTGCTGCCAAGAAGTTGTTTACGGTAGAAGATCAGATTGAACAAACCAAGGGTGTGGAATGCCGTAAGGATGCAGCCGTGATTGATGAGATCCCTTCTGCTTATAAACCGATTGAAGATGTGATGAAAGCGCAAAGTGATTTGGTAGAAGTGGTTTATACATTGAATCAGGTAGTTTGTGTGAAGGGGTAAATGTAAAGGGTATGCTGTCATATAGGGAGCGACACCGCCTAAAACGATTGAGCTAAAAGGCGGTCTAGGTAAAACTAGGCATGATAGGAAAGTGGGTTCATCAGCAAGGTTACGGATTGCAGGGAGTAGCTCTGTGTAAGGGTTATGACTGGCGCACGTTCCCAATGATGCTTCTCAACCTCTCGACTAAAAACGGAGGTTATCGTGTTGATGCGGGTTCGAATCCCGTCATATCCACCAATTTAATAAGTTCAAAACCAGATTAAAAGCTGTAATTAAATGAAACTCACAGAAAACTAATGCTTTGGCAGAAGAAAATGAGTAAAACATATGGAATATTCTAAACAGGTTGTCGTTCAGCATTATGACCTATTATCGAACCAAGAAATCACTCTTGAATTACCACAGCAACCTTACATTGTTGTCATTGCAATACATAACAACAATGTAAGTAATGACTGGCGCAATCTATGCAGTGATTGGATTGTAAAATCTGAACAATGTTATTGGGCTATGGCATGGGGACATGAGTGTTCAATTTGGGATGATGCACTGGATTATAGTTATTTAGAATTCTGTAATTATGACTTGCCTGATGACGATGATTATAACTTCATGACCACTTGGCATGAAAAACAAACTTTAGAAGAAGTTATAGAGTTTGCGGAATCCATTCCAGTCGATACATTACCCCGACAGGCTCTATATCAAATCATTGTGTTAAATATTCACTAATTATTTAAGTCATAAGGATAATAAAATGAAACTCGCAGAAGCATTATTACTCCGAAGCGACCAACAGAAAAAACTCGCTTCACTCAAACAACGTATTAATGCAAATGTATTGATACAAGAAGGTGATGAACCATCGGAAGATCCAAATGAGTTATTGAAACAAGTTTTTGCTTTAACTCAGGAATCTCAAAAACTGGTTTATGCCATTCATCAAACCAATGCTTTGGCGAAACTTACAGATGGTCGTTCATTACTTGCTTTATTGACTCAACGAGATGAACTAGTAGAACGACATAAAATTTTAACGACTGCCATTAGCAATACACATCGTGAACTTGATCGTTATAGCTCACGTGAGATTAAATGGCGCAAAGTCATTCCTGTTTCATCCTTGCAAAAGCAAGCCGATGATATCAGTGCCAAATTGCGTGATTTAAATGTGTTAATTCAAGCCACTAACTGGCAAGTAGATTTGCTTGAAGTTTAAAGAATTTATAAGTTTCGGCTTATAATCCAGTTTGAACATACTGGGCGAGTGCAAGATCCCCTAATTCCACAACACTGGATTGAAAATAAAGTGTAGTGGCTAGCGAAGCGAGCGGGTTAACTTAACCAAATTAGGCACAAATCAACCCATCACCTTGCACAATGAAACCCTTTGTGAGAGCAGAGTCACCACTCACTTAGCATCACCATGTACTGACAGTATGTTCTGTTTATAAAATTGATAGAAGAAAATGAATACATCTCTAAAAAATAAAACCATCCAAATTGATGGCTCACAAGGCGAAGGCGGCGGACAAATTTTAAGAACTGCCCTTTCCCTTTCTATGTTGACAGGAATTCCTTTTGAACTTGTGAATATCCGTGCAGGACGTAAAAAACCGGGCTTAATGCGTCAGCATTTAGTCTGCGTCCAAGCGTCTCAACGGATAAGTAATGCAATTGTTCAAGGTGCAGAATTGCATTCTCAAAGTTTGTATTTTCAACCTCAACAAGTACAAACTGGAAAATATGATTTTCAAATCGGTTCTGCGGGTAGCACAATACTGGTACTACAAACCTTACTGCCTGTTTTGATGATGCAAAATGAAGCCAGTCAAATCACCATACACGGTAGTACACATAATCCTATGGCACCGACTGCTGATTTTATTGAACACTGCTTTCTACCTACAATTCAACAGCTTGGGATACAGGTTGATTTTGAATGCAAGCAAGCTGGCTTCTTTCCAATCGGTGCAGGTCAAGTGAATGTAACCATTCACCCATGGGTAGAAAAGCAGAAATTTTCAGTTTTGAATAAAGGCAAATTACTTGAAATCAATGCTTTTGCAGCAGCTTTAAATATTCAACCCAATATTGCAGATCGTGAGCTTGAAGTGTTAAATAACAAATTAAGCTTAACACAACGTAAAAGACTGAACTTTCAAGGAATTAGTCAAGGGAATACAGCTTTTGTTGTTTTAAATTATGAACATCATCAGCAAGTATTTTCAGCATTAGGTGAAATGAAGAAAAGTGCTGAAAAAGTGGCACATGATTTAGCGAAAGATGTTCAATCTTATTTGGCCATAGATGCTGTGGTGGATGAATACTTAGCAGACCAACTTTTATTGCCTTTAGCTTTAGGTCAAGGTGGGCAATTTACCGCATCAGCCATCAGTGAACATACAAAAACTCAAGCCGATATGATTCAAAAGTTTTTAGACTGTGAAATTGACTTTGAACCAATCCATAAAATTTATAAAGTGAGTGTCAAAGTTTGATACTCACTTTATTTCTAAAAGCAAATTGAATTAACACAAAACAATCAATTTACTCGACCATGCCCCATAAAACATCTCTTTTTAGTCTAAAAAATCGCATATATTTGGCGTAATATGTAAATATTGCCCTGCATAATTAATTGTATAATCAATGTATTAGCTAATCATAGCTTATGTTTTAAAAGTATTATATCAAAGGGATTTTATGAAAATTTTTTCAATGGCTGCCTGCATCGCATTACTTAGCTCATCCGTTTTTGCTGAAGATATTGCAGGAACTTGGCGTTATATCGATGACAAAACTGGCGAAGCTAAAGGACTGGTCAAGATTGAAAAACAAAGTAATGGGACATATGCAGGTACTGCATTGAAATCAACACCTCGTCCGGGCTATACACCAAAAGAGTTTTGTACCAACTGCCCTGCACCTTATACCAATAAACCAATCATTGGTATGCAAGTCATTTCTGGGTTAAAAACCACAGATCAAGTCAATTATACCGACGGTAAAATTATTGATCCTGTTTCTGGAAAAATTTATCGTTTAAAAGGCAAAATTAGCGCGAATGGCAAAAAATTATTTTTACGTGGTTATTTAGGCATTTCTGCAATTGGTCGTAATCAAACTTGGTTGCGTGTGGAATAATAGTTTCTTATTTCAAAAATGCCAAAATGATGACAGTTCATTCTTTTGTATATAACTGTCATCTAAATTTTACCTATATAAAACTTGGATTCGAGAAAAAATCACTCATGCACTTTCCCAAAATATAAATAACGAATCAAATGCCTAAAAATATTATAAAAATTCACTTAAATTCAATCATTTGATATTTATTTCACAATTTTTTTGATTTATATTGAGCCTTACAAAAATAATCATGTACTTGAGAAAAATATGAGTAAAGTTTTAAAGTGGGTGGGTGGACTACTTATAATTGGGTTAATTGGAATGTTCAAAACAAACCATATCTTGAATGGGAATAACAACACCAATCAACAGATTAGCCAAACCCCGACTACGCAGGTTACAAACACACCTGCCTACATCAACCTAGATTTAAAAGCAGATGGCTATACTTTAAAGCTTGTTTACGCATTTGCAAATATTGAACAATGTGAAAAAATCATTCAATCCAGTAGCGGTAGTGGCTTGATGAAAGATTTCAAAAATAGTTGTACTTTAGACTGTGAAATTTTGTCCAATTTATCTTGTAGTAGCTTCACAGACACTAAATATATCAGCATGTTAAATCAAGAATATTCTGGATCACAATATTTACATATATCCAATAAAAATGATCCAAACGAGCGAGGTGTAATTGCCTTTTGGGGACTTTCCAATCAAGAAGCTGAACAACTCTGCAACTATGTGAAAGACAATTCTAAATCTGTAATAACCCAAACAAAATGCTTAAGTTAAGTGAGTACGCATGATCATGAATACTTGGCTGTATCAGCATTCATGGTCAAATTTTAATTTACCCTTTCCACTGAAAACCACTAAACGTATCATTTTGCTTTAGTGCATTTTCAACAGCATTTGCCAATTGCTTAATCATGCTTTGCGTTTCAATCTTCTTAAACCAAGCTTGTTCTTCGTCTGCATGTGCTGAAATTTCACAACTCAATAACCCATCATCATTAAGCTGACAATTTACGCCTAAATCTATCGGGTGGTTTGCTACACTCACAGCTAAATTTTCTTCAGAATTTGTTGTCTCTACTTTAAAACCATATTCAGTCAGTTGCTTTGACAATAAATCTGTCACATATCCCTGAGTGACATGACATGCATTCCCATGATCATTGCTTTTCACATGACTTTCACAGTTTGCAGTAAATTGTAATGTTCTCATCGCTTCATCCAAAAGACTTTATAGTTGTAGGGTTTAGAATAAGCAATTAAAACAAAACAGCCAAGCTTTTGCTTGGCTGTTGTCGAACAAATATACAACGATCAGATGATTCTTTGAGCTTTTTATCGATTCTTGCATTTCTATATTTAAAGTTAAAAGAAATAACCAAACCTCTAACTCAAAATCAATAAGTCACTTATTCAGTGACTTGAATAGCTAAGCCTGCCTGATTCGCCAACTCAGTGAATGTAGGAAAACTGGTTGCAACTGTTTCTGTACCAACGATTTTAATTTCACCAGAAGTACGTAAACCTGCCATCGAGAAACTCATTGCAATACGATGATCGTGATGTGACTCAATTTCACCACCTGTGAAAATCGCAGACCAATCACCAGATTGACCTTTACCTTCGATAATGATGCCGTCATCGGTTGGTGTGCAGTCAATGCCCATGGTCTTTAAACCATCTGCCATCACTTGAATACGATCAGACTCTTTAACACGTAATTCGGCAGCACCTGTTAACACAGTCTGACCCTCAGCACATGCCGCAGCGATGAATAATGATGGGAACTCATCAATTGCCAATGGCACTTGATCTTCAGGCATATGAATACCCTTTAATGTCCGTGTACCACGAATACGAATGTCTGCAATTGGCTCACCACCTGCAATACGTTCATTTTCAACGGTTAAGTCAGCACCCATTTGTTTGAGGATTTCAATGACACCTGTACGTGTTGGGTTAATCCCTACCGCTTCCAGTGTTACATCAGAACCTTCAGTAATCGCTGCACCGACCATAAAGAATGCTGCTGAAGAAATATCAGAAGGCACTTGAATTTCAGTACCCACTAGTTTTCCACCACCTTGCAGAGAGATACGATTGCCTTCAGTTTTCACATCATAACCAAATGCACGCAACATACGTTCTGTATGGTCACGAGTTGGTTCAGGTTCAGTCACTGAAGTTTCACCTTCAGCCCATAAACCTGCCAGTAAAATTCCAGACTTCACCTGTGCAGATGCCATCGGTAAATCGTAATGAATCCCTTTCAAAGCTTGAGCGCCAGTAATCGATACTGGTGGCGTACCACGCTCACCTGTGGTTTGAATCTGTGCACCCATTTCACGTAAAGGCTTAGCAATACGTTCCATTGGACGTTTCGACAACGATGCATCACCCGTCATAACAGAATCAAACTGCTGCGCAGACAACATGCCAGACAACAAACGCATCGATGTACCTGAGTTCCCCATATACAAAGCTGTCTTCGGTGCTTTTAAACCGTTGATTCCGACACCATGAATCGTCACTTCACCGTTCTTAGGGCCTTCAATACTGACGCCCATATCACGAAAAGCTTGCAGTGTCGCAAGCGCATCTTCACCTTCAAGGAAGCCTGTTACATGCGTTGTACCTTCAGCAATCGCACCAAACATGATGGAACGGTGTGACACCGACTTGTCACCCGGCACGGTAAATTTACCTTTAAATGTCTTATCACCCGGCAAAATGGTAAATTGTTGTGTCACCTTATTTTTCTCCATCAAAGGTTTATTGGCGAGCATATGATTGAAATGTTGTCTTGCCGCTTGTGCATGACCGAGCAATCCCATCAAAGCTTGTGAGTTTTCATCTTTAATCAGTTGGCGTAATGTCGCAAGTTGTGTTTCAAAACCGTCTACAGCATTGAGAATGGCTTTTTTATTGGCAAAAAAGATATCGTGCCACATCTGCGGATCACTGGCTGCAATACGAGAGAAGTCACGAAAACCACCTGCTGCATAGCGGAAAATATCAAGATTATCTTCACGATTTGCAAGCTGTTCAACCAAATTAAATGCCATCAAATGCGGTAAATGACTGGTATGTGCAAGCACTTCATCATGCTTATCTACATCCATACAAATCACTTCTGCTTTGGCTGCTTGCCACAACTGTATTAATTTCTCGACAGCCCAATCTGAACTACTCGGCAATGGTGTCAAAATCACTTTATGATTTGCAAATAAATCAACTTTACCTGCATGTACGCCTGTATGTTCTGCACCTGCAATCGGATGTCCCGGAACAAAACCAGCAGGCAAATGTTCACCATAAACAGCTTTGGCGGCTTCAACCACATTACCCTTGGTACTACCCACATCGGTAATGATTGCATTTTCAGCGATATAAGGTTGAATAATTTCAAGAATTTTCTGTGTCGCACGTACAGGTAAAGCCAGTACGATTAAATCTGCACCTTTCACTGCATCTATCGGATCACTGAACCCTTCAGAAATAATTCCCAAATTTTTGGCATCTTCTAAAGTTTTCTGTGAGCGCGTTGACGCTACAATTTTCTCTGCAAGATGTTCTGCGACAATCACACGAGCGAGACTTGAACCAATTAGCCCAAGCCCTATAAATGCAACTTTTTTAAATAATAGTTGTGACATGACGATTTTTATACCACTAATTTCACAACAATATTAAAGTACAGCAACAGGATAAGAACCCAATACACGGACTTCTTTCACCAATGGGCGAATATCTTCAATCGCTGCTTTCACATTTTCCTGTTCCACATGACCTTCTAAATCGATGAAGAACACATAGGCCCATTTTTCAGGTAATGCAGGACGAGTTTCAATACTGGTTAAGCTAATATTATGTTTCGCGAAGGGTGCTAAAATTTCCAATAACGCCCCTGCACGATCATGTGCAGAAATGAGTAATGAAGTTTTGTCATTGCCACTTTGAGGAATTTTTTCACGCCCAATCACAAGGAAACGTGTGGTATTTTCTGGATTATCTTCAATATTGCCATGCAAAATTTCTAAATCATAAATACTTGCCGCTACATCCGATGCAATAGCCGCTGAATGCCACTCATTGCGAATACGGCGTGCTGCTTCTGCATTGGAATTTAAAGCAACCTGCTCTACACCCGGATAATGTACATCTAACCATTTACGGCACTGTGCCAAGGTTTGTTGATGTGCATAAATCTGTTTAATGCTGTCTTTACGCGTATTTGAAGACACCAGGAATTGATGATGAATACGTAATTCAACTTCACCGATCACATTTAAAGACGATACTTTAAAGCAATCTAAAGTGTGGTTAACCACACCTTCTGATGAGTTTTCTACGGGTACTAAACCATAATGTGCACTACCCGCTTCAACTTCACGGAACACTTCATCGATCGTTGGTAATGGACGAACCACAGCATCTTGACCAAAATGTTTTAAAACCGCTGAATGCGTATACGTCCCGACAGGGCCAAGGAATGCAATACTTTGTGGTGCTTCAAGCGCTAAACAGGCTGACATGATTTCACGGAATAAACGTGCCATGGTTTGATCAGACAATGGGCCTTCATTACGATCCATCACTTTACGTAATACTTGAGCTTCACGTTCAGGACGATAAAACAGCGGATTCTCTTCTGCGGCAAATTTTGCTTTGGCAACTGCTTCCGCCAGCTTTGCACGACGGTTAATCAATTGTTGAATTTGTTGATCTACAGAATCAATATCTTCACGGATTTGAGCAAGATCGAGAGAAGTCGTGTTTTGATCATCGTTGATCATTGTTATACGCCCTTTAAAGTCGAGAATTACGAAAAGTCTAAGCTTAAGACCTCCGACAGTATAACAATAGTTCGATTAAATTTGTTGAGCAAAACTGCTTTTATCTTAGCAACAATACACGGTTCATCAATTAGGAAATAATTGATTGATGAGAATCTAAATACTGCTTCAATTTTGTATAAAAAACAGCCAATTCCATCATTATTTTTCACATAAATTATTTACAAAGCAGCTATAGAGTTATGACGATTTCCATTTATGATGAAAGAGTTAAGCGCAATTCGAGAAATAGAATATGAATAAAAGAATCGCTGTTTTGATTACCCATGATTTTGAAGATACAGAATATCATCATCCTGTCGAAGCCTTTCGTGCTGCCAGTCATTCTGTACGAAATATTGAAAAATTGGCTGGGAATATTGTTTATAGTAAACAACGAAAATCATCTGTAAGTATCGATTTAGGGATCGATGAAATTTCAGTGCAGGACTTTGATGCGCTGATGATTCCCGGTGGAAACTCTCCTCTTTTACTCAAACAAGACCCACGTTTTATTGATTTTTTACGTAATTTTGCCAATGCACAGAAACCGATTTTTTTATGTTGCTATAGTCCTAATTTATTGATTGATGCGCAAATTGCAATTGGACGTCGTTTGGTTTCAATCGAAGCCATGATTGAAGAACTTAAAGAAGCAGGTGCAGTCATTTTTGACCGTGAAGTAGTCAATGACAATAATTTATATATCTCTTCTCGCTCAACACAAGAATTACCCATTTTTATTAGTGAATGTTTAAATGTATTAAGAGCTTAAACTGTGCTAAATAACATTTCTATTTTATTAGCCTAGAGTCTTAATGTTTTTAGGTTCTTGGCAATGACCGCAATGATTTCCGCTAAACCATAAAAAGTTTTTTATTTTTACATGAGTGCCTGCACGAAAGAAGAACGTCTGCCTACACCAAGGACAAATATCTTTCATTAAAAAACCAAACATGACAAAGAGATAAGCAAAAATTCCAAAGATCATTGTCAAAACAAAAACCAAGCCTTGAGTCGCAATGAATATTTTTAAGATGTAATAACAGAAATATATTAAAAATGGTAAAGAGAAAAAACTGATTACAAACCGATTTCTTGCCTGTATAAGCTTTTGGTATTGTTGGTGTTTTTCTATCTCGTGGTTCAATTTATTTTTATTCCTCAATGGAAGCTATTTACTAATAACTTCCATATATTCAAAGAAATATAGATTAACGCCCAATCATGCCACGTGCCACGATCTCTTTCATAATTTCGTTTGTTCCGCCATAGATACGCTGGATACGCGCATCGACAAAGAAACGTGAAATTGGATATTCAGTCATATAACCATAGCCACCAAACAACTGAAGTAAGTTATCTGCAACTTTCATTTGCATGTCTGTACTAAAGCTTTTCAAAGCCGCAGCCGTTTCAACATCCAATTTATGTTCTTTATATAACGCTAAATTTTGATTATAAAAAGCTGCTGTTGCTAACTCATCAATTTTTGCTTGTGCTAAAACAAAACGAGTATTTTGGAAATTACCAATTGCTTGACCAAAAGCCTGACGTTCTTTGACATAAACTGTCGCAATATCAATTGCACCACGAATTGCACCCAAAGCTGTTGCTGCAATCGCCGTACGCTCACGTGGTAATTCTTGCATCAAATAAGCAAAACCATTTCCTGCATTACCCAAAAGTTGATTTGCAGGAACTTTGACATTATCAAAGAACAATTCAGAAGTATCTTGAGAATGTAGGCCGATCTTGTCTAAATTCGTACCCTTCTTAAAACCGTCCAAATGCGTATCAACCAAAAGCAATGACACACCTTTTGCACGCGCTTGCGGATCTGTTTTACACGCGAGAACCACTAAATCCGCATGTTGACCATTTGAAATAAATGTTTTTGAACCATTTAAAACATAATGATCGCCATTCAAAATCGCTGAAGTACGCATCGCTTGTAAATCAGAACCTGCTCCCGGCTCAGTCATACCAATTGCACCAACCACTTCACCTGCAACCATTTTAGGCAGCCAATATTGTTTCTGTTCTTCATTGGCAATATTTAAAATATACGGCGCTGCAATTTCCGAATGGCATGAAATGGCTGTAGATAATGCGCCATAGCCTGCACGTGAAGACTCCTCAACCAACATCAAAGAATATTCAGTGGGTACGCCATAACCGCCATATTCTTCAGGAATATCAACACACAAATAACCATTTTCACCCAAAAGTGTCCATACCGAACGAGGCATTAAGCCTTCTTTTTCCCATTGCTCATAAAAAGGCGCAATGTGTTCATTCATAAAACGTTTAAAATTATCACGAAAAAGTTCTAAATCTGCATCATAAGCTAACATTATGCTGTTCCTTATTGAGTTTGTTGTTTAAATTCCTATTGGCCTCATGCTAATCAATTTTGAGAAAACTTTCATGATCACATGAGGTCATTTTTTTATGTTTATTTAGCCAATAAAAAGCTCTTCACAGATAAAAAAGAGTAACCAATGTTCATTGATTACTCTTCAAATACATCATTACTGGATATTAGACTTAAAACTTATTGTCTCTAAACATCGGTAATGATGAGTTTAATTGAGTGACTTCATTTACCAATTTATTCATCAGTGAGGGAATCAAAGCATCCGCCATTTGTGCAGCTTGCAATCCTAATTTTTCACCTAAAGTTGGTTTACGGCGTGTTTGGATCACATAAACATCATGATTTGGTAATAGACCGAGCAAATATTCATCTGAAGTTTGTAATTTATCCACTAAGTTCAGACTACGTGCATCTTCACCGTACCAGTGCTCACCTGTCGCCACTTTTTCAACATTGAGTTGCGGACGATATTTTTCCACAAAATGCTTGAATAATTGATGAGTTTGTTGCAATTCTTCTTCAAACTTTGCCTTACCTTCTGGTGTGTTTTCACCAAACATGGTCACGGTACGTTTGAATTGACCTGCGGTGTAAAGTTCAAAGTCTACATGGTGCTCTTTTAATAAACGATTGAAATTAGGTATTTGAGCAACCACACCAATCGAACCCACGATTGCAAATGGTGCTGAAATAATTTCACTCGCAATACAAGCCATCAAATAACCACCGCTTGCAGCAACTTTATCCACACAGATTGTCAGGTTAAATCCTGCATCACGTAAACGAACCAATTGTGCAGCAGCTAGACCATAACCATGTACCATACCACCAGGGCTTTCAAGTCGCACTACGACACGATCACGCCCTGCTTTTGCAGTTGCCAAAATCAGCGTGATTTCTTCACGTAAATTTTCAACAGCAGAAGCTTGAACATCACCTTTAAAATCTAAAACATAGACTTTTTGGTTATTTTTCTTTCTTAAACGTGCTTCTTTAGAAAACTGTTGTGTCAGTTGTAAAAGCTCTAGTTTAGAAGACGTTGTTTGCGCAATTCTTTTTCTTTGTTCGTTAATACGTGCATTTAAATGACCAATATGGATCTCTGCAGATACTTTAGGTAAATGAAATAACATAGAATTTATATTCTCTAATAGGCCTAGGCTTTAAACTTAGATTAGGTCAATGGTGATATTTTTCAATAGCTATTTTTAAATTAAATATTTATCTGTCGAAAGTTGGGTATTTAATAGAACTCATTTTATTAAAGTTTGAGTTTCAAGCTGTCTTTGATGTATCACACCTAATTCCTTTGAAATGAAGAGTACCTTGGCATTCGGCTGAGACTTTACGGCCTTGACTAACTGACCATTTTCAAAATGGAGCACTACACCATCATCTATAGCATATCCTGATGGAATTTCTTCGCTTTGAATGTATTCAATATATTTCTCAAGACGACCGTCTTTAGAATCACAATGTGGACAAACACTTCCTAATAAGAAACCTAAACTCTTTAAAGGAACATATTTTCCATGAAATGAATCTGTAAGACCTGCTTCAAACCAACAAATGATTCCCGCACTGACACCAGAGAGAATTGTACCATTTTCTAAAGCCTTTTTTAGAATCCGAGGAATATCCCAATCTTTCCAAATTGCGAGTAAATTCTTGGTACTTCCACCACCCACATAGATAATATCCATACTCAGTAAAAATGATTCAATATCATCTATTTGTGGTCTAAATAGCGATAAACAAAATGGTTCACAATTGTACGAAGAAAAATTGGAAAAAAATCTTGTCGTATAAGCTTCACTATCCCCACCCGCTGTGGGTAGGAAGCAAATCCGTGGTTTCTCAACACCACTCGCATTCAATATGTACTGGTCAAGCAATGAATTATCTAATTCTGTGGAAAATCCACCGCCGCCCATTGCGATTATTTTTTCTTTAATCATTTCAAAAATCTTTTTATAAATATTGCAAAATCATATATTAAATCGTATGACTCAGGACGAGAAAACCTAAAATTTCTTTCTACGAACGAACTACAAATAAAAAAAGAGCCTTTCGGCTCTTTCAATTTCACAACGTATTTTAGATCAACCAAAACGACCTGTGATATATGCTTCTGTTAATTGATGATCGGGTTGTGTGAATACCTTCTCAGTCGCATTCACTTCAATCAAATCACCTAAATGGAAGTATGCAGTACGGTCAGATACACGAGCAGCCTGTTGCATAGAATGCGTTACAATCGCAATCGTATATTGTGCAGAAAGTTCAGAAATTAATTCTTCAATTTTTGCCGTTGCAATAGGATCTAGTGCAGAACATGGCTCATCCATTAAAATTACATCTGGACTCACTGCAATGGTACGTGCGATACAAAGACGCTGTTGCTGACCACCTGAAAGACCTGTACCCGGCTGATTTAAACGATCTTTTACTTCATCCCACAAACCAGCTTTACGCAAACTATTTTCTACAATTTCTTCTAAATCGTATTTATCACGTGCTAAACCATGCAGTTTAGGGCCATAAGCCACATTATCAAAAATTGACTTTGGAAATGGATTTGGTTTTTGGAAAACCATACCGACTTGAGCACGCAGTAAAACTACATCCAAATTTGGATCATAAATATCTTGATTGTCTAAACGAACTTTACCCGTTACACGACAAGTATCAATAGTGTCATTCATACGATTCAAGGTACGTAGAAATGTTGATTTACCACAGCCCGAAGGTCCAATAAATGCAATCACTTCATTCTCAAATACTTGAAGATCAATACCTTTAATGGCCTCAGATTCACCATAATACACATGCACATCTTCAGCACTGATTTTAACTGTCGTATTTTTTTCTTTTTTTGGTGTACTACTAGATTCAAATTGCGAAACAAATGACGTCGCTTGACGCTTTTGTTCTGTTTCATTCAATGCTGATTGAGATTGTTCTGAATTCACGGTTCTATCCTGTTCTAAGGAATTTTTAATTTCTACAGTATTCATATATTGTGCCCTTTATTACCAGCGAACTTCAAATTTCTTACGTAACCAAATCGCAAAACTATTCAAGCCTACCATCAATGCCAATAATACGATGATGGCTGCAGCTGTACGTCCTTCAAAGAAGTTACGTAACTCATTGCCTTGCCATAAGTAGACCTGAACAGGTAATGCTGTAGATTGATCTAATGGAGATACTGGAATATTTGCAACAAATGCACTCATACCAATTAATAATAAGGGTGCGGTTTCGCCTAACGCATGCGCAACACCAATAATTGCACCCGTCATGATTCCTGGTAAAGCCAACGGCAATACATGGTGGAAAACAGTTTGTAAACGTGATGCACCGATACCTAAGGCAGCTTGACGAATCGATGGTGGTACCGCTTTAAGCGAAGCACGTGTGGTAATGATTACAGTTGGCAGCGTCATTAAGCTGAGTACCAAACCACCGACTAAAGGTGCTGAAATGGGTAAATGCATCCAACCAATAAAGATTGCAGCACCGAGTAAACCAAATACAATCGATGGAACAGCTGCAAGGTTGTTAATGTTCACTTCAATAATGTCAGTGATAAAATTCTTTGGTGCAAATTCTTCTAGATAAATTGCACTTGCTACACCTAGCGGAATAGAGATCGCAATCACGATGAGCATCATGAACAATGAGCCGATGAATGCACCCGCTAAACCTGCTGTTGCTGGTGAACTACGTGAGTCTGGATTACTAAACAATTGGGTATTGAAGGTACGTTCGATCACACCTTTTGCAGCTAAATCATCTGAAAGTTTACGTACTTCTGGGCTTAATTGTTGCTGATCATCAGGCAAAGAACGATCAATATTACCGGCTAACCACACATCAATATTAGCATCTGTTAGAAAATTCAATTCTATTTTTTTACCAATTAAAGCAGGATCTTTAAACACCATATCTCGGATACGATACGCCTCAGAACTGGTGTATAAATTGCTTAATTCATCACGACGACTTTCAAGTGAAGGATCTTTTGCAATCAAACCATTCACAATTAAAGCATCCCAATCCACCATACCCATCTTGGTTTGCCAGTCTACATAACGCTCTTCATAATGCGCAGGTAACTCACCCACTTTCTGTGTTGGTTTCGGTCCTGCATCAATCACCGTTGGATCAAAATAAACAGGAACAGTCATACTGGCTTGCCAAAACGCAGGAAGACCTTTGTATAAGATGCTACCAAACAAGATTGCAACGAAGGTTAAGCCAATAATCACCGAAGTAAAACCAAAGATACGAAAGGTTTTTTCTCTACGATGGCGCTTTGACAATGTACTGGCAATTTTAGCCTTACGCTTTTCACGAAGTTCTGCTGCAACTTGAGGATCAAATACATTTTGATCCACAGGAGATGTATTTGATGTACTCATTCGTATTGCTCACGATATTTACGCACAATGTAAAGTGCAACAATGTTTAAACACAATGTAATGACAAATAAGGTTAAACCGAGTGCAAACGCCACCAATGCTTGTGGACTGGCAAAATCTGTGTCACCGGTTAATTGCTTCACAATCGTTACTGTCACAGTTGAAACAGCTTCAAGTGGATTGATATGCAATAAAGGACTGTTCCCTGCGGCAAGTACCACGATCATGGTTTCACCGACTGCACGAGAAACAGCAAGCAAGAATGCTCCTGTGATCCCTGGTAATGCTGCTGGCAATACAACTTGACGAATGGTTTCAGACTTGGTTGCACCTAAACCTAATGAGCCATCGCGTAATGAACGAGGCACTTGCGTAATAATGTCATCGGATAATGAAGATACAAATGGAATGATCATGATTCCCATTGCAAAACCTGCTGTTAAAGCACTGGTTGCATTGACTTCAATACCAATAGCATTACCTAATATTTTAAAGACTGGCCCAATCACCATGATGGCAAAAACGCCATATACAATCGTTGGGATACCCGCTAAAACTTCGATGGTTGGCTTTGCCCAAGAACGAAAGCGTGGAGAAGCATATTCAGCGAGATAAATAGCGATCATTAAACCCAGCGGCACAGCAACCAATAAGGCAATACCACTCACCATGAGCGTACCCCATAGCAATGGTAATAATCCGTAGCTACCCTCTGCATTTCCAGAAGTACTAAAACCCGGATTCCATTCTGTGCCAAAGAAGAATTCCATTGGACTGACAAATTTGAAGAAGTGCATTGCTTCACTAAACATTGACATGACAATGCCAACGGTGGTGAGAATCGCCACACCAGAACAAAGAATTAAAACAACATTAATTGTTTTTTCTACTTCATTACGTGCACGGAATTGTTGACTAATTTTTTTCTTTGCCCAAACAAGTCCTAGCATTGCCGCACAGGTCACTACTGCGAATTTTGCAAAAGAACCAATTCTTTCAAATTTAGCAAGTTGTTCTGCTGCTGCTACTTCATAAGCGGCTGGTGTATCTGTTACCCCAAACCCAGAAGCAATCGCTTGAATACGGTCAACCAGTACATCTACCCCGGCTTCATCAAGTGTAGAAGCAATATTTACAGGAACATTCTGTAAAATTAAATGTTGTAAAATGCTTGGTTCAACCAAATTCCAAATGATCAAAATTAAAAAAGCAGGAATGCCACACCATAACGCAACCAATGAACCATAATAGCCTGGACGCGAATGTAAGATTGCAGTGTTATTTCCCTTACCTGCTAGGCTTCGGCTTTTGCGTAGCCCGATTTGATATGCGATAGCAATTAAAGCTAATAACACGCCAATAAGTAGCAGATTCATGTATTCTCCACCGTTTTTTCAATCTTCATGATTTGAAAAAACTCTGCTTAGCAATAAAAGCCGATGGTAGTCACCCACCATCAGCTTCGATTATGACTGATTGATTATTTACCAGCTTTAAAAGCTGCAAGAACTTTTGCGCGCTCAGAATCAGACATTGAAATTAAACCCGCTTTATCTAATTTAGAACCTTTACCAGATACTTTTTTGTTCAAGAAGTATTCAGTATATTCTTTTAAACCTTTGATTGATTGTAAATGTTCGCCTTTCACATAGAAGTATAAAGGACGAGATACTGGGTAAGTACCATTTAGAATGGTTTGCTCAGAAGGTGTTACATTGTTTACAGTCGCAACACGTAATTTGTCACGGTTTTGATCATAGAAACCTAGACCGAAAACACCAACTGCATTTGGAGACGATTTTAAACGTGCAAGTGTTTCAGTATAGTCACCTGCAATTTCAATCACACGTCCGTCTTTACGGAAATTAGAACATGCTTTTTTCTGTGCATCTTTATCTAACTTTTTGAAGTAATCGTAACTTTCACAACCAGCTTCAACCATTTTTTCTTGGAATACTTCACGTGTACCGTGGTTAGATGCAGGAACAACTAAAGTAATCGCTTCATTTGGCAATGATTTGTCAATTTGATTCCAACGTGTATAAGGGTTTGGAACCAATTTACCATTTGATGGCAATTCAGCTGCTAAAGCTGCAAATACGTGCTGTGGACGTAATTTATAAGCTGCTTTACTTGAGTTTGAAGCAAATACGATACCGTCATAACCAATTTTGATTTCTTGGATTTTATTTACGCCTGCTTTTTTACATGCAGCGATTTCAGTATCTTTAATTTTACGAGAAGCATTTGCGATGTCGATGGTGTTGTCGCCCACACCAGAACAGAATTGTTTTAGACCAGCAGAACTACCACCAGAACCTACAACAGGTGCTTTGTATTGTGGGAAAGTATGACCAAACTCTTCTGCTACAATACTTGCATAAGGAAGTACAGTTGAAGAACCAGCAATTTGGATCGTGTCACGAGCTGCATTAGCTGTGGTTGCAACCGCCGCCCCTGAAACAACTAAAGCAAGTGCAATGTGATTTAAGCGCATTCTTTTCTCTCTTAATAAGCTTGCAATTTTGAAGTACGCCATTTGTTAGTGATGTTGTACTTTTCGGATAACTGCATTTTGATTT
The DNA here is from genome assembly GCF_002233755.1 of Acinetobacter piscicola. Classification (GTDB taxonomy): domain Bacteria; phylum Pseudomonadota; class Gammaproteobacteria; order Pseudomonadales; family Moraxellaceae; genus Acinetobacter; species Acinetobacter piscicola. The sequence goes on along the minus strand of NZ_NIFO01000001.1, from coordinate 378,855 downwards.
TAAAATATGACAAAGAAGTTACAGCTTTATGACGCTTTTATGATAATTGATATTTTAGAATAAATCTGATTAAAACTCTTTAAAATTCAATATGTAAAAAACTGTCATATATTTTAATTTTTTCTAATATTGTGAATATAAATGTAATCAATCATTTATTTGTCACAAATATACATTTTTATTTCAGTCAATTAGGCGACAACTTAAGTCGTGCCTACGTTATTTTATACGCAAAATTCGCTTAAAATAGAAAAAAAGGATAATGGCTAATGAAAGTATTAAATCGTCAAGAATGGCATGAAACTTTTCTGAAAATGGTGGGTTCAACCAGTATGATCACGTTGATCATTACAATGAGTTGCCTCATTTTTTACATATTATTATCACAAATCAGCCCCTCTTTTCTGATGCAAAATCTATTGATTAGCTTCAGTTTTATTTCACTGTTCATTCTCACCATGCAGACTTTACGTTCGATGTATCATGTCTATCATTTACCTTTAATGAATAGCTGTAGACAGAACTACCAAAAAATTATTTTCTTTTGTAGTAGTTTCTCTATGACACTGATCATACTGAGTTCATTTTTTCTGAGCTTTAGTAAAATGTTAAACGAGTATTACGGCTAATGGGTTAATCATCATTCAAGGCTCATATATACGCCTATATGTGCTTTGATTCATGCTAAGAACATACTCATTAAAAAACGCTAGCCATATCTTAAGCATACAAAAAAGGAGATCATCTGATCTCCTTCTTGCACATCACCATGATGAATTAATCAATCGCAGGTGTATATGTACCATCTGCAATTGCATCTTTGATACGATCAGCTTCTGTTAATACAAGATTCAACAGATTTTGAACATTCTCTAAAGTTGCAACAGGGCTTAAAGTGGTCATTTTCAATGATTGAACATTACCCACTTTGGTTACACCAATATTCGCTTCACCACGTGCAAATAATTCATCTGCAACGTTTTGGTTTAACGTATCTAGCAACTCAGCTGGATAGCCTGCTGGAACGACACGGAACAATACAGAAGCGAATTGTGGATCAACCAACATTTCCAAACCTTCTGTTGCATTGATATATGCCGCAACATCACGTGTTAAATCAACACCATGATCGATCATTGAACCGTACAATTCTTCACCGAGCGATTCTACAGTCATCCACAATTTCAATGCATCGAAACGACGCGTTGTTTGCAATGACTTAGAGACTAAGTTTGGTACACCATGTTCTTCATCATAAGCAGAGTTTAAGTACTCAGCCTCATAATGCATGAAACGATAATTCGCTTCATCTTTCAACAAGAACGCACCACAAGAAATTGTTTGGAAATAATGCTTATGGAAGTCTAATGTCACAGAGTCAGACAATTCGATCCCATCAAGCATAGAACGATAATCATTAGAAAGAATCAGTGCGCCACCCCATGCCGCATCGATATGCATCCACGCGCCATATTTATTGGTGATTTCACGGATTTTTTTCAGTGGGTCAATTGCACCAGCATCGGTTGTACCCGCTGTTGCAACAACACACGCCACGATCTTACCTTCTGCTTGAAGATGAGCCATGGTTTTTTCTAATGCATCAGCATCCATCTGTGCGTTACCGTTCACAGGAACAGTTACAACAGATTGGAAGCCCATACCCATCATTGCCATGTTCTTTTGCACAGAGAAATGTGCATTTTCAGAACAAATCACTTTGACATTACGCATTGCATCCGCAGGGATACCATCACGCTGTACAGACCACGGATTACCGTTTTCGTCTTTCCAATTTTTAGAAATACATGCATCACGCGCCAGTAAAACACCCATCAAGTTTGATTGTGTTCCACCTGAAGTGAACACACCAGCTTGACCTGCGCCATAACCAACTTTTTGACGTAACCAATCAATTAATTGAACTTCCATCAAAGAACCCGCAGGGCTTTGATCCCATGAATCCATGGATTGGTTGGTCGCATTAATCAATACTTCAGCAATTTGACTTGTCACCATCGTAGGACAATGTAAATGTGCTAAAGAATGTGGATGATGTACTTTTAAGCTTTTATTTAAGAAAAGCTCAACCATACGTTCCAAAGCTTTATGTACACCTAAACCTTCTTTTGAAGGATTAAATGCAATTGCACTGCGAAGATCTTTGATGCTTCCGCCAGTGTACATTTTATCGTTTTGCAACCATGCTGCGACTGCTTTAGTCGCCTCACCCATTGCTGACTCATAGTCAGCAATAGATTGAGCATCATTGCAGAGTAACGCTTTACTGTGTTCTGCAAAATCTACCATAACTTATGCGCCTCGAACTGCAACAAGCGCTTCAGCAACTGCTTTCTTAAAGCGAGCAAGTGCATCAACACATTCTTCGTGAGTGATGATCAATGGGCAAAGTAAACGAATAACCGTACCGCTACGACCACCTTTTTCAAGCAATAATTTATTGTTGAAACAAGCTGTTTGAATTGCAGCAGCCAACTGTGAATCTGCAGGTAATGAACCCATATGATCCGCAGCTTGACGCTCATCGACAATTTCAACACCAATCATCAAACCACGACCACGAACATTACCAATACATGGAAATTCAACAGCTAATTTTTTCAATTCAGCTTGTAAAAAATCACCACGTTCTTGCGCATTTTTCGCAAGATTTTGTTCTTTAATGGTTTTAATTGTTGCAAGACCAGTACCCATAGCAAGTTGGTTACCACGGAATGTACCCGTGTGACCCGCTGGTTGCCATGCATCAAACTTACGTTTAATTGCTAAAACAGCCAATGGTAAGCTACCACCTACGGCTTTAGACATCACAACAACATCAGGCTCTATTCCTGCATGTTCGAAGGCAAACATTTTGCCTGAACGTGCAAAACCAGCTTGAACTTCGTCAAGAATCAAAACAATGTTATGACGTTCAGTCACTTCACGGATTTTTTGCAACCATTTCGTTGGTGCAGTTACTACACCGCCTTCACCTTGAATTGCTTCAAGAATCACAGCTGCAGGTTTCGTCACACCGCTTTCAACGTCTTCGATGAAGTTTTCAAAGAAATACGTTAAGGCATCTACACCCGCTTCACCGCCAACCCCAAGTGGGCAACGATATTCATGCGGATATGGCATAAATTGTACGCCAGGCATTAAGCCATTCACCGCATTTTTAGCAGATAAGTTACCAGTCATCGCAAGTGCACCATGAGTCATCCCATGATAGCCACCAGAAAAACTGATTACTGTGCTACGACCTGTGTAGGTCTTTGCCAATTTAATTGCTGCTTCTGTACCATCTGCACCAGATGGGCCACAGAACTGTAAGCAATACTCTTCTTGACCACCTGGAAGTTCGGCAAGAAGTGCTTCAGTGAAAGCATCTTTTAAAGGCGTTGTTAAATCTAAAGTATGTAAAGGTAGACCACTCGCTAAAGTGTCTTGAATACTTTGAATTACCGCAGGATGATTATGGCCCAAAGCCAATGTTCCTGCCCCAGCTAAACAATCGAGGTATTTTGTACCTTCAACATCGGTAACCCAACAACCATGTGCTTCCGCTATCGCTAACGGTAATTTACGTGGATAACTACGAACATTCGATTCCATCTGACTTTGGCGAGTCAAGTAGTATTCGTTTGTGGAAGTGGCAGCAGGATTTACAGAAGTAACGCTCATATCGAATTACCATCTCTGATATGGGTTGAAAGAAATAAGTCGGGTGACTTGCGGTCTTTTGACTCGGTGCTTTATAGAATCTAGTTAGAGTGCTTTGTGTATTCATAACTAGGAGCGGAATGATACAGTTTTTTACGACAAAATAAATATCTTTTATGCACTTATCTATATCCCATTTATCGAAAAAAACATTCAGCGAACTCTAAACTACTATTATTATCATACTATGTGACAAAGCAAAGAAAACCCGATAATTATCTCTATTTGCTAAAATCTACATATACCTTATAAACAAACAGTTTAATTTTTTATATAAGCATTTAATTTTTATATCATTTAAATTTTATCAAATTTGCAAATCATACGTAAATTATTACAATTACACCACAAATTCTGCCAAAGTAATACGCAAGTTGTGCTTAATATCAAAATATATTCAAACCACTTTCATATAACTTTTAGTCAAATAGTCAAAAATTTGACAAACACTTTGTAAGGATTTGCCATGCGTTATTTAGCTTTAACTACCCTACTTTTAGGAACGACATTAAGCACTATGACTATTGCAGCTGAAAAAGAGCCTTTAAATTACAATATTGTCAATGTACAAGCTGAAGCAACTCGTCAAGTGTCTAATGACGAAATGCATGCTGTACTCTTCATTGAAAAAACCAACAAACAGCCTGCTGAACTTTCATCACAAATTGCTCAATTGATGAATCAAGCGATGGCTATTGCTAAAAAATACCCGCAGGTTAAAGTCGAAACAGGTTCGCAAACCACTTACCCTGTATATGACAATGACAATCAGAAATTAAAAGAATGGCGTGGACGTGCAGAAGTCCAAATCGAAAGTAAGGACTTTAAAGCAGCAAGTCAGTTAATTAGTGAATTGCAGCAAAACTTCCAAACTCAATCGATTAACTTCTCTGTTTCAGATGAACAACGTAAGAAAGTTGAAAATGAATTGATGGTCGAAGCTTCAAAAAGCTTCCAACAACGTGCTCAAATCATTACACAAGCTTGGAATAAATCCAGCTACAACTTGGTTAACTTAAATTTGAATACCAGTAACTATTACCCACAACCCGTCATGATGCGTGCAAGTATGGCAAAATTTTCTGATGCTGAAGCAGCTCCGCCTCAAGATGTTTCAGCGGGTGAATCTAAAGTGACTGTGAATGCCAATGGTTCAATTCAACTGAAATAAGTTTAATTTAATCAATAAGAACCGTGCTCATGCACGGTTTTTTCATGCCTGCATATTCGCTGCGACAACAGCGCATTCAATATCAATAAGCCAATGGTGCATTAAAATACACAGCTAAAGGCGATATCTAAAATGATCATTATTTATTAAAAATTCAATTAATTTTAACTAAGCAATAGTTATAAATGATAATCATGTTTATTTAAATTTAGATTACAAAAGATTAAAATGAACTAAATTTTAATTGCACATATTCTCATAGAATTTTCAAGGACGCTCATGCTACAAAGCTTAAAGTTCAAGCCATCTACCCTTAGTTATGCGATTGGATTATCTTTCCTCTCTGTTACGTCTATAAGCTATGCGGAAAATGAAGACAATAATCAAACGCAGACGCTTGCCCCAATTGTTGTTCAAGCCAAAGGTAACTGGTTAGAAAATGCCAATGCAGAAAAAGTCCATAACCATGCAGGTGCACGAACCATTATCGATCGTAAAAAAATGGATGCCTCTGCTGTTACTTCAATTCGTGATGCTTTAAAACAAGTTCCCGGTGTTCAAGTTCAAGACAGCAACGGGACTGGCGGTAGTGATGTATCTTTAAACTTAGGGGTTCGTGGTTTAACTTCACGTTTATCCCCGCGTTCAACTGTGTTGATGGATGGTGTTCCTTTATCCTTTGCTCCATATGGTCAGCCACAGCTGTCTATGGCTCCCCTTTCTATGGGGAATATTGAGTCTGTTGATGTCGTTCGTGGTGCAGGTTCAGTACGCTTTGGGCCACAAAACGTGGGGGGTATTATTAACTTTGCGACACGTTCTATTCCTCAAGAACTTTCTGGTTCAGTCGGTTTAACCACTGAGTTTGCAACAGGTACAGATCAAATCAAATATAGCCCAAGCCTATTCATTGGCGGAACAATGGATAATGGTTTGGGTCTTGCCCTGCTTTATTCAGGAACCAAAGGTGATGGCTACCGAGAAGCCAACAATGAAATTGATATTGATGACGTAATGTTAAAAACATCATATCAATTTACCGATCATGATGAAGTTGCAGTCAATCTGCATCATTATGAAGGTCGTGGTGAAATGCCTGAAGGTTTAACAGCTGCACAATATGCAGAGAATCCTTATCAATCGAATCAATTTCGTAACTATTTCGCAGGTCGTCGTTCTGACGTTTCAGTGAAATATAGCCATAAAGATGATGTCAATAATTTTGAAGTGTTGGGCTACTACGTCGATTCATTCCGTACCAGTGATCTTGAATCTGCGATTGCCAATACAGCCAATAGCCGTATTAGTAATTCGCCTCGTGATTATAAATATTTTGGTATCGAACCACGTTATTCTCGAGCTTATACATGGGGCAAAATGAATAATGAAGTGACTGTAGGTTATCGCTATTTAGAAGAAGAAAGTTCTGAGTTTTCAGGCCGTACAGCGGACTACAATACATTAACAGGTATCCCAGGAACGCGTGTACCGAATACCACCAGTGATGGTGGAACAAAAGCCCATGCTGTGTATATTGATAACCGTTTTGGTCTGGGTGCATGGACGATTACACCGGGTGTTCGCTTTGAGTCAATTAAAACTCACAATGATTTCACTGCATATCAAGATGGCGCTGCGGTCAATACAGTTCATCCAAAAATTAAATCGGATGAATTCTTACCCAATATCGCAATACAGTATGCATTCAATGACCAATGGAATGTATTTGCCAATGCAGGCGTATCATTCGGCCCACAACAATACAACCAATTGGTCACAACGAGAGCTGTAAAGAATTCACAGAATAAAAATATAAATACAGCTTTTACAACTCTTGACGGCTTACATCCTGAAAAATCAAATAACTACGAAATTGGAACCAAATACTTAGGCAATGGTTTAAATGCTGAATTCACCGTATTTTACCTAGATTTTGATAAAGAACTTTTATTAGAACGTCCTGACAATATTGGTACAGGTATTTGGACCAATCTAGGTGCAACCAGTCATAAAGGAATTGAAACTGGTCTGAGTTATGATTTTGGATCATTATCAGATACGTTAAAAGGCGTTAAAGTTTATAGTAATTATACTTTTACCAAAGCTGTATCTGAAGCAGGTAAATTTGACGGTAAAGACTTGCCTTACTATTCACGTCATGTTGCAAACTTAGGATTGGGTTATACCTTAAAGAAATGGACCGTAAATGCCGATATGTTTGCCCAGTCTAAACAACATGCGCCAGGTTCTGGGGACGAATATCAAACCAAAGAAACAGCAGATGGTCGTATCGGTGATATCCCTGGTTATTCAACTTTTGCGGTTCGTACAGGTTATAACTTTGGTAAAGATTTTTATGGTTTAAAAGTTGCAGGTGGGATTAAGAATCTATTTGATACTCAGTACTTCACTCGTTCTTCTGACTCAACAGGTGGTAAATACGTAGGGCAACCACGTACCTTCTATCTACAAACTTCTGTTGATTTCTAAGCTTATTGGTTTAAATTTTATCAATCGTATTTTAAACCACCAAAGTCCTAATCTCAAAATATGAGATTAGGACTTTTTAATTACTTTTATTTGAATATCTTCTATGATTATTCTCTCAAAATGACTCTATAGATAGAAAATTCAGCAATGGAATACGAAACGATACTACTCAGCCTTGGGTTTTTCGCTTTTTGCGCAGGACTTATTGATGCTGCAGTCGGTGGTGGTGGCTTAATCCAACTCCCTGCATTGATGCATGCATTTCCAAAACAAAGCTTAGCCACAGTTTTCGGAACCAATAAAATCATTGCAATGGCTGGTACAGTTTCCTCAGCCTTTGCTTACTATAAGAAAGTCACTATCAATTGGAAATTAATTATTCCAACAATGCTCGCTGCATTCATCTTTTCTTTCTTTGGTGCGATGTCAGTTTCATTCATTCCCAAAGAACTCATGCGCTATATTGTCTTTTTCTTATTGATCATCATTGCAATCTACACTTTTGCAAAAAAGGATTTAGGACAAATTCATACTGTTTTGCAAACAGGTAAAAAAGAAATTGCCTTAGGGTTATTCTTTGGTGCATTGATTGGCTTTTATGATGGAATTTTCGGCCCAGGAACTGGAAGTTTCCTGTTATTTTTATTCGTTAAAGTCTTTGCCTTTGATTTCTTAAATGCTTCTGCCTCAGCCAAATTGGTGAATGTAGCAACCAATATTTCTGCCATGTTCTTCTTTATTCCTTCTGGGCACATTCTTTGGATGGCAGGCATTATTTTAGCCGTATGTAATGTTTTAGGTTCATTTGCAGGAACTGCATTAGCCATAAAATATGGCAGTGGTTTTATTCGGATTTTCTTTTTGATTTTATTGATTTTTTTAATTGGTCGTATGGGCTATGATTTGTTTTTAAACTAAAAATAAATAGATGTTCTCCGTTTCATGTTAGTCATAACAATAGAACCTCCTATCGGAGGTTTTAAAACATTAAACTATCAAACCATTTAAATATTAAACGATTAAAATATTGAGCTTAAATTTTTTCAGCTTTACTTAAAAAGTATTGCGTTGCATCGGTTAAATCCAAATCTAATTCATGTGCAAGTATGGCCAACCACCAAACGCATTCCCCAAGTTTATGTTTCAATTCTTCTTGTGCATTTCCTTTATGTACCCACTTTCCTGTTTGTGCCATCGTTAACCTACCGACTAAACCTGCATCAGATAAAAATGCCAATGCATCTTCTTGCACTGTCCATTCAGCATCATGATTTATTCTTTCCAACTCGTGATAACGTGCTCGAATTTTAATTGAACGTCCTACAACTTCAGCTAACGTTATTTCATTCATATTTTGATCAATCCAAAGACTAGATCATACTTCTTCTCCTCCAAACTAGCGTTGAAGTCATGTAATTCACAGTAAAAAACCACTCGAAAGTGGTCTTTAGAAGAGACGATTCAATCCAAACTATTTCTTGAACGGAAATGCATATTTCACAATACGTCCAAGCACCTGACCGTACTGCTTAAACAAACTGGCATTGTTATAATTTAAGCCATATTTTTCACAAACAGCTTTTACCTTTGGCGCCATTTTACGATAACGACGTGCAGGTACTTCTGGGAATAGGTGATGTTCAATTTGATGGCTTAAATGACCCGTCAAAATATGAAAGGCTTCTGAACCTGTTAAATTCGAAGAACCACGGATTTGGCGCATATACCAATGACCACGGCTTTCATTTTGCAATACCGTTTTAGGAAAAACCTCAACGTCTTTGGTAAAATGCCCACAGAAAATAATACTAAAGGTCCAAATATTACGAATGCCGTTGGCAACTAAATTCCCTGTAAATACAGGTAATGCTGCTGGCCCTGCAATGAGTGGGAAAAATAAGTAATCTTTAAAAAATTGTTTACCAATTTTTTTCTGAGTTGGTTTCCACTCTTCTTTAAACTGCGCCCAAGTTTTTCGTTTATAGATGAGTTTACCAATTTCAAGATTTTGAATGGCTACCCCCCATTGAAACAATAAACAGAATGGAATCGCATACAAAGGTTGTAATAAAAACCCAGCTTTCCAGCGTTGTTCTGGAAATAGACGCAATAAACCATAACCAATATCATCATCCATACCCTTAATATTGGTATAAGTATGATGTTTATAATTGTGCGTTTGGCGCCAATTATCTGAGGTTCCAACGATATCCCATTCGTAAGTTGTACCTTTAAAACGTGGGTCATTCATCCAATCATATTGCCCATGCATGACATTATGACCCAACTCCATATTTTCCATGATTTTAGCAAAACCAAGTAAGCCTGTACCCAACAACCATGCTGGCGGGAACCAACCCGCAAATAAACAAGCACGACCTAAAATACTGCTATAGCGAACCGCTGCATACACTTTTTTAATGTATTTGGCATCTTTTTCCCCAATATCATCAAGGACTTCTTGTTTAATTGCATCCAACTCACGTGCTAATTCATCCAATTCAAATTGAGTAAGTTCACGGTTTTTAGGATTGGTAAAATATTGAATTTTAACGGGCATATTCATGACAAAACTCGCTTAAAGATCGATAACTAAATCAGTTTGGGCTGTATTGACACAGATTCTCAGCAGATTATTCGGTTCTGAATTTTCTGAACCATTGACTAAATTCTTGGTTGCACCCTGTGCTTTGTTGCACGCACATTTATTGCAGATTCCCATACGGCAACCATGTTGTGGTTTGATGTTTTGCTGCTCAAGTCCGACTAAAATGGACTGTCCTTTTGGAATCGCAACCACTTTATTCGACTGTGTTAATGTCACGTTAATAAAGCCATTATCATCTGTGATTACAGGACTTAGGCTAAAAGCTTCACTCATGAAGTCTCGGACATTTTCAAACAGTGCTTCTGCTGTTGTAACAAAGCCTGAAGGCCCACACACATAGACTATACTGTGTTGAAGGTTTTCAATATGACTCAGATGTGCAACATTTAAACGTGAATCTGCATGTTGTTCTTGGGTATAAAATACTTCGAATTTGAATTGTGGAAATTGCTCGCTGAAATGATCAAACGCTTGTTTAAAAGCAACATCTTCATGCTTTTTGACCCAATACATTAAATGTACTGCTTGTTGATCTAATTGTCGGGTCGTTGCTAATTTTTGGATTAGACTATACATCGGTGTAATACCACTGCCCGCAGCCAATAGAATCAAACTTTGTGGCATTTTTGGAAGTAGCATTTCTCCATAAGGAACACCGAACTCAATCACATCATCAATTTTGGCACGATCATTCAACCACTGGCTGACGATACCTTTATCTACTTTTTTAACCGTTAAAAGCACATGCTGATCATCAAGTTGCGTCAAACTATAGGTTCTTTCGTATCGAATACCTTTTATTTCAATAATAATCGGATGATGTTGTCCTGCTTGCCCCATTTTAAAGTGACGATTGACTTGAATGGTTAAGCTCACCGTGTCCGCTGCGGATTGTTGCTTTTGAACAATTTTTCCTAAAGCCTGATGGACAGACCATAGTGGATTAATTTTTTGTAGCCAAAAATTAACACTGTCTTGACCTAAAACTATGTCAAACATCGAATTTACAGGAGATTTTTGCTTTTCAATAGCGTGCATTTGAGCTCACCATTTGTCTAAATTTTAATTATTATACACATGTATATATATTTGTATATACATGTGTATTGTATCTAGTCGTTTCATTTATGTGACTTCGAACGCTATAATGGTTAAATAATTTAATTTATTTGATATTTATGAATCAGACTTCTGCAATTCCTCAGGATCCATCTACACTTCAAGAGCAGTATCATGAGCTTGAGAAAGTATCTGTGCGCACTGTTGGCAGAAAGGCAACCATTACAAAAGAAGAATTATTTCAAGCTGCGCTTAATTTAATCGGCCCTCAAAAAAGCATTGCTTCATTGAGTTTGAGAGAAGTTGCACGTGAAGCAGGTATCGCACCGAATAGCTTTTATCGACATTTTAAAGATATTGATGAATTAGCCATTGAATTAATTGAGCTTTCTGGGGGTGCCTTACGCCGAATTCTGCATCAAGCTCGAATTAAAGCCATCAAACAAAGCAGCATTATTCGTAGTTCTGTCGAAGTGTTTATTGAACAATTGGATGCAGATGAAGGTAATCTTAGCCTTTTACTGCGTGAGGGCTATACAGGCTCAATTCAATATAAACTTGCTGTCGATAAACAATTGAACTACTTCCAACAAGAACTACAGGATGATTTAATTCGCTTAGAACAAATCAATGACAGTAAGTTGGCACATCCTGATTTAGTTGCAAAAGCCATTACCCAATTGGTGTTTAATATGGGTGCAAAAGTGATTGATTTACCTATAGAAGAAAGAAAAAAAATTGCGGAACAAACCATGATTATGATTCGTATGCTACTTGAAGGTTCTCGTCATTTAGAAGAAGCACAGATTCGCTAATTTTTAGCGATTTGCATTGACTTAGATTATTTATCACTCAAGCTATGCTTTAAAAAATCACAGCTTTGGATTGGTTACAAATCATTGCCTACATTAATGCTTCTATAAAGGTTCATTGAGCCTTTTTTAGCTAATGTTAGAGCCAGTAATCAGTCCAATATAAACTTTGCTTTTAAGTCTTTTAATAATCGCATGTGAAGAACGATGTTTTAAAAAAGTTATTCTTAATAATAACTACACCCTATTTAGTTAAATTCAATGATTCATGTTTTTATAATATAATTTTCCGAGCTTAATCCAACAAATGTCTAAATGTTCATATTTGAAATAAAAACAATACTTATATTAAACCCAATATATGTCTAAATAACCCACCTTAATAAGGTGTAAATAAAATACATATTATAAATCATGAGTGACATTATTTACCTATAAGATTTTTTAGTTTAAATTAAGTAAAATTAACCAACAAAAGTATGATTACATCTTTTTTAATAGAATTCTATTTAATCACTCATTTCAAATTAATTATTTTTTAATTTAATCATTCAAATATCAAACTAAATTAACTAAAATTTGCCACTTTAATTTGGTTAAAATGGCACTGGATTTCTAGTTTTTAGACCTTTTGATAAATAATGAAGATGTTTAAAATCTCCATATATGTAATCAAATGCTTCAATAAAATTGAATGATATTAATCAATTAATCCTATTTTCTTTGCAGCATTAATTGCCTTTGTTCTAGAATTAACAGAAAGTTTGTGATAAATATTTTTAATATGACAATCTACTGTAAACTTAGAAATACTCAGTGTTTCGGAAATTTCTCGGCTACTATTCCCAGCTGCAACTAAAATTAATATTTCTAATTCTCTAGTCGATAAATTGCTTTCCATTTTATGCTGCGAACATGATGGTTTAACTTCATCATCTATATGGTTCATGCTTTTCAGAATTTGACTAGCAACAAATGGATCAATGATTACCCCACCACGCAATAAACTACGAATTGCAAAAATCAGTTCAAAATCATCACGTTCCTTTAAGACATACCCCGAAGCACCTGCAGACAAGGCTTTTAAAATAGTGTCTACAGAATTCCATGCTGATACCACCATAATCGGTGTTTTGTTATCGTTTTTGTATTCACGCATATATGAAATAAAATCGATACCATTACCATCTGGCAAACCTAAGTCAACTAAAACCAATTCAGTATGTTTTGTATCATAAATTTCCTCAGCCCCTTTAATCGTTTGAGTAAAATTTAAGTCCTCATCTTTATAACCAAACCTCATTAATATTTTATACATGCGTTCTTGAATAACTGGATCATCTTCTAAAACAAGAACAGGTAACCTTAATTTGCAATCCATATTAAAAATATTATTAAAGTGTTCATCCATTTTATGATCATCTTCTAATGTATGAGTAGGTAATGGTAATTGATAGTCTAAAGAAAACATGTATTCCACTCCTTCCTTACTTCCTAATATTGTTAATTTAAAATGAGATATAATACAATAACCAATATTGGGTATATTTCATTTAATCTTAAAAAAAGATTCAAACCATTAAAATAAAAATATAAATTACAATAATTTAAAAAATATGTAACATATTTTATTAACTAAAATATTTCCTCTATTATTACAAAACAAATTATTAAGATTAGATTAACATTAATATAAATTTTAAATTACTTATTTTTAGTGATTTATTATCTTGATACTCTGAATTAGTTTAATTACAAGGGTTCAACATATCTTTTCTTCATTTAAAAGGTAGGTCTTTATTTAAGCTAAAAATCACAATTAAGTCCAGTTTAATGGGGAATTTTGTCAGTGCTTGCTTTTTGATATTTAACAGACCTAAAGCATCTTTTGTTTTAGGGAAAATTAAAATGATTTTTTTTTAGACTTGATCTGTTTGTTTAACTACGCGTTATTCGGCATGTTTACCTATGCACAAAATGCGGTCAAGTCCCTCTTTGCTGATGAACTGCACATGTTCATCAGCTTTTTTTTTGGAATATATAAAAATATTCATCTAATTTTAAGTATTTCACACTATAAAATAAAAAAAGCCTAGAATTGAAATGCATCTTCAATGACCACACTTAAACACTTCTTATAATCCCATCTATAATCAAACGGTACTAAGCGATTTGGACAACTCAATGAACCTACTGAATAACCGTCAAAGCATTCTTGCAAGCTATACAATCATGTTCATCGCTTTAATTTCAATCATTCCTCTGCATCTGCTTGCAAGTTTCTTCGCAGGTTTTGTTATTTATGAAATGATCAATAGTTTAGGCACTATCACTGAAAGATATATCGATGGTCAACGTGCTCGTATCACAATAAGTGTCGTTCTTGGGATCACTGCCGTAACCTTAATCACTTTTGCAATTACCAGCCTCATTAGTTTTATGCAACATGATGTCCAAGGTTCTGGGATCAATGCATTAAGTTTACAAATAGACTCAACACTACAAAAACTTCAACTCGAAATTGCACAATATATCCCTGGATTTATCCCCTATACTTTACCTGAGCTTAAAGATCAAACTTTGGCATTGATGAAAGATAATTTATCCACGCTCAAACATACAGGTACCGATTTTATTCATAACCTCGCGACAATGCTCATTGGCTCGATTGTCGGTATATTGGTTTCATTAAATCGTTTACAGAAAAAGCCTGAGCATCCCGTATTCAAACAAGCCATGATACAACGTATAGAAAACCTATCTATTTCATTCAAAAATGTAGTGTTTGCTCAATTTAAGATTTCACTGATTAATACTGGATTATTCTTTATTTTTTCGCATATTTTATTACCAATTTTTGGAATAGAGTTACCCTTTGCCAATACCTTAGTGATTCTAACGTTTATTTTTGGTTTGATTCCAATTGTAGGAAATCTCATTTCAAATACGATTATTGTCATTACAGGTTTAACCATTTCGGTAGCAACTGCGGGTATTGCTCTGATTTATCTTATTTTAATCCATAAACTTGAATATTTTATCAATGCCAAAATCATTGGAACAAAAATCCATGCAGCATCATGGGAAGTTTTATTGGCCATGCTCGTATTTGAGTCTATTTTTGGACTTGCAGGTTTAATCGTTGCACCTATTTTCTATGCCTATATCAAACTTGAATTAAAAGAAGCTGGGATGATTTGACTAGAAAAAAAAGCTCCCGAAGGAGCTTTTACTTTTTAACTTTTATTCGAATAAGATGAATAAGTTAAGGTTTAACCACAACTAAGATTTGAATTGCATCTGGTGTTACAGATAAACCATCCAATAAGTTCAAACCTTCTTTCTGGAATTTCTGTAAACGCTCAATTTCATCTGTACGAATACTTGGATTAAATTGTTTTAAGTAAGTTAAACGGTCAATTTCATATTGCCATTTACTACCATAAATTTCTTTCGCCTGTTCACGCAAAGTCGGCAATGCACCTTTAGCAATATCAAGTGCTTGTGCATAACGCTCTTCAACCACTTCACGGCGTGCTTTAACCACTTGACGGCAACTATTACTGTCTAAATGATGCAAGTACGGTTTAATGATCTCAGGATCAAGTTTTGCCGTGATATCTTGACCAGTCTCAGTCAGTAGAACACGAATCAATTGAGTCGGTAAACTTGAAGGTAAGTTCAATGCTTTAGGTGCAATCACATCTACTTTAAACCATACTTCCAACAAGATTGAACCTTGTTTTAAAGCATTGGTTTTAAGAATCGCAACATTGGTGCTACCAAAAGATTGTGTACGAATAATTTCCATTACACTTTCAGTAAATGGGTGCTCAAGTGTTAAATATTGGGCATCTTCACGAATCTGCGCTTGGTCACGATAGAATGTTGCTGTCATACCTTCTTCATCAATATCCAAGCCTTGAACTTGCATTTGATCCGTTGGTTTGATAATTACAGTGCCATTACTTTGCTCATCAAAATCGATATTCGTTGCTGCCATAAAGCGCTTCATAAACATCGGTAATAATGTATTGTCATCATAGTCTTCAAGCGCTGTCACAATTTCTTGCGCAACCATTGGGCGACATGAATTGTATTCTAATAAACGGTCACGCCCTTCTTGTAACTCATTTTCAAGTGATTGATGTTGAACATTCACAGCTTCAAGAAGTTCTTCAAATTCTTGACCTTTATCTGTCAATAAGCTCTCTTTTAAATCAAGAATAAAGTTTTCTTGTAGCGTTTGAGCCGTTGGAGAAATACTGCTGAAAATATTCAATGCTTCGTTATACCAACGGAACATACGCTCTTGAGCCGTTCCTAATAGATAAGGCACATGAATTTGAATACGATGTTCTTGACCAATACGGTCTAAACGACCAATACGTTGTTCTAAAACATCAGGATTGGCAGGTAAATCGAATAATACGAGGTTAGAAGCAAACTGGAAATTACGACCTTCTGAACCAATTTCAGAACACAGTAAAATCTGCGCACCGTAAGAATCTTCTGCAAAATAAGCAGCTGCTTGGTCACGTTCCAACAAGCTCATGCCTTCATGGAACATCGCTGTGCGAATACCTGCATGAATACGTAAAGCATTTTCCAATGCTTCTACCACTGGGCCACTACGTGCAATTAACAGTACTTTGTGATGTTTTAAATCTGTACGTAATTTTTCCATCAACCACGTCACACGTGGATCTGTTTCCATCCAAGCACCATCAAGCTGTGCTTCTTCTGGCCACATTTGCTCACGCAACTTACCATCTTTAGACCAGTGCTCTGGTGCAGGTAATGGCGCAGGTTGACAGTCACGACCAGGGAAACCTTGAATTGCTTCACGAGTATTACGGAAAAGAATACGTCCTGTACCATGACGGTCTAAAAGCTCATGAATCGCACGGAAACGGTGTTCAGGTTGATCTTCAATCGGATGACCAAGTAGCTTTTCTACTGCAGCTAAATGTTCAGCTTCAAGTGGAAGATCTGACATCAACACTTCTGCAATTTTAGCCGTATGATGATATTGCTCTTCTTCATCTAAGAAACGCTCTAGAGAGCTAAAACGTTGCGGATCAAGTAAACGTAAACGAGCAAAATGGCTTTCTACACCCAATTGTTCAGGTGTTGCTGTTAATAACAATACGCCTTCAGTTTTTTCTGCAAGTTCTTCTACAAGGTCATAACGGTCATTACCACCTTCTTCTTCGCTCCACATCAAATGATGTGCTTCATCGACTACAAGAAGATCAAAACCTGCTTCAATTGCTTGATCACGCAAGTCATCATGGTCAATCATCAAATCTACCGAAGCAATAATACATTGCTCAGTTAAGAATGGATTTAACTCAGGATCATGTTCTTTAATCGAAGCTGTACGTGTCAAATCAAACAATGAGAAGTTTAGATTGAAACGACGGCGCATTTCAATCATCCATTGATATTGCAATGAATCAGGTACGAGAATCAAAATACGCTCAGAACGACCTGTCTTCAATTGTTGATGAATGATCAAACCTGCTTCAATGGTTTTTCCTAAACCGACTTCATCGGCAAGTAAAACACGAGGTGCAAAACGCTTACCGACTTCATGTGCAATATAAAGCTGGTGTGGAATAAGACCTACACGTGCGCCCACTAAACCACGTAATGGTGAAGTTTGCATATTGGCTTGCATTTGCAAAGCTTCAATACGTAAGTCATACCACTCTTTATAGTCAATTTGGCTTGCAAGTAAACGCTCTAATGGTTTTGACAATTGAATTTGCGCGCCAATACGCGTTTCATTCAAGGCTTTACGTTCTTGTTCACCATTTTCAAGCGTGCGAATCACGTTATAACGAATCACACCATTGTGATCATCAAATGATTCTACGATCCATTTTGTGCCTTCTTGGTCTTGAACTTCATCATTTACATTGAAGACAATACGAGATAGAGGTGCATTGTTACGTGCATAGACACGCGTTTCATCACTTTTCGGAAAGAGAATACTAATTGAACGTTCATCGACATCAATCAATACACCTAAACCTAATTCAGTTTCTGTGTCTGATAACCAACGTTGACCTATAGCAAATTGTTGCAATTTTTCCACCTTTATCTCAAGTTAGGACCGAAACACAGTTGCTCAAATCAGGAGAATATTTGAACAAAGTATACCGCCTTTACGCAATACTTTTTGACATAAAGCTCACTAAATTCTGAGCTTTTTCACGATCTATTTAAAAAAATTTGACTAAAACGGAACTGGACAATCAAATTGTACAAGCTCCTCTGTTTTAGGATGATGAAAACTCAGTTGTTGTGCATGTAAACATAACCGAGGCATAAGCTGTTGTTGTTCTGCTGTTGCATACAAAGTATCACCAATAATGGGATGACCTAAATATTGCATATGAACACGTAACTGATGTGACCGCCCTGTAATCGGTGTTAATTCAACACGTGTTACAGGCTGACCTTGTATTTGAAAATGCTCGATTGCTTTCCAATGGGTCAAAGCAGGTTTATTGTTTGAAGGATCAACAATATGTAATGGAGGATGTTCAGGATCATAAATTACAGGAATATCGACAGTACCCTCACCTTGCAAATTTCCTGCAACAACGGCTTGATATATTTTGGACGTTTGGCGTTCTTGAAACTGGCGTGAAATACTTTTTTGTCCCCATTTACTTAAGCCGAATACAAGAATACCTGAAGTATCTCGATCTAAGCGATGAATCAGTAAAGTTTTGGGTTGTATTTTCAATAAACGGTTAATTACACAATCTTGTAAGTCTTCTGTTTTTCCGGGAACTGTGAGTATGCCTGCTGGCTTATGAATCACCATAAAATCATCTTCACGATGTATCAGGTGCTCGGTTAGAAAATTACTCAAGGTTCAGTTCCGCTGATCGTGCAAACAAGCGAGCAATTCTATGAATCTTGACATGAAATTACAATGAATATTTTCGTTTTTTAGCTATATTCATCGGTTTTTCATCATACTAACTTGGATTGATTAAGCTTTATAAATCAATCTTGTTCCCCTCATCAAATAATAACCAAACTATAACCAAACGATAATCAAAAAATTGAAATGAAATCCTCATTTTAAATTTATCCTACTCTCAAATGATGATTAGAATTTTAAATGTAGAGAAAAAAGATATCGAACACATGCACGATTTAGGTAAATTTTAATGCATTGATTCAGGATAATGAGCGTTTTATAAAATCAATCATCATACATTTTGCCAATTCACAACGTTAAAAAATGAGTAATCTATTGATAAAGCACTTTTTTGCCGTTTTTTTTGGCAACTTATTATCTTAACGCCACCCTTGATGAAATGTTATAAACAATCAATTCAAACAAAATGAGTCAAATATGAATAAAACAACCTATAAATTCACATTCGCAATCTTATGTTCTTCAAGCATATTCATTACAGGTTGTGCAACCAAAACCCTTTTAGAAAAAGATGATGGTGTACGTACTCGTAATGTGCAGAAAGTTTTAGTGGATGATACGGTACTGGCTTTTGGCAAACCATCTCAACCCATTCCTACTTTACCTGCGGATAGTATCGTCATCGCTGGACAACAGCAAAGCTATGTGCTCACCAGTGGTGGGGCTCGATTTGCCAAAGTCATTACGGGGCTTGATCCTAAATTTATTCAAATTGATAAAGAACTTAAATTCTATTCTGCAAATAATGATGGGAAATTTTCAGGCACATTACCCTTGAAATACGTTAAGCTTTCAGAAGATGTCACCAAACAAGATCGTGAATTTTTTATTGAAAATGGCGCAGAAGAATGTACAACTTCAAGTGACCAACGCTTAAAAGCGCAGCGTTTCTGTTTTAATTTGGCTTTATCTGGGCTAATTTATCCACCCGCAACAAATAGTGCCTCATTTAAAGCACTCAGCAAACCGTATAGCGTTAGTATTTATACCAATGAACAAGTGAAGGATTACGCTCAAGTCGGTCGTAAAACGACCGATAAACTGGTGCTTTTCCCTTTTGCTATCGCATTCGATGTAGTGACTTTACCATTTCAAGCCATTCAAAAAATCTTTGATTAATTTTCCAAGCTTTTAATCCAATTCGGCTCATTTATTTCTGTATTTTGAATCGATTGAACCATCAATAAAACTGAGCTTTTATAGACATTTCAAAGCTCAGTTTTATTGCAATTATTTTGTTACAAATTTTAGATACAAACCATTGTTTTAAGTAAAAATATCATAAATTTTAATTTACTGAATTTTACTTAAATTTTACTTATTTTTAGTGATTCTCACACTTACAAAAGTTGAATACTTTATAAACACAAACATCAAAGTTGAGTTCTGCGATGAATCTTGGAATAAATAAACACGTTTATAGTGTTGCTACACATAATTGGATGAGACATTTAAATCCAAACTTAAAATTAAGTGAAATTACCATCCCGGGGACGCATTGCTCAGCGACTTATAATTTTGATGACTCGATGAATCATCTTAAACATCAGAACTATACTTTACTTGAACAACTTCATGATGGAATCCGCTATTTGGATATCCAATTGGCATGTACACATCCTGAAGATTACGCGCTAAGTGTGATTCATGATCGTTATCATTGCCAAATTAATTTTGAACAAGTACTTTTGACCTGCAAAAGCTTTTTAAAACGCAATCCTACAGAAATCATCTGTATTCAAATTGTGCAAAGAGAAACGAAGTTCTTCAATTTTAAACGTAATTTCATGCACCACTTGGAAGAGTATCTAATCGAGGGTGATAAAACCTATTTTTCTGAATGTGATCGCAATACAACACTCAGTGAATTGAGAGGAAAAATTGTTTTCTTCAATCATTGTACTGCAATCAGTGAAATCGGTATTCCATGTCAAGCTGGATTATATGAATACTCAAATCATTTGGACCAAAAGTTCCGTATCTTGCCATTGCAATACCAAACTGAAACTGCGGGTCAAATTACGGGTATTAAAAAAGTGATCGATGAAGCTACAACTAACAGCAATGATACCTTGTACATTAGCTATAACTGTATACAAACACATTCTGAAAAAGAGACACCATACGATTTAGCATGGGGCAACGGTTTAACTGGATACCCTGTTATGAATAAATCTCTCATGGTTATTTTAGAAAACTTACCGAATCATCCAGCACGTTTAGGCGTCATTTTATTGGATTACTACCGTAACATGGATAAGAATGGTTTCAATCTCACCAAAACTCTGATTGAACTTAACTTACGCTATAGTGTGAAGAATTATATATGAGCGCTTTATTTAAAATAACTCCATTGAATGAACAATCTTAAATAAATAGATTGATATTCATGGAGTTATCGTTTTATTAATGGTTCAATTTATCTAATCGATCATTTCAAAATAAATTTAAAAAAGAAAAACTGTCATAAAAACAACTTAAGCATTCACAAACTTATTCTGCTTTCTTTCTTGCAATGCTTTTCTAATCACTTGATATCCACCCGTTAACCCCAGTATAGAAATAATCAAAGCCACGATTAAATCTGGAATCAAACTGCCAGTACCAAACACACCTACCGCAGCCAGAATTACAGCAACATTCCCAATTGCATCATTACGACTACATAACCATACTGACTGCATATTGGAGTCACCATCGCGAAATGCGTACAGAACGACTGCGGCAATCACATTGGCAATTAAAGCAAGCACACCAATTAAACCCATCGTAATCGCTTCAGGTGGAATACCCTGTACATAAGCATAGGCTGTTTTTGCAATCACCACCAAGCCAAACAAAGCCATGGTGAGACCTTTAAATAATGCGACTGTCGCACGCCAGTACAGACTTGCGCCTAAAACGGCCAGTGAAATTCCATAATTGACAGCATCTCCAAAGAAATCCAGAGAATCTGCCCAAAGTGCCGATGAATGTGCATAAGCACCGCCAATCAACTCAACTAAAAACATGGTTAAGTTAATAAATAAAGCGATCCATAGTGCTGTACGAAACTTACTATTCGGTTTTTGCGGTGCAGGTTCATGGCTACAAGTACATGCCATCACATTCCTCACTTGATTAAATCATAATCTATATTATGCTATTCAAAACCATGGAGTAACTCCAAGGTCAAGTCTGTTTAGAAAAATAAATGCGGAGAATAAATCATGCATCAGTATTTAATCAGTGATTTAGCCAAAAAGACCCAATTGAGTAATGACACCATTCGCTTTTATGAAAAGAAACAACTGATTAAACCTAGTTTTAGAGCAGATAATAATTATAAATATTATGATGATGAAGCATTAAAACGTCTGATTTTTATCAAACGTTGTCGCTCTCTAGATATGACTTTACACGAAATCACTCAACTTCTTGAACAAATTCAATATCCTGAACAAGGCTGTAAAGTGATTGATCAACTGATCGAGGAACACATCCAACATGTAGAGACACGTATTCAAGAATTGATGAGTTTTAAAACTCAATTACATGAATTACGTCAATCCTGTTCCTCAAATACCACCATTGATCATTGCCAAATTGTCAAAAAACTGGAGACTTCTGAATAACTGATGAGGTTTATAGATAACTTACAATGCCTTCTGATTGACTCGTTTAGACAACTGTTCTGCTGATTCTTTACGTTCAGAATAACGATCTGTGAAAAAAGCCGTTTGCCCACGTGTTAACAATGTAAATTTAAACAATTCTTCCATCACATCGACAATCCGATCGTAATACGAAGATGCTTTCATCCGATCATTTTCATCAAACTCTAAGAATGCTTTTGGAATAGAGGACTGATTTGGAATAGTGATCATTCGCATCCAACGACCTAAAATACGTAATTGATTCACTGTATTAAATGATTGAGAACCACCACTGACTTGCATTAATGCCAACGTTTTACCCTGCGTGGCACGAATTGCACCTGCGGCTAAAGGAATCCAATCAATTTGTGATTTGAAAATAGAACTCATCGAGCCATGTCGCTCAGGAGAACACCAGACCATTCCCTCTGCCCAAGCCAAGAGCTCATGCAATTCTTGAACTTTAGGATGCGTGGTTTCTGCATCTTCAGGCAGTGGTAAACCTTTAGGATGGAAGATTTTAACCTCTGCTCCAAACTGCTCAAGAATACGCCCTGCTTCCATGACAGCCAAACGGCTAAATGAACGCTCTCGATTAGAACCATAAAGCAATAATATACGAGGTGGATGCGTCAGTGCTTTGGCTTGAATCTGATCCAAACTTGGTGTTTGCAATAACGCTAAATCAATATTGGGTAAGTTCATTCTATTCTCCCACCTGCTTTAGCGCTTCTGAGAAGTATCTTTTCCGCAACCACAAAGACACACTCACCAAAAGAACCAATACAGGAACTTCAACCAAAGGGCCTATCACTGTGGTAAATGCAACAGGTGACGCTAAACCAAATGTTGCGATCGCCACAGCAAGTGCCAATTCAAAATTATTACCTGCTGCTGTAAATGAAATAGCCGTTGTCCGAGGATAATCATTCCCCATCCATTTACTCATAAAGAAACTTAGGAAAAACATCACCACAAAGTAAATCGTCAAAGGAGTTGCGATCCGCAGTACATCTAAAGGTAAATGAACAACTTCTGCGCCTTTTAAACTAAACATGGCAACAATCGTGAATAACAATGCCAATAGACTCAAAGGACTAATCTTGGGAATAAATTGAGTCTCGTACCATTGCAAACCTTTGGCTTTAATCAGGATGAGTCGACTTAAAAAACCCAATAAAAAAGGAATGCCTAAATAAATCAGCACAGCATGGGTAATTGTCCAAAACCCCACTTCAATCACTTGCCCTGCTACGCCAAAATATGGCGGTAGGAAACTCAGAAATAGCCATGCATAACTGCTAAAAAATAGGATTTGGAAAATACTGTTAAAAGCAACAAGCCCTGCAACATATTGATTATCACCACATGCCAAACCATTCCAAACCAGTACCATGGCAATACAACGTGCCAAACCAATCAGAATTAAACCTGTCATATACTCAGGATAAGCATGTAAAAAAATGATTGCTAAAGCAAACATCAGACACGGTGCAATCAACCAATTCTGAACCAATGACAGCATCAACGTACGTTTATCTTTAAACACCTGTGGCAAGGTTGCATAGTCCACTTTAGCTAAAGGTGGATACATCATTAAAATTAAACCAATCGCAATTGGAATATTAACCGTACCTACACTTAAACGATCTAAAGCCGTAGAAGCTTGTGGAAAGTAGACGCCTATCCCGATCCCCAAAGCCATAGCAATAAAAATCCATAATGTTAAATTACGATCTAAAAAAGACAGTTTGGATGCAGACATGCTTTTGCTCACTTACATTTAATCGCAACAATTGACAGGATGAATATCACTTAGGCTATTTTCAGAAACATCAATATGTTGCTGCGCAATAATGTTTAAAACTGCAACAGCCCACTCAGGTAAATCAGGATTTAAACGATAATAGACCCATTGCCCTTTGCGTTGATCAAGCAGAATCGATAGGTTTCTGAGTAGTGCTAAATGTCTCGAAATTTTCGGTTGGCTCAAATCCAATCCTGCCGTCATTTCACAGACACAGACATTATCTTTTGCCATCACCATTTTCAAAATATCTAACCGAGTTGGGTCAGATAAACACTTAAAAAAATCAGTTTGATCCATATTGATCACTCAATTTTGTTGCTTTAAATATATGCTATTGCGAATATACGCATATCCATATATAAATGCAATATAGCTTTCCATCTGAGAATGAACATGTCATCAAATCTGATTAAAATTTATCATACCCCTGCTTGTGGGACTTCGCGGAATACCTTGGCGCTCATTCGTAATTCAGGGCAAGAACCTGAAGTGATTGAATATTTATACAACCCGCCAACTCAAGATCAATTAATTGAGATGATTCAGCAATCAGGTTTATCTGTACGCGCAGCCATTCGAAAAAATGTCGAACCTTATCAAGATTTAGAATTAGAACAACAACATTGGACAGACGAACAATTGATAGCGTTTATGCTGAAATACCCTATTTTAATCAATCGTCCATTTGTAGTCACTGAATTAGGTGTCAGATTGTGCAGACCTTCAGAATTAGTTTTGGATATTTTATCTGCGCCACAACTTCACCCATTTAGCAAAGAAGATGGTGAAATTATTATCGATCATCAACTAAAACGAATAAAATAATTTTTCGCTAGCTTTATATTACGATCAAAAAATTAAATATAATTTATTGATAAATAATTACTTTTAAATAAATTCAACCTAATAATCCTGAGTGTTTTACTAGGTTGAATCTTATTTTTAAATCCCTACAATAAAGACATAGTTTTTGTATGCCTTTAGGCTTTTATGAGCACCAATCACATTACTGAACGACTCTCATCTGTTGGTTCACTTGAAACCTTTGTTTATCGTGCAGACGCTGTTTATGCAGGTCTACCACGTTATAGTTTACAACTTGTTGGTATTCTTTTTGCTTTATGAATGATGTGGAAAATTTAATAACAATAAAAAAAATAACGTGAAGAATAAAAATAACAGTAAGCAATAATAACGATAAATAATAAAAAGGTATTGAGCTGCTCGTCACTCACTACCGAACAAGGGTAAAACAAGAAAAAAGGAGAAAAATCCAACGTGTACTGGGGAACACGTTGGATTTTCTCTTTGGTCAAATAAATCTATTTATGAGAATCATAAGACTGCAAAAACTTGTCCCGACACCATTGCTTAATTTCATGGACGATAGAATCTGCTCTAGGTAGTGTTAATAAATAATAGCTCAGCGCCTTTTCAGTATGTGGTGAAACTATTTTAAGATGTTGCTGTTTTAAAGCCTTTGCAATTGGGATACGACTTAGTAGAGCCACACCTTGTCCAGATAAAACAGCCTGAATCGCATGACTTTCTTGTGTATAAAATACCTGTGGTTGACCTGCTTGAATATGCAAATGTTGTCGATCAAACCATTTCTGCCAACTTATTCGATTTGGAAAATATTCATCTCCCCAGCTAAAGTGAATCAAAGGTATAGTTGACCAGTTAATTGTTTCAGTGTTTAACGATGGATGTCCTACAGCGACATATTCATCGTTAACCAATAACTCAACATTTACATCTTGATAAGTCCCAGAACCATAACGAATTGCCAAATCATAAAGACCCGAAGACATATTTACCGCATCGTAACTGGTATGCACTCGAAACATCATATTCGGAAAACGGCGCTGTAATTCTGGAAGATAAGGAATAATCCATTCACTGGCAAAAGAAGGTGTCGTCGTGATCGTAAATAAGCGTTGTTTATGATGTTGTAACTGATCTAATGCAGTTTGAATCTGCCCAAATCCAGCTTGTACATGCTTTAGCAAATAACTCCCTTCAGGAGTTAATGAAATAGCACGAGTATGCCTCTCAAATAATTGAATATTCAACTGCTGTTCAAGCTTTTTAATACGGTGACTTAAAGCTGTAGGTGTTAAAAACAATTGATCCGCAGCTTTTTTGAAACTGAGATGCTCTGCAACATACTGAAATGCCAATAATTGTTCTAATGAATAATGCAAATCCATTTTAAAACCCAATGAATGAATTCAATTCACTTATAACATGTATTCTTATCGTTTGTCGTTGCTTAAAAATTTGAAGAAAATTGAAATCAACAGATCAAATGAGTCGATTAAAATGACCAATATCTTAAGAATAGATACGAGTGCACGTACAGGGATCTCTGGAATACATCCGCATGGCTCTTTAAGCCGTCGCTTAACTGAATTATTTATCAACACATGGAATGAAATTGATTCATCCATACAAATCAAAGTGCGCGATGTTGGAGCAAATCCACCCCCTTTAATTGATGAGGAATGGATTGTTTCAGAATTTGGCTATGCTGAATCACCTGAAAAAGCGCAACAGCGCTTACAGTTCAGTGATGAGCTGATCGATGAGTTAAATTGGGCAGATATTATTGTGCTCGGTGTCCCAATGTACAACTTTGGGCCACCTGCGCATTTAAAAGCATATATTGACAATGTGGTGAGAATGAACAAAACCTACAAGTACGACAGTAGCAAAGCGCAACCCTATATCGGTTTACTCGACCACGAAAAACCTGTAATTCTTTTATCTGCACGTGGTGGGCATGATTTTGATTCTGCGAATACGCCTTTTGCGAATCATGTCGAACCATCGATCAAAACTGCTTTTAATTTCATGGGACTAGAAAAATTTCATGAAATTGCAATTGAGTATCAAGAATATGGCGGGGATTTGTTGCAAAAATCTATTGCAGATGCGGAGTTAAAAACAACGGCTTTGGTGCATAAATTACAGCAACAATTCGATAAAAAAAGGAATCGTGCTGTTAGCCGCTAACCGCCCAATTCCTATCAAAAGAAAAAGCCAACGTGAATTGGGGAACACATTGGCTTTTTCATTCGGTAAAATTGTCTTGTCCTTTTTATAAAAAATTTATTTTATAGAACAAGAATCAATAAAATTATTCAGGCTTTTGTGCTTCACATGCCTCTAACGCACGTAGCGCAAAAGTATAAGCTGCACCTGCGTTCAGTGAAATTGCAGTAGCCAATGCTCCCGCAACCTCTCCTTCAGTTGCACCAGCTTTCATTGCTGCCTCTGCATGTACAGAAACACAGCTTTCACAGCGAGTTGTTATTGCAACAGCCAAAGAAATTAACTCACGTGTTTTAGCATCCAAAGCTTCAGCTGCCGCAGCATCGTCTAAAGCTTGATACGCTTGCAACATTTTTGGATGCTTTTTTCCTAAAGCTCCAAATGATTTTTTTACATGTTGCGTGTGATCTTGCCAATCCATAAACATTGCATTCATCTCATTGTGTTGATAATTTAGTATTGCAATTTTTATATAGTAAAAACCGCTCAAAAGTATCAAACAACAATCTAAAAGTATCATGCTATGTTAAATAAACTCATCGAGCTTGCTCAAATCCAAGGTGGTATAGACACTGAATGTCGATTTGGTGGCGAGTGGCTATACTCCATCTCGCCACTTGAAAACACCGCAATGATTCATATTGTTCGCCGCGGAAAAGGTTGGTTATATATCGATCACAGAAAGATTAAGATTGACGCAGGAGATGTCATCTTTTTCCCACACGGCGCAGCACACCAACTCGTTCATTTTCAAGAAAATACTAACGATATTCTAATGATTGAAAAGGAATCTGAATCTATACAAGAAATTATCGCTCTCAAACAGACCTCAGGATTAGTTTTAAAGACCAATCATTCTCAGCAGCTCAATTTGAATTTATTTTGTGCACATTTCACTTATTCTGAAGATGCAGATTTATTTATCCAGTTGCCAGAATTTATCCACTTAAAGCTTGAACCATTATTATTAGAGTCATTGTTAAACTTACTAGAACAAGAAAAAGTACAAACGATCGGGCAGATCAAGGTCATCAATGCCCTATCTGAAGTTTTATTAATTTATATTTTCCGTAGCTATTTGAATACTCAACATGACAATATTTCATCACGTATTCTGCAATGGAATACTTCAAAACTGTCTCAGCTCATTCACGTTATTTTAAAATCTCCTGAACATAAATGGAGTTTAGATGAGATGGCGAGCTTCCTGCACTGTACTCGAATTCAGCTCATCCGATTATTTAAAAAAGATTTACACACGACACCACATGCATTCTTGCTTAAAATACGACTACAACATGCGACTTTGCTTTTAAAAACAAGCCATCTATCTATTTATAATATTGCATTAGATCTTGGTTTTCAGTCTGAAACACACTTTGGACGAGTCTTTAAACAACATTATGGAATGACACCGCACTGCTATCGAAATTCTCATTAAAATTAAAATCTTAGAATTAAAGTCCTTTAAATAGAGAACTTTTAAGCTAGGGTTGATCATGACTATTGAAGTGGTAGATTGTTATAAGAATACATTAAGCAATAAAAAAGGAATTGAGCTGTTAGTGACTCAATTCCTATCAAGGGTAAATAATAAGAGGAAAGCAAGAAAAGCCAACGCGAATTGAGAGCACGTTGGTTTTTCTTTTGACGCTTATTGACCTGAACGAATCATGTAATCAAATGCAGATAAAGAAGCTTTTGCACCTTCACCAGATGCAATGATGATTTGCTTATAAGGGACAGTTGTACAATCACCCGCGGCAAAGACACCTCTTACATTGGTTTCATTGCGATCATTCACCACAATTTCATTGCGATTTGAAAGTTCAACTGCGGTTCCCTTTAAGAAATCTGTATTTGGCAACAAACCAATTTGTACAAAAATACCTGCAAGTTCAACAGTATGCTCTTGATCAGTCGCACGATCTTTATACTTCAACGCAGTGACAATCGAACCATCACCCACCACTTCAGTCGAAAGTGCATTTAAAATCACTGTGGTATTAGGCAAGCTGTTCAATTTGTTTTGAAGCACTTGGTCGGCGCGTAGTTTGGTATCAAACTCAACCAAAGTCACATGCTCAACAATACCCGCAAGGTCAATTGCTGCTTCAACACCCGAGTTCCCGCCACCAATGACAGCAACTTTTTTACCTTTAAATAATGGCCCATCACAGTGAGGACAGTATGCAACACCGCGTGTTTTATACTCTTTCTCACCCGGTACATTCATTTCTCTCCAACGCGCACCTGTCGATAAGATGACCGTTTTTGATTCAAGTTTTGCACCATTCTCAAGCTCAACTTCAACTAAACCATTAGCTGTTTGCTCTGCACCGACAATACTTTTCACTTTTTGTAGATTCATAATGTCTACACCGTACTCACGTACATGTGCTTCCATATCCGCACCAAACTTAGGCCCTTGGGTCTTTTGCACTGAAATAAAGTTTTCAATGTCCATGGTATCCATCACCTGACCACCAAAGCGTTCAGAAACAATACCTGTACGAATACCTTTACGTGCTGCATAAATCGCTGAAGTTGCACCAGCAGGCCCACCACCGATGATCAATACATCAAATGCTTCTTTTGCATTTAATTTTTCTGCATCTTTCGCCGCCGCACCCGTATCTAATTTGGCAATAATTTCTTCTAAAGTCATACGACCTTGACCGATATGTTCACCATTTTGAAATAACATAGGTACAGCTAAAATTTTACGTTCTTCAACTTCATCTTGGAAGAAAGCACCATCAATCATGGTCGCCGTTGTACCCGGATTGTTAATTGCAATCAAATTCAACGCTTGCACAACATCTGGACAGTTATGACAGCTTAAAGATACAAATACATCGAAGTTCGACGTTAAATTTAATGCTTTAATTTGAGCAAGTACTTCATCTGAAACTTTAGGCGCATAACCCGAAACTTGTAATAAAGCCAAGATTAAAGACGTAAACTCATGCCCCATCGGTAAACCAGCAAAGAATACACGTGGTTGCTCGCCTGCTTTAGCAATACCAAAGCTTGGTTTACGATTATTTTGACCATCAAAACGTGCAGTTACTTTGTCAGATAAAGCTGCAACTTCTGTCACTAATTCTTTAATTTTTTCAGATTTTTCTGAATCATTTAAAGATGCTACCAATTCGATCGGTGCTTCCAAGCGTTCTAAAAGTGTTTTTAATTGAGCAGTTGTATTTTGATCTAACATGGCTTACATCTCCAAAGGAGTTAATTTCATTTATTAAGTGTATAGTACGGCAATTTAAAAAATAGATAAAACAGTTTGTTTTCATAAAAACAATCGGTTTTTTAGTTTGAAGGATTTTAACCCCCTCTATTCTAACGCTCTACTTTCAAAGTTCAATCTTTTCAGTAACACTCAGAATTGGATCAATTTTTATAATTTCAATGAAACTTCCAGTTTACTACAACCTTAAAATTCGATTAATCATCAATAAAAAATAATAAATTTGCGACCATCATTGCACAAAAAATCATGCGCGGACTTCATACAAAGTTTTAAGCTAAATCTATGAAATATTTTATCTACGATTAACCACAGTTTCTTGTCCTTAATCAAAACAAATGTATTTATAGATGTATATAGAGTGAGGTAAAACAATGAAAATTGAGTTTGTATTCGATATTGTCTATCCAATGAGTTATGTTGCTTTCGAAAAATTGAAACAACATTGGAATCAACCGACTGCGAAAAAAATCGAATTATTACCGGTCCAAGTTTTGCCAGAAATTCCTGAAGAAGGATTAAATGTTTATCAATATCTAACCGAAAAATATGGCACAAAAGAAGCCGATCGAAAATTAGATATGGCGAAGTTTGCAGCCTATAGCCAAGACTTAACTGTCGATATTGCGCATATGAAACGTATGCCAAATAGTCGTCTTGCTCATCAAGCTATTTTGGCACTCGACAATACCTTCGATCAATATGCTCTCGCCCAAGCTATTTTCCATGCGCTATTTGCACATGGTAAAGATATTGCAAATCACGAGGTGCTAAAAGACATCATCGAAGGAATGGGGCTTGACGGCAACAAAGTTTTACGCTCAATTCAGCATAAAGAAATCAGTGATAGACAGGCTGAAATCACGCGTTATGTAAATAGTTTTGATAAGCACCCAACTCCATTCTATATTGTAGATGGGGAAATTTGGGACAAGACTTTTGATACTTTGGAGTTAAAACAACTTTTACTCGAAGATGCTAGAAGTGTTGCTTAAATTTTAAAGTACTGAAATAAACAATGATTTCAAGCACGCTACTCTTCTCAAAAATAGATAGCGTGCTTATTTAATTTTATTGTATTAATGATGAAAAATTTGCTGAACAATTCGAATGAGACGTTGTTTAATTCGGCTCGCAAGAAAGTAAATCAATATACTTATCACAAAGCTAATCGCTGTAATCACCCATAAAATATTTTGAGCAATATTCGACAAGAATGTCGCTTTACCTATTTGTGGATCTACAGTTTTCGCAATATTAGAAACCGAATGTCCATAGACTTGATGTTGAATCGCCCAAATCTGTTCAGGTTTAAAACCATATTCTTGAAAACGACGATCTGTTTTTTCATCATTTAAAAGCTTTTCCGCATAAACTTTAGCAACGGTTTTGTCCTCGGGTTTATGCATCAACGCTGTTTGTACCAATAAATAATGTTTTACAGGGTCTGGCGTATCGGCTTGCTGTAGATAGGCATAAATTTCACTCTGTTGAATATTTTGCTCATACTGAATAAAAGAGGCCATTTCACTTTCTTCATCATCTTTTAAATCATACTGAACATAGGTCATTGCAGACCAAAGCACGACAAAAGCAAGTATCCATGTCACGAATTTGAGTACAAAAGACTGAAATTTAAATAAAAAATATTTAAACTTTTTTAAAATACTGACAATAACAAATGCACCAATAAACGACACGATGACCTTTAAAATCAACCACCCAAACCATGAAAATGCATTCATGAAATAATCAGGTTGATGAAGAAATGCTCTCAATTGCTCATCGACTGCATAAGGGATATGCATTTGGTGAATATCTAAGCTCAATCCAAATAAACCAAACACAATGCTTTGCTGCATAAATACAGTGATTAAACCTACAATTCCTAGAGTGCTTGATAATAAAGCTAACACAGACAATCTATTCTGACGCCTTTTTAAAAGCGTCAGACCTTGTTGTAAATGCTGAGCATCTAAAGGATATTTCGTTGTTTGATTCAATGTTTGGTTCAATCACAATACCTATTTAAAAATGGATCAAAGATGATGTGCAAATAAAAACAACTTTTATGATGATTTATTTGTACTCGAATTGATCACCAATTGCTGTAAATTATTTTGCAATGCCTTAATTCGTGTAGATGCTTCTTCACGCTTTTGCATGCCTTCTTTCTGAATCTGAATCACATCATTTACAGTCTTAATGAGGGTGTTTTGAACATGTTCAAGTGTTTCAATATCAATCACTGAGCGTTGATTGGCTTTCGCTGTATCGACTGAGTTTTGATGCAATAAATCTGCATTTCGTTTCAATAGTTCATTGGTTGCATCATCTATTGTATTGGCAAGTTGCACACTATTTCTTTGCTCATTTAAAGAAATGGCTAAGCTAATTTGGTTTTTCCATGCAGGTAAAGTAATGTTTTTTATCGCATAAAATTTATCTACTAACATCATATTATTGGATTGAATAATACGAATCATCGGTAAAGTTTGCATTGCAGATTGTTGTAATACCTGCAAATCACTAACACGCTTTTCTAAATTATTTGCTAAATGGTTCAGATCATACACACGTTGTGTTGTTTTCTGATCTTGCTCTAGTGCAGATAAAGTCGCAATTTCATGTTGTACTTCTTCTTGTTTAATTCTTCCAGCAGCAATATAAATACCGAGTTGACGATACTCTTCTTGCACACCATTAAACATCCGATCCAAAGTGTCAACACGAGCTTTTAGCCCAGTTTGTGAACCTTCAATTTCTTTAACCAAGCTATCAATTTGCTCTTTGGTGGTGTTGAAATGTTGATCAAAGCTTTGTTTTGCACCTTTGAATTTATTTAAAATTCCACCAATAAAGCCTGAACTTTTAGACTTATTTAGAATACTTGAAGTATTCAGTTGCTGAGCAACTTGTACAACCTCATTCAGTTTTTGACCCGTTACATCTAAGTCTTTATTTTTAACCAAGTTCAACAATTCATCGGTATAGGTTGATGTTTTCGTGGCAATATTCTTACCATATTCAGCAACAGCTGCATGATTAATATTGGCTAAATCTTTATGCGCATTTACAACCTCATTAAAATCGTCATTGTTTAAACCAATTTCTTTCAGATTCAGTTGTTCAAACTTTTGTAATTCTAAGCTCGAATTTGACTCAATGGGTGGTTGATGATTTGATTCGTTCATAAATGTGCCCTATTTATTTTCTAATGATTTCTTTAATGATTGAATTAATTTATCACGACTTTTATCGAGATCATCCGTTGCCGTAAAAGAATGCTGTGCACTACTCTGTTTCACATGATATTGCCAAGCTGGAATCAGCACTTGCTGCGCCTCATTAAAACGATCAAGTAAGGATAATGAAAGTTGTTGAGTCAATTGCATTTGTGCAAGTGCAATGTCATTACTCGACTGTAAAGTCTGTAAGGTATTAATCTTTTTGGATAATCTATCTGAAAAATTATCTAAAGGATGTCTGTTTTGTACAAAATCAGGATATTCGTATAAGAACTCTTGCGCTGCACGAATATATTTTGCCATTTGTTCACGTAAACCACTGGCCTGTTGAAATCGTGATTCTGATTTTTGAATTTCGATCTGTAAACGTTGACTCAATCTTTTGGCTTCGTCAATCAAACTTTCTAAATCATGCAAATACTTCACTTGGCCAGCGCTAAACTCTAAATCTAAGCCTAACCATT
This sequence comes from Acinetobacter piscicola, assembly GCF_002233755.1. Taxonomy (GTDB): domain Bacteria; phylum Pseudomonadota; class Gammaproteobacteria; order Pseudomonadales; family Moraxellaceae; genus Acinetobacter; species Acinetobacter piscicola. The sequence continues at coordinate 344,552 of NZ_NIFO01000001.1, read as the reverse complement.
TTTGTAGCGTATTAAATTTCCGTTGATTTAACTTTTTCTTAGAAGCAGACAATTGCTCAATAATTCGGCTAATCACCAAGCTTAATTTCTGAGTCAAATTTGGATCGATACTATTTAATAAAACTGATTGCGCTTGAATAAGTTGATCTGCGTACATATTCATACGTGTCTGATTATCCAGTAAAGGAATCAAATCATTACGTTTAATTGAAAGCAACTCTTCAGAACTACAAGGAATTTGCTCAATAGGAGTCAGGACTTTAAATTGTTTCATATCGGTCTAAAATGAAGTATTTATCCAAAATTTTTCAATGATTTACGCAACGCTTTAAATAAAACAATGCTTCCTTAAACTTATAATATAAATTGCCTATGAATCCTATATAAATAGCAAAAAATATACAGATAAAAAAGCCAGCTTCTAAAAACTGGCTTTTAACAAACAATCTAATCGTATAATCTTATTTCTGCTTCATTTTATAACGACGATAACCTGTCAAACCCATTAAACCGACTAGGCTTAACCAACCCAATGCACCGCCACCACTAACACGTGTACTACCAGGTGCAGTACCTGAGTTTTCAAGTTTTACAGTCGCTGCATTAGAAATCAAGCCATCTGCATCATAGACATAATAACTAAACTTATAGCTAAATGGGTCTAATGTATTTCTCAACTGAACATGTAGTTTCCCACCATAGCAGGTATATTTACTATCCTCACCTGGACATGGTCCACTACGATCTGCCGTGATCACAACAGGATCAAGGTTTGCAGCGATACGAATTGGTAATTCTTCACCTTTTGCATTGACATAGAATTTTGGTTTATTGGGTTTCTCTGTCAAAGCACTGACATTACCGTCACCATCATCATTTGCATATTGTAATAAATCCACATCCAATGCATTGGTTGAACCGTAAGCAATATTCAAAGTAGTGTCTTTTGCAACTGGGGCAATATTGACATAACTCGCAATAATATATGCCGATGATACAATTTCAGGGTTTGCACCTTTTAGCTTCAGTTGATAGCTACAGAATTCATTTTCACCTGATGGCGTCACATTATCACTTGTACGCCACATCATAATTTTATTGAGATTCGCATTCCATTCACAATGAAGCTTTGGATCTTCTTTCCCAACAAATAATCCCTTGTTGTCTAATACACCCAGACCAAGCGGTTTAACAATCACCTCATAATTGTCTGAGCTTAAATGTTTAACTGTTCTTACATCATTACCATTTGCATCTTTTGTCACGATTTCCGCTGGTAAACTTGTCGCATAAGGGTCAACAAAAATAGTGCGATACTTTTGATCTGATTTTGTGTATTTGATTAAATTACTATATTTATCTACCTGAATTTTATAAAACGGAAGATAATCTGCTTTCGTAGCTTTATCTTCAACCAGTTTAGTATAAGTATCTAATTCATTTTGATAGGTTTGTAATGCGGTCACTACAGAGGTATTGGTCGCACTGACATTATTTGCAGTTAAACGAAGCAACTCGGTTGAACCTAGATCACACGAGTTTGCTTGTTCATTTGCACCATTTGAGTTCACCGCAATCACACGTGTTACACCACGCTGATCCGCAGTACTACAGCCTACATACCCTACATCGACTAAGTCTTTATCTGTACCTAAGTCTTTAGGGAAATACATAGGCATAAAGTTGGTCGATTCACTTGGTGTTTGTAACTCAGTTAGAATCGTTGAGAAATTAATTTGACTGACATCAAAGGTATGATCTTTATTATCTTTGGTTACAGCTTCTGCAACTTCACATTGGTCATTTCCAGCAGTCAGGGTTAAAGCGTTATAACTCAAGATCATACCTGAGTCTTCAACCTTAGACACATCCCCATCGGCATAGCGACAAGACTTGCCTGTGTTATATGCCAAGACATTATTCACAAGTGCTTTAGCACCATAATTTCCATATAACAACGTTGCCCAAGCATTATTTTTGACAATAGTATTGCTTTGCAAAGCTAAACTTGAAGCATCACTAAAATTGACTTTGCCTTGCGGTGTCGTAGCACTAAACTGGATAATACTGCCATTATTAGGATTCGCTGTATTATTCGTGATCGTATTGGCAGTCAAAGTGGTCGTTGGCTGTCCACAAAAATTAAAGACGCTCGTACTCGTTGCTGAACCATTATTGACAAAACTTGCTGAACTGATTGCAATATTACGTGTCGTAAACTTTAAATTATCAGAACAAGACATACCAAGCACACTACCTTGCTCAGCTTGATTGGCTTGAAATAGACCGTATGTAACTGTCAATGCGCTGGTCACATCATTTAAATAAATTGCTCCACCCATTTTTGCTTTCGCATTGAGAATAGAGACATTATTTAAGTTTAATGTACCACCTGCATAAATTGCCCCACCGACATCATTATTTGTATCACTTGAACTTGAACCATCTGTCAAAATTAAATTATTTAAAGTTAAGCTCGGTTTATTGTCATAGATCGTATTAAAAATACGAACTTTACCTTGACCCGAAATGGTTGTTTTTAATGGTAAAGGTGCTGGGTAACTATTGGTCAGCACACTTGGACGTGAATAATCAGCAGATTCTTTACCCCAAATTGCAACGTCAGAATTTGGTTGTAATTCTTTGCTTAATAAATACGTCCCAGCTTCGAGTTGAATGACATTAGGCACACTTGCATACACCTGTCCTGCAACACAACCACCATATGCTTTGTGTGTAGACGCTGCTTTTAAAGCTTCTCTCAAAGAACATTTATCAAGATTTTCACCATCTTCATCTGCAAAAGTCGTCACGTAAATTGTGCGATCTTCTGCTGCCATAAGTGACATTGCAGACAATATAGTAAGCGTCAAAAGTCCTTTTTTATAATTTTTCATGTCCAATCCCTTTACTTATATTTTATGCGTCGATAACCGACCAGTCCAACCAATCCAATAAGTGATAAGAATCCAAAACTGCCGCCAGAAGTTTTCACTTTATCGTTTTTAAAATCATCAGGTTTTCTTTGTACAATTCGTGCAGGTATTGTGATGTAAGGATTATCAGATTTATTAAAACTGGTTGTAGATGTGACCACGTTAATTTTAAATTCATCTGAACCTTGCCAATGATTATTTGGCGTATAAACCACATCACCATCTTGGTTAATCGTCATGGTTCCTTTTGAAGGTGTATTGGTTTGAATGATTTTCAAACACCCAATTTGCCAAGGTTTACCATTGTCATCTACATCACGGTTGAAAATTTTCTTACATTGTTCAGCACTAACTAATTCACCATCTTGCAATTGATCTGCGATTGAAAAATTAGCTGTTTGATCGTAAAGAATATCCTTACCAACTGTAGTCACATTAGAAGTATCAATTACCAACTCTATTGCACCACGGTCACACAATTCAGGATTACGATCACGCGCTTTTCCACGTTGATCAGCAGTAGAACAAGCTAAAACTTGATCTTGAACAGAAACGCCGTGATTCACAATCGGTGAATCTGTAATTGCATTATAGCTTGGCAAAATTCGAGGTAAAAAATATCCTAATGCAAGTTTTGGCGATTCAGAAAATGGACATAAAATTCCACTAGAACTGTAATCGCATTTACCTTCTGTCGTTGTTCCTGCGATTAATTGTGTATTCCCCAATGCAGTCGCTTGAAAACCCTCACAACCTGAAGAATAAAGGTTATTACTGACCTGCATTGCTTCGCCGCCTGCTTGAATCGTACAGTCTTGTGTACCATTTTTAGCAAGAATACTATTCGCAACATAACCTTTCTTTTGTGGTGCATTTAAAATCAATCCCATGCTATTTAAAATCATGGTGACATTATTGATTTGCATTGCATCGAAGACTTTAGCAACATAACCTTTATTACTGAAAATGGTACTGTTAATCACACCAAAAGGCGCTTCTTTACCCAAAGCTTTTAATGCATCTTCTGAAAATTGATTCTTTGTATCAAGGACTGAACCTGTTGCTCCTGTCGCTTCATTATCACGTATAACCGACTGCATAATGATATAGGCAGGAATTTCGGTATAAATTGCACCACCTTCTTCTGCTTTATTGCCTTTAATTAAAGTGTTATTCAAACTAACAAAACTTAAACTCTTATTGGCTTCATGAATACCCGCGTTATAAATTGCACCACCTTGTTTCGCGACACCATTTAACAACTGCCCATTACTAATGCTTAGTAATTCTTTGTTATAAATCAAACCACCCTGTTCAGCACAGACTGACTGACCACAGCCTTTCATCGTAATTTCAGTGAATGACACTTTGATCATGGGTGGTGCTGTTGTAGCTGCAGGATCTATGATTTTTTCAATGCGGAATAAACGTCCTTTACCCGCCATTTTAATAATCGCGTTTTTCTTACCAATGACGTTTTCAGTATCAGTGACATTGGTTTCGTAGTTGGAGGCAAAATCAACATCTTTAGAAATGTGAACTTCCTGATTAAGCACATATTCTTTATTGGCATCAAGAAGAATTCTAGCATTTGCTGCCTTGCCACCACAGCCATTGTAGCCTGCTTCTGGCATCCCCTGATTAATGTATTCAATGGCTTCCCTTAATGAACACTGATCATCAGCTTTAACAACATCTTCTGTTGTTGTTACTGTAATATTTGCACTAAATGCATGACCACTGATGCATAATAATCCTAAGCCTATGCCCCGTTTGAGCATTATAGTCTCCTTAATTTCTTTTAATTATTTCTTATTAGCCAGCAAAGCTTAGCCATAAATCCTTTTCGCGTACTTTGTCACAGTTAAAAAAAATTCTCAAGAATTTTATGATAACGTGATTTGACAAGGTATTGGTGCTTACTTCTTACTAGACAATCGAAGACTACCCTCTATCACTATTGTCTATATTCATCAATCAATGCATAGATTTGTCTTAATGTAGAATGAGATAATTTAGTTTTCTCACCCTTCAGTAACTTTTCTAATTGCTCAACTGACTGAAGCAGTGTACTGGTTTGATGTGGTCCATGTAATAGCATATATTCCGTTATTTGTGGGTCAAAATGTACACCCCTGCGTTCGAGTACCGAATGTAAAAGTGATTGACGGTCTGCATATGAGTTTCCGCTAGGTACTTTTACACTGACTGCTTGCGTTAAACGTGATTGTAAATCGGGTAATTCGAGTTTTAATTCGATTGGTGCAAAACGTGATGAAAATACCAGTTGACCACCACCTTCATTATTATTGTTAATTAAATGAAAAACAGCTTTCTGCCAATGCGGTACACCACTAATGGCTTCTATATCATCCAAAGCAACCAAATCATAACTTTCTAAGGAAGTAATCGCTTCAATCGGTGCATCGAGTAACTCAAGTAAAGATACTTTAATTGCTGATTTACCAATTTCTAAATATGAATCGCAAATTGCAGAAAGTAAGTGGCTTTTTCCTGTGCCTGCTCCACCATAAATATAGAAGCGATTCATCAAACCCGCATGAAGCTGACGCACAGCATCAATTACAGGCCCCCAACCTGGCCCAGAAAAATCACTAATTCGGGCATCCAGTTGTGGTTCTATATCCAACTGTAATTGACGCATAGACGGTATAAATTCCTAAAGTGGTTCTTGGTCTGATTTGACCTTTTCTTCGTTATCTTGCGTGTTTTTTATTTCAATATCAAGGTCAACTTGCTGACTATTCACTGAAATCGTTTCAACATGCCCATCATTTTGCATCACAATGGATGCGGGTGTACTCAATTGATAAAATTGACTTTGCTCATACCATTCTCTAGCGTGTTTAAGCAATACCACAATAATTGCTGCGACAGGTAAGGCAATTAACATGCCTACAAAGCCCGCGAGTTGTGCGCCTGCTAATACAGCAAAAACCACAGCAACGGGTGACAAACCAATTTTATCGCCCAATAAGAAAGGTTGTAAAATATAGCCTTCGATTAATTGTCCTACACCAAAAACCGCCAGAACCATCAATAAATGCTTTGGATCCATACCAAATTGGAAAAAACAAGCAATTACTGCAGCAATAATCCCAACACCAAAACCTAAATAAGGAATAATGCTACATAAACCGGCAATCATTCCAATGATTAAACCAACTTCTAATCCAATCGATTGTAAACCAACGGCATAGATGATTCCGAGCAAAATCATCACCAAAAATTGCCCTTTGACAAAAGCCCCTAAAACACTGTGACATTCACTCACAATGCTCATGGTACTTTGTTCGTATTGACGTGGAATCAAGCTTTTTAAGCTCGCTAACATGCGGTTCCAGTCCAATAAAAAATAGAATGCAATAATTGGAATTAATACGATTGTGCCGCCAATAGAAATAAAGCTCAGTCCAGACTGCGCTATTTTCAGTGCCATCGTTTGAATGCTGTCAGCACTATAATTGGTCTGCACATACTCCATGACGACTTGTGAAATTTGGTCTGTATCTAACTCCATTCGCTCTACATTAAACGAATGAGAAACCCACGGTAAAAAAGTTGAATTAATCCAATGAATTCCTGCTGGAATACTATCTCTTGCATAGATCAACTGTTTCCACACCAAAGGCACAACAAACCATATTGCCCATGTCAGCACAACGCCTATACCAATAAATACGATAGCAATTGAAAGCCATCTTGGTAAAAATTTTGATAATTTTTCGACCACTGGGCTAAATAAATAAGCCACAAGAAAAGCAGCGATAAACGGGATTACCACAGGTTTTAATAAGTATAAAACCCAGAGGATTAAAGCAATGCCACCGAGTATAAAAATTCGTTTTAAGGTCCGATCATGCATGTAATCACGCCTTTTTCAGATTTAATCGTTATTGAAAGTAAAATATTTGAATAAACATAACATTTTAGTGCAGAAATAACATAAGAATTTCGTATATTCAGGTATAATCTGCGCACGAATGCGGAGACTTCACATATGAGCAACTCAACTTCTACCCCAAACACTGGTTTAAGCTATAAAGACGCTGGTGTTGATATTGAAGCGGGCGACGCACTTGTCGATCGAATCAAATCTGTCGCTAAACGCACAACTCGCCCTGAAGTCATGGGTGGTTTAGGCGGTTTCGGTGCACTTTGTAGAATCCCTAAAGGTTATGAAGAACCTGTTCTTGTATCTGGTACAGACGGCGTCGGTACTAAATTACGTTTAGCACTAAACTTAAACCGTCATGACACAATCGGTCAAGACTTAGTTGCAATGTGTGTGAACGATCTTTTGGTCTGCGGTGCAGAACCATTATTCTTCCTAGATTATTATGCAACAGGCCACTTAAACGTAGACGTTGCGGCAAATGTCGTAACAGGTATTGGTAAAGGTTGTGAGCTTGCAGGCTGTGCATTGGTCGGTGGTGAAACTGCTGAAATGCCAGGTATGTATGAAGGCGAAGACTATGACCTAGCAGGTTTCTGTGTAGGCGTGGTTGAGCATAGTAAAATTATTGATGGTACTAAAGTCAAAGCAGGTGATGTTTTGATTGGTGTTGCTTCTTCAGGCGCGCACTCAAACGGTTACTCTCTACTTCGTAAAATCTTTGATGTTAAAAATGTTGATTTAACACAAATCGTTGATGGTCGCCCACTTGCAGATACAGCAATGGAACCAACACGTATTTATGTGAAAGCGATCCTAGAACTTCTTAAGCATGTCGATGTTCATGCGATGGCACATATCACAGGTGGCGGTCTTCCAGGTAATTTACCACGTGTATTACCAAATGGTGCGCAAGCCGTGATTAATGAATCGTCTTGGCAATGGCCTGAATTATTCCAACTTCTTCAAAAAGAAGGTGGTGTAGACAGATTCGAAATGTATCGTGCATTTAACTGTGGTGTAGGCATGGTGATTGCTGTTGATGCTGCTGATGCTGAAAAAACCATTGAAGTGTTAAATGCTCAAGGTGAAAAAGCTTGGAAAATTGGTCAAATCCAAGACAATGCTGAATCAGTTGAAGGCGCTGACGAAAAAATTCGTGTAATTTTTGCGTAAGAACATCACATGATCAAAATTGCTGTACTGGTTTCAGGCAGTGGAAGTAACTTACAAGCCCTGATTGATGCCAATCTTTCAGGGAAAATTGTTGGGGTTATTTCCAATAAACCTGATGCCTATGCACTACAACGTGCCAAAAATGCGAATATAGCCACTGCAATTATTGAACATAAACAATATCCTAATCGTGAAGCTTTTGATGATGTAATGCATCAACAATTGCTTGATTGGAATGTTGATTTAGTCATACTTGCAGGTTTTATGCGAATTTTAAGTGCTCAATTTGTCAAAGCATGGGAAGGTAAAATGGTGAATATTCACCCTTCCCTATTGCCAAATTACAAAGGTATGCATACGCACCAACGTGTTTTAAATACAGGTGATGTGCTACATGGCTGCACGGTTCATTATGTCACTGCGGAACTTGATGCAGGGCAAGCTTTAACACAAGGTGTTTTAAAAGTTGTACAACATGACAATGTTGCATCACTTGCAGAACGCATTCATGTGCTAGAACATCTGATTTACCCGCAAGCGGTTGAATGGATTTGTAATGGAACAATTCAGCATCTAAAAGAAGGTCAAGTACTTTATAAAGGACAACCTTTAGAAAAGCCTATTCAGTTTTGTCAGTTCTAAAAAGCTCTATAAAGTATATGAAAATAAAAAATGCATCCTCGGATGCATTTTTTTATGAACTCAATTTCAAGAATCAAACAAGATCATTCCTATTTCAAAGTCATTTCAAACTATTTTTGAATGAGCTTCTTCACCAATTCAACAGTTTTAACAGGATGTTCCAAAGGAAACATATGTCCTCCTGAGGTCACTGTAAAAGGTATCGCTAATTTTTTCTGAATGATTTGTGGAAACTTTTGTTTTAGAAATGGGCTTTCATCCCCTATCACCAAATGTGATGCCACGGGTGGATTAGGCATCGGCAACCACATTGAATCGGAGTTTGTTCTAAAAATTTCGACCTCATCATATTTAGAAATCGTTAGCTCAACACCACCTCTTGCCGTATCTTCCGTTAAAGCATAATCAATATAAGCTTGAAAACAGTCTTGATCAAAATGCTGATAAAACCCTTTCGGTCTTAATAATTCAGCCGCTTGTTCACGAGAATCCCAATGATCACGACGTTTAAGGCTAAGTGAAGCAGGGGTAATTTTATCAATCAATTTTGGTTTGAAAATTTTAGCCATGAACATCACAAAAGCAGCTTTCCCCACAATCAAAGGAGGATCAAGCATGATGACTTGTTCAAATAATTCAGGACGTTTATAAGCAGCTTTTAAAGTAATCACTGCACCTAATGAATGACCTAAACCAATCACTTTACGTCCTTGAGCCTGCTGAACAATACTATCAACAACTTGATCCGCCAGTTCATTCCATCCTTGAGCAATTGGGTAGCGACGATCTGGGCCAAGTAAGGGAACATAAATCACATCATATTCATCTTTAAGCAAATCAAATAGCTTCGTATAGACTTTTGAAGGCACACCATTGGCATGCGCAAAATGAATGAGTGGCTTTTGTTGATTAGAGATATTCATGATATTCGGTTTTCTATTTTGAAGAGCTAAAATAACGTCTCTCACCAATACAACAGCGAGAGACGTTTTAAAATTTTACTGCATTTTTACATCTTGATTCATACCTAGCTTTTGACTTACAGCTTCACCTACACCATGTCCCATTTCAGATCCTATACGACCTAAAATTGAGTCAAATGGACTGCGTTCAACAGTATAATCCACAGCTTTATTGACTTTTAACTCACGTTTGAGTGTTTCAATATTACCAGCTTTATCTGCAATACCTAGTTTGATCGCTTGATCTCCAGTCCAAAATAAACCTGAGAAAATTGCAGGATCAGTAGATTTAAGCTTAGTACCACGACCTTGTTTCACTGCCGTAATAAAATGTGAATGAACATTATCCAATAATGCTTGGATATGTGCTTTTTGCTCAGGATTGATCGGTTTGGTCATGCTTAAAATATCTTTATTATTTCCAGCAGTCATGGTTCGATCTTCGACACCCAGTTTTTGAGCTAAACCATTTACACCATAATTCGGCATGATCACGCCAATAGAACCGACTAAACTTGAAGGATTAACCCAAATTTCATCGGCAGCAGAAGCAATATAATACGCACCTGATGCGCCCATATCACCAATCACAGCATATACTTTTTTATCTGGATTTTGCTTTTTGAGATATTGGATTTCTTGCCAAATATCATCAGATTGCACAGGTGAACCACCCGGCGAATTTACATTTAAAACCACAGCTTTTGCAGACTTTGACTCAAATGCTTTTTTCAGTGACTTAATTGTGTCAACACTGTTTACACCTTGATTACTTGAATCAATGGTCCCCACAATGTTCACTACACCTAAGTGCTCTCCTGAAGTCATTTCCCCATCGTCATCACTCGATAATGAACAACTTTTAGTCATCATTACCAATACAACAAGGATATAAAGGAATGTAAGAACTTTAAAGAAAATTCCCCAACGACGGCTGCGGCGTTGTTCCTCGACTGAAGCAAGTACGACTTTTTCTAAAATTCGCCATTCTTGTCCTGTAGGTTGTTGACCAGACGATGAATTTGAGTTTGTGTTTTCGTTTTGTGGTTTCGGCGGCCAATCGGACATTTATACCATCCAAATTAATTATTCATGCTTCATTATATACAAGGAATATATATAATCTGTCCAATCATTATGATTTATTCTATAATATTTTGCTAAAGCACAATACATATGAACCCTATTTTCATTTTTAGTACCGATGACTGACAAACATAAGACTATAATCTCTCGACTTCTCAATTTTTTCAGTCGACGCTCTATTCCAATCGCCCGTTTTATCGGACGTTTATTGGCGAATATTGTCAATTTATTACATATCACCAAAACATCTGAAACAATTCGCCTTAATGTCGAAATCTGTTTCCCGCACTTAGATAGACAACATCGAGAATTGATTACTCGCCAAGCGATTCGTAATGAAATTCAATCTTATATGGAATTTTTTACAATTTGGGGAAGCTCTACACAAAAAAATCTTGCTCGAATTCATCAAGTCCAAGGTGAGCATTATTTTCATGAAGCATTAGCGCAGGATAAAGGTCTCGTACTGATCGTACCTCATTTTGGCACTTGGGAAATCATGAATGCATGGATTGCACAATATACTCAAATGACCATTATGTATAAGCCAATCAAAAATAACGAAGCAGATCAGTTTGTTCGTGCAGCAAGGAGCCGAGAAAAAGCCAATTTAGTTCCCACTGATGAGTCAGGGGTGCGACAAATTTTCAAAGCTTTAAAACAAGGTGGAACAACAGTGATTTTGCCAGATCATACGCCCGATCAAGGAGGCGAACTCATTGAGTATTTTGGCATTCCATTGTATTCCAGTAATTTAAGCGCAAAGCTGATTCAAAAAACCAAGGCTAAAACATTGTTTCTTTATGCGACAAGAAATGCAGATTATGGGTTCAACATGACGATTGAGCCAGTAGATGAAAGCATTTATCAAGTAAGTGCAAATGAAGGTACAAGTATTATTTGCGGACAAATAGAAAAACTTATTCAGCAGCACCCAGAGTACTACCATTGGAGTTATAAGCGCTTTAAAGCACATCCTCAGCTAAAAAAAATCTATAATATTCCACACCAAGATGCGATAACTTTAATTAATTCAATCCGAGATAAATCATTCATTGATACGATAAGAGATGAATCATTTATTGTTGAAAATTAACCATTTCTGAGTCTGACGAAAACTGGTCATACTCATTTGTCCTTTGGTATTAATTTTAAATTCAATCGATCCCTGTTCGATCGTGGTTTTTACAGGAATATTCAATGCTTTCAATCTTTCTAAAACAATAAGATGTGGATGACCATAACGATTTGCATAACCCGCAGATGCAATAGCTAGCTTAGGCTTTAACTTTTTTAAAAAAGCAAAAGAAGAACTGTGTTGACTGCCATGATGTCCGAGTATCAATACATCAACTTTTAAATCAGGATATTGTTGCAACAATCGATACTCTGTTTCCCAACCTACATCCCCCATAATAAGAAAATTTTGATATTGCTTCGATTCTGGTACTTGAATATAAATCGCACAAGACAATTCATTTTGATTATAGGGTGCTTCACTTAGGCTATTTTGAGGTGGTGAAAGCACTTTTATTTTGACCTGACCATATTCCCAGTGCTGTCCTTGATAGCAATATTCAAAATTGGCATGATCAAAGCGCTGATCTTTTTCATTTGAATACACTTTTTTAACTTCAATTTCTTTAGCAACGTCTACAAAAGCACCACTATGATCTTGGTCTAAATGCGTCAAAATCACTTGATCTAGCGTAGAAATACCTTGTCGAGACAAATAAGGAATAATCAAATTTTGACCGATGCTGAACTTAGCTTCATCATAAGAACCACCTGTATCAATCATCATTTTATGCTCAGGTAAATTGACAAATACTGCCTGCCCTTGCCCGACATCTAAAACATTAAGTTGAAAAATATACTGACTTTTATTGGGTAATAATAAAGGGATTAAGCATAATGAAGCCCAAAATTTAGGAATCACACCTTTGGGTAAGAACAGAATAAATACCCCCAAAGCGATGCATAAGATTTCTAATGAGGTAAAAGCCCACCAATCTAATTGAAAGCCAGAAGTTTGATCTAAAACCTCAAGTAAACTTAATAACAGACTCAACAAGTAATCTGCAATTTTAAAAAGTAATATTTCGAGTGAATCAGAGAATAAACTGAGACAAGCAGCTAAAACTTCGATCGGAACAACCAAAGTGCCAATAATAGGAATTGCGAGTAAATTGCTAAATGGAGTCACCCATGAAAATTGTTGAAAAATCCACAACACTAACGGCAATAATGCAATAAATGTTTTCCATTGCGAATCGAATAACACCTGTAGAAAAAGCTTTAACTTTGATTTCCACGTTTGTATTTGTTCATTGGGTTGCTGTTGTAAAGTTTGATAAACCCGTATCAAAATAAAACAAGCACCGAAAGATAACCAAAATGAGGAAGATAAAATACTAAAAGGATCAATAAGTAATAAAATACTGGCTGTTAAAAGTAAATGTTTAACAGGTTGAATTTTCTGTTTTAAAAGCACAATCACACTAAGAATAAATACGGTGATCATGGTACGAAGTGCGGGTATTTCAAAGCCCACAAAAGCCGTATAAAAAACTACGCAAGCTAAAAATGGATAGACTAACAAATATGGTCTAGGAATTTTTAAAAATATTTTTGGATAGATTTTATTTAAAATAAGATTAAAAATAAAACAAAAAATCATTGCAAAAATAAGTACATGAGGCCCTGATATGGCGAGTAAATGTGCAATACCTAACTTTTTAAATAAGGTTTGAATTTCTACAGAAAGTAAGCTTTCATCACCCGTTAACAATGCAAGCAAAAGTCCTTTATTGTGTAAGGATGAATTGGAAATGACACCTCTAAAATCCAAACGCAAACTTTCTATTTTTAATAAAATACGTTGATTAAATCGTTGCTCTTGATCAATAAAAGACTGTAAACCAAATTGTTTGACTTGATTTTCATCTATGGCTTGAACGGATTGAGCATTTAATATTCCAAGCAGATTCTCTTGTAGAAACCATTTTTCTTTATCAAAAGTACCTTCAATGGCATAACCATGTACAGCTTTGAATTTCCCAATAACTTGATAATAATGCCCCAGCTTTATCTCTTCCGCTTGCTGCTCATTGACATACATCAACATTGAAATGGGTTGCTGGTTTGGAGCTAAAACAATAACCCTTTGTTGAATGACCTTTTTCTGTCGAAATGATTGATTATTCTCTTGAGTCTGATCATTCAATTTAATTTTATTGATTGACTGAATATAAATAAGATGTTGCGTCTGATTACTTTGTAGCGGTCTTAGCGCGAGCCTTTTTTCTAATGCATGATCTGCATAAAATAAACCCGATAAATAGCTAAAAATACCAATGACAATCAAACCAAAGTATCTAAATACAGGTTTATCCGAAAATGAAAATTTAAAGTATTTGAATAGCAATAAAATTACACCCAACCCAAAAGTGAGCGTGAAATATAGGCTTAAATATTGCGGTGTTTTAAAACCCATGAATGAGATACCTAATATCCATCCAATCAGGGTGATGTACATATACATAATCATTATTCGATTTTATTGTTATTAAAAGGAAATTTAAGCCCAAACCTGTTGAGCTTAAATGCGAATTTAAGAATAAAAAATAGGCTGTATTAAATATCAGTTGTAATTAACCGTCAATCCACAAACCATCTTGCATATGTAAAATTCGATCTGCCGATTTAGCCAATTGTTCATCATGCGTCACGATCAACATCGCCATATTGAACTCTTCTCGTAATTCACGTAGCAATTCAAAAATTGAGGTTGCTGTTTTACGATCCAGATTTCCTGTAGGTTCGTCGGCTAACATCAATTTAGGTTGAGTCACCAAAGCTCTCGCTAAAGCAACACGTTGCCGTTCACCACCTGATAATTCACCAGGTTGATGCGTTAAACGATGGGTTAAACCCACACGTTCTAGTAAAAACTCTGCTCGTTGTTTAACTTGCTTAAAATCTGCATCTTTACGTAACATCAACGGCATTGCAACGTTTTCTAAAGCCGTAAACTCAGGAAGTAAATGGTGGAACTGATAGACAAATCCCAAGTGTTCATTGCGTAAAAAACCACGCTCAGCCTCACCTAAATCATCAAATCGTTTGCCATTTAGATTCACCAAACCTTGAGTGGGTCGATCTAAGCCACCGAGAATATGCAGTAGCGTACTCTTACCAGACCCACTCGAACCAACAATCGAGACAAACTCGCCTTGCTGAACTTGTAACGATAAACCTTTAATGACATCCACATTCGATTTACCATCGGTAAATGACTTATAAATGTTTTTCGCTTCAAGCACTGTATTGCTTGTTACAGCATTGGCAAAGTTACTCATAACGAAGTGCCTCCGCAGGTTGAATTTTTGCTGCACGTAAAGCTGGATAAATGGTCGCCAAGAAACTGAGCAATAAAGATAATCCAACGATCACAACCACATCTTGCCATCTTAAATAAGACGGTAAATAGTTGATAAAATAAGCATCGAATAAATGTAAACCTAACGTAGTATTCAACCAGCCAATAAAGTTACTGATGCCTAAAGCAGAAATGATTCCTAAAATAGCCCCAGCCACTGTTCCAACAACACCAATCACAGTACCTTGAACCATAAAAATTCGCGTAATTGTTGCAGGTGAAGCACCTAACGTCCGAAGAATTGCTATATCAGACTTTTTATCGGTAACAACCATCACCAATGAAGAAACAATATTAAACGCAGCAACAAGTACAATTAAAAACAGTAAAAGACTGACCATCGCCTTTTCCATCTGAATCGCACTGAACAAATTACCATGCGTATAAGTCCAGTCGGAAGCATAGAACGTGCCCGGAAGCTCTTTTACAATTTGATTTGCCACTTGAGGTGCTTGGAAAATATCATCCAACTTCATACGTACACCTTGTGCACCATCTGGAAGGCGTAACAAAGTTGATGCGTCATTTAAAGCGATATAGCCAAGACTAGAATCAACTTCTGCACCAATACTGAAAATACCCACGATTTTAAAACGTTTAAACCGCGGTACTACGCCTGCTGGAGATGGTGTCGCTTCAGGTAAAACCAACGTGACATTATCATTCAGGCTTAGCCCTAACGCATCTGTCATTTGTTTACCTAAAACAATGCCATATTCACCTTTTTTTAGTTGATCTATGCTACCTTCCACCATATGATTTTGGATAATTGAAACCTTCTTTTCATATTGAGGTTCAATACCCGTGACCATGATTCCAGCAACTTGCCCCTGTGCTGTGAGCATACCTTGAAGTTGGGTAAATGGTGCAACACCAGTAACATGCTCATGTTGTTCAATTTTCTTTGCAAGAACGGGCCAGTCTGTTAAAATTTGCGTTGAAGAAACAGTAGCTTGAGGTATCATACCCAAGACACGTGTCTTTAACTCTCGGTCAAAACCATTCATAACGGATAGAACTGTAATAAGTACAGCTACGCCTAAGGTAAGACCGATCATGGAAACCAGAGCGATAAAAGAAATAAAGTGATTACTACGCCGTGCGCGAGTGTATCTCAACCCTATATACAGCGAGATTGGTTTAAACATACCATCTAGTCCGAGGTGTTTTATGGAAGCGTTACAGCATCAAAATGAAACAAATGAACGTCGCGTTATGTCGCGCATCGATGCTGCATTAAGAATCAACTATCAAGTCATTTCTGAAGAAGTTGCGCTGAACGATCCATACGATTCTAATTTTGTATTACCGCGCTATTTTCTACTACTTGCAGAATTAGATCAATTTGATCATGCACTTCACTACGAATTAGAACAATTAAATGAAAAAGATCAACAAATTGCTCGAATCTTATCCTTATTCAATCAGAAATTAAACCTTATTACAGGTTCTATTTACGATTCTATTGTACAAACCATGTTACCAACGCCTCAAAAGGTTAACTTTTCAGAGAGCGGTTTTAGCTTTACCAGCCAACAACACTTAAAACAAGGCACTTATATTCATGTAGCCTTAAGCCATCCTGAAAATTTCTTTCATATTGCAGCGACAGCTCAGATTGCTTATTCAGAAAGTGTGGAAAATGAACAATATCGTGTTGGTGCATATTTCATCACTCTGCACCCACAAGACCGAGTTAAACTTGCAGAATGCATTCAGCTTAATATCATACCGACCAACTGAGATAATTTATTGATTTATAGTTGATTGATTTATGGACTAAACTTTAATTTTTCGAGCGAGTAATTTACTCGCTTTAAAGTCTCTATAAAAATATAAGAATAATCCAAAAATTAAAACGGCTGCCCCGACAAATACAGTGATTGTTAATTTTTCATCATTTAGCATTGCGCCAAAAAACATCGCTAACATTGGGGTCATCACTGTGGTTAAAGATAAAGTAGTCGCTTTAATATTCTGTACCAATTTGAAATAACAGAACATTGCCAATAACGATGCCATCAAAACAGTATAGATCAATGCCAAGAGTGATTGAGTATTGGGTAAATGTGTCGGTGCGTATTGCCAAATAAAAGGAACAATACAAACCGCTCCAAAAGTAGAAAACAAAATTGAACCAGTTGCTTGTGCCATCGGTTCAATCTGCGCATTGACAAATTTAACCCAATAAATCGACAGTGAATATGCAAACACGCTCAGTAGCATCAGACCGATTCCAATTGGATGAACGTGCTGACTTTCTGCACCACTGGTACAAATAATACCTAATCCAATAACAGAAACCGCCATTCCCAACCATTGTAAAGTCAAAAGCTTTTGCTGGAATCCAAAGCGACCAATCAAACCTGCCATAATCGGCGCAAATCCGAACATTAAAGCAATAATACCTGAGCTCAAATATTTCGTTGCAGCATAAGTAAAAATTTGAGAACCAATTAAACTCAATGAACCTGCCAAATAGCTGTGCAACGCAATTTTATTGAGCGGTAATTTTATTTTAAGTAATAACAACACGCCGCAAGCAACCGGCAAAGCAATAAAAAAGCGTAATACCAAGGCCCACATCAAATGTAAATCAGACACACTCCAAACAATCGCCAATGGTGTGCTTGCCCAAATGAAGACCAATAAAATATAAGTCATCATCAGGTTTGATTTGGAGGGCATATTGTTTCCTAATAGGTCAATGCGATGGGCGAATATGACTAAAGTTACTTATACAGCAGTTTTACGTTTTTGCTTTAAAATCGTTTGATCTAAACTACTGGAGAACTCACGTTTATCACGTTCTGAAATAGGTGGAGGCCCGCCTGTTTGTACTCCTGCACCACGTAAAGTATCCATAAAATCACGCAAATGTAAGCGCGCTTTGACATTGGCTGATGTATAAACCTCACCGCGTGGATGAATTGCAACACCACCCTTTTCAATAACTTGAGCAGCCAAAGGAATATCTTGTGTAATGACAATATCGTGTTCACTCATACGATCCACGATTTCTTGATCTGCTTGATCAGCACCCGCCATTGCTTGAATCGAATTAATACGAACAGAGGGTGTAATTCCAACAGGTTGATTGGCAACAAAAGTGACTTCTAATTGATAACGATCAGAAGCTCGCAGAATCACTTCACGCAGAATTTTAGGCAATGCATCTGCATCGACCCAAAGTTTAAATGGCAACACACATTTTCTCAGCTTTAGCTTTATTGTATTCGTCTAGTTTAGCAAAATGTCAACGAACTTACTTTGGTGCTTTTGATCAAATCACGATTTTGAATACTTTAATTTGAATATTTAAATTTGATCTTTGAATTTTATGATTCAATTTAAATCACTGTACTTCTTTTATTTTTGGTTATTTTTAAAGCAAATCATAGGCGTTTTAGCTTTAAAACATGCTTTTCATAGTCATTTTACATTTTAAGACTTGAAATATAACAATCACCCTCGATTTAATGTAATAAGAGCAGCATGAATCAATTGCAAATATGAACAATCAAAACAGACCAGAAATAATTACGATTGAAGATCAAACTTTTGGTAGTCATGTCGAGCATTGGAACTTACTCACAGAAAATCCAAGCACAGAGGTGCCCAAATGGTTAGGTCTCGCACTCGATGCACCGATTATGCCAATGGGTCTGTGCGCTAAAGAATGCGATATGGATCAATCTGCTTGGCTCATTCAAGGTCCAAGTGGCGCTTCAGTACAACTCTGCCAAGTGATTGATGTTGAAAACAATAAGCCTAAAGCGGTAAAAACGGCTTTTCCAAGCTTTGAAAGTCCGTATCAACTGACCGCCTCGATTGATCGAATCATTACTTGTAAAACCAATACGCAAGCCGTCTTATCGTTAAATGTAGGCAGCAATAGTGTGGTTTATGCTTTTGACAGCTTATATAGTGTCAATAGTCACCAATATCAACGTGATCAGCAATACAAAGTGCAACTCAATGCATGGGCCTATGCACTTGAAAAAGTTTCAGATCATGAACAAATTATTGTCGATGACCCTGCTTCAATTAAGCACCATCGTGCACTCAATGATATTCTTTCGCAAAATAATGGTATTGCACCTGAAAACTTGCAAGAACAAATCAATGCTTGGGAGCCTAAATCTGAAGATGATAAAGCACCTGTCACTGTTGATTTTTCAAAAATGGTGGCCTATCTCTACGGTGAAACTTTAGGTCAAGAAGATGAGGCGTGGTTCCAAGGTAAAGTGGTTGGTAAGACATCCATGCAATTTATGCAACAAGAATATACCCTTTATGATGTCACTTTGATTTTAGAAGAAGATCAACCTGCCATTTTAGTGCGTATTGCGACCAAAGATCCTGCATTTAAAAACTTTGAAATTGGACAATATATCCGTGGCAATATTTGGATTCAGGCGAATATCTATTCTGAGAAATAATTTATTGCGGATTCGATAGTACAATCATCCTAAAAGGCATGTTATGTGAATAACATGCTTTTTTATACCTAAATAAAAATTAAAAAAAGACTTAATTTATTCTCATATATTTTAAACATAATACTTGTTTTAAATTCATTTATAAAAAGTTATCCACATTTTTAAATTCAAATCACTATAAAGAAAAACCTAAATATGCTAAGACTCAATAAAATAAATTAATTTTAAATAATTAAAACAAACTGTACTCAACCACACTTTTAGAGAAAATGAATTTAAATGATTGTTGAATCATCATCTTTTTAAAATTGCTATTGAATAAATATAAATCAACTACTTACATGAATTAAATGTAATTCAAGTTAACTTTAGACCTATTATTTAATTCAAATCATAGATAATACAGTTAAGTTATCCACAATATACCCACAAATTACTTATTTTAAATTTAAAATAATTAAAATCATTCTGCGTTAATATATTTACAATCGTTGAATTAATGTAAATTAGTGCTTTATTTAACCAATATTTTATGTTAAAAATACGACGAACCAATAGGATTTAACAATAATTTTAAAATCTAGGCTCAGTAATGAAAATTATACCTGAACAATCGACTAGTCTTATTAGCGAAAATAGTGGTTTTCGCTTACGTTTGGATAAAGGAGCTTGCTGCTTTTTTGTTCTGGGGATGTTTTTGGCCGCAATGATCAATCATATTCTAGGCATTTTTCCATCGACCTGATTTATAACCTAGTAACGCATATATAAAAAAATCCTTCAAAGTGAAGGATTTTTTATTTATAAATCTTTTGTAAAATTATGGATTAAGCATTGCGCTTAGCAAAGTCATCCATAAAGTTAACCAATGCCTGAACACCTTCCAAAGGCACGGCATTGTAAATACTCGCACGCATACCACCCACTGAACGGTGACCTGCAAGATTCAATAAGTGGTTTTCTTCAGCTTCTTTCAAAAATAACTTATCTAAAGATTCATCCGCCAAAGTAAAAGGTACATTCATAATTGAACGGTTTGGAATCGCGATTGGATTATTATAAAAATCACTTGAATCTATATAACCATAAAGTAATTTAGATTTTTCCAAATTGATTTTGTGCATTGCGTCTACACCGCCCTGCTCAAGTAACCATTCAAAAACTAAACCTGATAAATACCATGCATAAGTTGCAGGTGTATTCACCATTGAATCATTTTTAGCTTGCGAACCATATTTTAATAGGCTTGGAATTTCAGGTTTTGCTTGATCGAGCAAATCATCACGAACAATCACCAAGGTTAAACCTGCTGGGCCGATATTTTTTTGTGCACCGGCATAGATCAAACCAAATTTAGATACGTCTAAAGGCGCAGATAAAATACTTGATGATAAATCAGCAACTAAAGGTTTATCTGTTACAGGAATATTGGCAAATTGAATACCACCAATGGTTTCATTTTCAGCATAATGCACATAAGCTGCATCATTCGATAAGTTCCATTGGCTTTGATCGCTAATCGCAAGTTTGCCATCAATTGTTGTGCCCGCTTCTATGACATTGATATCGCCATATCGTTGCGCTTCTTGAGTCGCTTTTTCAGACCAAATACCCGTATGAATATAATCTGCTTTTGCATTTTTACCCAAAAGGTTCAAAGGAATTGCAGAAAACTGAAGTGATGCGCCACCTTGTAAAAACAAAACTTTGTAATTTTCAGGGATGTTCATCAACTTACGAAGATCAGCTTCTGCTTTTTCAGCGACAGCCACATAGTCCTTACTACGGTGGCTCATTTCCATGATGGATAAACCTTTACCATGCCAATCTAACATCTCTTGTTGAGCTTTTTCTAAAACGGCAGTAGGTAATGCAGCAGGACCAGCACAGAAATTGTACGCGCGCATGATTTTTCCCTTTATAAAAGTGAAACGAATGAAATAGGCGCATTTAACCACAAAATGGCTTTTCTTGCAGTAGCTTTGTCAGTCAATCTTTCAATGTGTTTGACAATTTACAGTTGAGATTTCAATAACAAAGACGAGTCAAACAGACTTTAAGTCCGTTTGACTGATTTAGGAATATGGTAAGTCATCGAATTGTATTTAGGCTGTTGAGAACAATAGATTGCATAACCATTTAAAGATTCAGCAATCTGTCGACTTGAATGGTTTTCGACAGCTACAGGATAAATAAAATGTTCCAAGTCATTCCTTGTTGAAGCCCAATGCACAAGCGTTGTAACTGCTTCTTTTCCATAGCCAAAACCATGACGATCTTCTCGGATCCAAATACCCAGTTCAGGTGTTTTCCCTAGAGTTTCATGAAGTCCTACCAACCCTAAAAACTCATGATTTAATTTATGCCGAATCACAAAATTTAAATCAGAACCCTCTTTGATTGTGGTTAACCATACTCGCCATATCACCTCGGAAGCTGCTTGATCTGGTGGTGGATCCCAAGACATATACTTTGTCAGCGTGGGTGTAATGCAGGCATAACACTCTTCGGCATCATTCGATGTAAAAGGTTTCAGTATCATACGTGCAGAATCAATCATGATCATATTGATATACCAAATGAATTTCAAAAAATCTAATTCAGTTTTTAAACGTTGCTTTCAATATTGTCCTGAATACTATCTTAAAAACACCTTTAAACAGGCTTTCAATTATGAATTCTGTTGTTCTACATAGTGTGCAAAATTATTTAAAATGGCTTGCCATCCAGCTTGTTGCTGTTCAATTGGATATTGATTTTCAGGGTCAAAAGCAATCTTGACCAAAACTGCACTTCCCTCCTGCTTAAATATAACTTCAGCAATACGATCACCAAATACATAGACAATTTTTTCATGTGGAATGACTTCTGTATAGGTTCCAGCGAAATCAAATCCCATACTGCCATCTTTAGCTTCCATGCGATTTGAAAACTGACCACCTACTCGCAAATCATTGACAGAATTTACCGTATGCCAATCTACTGAAGCAGTGTTCCACTGTTCTATATCTTGAGGATTGTTATAGATTTGCCACACCTGATCAATTGGTGCATGCACTAGGGATTCCACTGTAATTTTTGTCATATTCGCTCCATTTCTTTTTTCTTGAAAATTCTATTAACAATAAAATATTCACTCTGGCCTATTCCAGCAATCGTTCTAAAATAGAAACTACAAAAACCACACATTTATCACCCTACTTTTAGATTATTTATTCTAGTCAATAAAGGTTAGAATGCTCTAAATACAAGCAAATACTGATGATTTTTCAGATGAAATTTACAACACAATATTCTCGAAAAGCATTATCCAGATCTATACAGCAAATTACTTTATTGAGCCTGTTCTCAGGTATCGCCAGCTACAGTTCAGCTGAAAACCTCAGCTATATTCAAGCTGAGCAATATTTTCTTGAAAATTCTTATACAACTCAAGCCAATGATGCTTTGAATAAAGCCTCTAAACTTCAAGCAGATGCTGTGAAAAATTTAGGTTTACCACGTATCGACTTAAACGTACGGGCTTATAAATTTCATACTGAAACAGATGTTCCATTGAATGGCGTAAAAAATAATTTAGAACAGACACTTTCACAAGGCGTCAATGAGCGTGTTGATCAGTGGCAGTCTCAACAAAACATTCCCTCTACAATCACCGACCCTTTAAAAGATGGTCTTGCACAGGGAATCCATAGTGGTATTGGCTTAGTTCCAGATACTGCAAATGTTGTACTAGAAGATGAAGTCGTTCGCCCTACTGTGTCTGTCATGATGCCAATTTATACAGGCGGTATCACCACGACAACAAAGCAGATTGCAAATCTTAAAGCGGAACGTAGCCAACTCGATTCCAAACAACAGCAAGATGTGCAACGGTTTGAAATAATTCGAACCTATTTTAATGTGCAACTACAACAACAGCTTTTAGAAACGAGTCGCTTAACATTATCAACCTTGCAACAACATTATGAAAATGCATTAAAACTTGAAAAACAAGGTTTTATTAGCAAAGGACAACGAATGCAATTTGAAGTTGCACGTAATAATGCGCAACGGAACAATCAAAATATCATAGCGAATTTACAGTCTAGTCAATTCCAACTCAAAAACTTATTGAATAAACCATCGATTGATCAGCTGACCACGCCACTTTTTGTCAATCGTCTACAAAGCCAATCTTTAGATCAACTCCTTGCTTCTTATCCTGAAACATCAAGTTTGGTTCGTAAAATGCGCATGGATACACAACTTGCCAATCAGAATATTAAAGTTCAAAGTGCAGCTAAAAAACCAAGTTTGTTTGCTTTTGGCGAATACAGTCTAGATCAAGACCAGAACTGGATTGTCGGTGTCGCAGCGCGTTATAAC
Organism: Acinetobacter piscicola; assembly: GCF_002233755.1. Taxonomy (GTDB): domain Bacteria; phylum Pseudomonadota; class Gammaproteobacteria; order Pseudomonadales; family Moraxellaceae; genus Acinetobacter; species Acinetobacter piscicola. The sequence goes on along the minus strand of NZ_NIFO01000001.1, from coordinate 320,583 downwards.
TTATTTTCAGGTATTGATAAAAATAAAAGCGTACAAGCTGCTGAGTTACAACGTTATGCAACTGAGCTATTAACTGCACGCACTCAACAAGAAATTGAGAATGTGATTTATAAATCCTATAGTGAATTAAGCTCAGCTCAACAAAGTAATCAATTACTTCAACAAAATGAACAAGCTGCTCAAGAGAATTTAAGAATTCAAACCCTTTCATTTAAAGAAGATATGGGCACAGCAACACAGGTGATTGATGCACAGAATCAATTAAGCATTTTAAAAGCCGAAAAAGCATTGAATGCTTATAAATATGTGATATCACTCGCAACACTACTACAAAGTCATGGCTCAATTGATCAGTTTAAAAACTATGTAAATCAATCTCATACTGATTATATTCGTTAGGATGGAAAATAAATGACACAAGAAAATACGCATCCAGATACAAACAACAACGCTGATCAAAACGACAGTTCATTGGATACGAAACAAGGTTTAGAATCTAATTCTTTAACAGAACAGCATGATATTCCCGTGAATTCAGATGTGTCAGATGTAGATGTTAAAAAAGATGAAGACTTAAAACCTAAAGAACAACCTATAACACCAAATGATTCTTCCAAAAAGAAAGCACTACTGGCTATCGGGACGATCATTTTTATTGCACTACTTGGACTCATTGCATTTGGCTTATGGAAAAGTTATCAACCGAAAACGATTGATGTACAAGGCCGTGTCGAAGCCGAAACTTTACATGTGAGTACCAAAGTTCCCAGTCGAATTGAAGGCATTTTTGTCCACGATGGTCAAAAAGTTAAAAAAGGACAGTTACTCGTTACGTTAAGTAGCCCTGAAATTGCAACAAGTAAACAGCAAGCTTTAGCAGGTTTACAAGCGGCGCTTGCCTTGCAATCCAGTGTAGATCGAGGTGCTCAACAGGAAAATATCGACAGTTTATATGCCAATTGGCAAAGTCTGAAAGCTCAAGAAAATCTTGCCAAAACAACGTTTAACCGTGGACAAAATCTTTATCAGCAAGGTGTCATTTCTCGTCAACGTCGTGATGAAATGCAAGCCGCGGCAATTTCAGCCACTCAACTTACAGAAGCAGCCTACCAACAGTATGCCCGAGCAAACCGTGGTAGCACTTCTGAGCAAAAAACCAGTGCTGATGCACAAGTAGAAATCGCCAAAGCTGCTGTCGCTGAAGCCAATGCATTGGAAGCCGAAACAAAACTATTTTCGCCAATCAGTGGAACAGTCTCTAAAACCTACGGTAAGCCATCGGAACTCGTTGCAGCAATAGGTGTGCCTGTGGTCAGTATCCTTCAAGATGACGAGCAATGGGTCAGTTTAAATGTTCGTGAAGACCAATACACGCAAGTTTATCAAGCGAAGTCTTTAGACGGTTTTATTCCTGCACTCCATCAAACTATTTCATTTAATATTAAGAATATTGATGCAGAAGGTGAATTTGCGACCATCAAAACCACACGTCAAACAGGTGGTTATGATATTCGTAGTTTTAAAATTAAATTAACACCCGCAGAACCATTAACCGATTTAAAAGTCGGCATGAGCGTTATTTTTAAACTGAAAGAGAACCCATAGACATGTGGGCGAGCATGTTGAGAGAATTGCGCTATTTACTGCAACACAAGTGGGATTTGTGTTTAGTCACACTCGCCCCACTCTTGATCATTATTTTATTCAGTAGCATGTTTTACTCAGGTAAGGCAGAACACTTACCTATTGCAATTATTGATCAAGATCACAGCGAACTGAGCCGAAATATAGAAAAACATTTGAGTCTCAACACCACCATTCAAATTTATCGTATTTCAGAAAACCAAAGCGAAATTGAACGATTGATTAATCAGACAAAAATTTGGGGCTATGTTCATATTCCACAAGGCGCTGAGCAACGTTTAGTGCAAGCTCAGGATGCCCAAATCAGTATTGCCTTTAATCAATCTTATTTTAGTATTGGGAATAGCATATCTTCTAAAATGCTACTTTCTACCGTAGAAGCGATTGGTGATTTTGCAAAAGATTCTTATCTTGAAAATAAAATCCCTTATGCTGAATTTTCAACAGCACATGTCAAAATCTCTCCATTATTTAATCCAAACCTAAGTTATGAGTTTTACTTAGAACCTTTTATGATTCCAGCCATTCTGCATTTGCTGCTCTGTTGTTGCGTGGCTTTTGCTGTGGGTCAAGAGCTAAAATATGGCACACTCAATCAATGGGTCAATGGTCAAGCTACATTTCAGGCACTGCTCAGTAAAAACTTAGTTTATGTACTGATTTTTTGCTTTTGGACATGGGCTTGGATGTTTTGGCTTGTGGTGATTCGAGGTTGGTTTATTGCTGGCAGTTTGTGGATTATTTTACTTGGACAATTCTTACTGTTTAGTGCCTATGCATTGATCAGTACTACAGTCGTTTTAGCCACTCGAAATTTATCCAAAACCTTTGGTTTTATTGCCGTATATGGCGGTTCTTCCCTAAGTTTCGCAGGCGTTACCCTTCCACTGAATAATGCATCAATTTTTACACAGTTTTGGGCGAATATTATCCCTTATACACCTTATGCAAAATTACAAACTGAACAATGGGTGATTGGAAGCCCCCTTTCTATCTCATTTATCCCTTTGATGATTTTGACTTTATATTGCATCTTTTATTTTGCTGTTTCGACCTTGCTTCTTAATAAAAATTTGAAGGAAGCACGTCATGGTTAATTTCTTTCGAAATCTATTGAAATATTATCTTGAGACATTTAAGAATATTGCAAAAAACTCATCTATTCTAACCACAATGGTTCTGTCAGTATTTTTTTATAGTTTTTTCTATCCTGCTGCTTATCAATCACAAACAGCTGAAAATTTACCAATTATTATTGTAGATGAAGAACAAAGTGCCATCAGCAATACAATCATTAGCCAAATTGCTAAAAGCCCAAATATCAAAATTATAGAAATAACCACCAACTTTGAAGAAGCCAAGCAGATGATTCAACAACAGAAAGCTGATGGTATTTTATTATTACCTGAAAATCTGTCGAATAGTCTTGCTCGTGGTGAGGTGGGAGGAATTGGTTTATATCTGAGTGCTGCTTATTTTCTAAAAACCAAGCAAATTGGATTAGGACTTGCCACAGCCATTGAGCATGCTATTGCTGAGCAAGCTCAAAAATTTGGTCAAGTTTCGCATTTTGAATTAGCACTGCCGATTCACCAAATTGCACTTTTTAACCCACTTTCAGGCTATGGAAGCTATATTTTCCCTGCTGTCGCACCATTAATCATTCACCAAACCATTGTTTTAGGTTTATGCATGCTCATCGCGAGTTACCGTGAAAGACGATGGAAAGCGACAACCGCTGAGTTTTTCGGAATTTATTTCTCTGCATTGACCATTGGCTGCTTAGGTTGTTTTTATCTTTTTGGATTTACATTTTGGTTGAATGATTATCCACGAGGAGGAAACTTTTGGGGGATGTTAATCGCTGTACCTATTTTTATCAGTAGTGCGATTGCTTTGGCAATGGTACTGGCAAGTTATTTAGATATTTCTGAACGTGCTGGACATTTGATTGTTTTTACTTCAATCCCATTATTTCTTCTTTCAGGTGCTGCTTGGCCTCTTCAAGCCATGCCGCTATGGATGCAATATTTTGCAAACATTTTGCCTTCTACACAGGGAATCAATTTATTTATCCAACTCAATCAAATGGGGGCATCTACTGAACTTATTATCCCTAAATTGATTTATTTAACATGCTTTGCCGCAATATTCTTCATTTGGGCATTTTATCGTTTAGGTAAAATTGACAAAAAATAATCAGGAGCACCCTCAATTTAATCTACAAAGATAATCAAATAACAATAATCTATCGAATCAGCAAATTAAACTGAATTAATTTCAAACGATTGAACTACATTTATGCAAAAAAAATAGTACAGTTGTCTAAATAAGCGCAGAATAGACCATTTTCGAAATACTCTGAACGTTCAAAATCTCCCACCCTAAAGCATCTATATGTTTTAGTGGGCGTTTTTTTGCGTTTTTTTCATAGAGTGTTCCCTTTTCGCCAAAATCTGAATTTTAAGGGCTCAGTATGAAGAAAATGAAAATAAGCCTAGCTTGGCAAATTGTTATTGCGCTCGTTCTAGGTATTCTTGTTGGTGCTTTTCTGCACAATTCTCCTGAAATCCGTGACAATGTTGTTGCCAACTTTTTACAACCATTAGGTAAGATTTTTATTAATCTTATTAAAATGATTGTAGTCCCTCTTGTGCTTTCCATGCTGATTTTAGGAATTGCCAATGCTGGGGATAGTAAAAGTGTTGGTAAGCTAGGTTTCAAAACCATTGTTTATTTTGAAGTCATTACGACTGTTGCAATTATTGTTGGTTTAGTTGCAGCGAATGTATTCCAGCCGGGTGCTGGTATCGATATGTCGAAATTAACGACATCGGACATTTCACAATATCAACAAACCACTCAGGAAGTCAGTCATCAAGCTCATGGTTTAGTGAATACTGTTCTTTCACTTATTCCATCCAATATTTTCGCTGCAATGAATGATGGGCATATGCTACCTATCATTTTCTTTGCTGTGATATTCGGTATTGGCTTGGGTTCTTTAGCCAAAGAAACCAAACAGCCTTTGATTGATGTATTAAGAGCTGTTTCTGAAACCATGTTTAAAGTAACGCATATGATTATGATGTTTGCGCCTTTTGGTGTATTCGGTTTGATCGCTGCGACTGTTGCAAACTTTGGTTTTAGTTCGCTTTTACCTTTGGTTAAGCTCGCTGTTTTGGTTTATGCAACTATCTTATTCTTTATCTTTATCGTGCTTGGTTTTGTGGCTAAATTCTGCGGTTTTAGTATTTGGACAATTATCAAAATCTTAAAAGATGAATTGATTCTTGCTTACTCTACTGCAAGCTCTGAAACCGTTTTACCTCGTATGATGGAAAAAATGGAAGCTTATGGTGCGCCAAAATCAATTACCAGTTTCGTTGTTCCTATTGGTTATTCTTTTAACCTAGATGGTTCTACGTTGTACCAAAGTATTGCAGCAATTTTTATTGCTCAGCTTTATGGCATTGATTTGACGATTACGCAACAAATCGTTTTAGTGTTGACGTTGATGATTACCTCTAAAGGCATTGCAGGTGTTCCTGGTGTATCTTTTGTTGTACTGCTGGCAACATTAGGTAGCGTCGGTATTCCGCTTGAAGGTCTTGCGTTTATCGCTGGTATTGACCGTATCTTAGATATGGCGCGTACTGTGTTGAATGTGATTGGTAATGCGCTTGCTGTTCTTGTCATTAGTAAATGGGAAGGCAAATTCGATACTGAAAAGCAAAAATCTTATAATTTTGATGCCACACATTAAGATTTTTCAAGATAAATGGGAGCCACCTTCGGGTGGCTTTTGTTTGGGTATTTGTCTTAAACAATTAATATTGATAAAAATAATTATGAATAGCTAACCATCTTTTCAATACAAATAAAACAACTAAAACTTATCTTATAAAATAAGCAGCAAAAACCATCAATATTTGCAAACTTAAAACTACACTAAACCATTTCCACCCTTTATGGCGCATGGCTATACGATCAACATTAGAATAATTGGCTGTTCTTATCATTTTATCACCTCACTCTTGCTACATTATGAAACGTTGTTGGGGCAAAACATTGATCTTTTAATAGACAATATAGGATAAGCAATAATTAAACCAAGTTGTGAAATGTAACTAAAATTATCTTAGCTCCATCAATACAATTAACCTGAGATAAATTAAATTGCTTTTGTTTTATTTCATCATTTAATCATACAGAGTTCGGCTATCGCGTGGCGGCATGGATGCCGCCGTTGGGTGGGGATATAGGATGTATCCCTCGCCCAACAAAGGATTTTTGTCACTTTTCATCCCTGAAAAGTGAGACATCAGCTACGCAAATTAATCTAACTTATTTAACCAAATATAAGGCTATGCTCATTTTATGATGCTATATCCACCAACAAAGAATTACATTACGACTTCTTCTAGGGTGAATATATTCAAAAACAAAAAAAAGCCCCTTGCGGGGCTTTTAATCAATTTAATCTGTTCTAATCAACCAATAAACTTACGTGCATTACGGAACATACGTAACCATGCGCCATCTTCAGTCCATTCTTCAGGTTTCCAAGAATGCTGAATCGCACGGAAATTACGCTCAGGGTGCGGCATCATAATCGTTGCACGACCATCTTTCGACGTCACACCTGAAATCGCTTCAGGTGAACCATTCGGATTTAATGGATATTGTTGAGTTTCATTACCCAAGCTATCTACATAACGCAAGATTACTTGATTAGACGCATTCAACGATGCAAAGTTTTCAGCAGAAGCTTCTGCACGACCCTCACCATGTGCCACAGCGATAGGTAAAATTGAACCTTCCATACCTTCTAAAAGAATCGATGGTGATTTTTCAACCTTAACATTCACAACACGTGCTTCAAAAACTTCTGAAGTATTACGGCGGAAACGCGGCCAGTTGTCAGCACCTGGAATAAGTGGTGCAAGCTGTGCCAACATCTGACAACCATTACAAATACCGACAGAGAAAGTATTGTCACGGTTAAAGAATTTTTCAAACTGATCACGTAATTTTGGATTGAATAGTACTGATTTCGCCCAGCCACCGCCAGCACCCATGACGTCACCGTAAGAGAAACCACCACATGCAACCAGACCTTCAAAATCATCTAAATCCACACGACCTGCAAGCAAATCGCTCATGTGAACATCGACCGTGTTAAAGCCAACTTTGTCAAATGCAGCTGCCATTTCGACATGACCATTGACACCTTGTTCACGTAAAATCACCATGCTCGGGCGACGTTCGTTGATATAAGGCGCTTCAACAGGTTCATTTAAATCGAATGTTGGTAATGCAATAATACCTTTATGCTTTGTATCTGTAATCAAAGCAAATTCAGAATCCGCAGTTTCTACGTTGTCACGTAAACGTTGGATTTGGTGTGAAACCTCAGTCCAAGCTTGTTGTAATTCAGCACGATCTAGAACCAAACCATTTACAGACAATTGGTCAGAATCATTTACAGTACCCACAACAGTAATCGCATCTCTTAAGCTTGAAGTCGCAACTTCAGCTTTTAAGGTCGTCCATTCTGCTTGGGTAATCTGTAATACAGCGCCAATTTCTTCTGCAAATAAACTTTCAGTCGTTTGATCTTCTAAAGCAACACCTAGACGAGAAGCAAACATCATTTCTGCAACAGTCGCCAATAAGCCACCATCACCAATGTCATGGTACGCCTTGATTAAACCACGGTTGTTCCAATCTTGTACCAATGCAAAGAATGCTTTGAAGTCATCAAAACTATCAACATCTGGAGTAACTGAACCAATCGCTTTATAGACTTGTGCAAGGATTGAACCACCTAAGCGGAACTGACCTTTCGATAAATCGATGCGAACTAAGACTGAATCTTCATTCTTCAATTCAGGTGTCAATGTTTTACGCACATCTAAAACAGGTGCAAATGCTGTAATAACACCTGACATTGGCGAAGTAACGGCTTTATCTTCACCTTCATCATTCCAAGTAGTACGCATTGACAATGAGTCTTTACCTACAGGAATAGCAATTCCTAAAGCTGGACACATTTCCATACCAATGGCTTTTACACCTTCGAATAGAGCTTGGTCTTCGCCTTTTTGACCTGCTGCTGCCATCCAGTTTGCAGACAATTTAATGTCACTGATCTGTTCAATATTGGCACACATAATGTTACTAATCGCTTCTGCTACAGCCAAACGTGCTGAAGCAGCAGGATTTAACAATGCCACAGGTGGACGTTCACCCATTGCCATTGCTTCACCTGTATAACCTTGCAAACTTGTTGTGGTTACCGCAGCATCTGCAACAGGAACTTGCCAACGTCCAACCATTTGGTCTCGTGCGACCATACCTGTAATTGAACGGTCGCCAATCGTAATCAAGAATGATTTAGATGCAACTGTTGGATTTTTAAGTACACGGAAAATCGCATCTTTTAAATCCACTTGTGATGCATCAAAAGCATCACCTTTGCGTTCTACAGTTTCATATGAACGACTCATACGTGGTGTGCCGCCAAGCATCACTTGCATTGGCATATCCACAGCTTTATTGTCGAATAATGGATCATTCACGGTCAATTGACGTGCTTCAGTTGCTTCACCAAGTACCGCAAATGGGCAACGTTCACGTGCACAGATCGATTCAAATAATGCCAAAGAGCTTGGATGAATCGCAAGTACATAACGTTCTTGGGCTTCGTTTGACCAGATTTCCATTGGAGACATACCCGGTTCAAGCGATGGAATCTTACGAAGATCTAGAATCGCACCAAGTTCATGGTCATTTACCAATTCAGGCATCGCATTAGAAACACCACCTGCACCCACATCATGTACAGACACAATTGGGTTGAAATCTTCCATTCTCCAACAAGCATCGATCACTTCTTGGCAACGGCGCTCCATTTCAGGGTTTTCACGTTGTACAGATGCAAAATCTAAGTTTTCACCCAATTTACCGCTATCTACAGAAGACGCTGCACCACCACCTAAACCGATCAGCATTGCAGGACCACCGAGAACAATAAGTAAATCGCCCGGTTGAATCGCATCTTTTTCAACATGGTCAGGACGAATATTACCGTAACCACCCGCAATCATGATTGGCTTATGGAAGCCTTTTACATCACCATTGACATTTTGCTCAAAAGTACGGAAATAACCATTGAGTGCTGGACGACCAAATTCATTATTGAACGCTGCACCACCCAAAGGTCCTTCAATCATAATTTGAAGTGGCGATGCCATACGAGATGGTTTACCGTAATTGTCTTCCCAAGGTTGTTCAAAACCCGGAATATTTAAGTTTGAAACCGTAAAACCAGTTAAACCCGCTTTTGGTTTACCACCACGCCCTGTCGCACCTTCATCACGAATTTCACCACCTGAACCTGTCGCAGCACCTGCAAATGGTGCAATTGCTGTTGGATGGTTATGCGTTTCCACTTTCATTAAAATGTGGGCAGCTTGGCTCTTGTACTTATAAATATGGTGACCTGTCGCTTCATCTTTTTTCGGATAGAAACGTTGTGTATCAAAACCAACAATCACTGAAGCATTGTCTTTATATGCTGACAATACATCTGTAGGGGATTCTTTATAGGTGTTTTTAATCATTTGGAACAATGACAATGGTTGTTTTTCACCATCAATTGTCCATTCAGAACCGAAGATTTTATGACGACAATGCTCAGAGTTTGCTTGAGCAAACATCATCAATTCGATGTCGTTTGGATTACGACCTAATTTATTAAATGCAGCCGTTAAATAATCAATTTCTTCGTCTGACAGTGCAAAACCAAACTCAGAATTGGCTTTAACCAATGCTTCTTTACCTTGACCAAGAACATCAATCGAGTTCAACGGTTTCGGAGCTGTTTCTGAAAATAATGCTACAGCGTCATCAATTTGATTGAACACACTTTCAGTCATGCGGTCATGCAAAACCTGTTTAACGTCTTCAGATATTTTAGAAATACCTTTTAAAGTAAACAAAACACCGCGTTCAAGGCGGTGTATCGGTGTATTACAGTTTGCAAAAATATCCGTTGCCTTAGATGACCACGGCGAAATTGTACCAACACGCGGCGTCACTAAAATCTGAACTTCATCATTTGCAGCCTGACGAACTTGGAAAGTTGCTCCGTCATTTAATAGCTGTGAAGCAGATTGCTGTTGTTGCTCGTTGAGCGCTTGGTCAAACAGATAGACCCATTGGCTTTCTATTGATTGAACAGAACTGATAGACGATAAACGTGTTAATAGTTGTGTTTGCTTAAAAGAAGAATGTGCGGGTGCACCGGCAATGATAAACATGCTGTTTTTGGCTCCACGGGCAGGTTTAGGCAACCCACCACAATGTGACTTGAAGAGAGCGCATATTCTACTGTGAAAGCAAATTTTCAGCTAGTCATATCCACTTTAAAAATAGGAGATTTTTTTCATGCAAGTACTTGCTTTTACGTTCATTGCTTTAATTTTAATGTAATTGGTAACAAATATTTAATTGATATCAAGGCAAAGTAAGCCTAACTCACCGCAATTTTCAAACTTTGAAACTTAAATCTCATAAAACTGAATAAATCGTCAAAGCATTTAATTAAATTTAATTATGTCGTATAGATTCAACCAAATTCAACCAATCGACTGAATAACCTATACCCTCAGTTCAAAATAAAATATTAAGCAAATGATAATAAAAAATACAGTTTTCAGCACCATAAATTCAAAAATGAAATTTGAATTTTATTACATCTAACTATAAAATATAGATTATTTAATTTTCAACTTATTTTCTTATCCAAAACATTTAATTTTATTGAGTGAAAATTCTCTATAAATAAGAATAAAACTAAAGATTACATTCATTTAGAATTCCACATTTTCCAAGCTTAAATCAATAAACTTAACACCCTGTTTTTAAATAAAATTAAAACATTGACAATATTAACCTTAATTCACAATTAAGAATAAGTTAATAATTAGGAATAAAAATCATCTTAAATTGTATAAACCCCAAATAAGATCAACATTAAAACATCGAGTTGAATAAAATATATACGATTAAATAAAAATACCCCCTTGCAAACTACAATATTATTAACTCAAATAATCACATTAATAAAATATAACAAACATTTTAAAAAACCAAAAATACATCTAAAATAATTTTTTTTAATTTCAAAAAACAATATCAACCATACAATTAAATAACATGCATTTTAAATAAATAATCTAGTTTTAATTACCGCCTATAAATTCGGCAATTTTAAGTCAGAATAATGATGAAAAAGCTTAAATTAAAAGAATGGATCCCAACTGAAGTCCATGATTGGGAAGGAAAAGAAAATGACGTCTTAGTCCTAAATTACACGATGAAATGCGCTTTAGCATGTGACTTTTGTTGTTATGGATGTAACCCAAATCGTAAAGAAAAAATGCCTTTTGCTTTGGCTGAACGACTGATCAGAGAAGCCGCTGAGCTCGATACATTTTCATCTGTTGGTTTTACAGGTGGTGAACCTTTACTTTTCCCTGAAGAGATTTGTGCTTTGGCTGATGTACTTTATGAGGTAAATCTACCTTTTACCATTGCAACAGCGGCACATTGGGCAGTTGATGATGCTTATAGTAAGGAGTTATTGGGTTATTTAAAAAACAAAGGATTGATTAGGCTAAATATTAGCCATGATCCTAGTCATATGAAGTTTGTAGACAAAGCTATTGTTATGAATGCTGTCCGTGCTGCAAGTGAACTGGGTATCGCAACTTATGTCGTCGGCACATTCAATAGTATTCATGAATCATTAGAATCCTTTTTACCTGAAGCAATTGATTTACCTAAAGTTTCTTTATTGACCAAATATGTCGCAAAAGTGGGAATGGCGAAAAAATGGGACATTACTCAAGAGCTTTATGGTTTGTCCTTGGATACAGAGGATCTTTGCTGCTATCGCAGAGTCAATCATGACATTGTCATTTGGCATGATGGTTCGGTTTACCCATGTTGTTCTACATTTAATCGAGCTACGCCCGGTATAAAGGTCGGTAATGCCCATGATCTATCTTTACGAGAAATTTGGGAAAAAATAGAAGGCTCTTTACTGTTCCGAATTATGAAAAGGCAAGGTTTTGGAGAGTTGTATTCAATTTTACATAACCGAGCACCACATCTATATACGCAACTCCCTCAGGCTCAAGATGTAGTCGGGCCATGCAGTTTATGCAACGCTATTTTTAAAGATAAAGCGATGTGTAGTGAGGTATTGCAAGTCATTTCAGAGTATGAGAAGGAAAAAGTATCTCATGCGCTTGAAATCGTCGTTGAGTTGTTGGGTATAAACAAAGCGACGTCTGTAGTAGAAGAAATCATAACCTAATGTTTTATAACGGAGAAAATCATGAGTGACATGAAGTCTTTACAAAAAAAGCTTGAAACGAATCCTGTTGCACGGACTCGATTTCTTGCTGATCTATTGGGAACACTAGAACGCAGTGGTGTCGATATTCAAGATCCTAAAGTTCTAGATCAATTAAATTTAAACCTCGATTTACGTGATGGTAAAAAATTTCTGGATGGACTTAGAGCAACCACCAATATCATTACGATTGTTGGTTAATTTTTCTGGCCTAATTTCAATTTAATTTATAACTAGATTGGCAATGAACAGCATTATTTATATGCTGTTCATTGTTAATTCATTCCATAAAAACTCTTTGGGCGACTAGATTCTTCTTACTCAAAAAGAATAATGTCATTAAATTTACGTAAAATTTCAGGCATATTATTCAGACATCATTTTCAATATTCTTTTTCAAATAGATTGAAACACTAAATGGATTAAAATGTATAAAGAACTTATTGCAAACACTCAAAACCAATATTTATTTCCAAAGAATAATTCAAGTATTAGCTCTGATCTAGGTTTTAGATGTCTATTTCATCATGGTGTAGAAGCCTCGCGATTATTAAAATTTAACTTCCCTAATGAACTCAATGAGTTTTTCAAACAATCAAATGGTGCATATCTATTTCAAGATGCAACATATGGTCAATGGGGCTTACATCTACTTGATTTGCATCTAATTCAAAGAATTACAGCTGAGTTTTTTGAGGATAGATACGATGACGCTTTAACTGGTGACCGTATTATTGGTGAATTTTTAGGTGATGGTGAGAAACTTTTAGTAAGGCTTGATCCAAGCATAGCGGATTTTGGAACAATCATAATTGTTTGCCCCATTTCACCAAGGAATGAATGGCAAATTATTGAAACGAATTTTTATGATTTCATCATCAATTATTTTCAGAATAATGGCGAAAAATATTGGGAATATCCAAAACTATAAAATTGATTAAGACAAACTATGTCGCCCTACTCTAGTACATTTTCAATAAATTTGGCATCATACCCATAAGCAATAACTGAATAACGATAAATGACTCAAATGCGTTGGTTAGAACTGCTTTCAACAGTTCGAATGGGTAGTAAAAAACAAAATACAGAACAGGCACGTAGCCCTTTTCATAAAGATTATGACCGCATTATATTTTCACAAAGCTTTAGACAACTCAATCGTAAAACGCAAGTTCATCCACTAACACAACATGATGGTATCCATACCCGCTTAACGCATTCACTAGAAGTTTCATGTATTGGACGTTCACTAGGTATGTTAGCTGCGGAAAAAATTAAAGATGAATTACCCGTGTGGATTTCCCCTGCTGATGTTGGTGCGATTATTCAAGCAGCATGTTTAGCACATGATATTGGTAATCCGCCTTTTGGGCATGCGGGCGAATATGCTATTCGAGAATGGTTTGATGATGCCTCACATACAGATTTTCTTAAAGATTTGAGTCCTGAACAACAAGCCGATGTACGCCAATTTGAAGGCAATGCACAAGGTTTAAGACTACTGACCAAGATAGATTACCATCCTAATGATGGCGGTATGCGCCTTACTTACGCAACGTTAGGGGCTTACTTAAAGTATCCTTGGCTTTCAAAAACTATTGAATCGCAAGGTGACACGCCTGCAAGTAAACGTGCAAAGTTTGGTTGTTACCAAGCTGAGAAAAATATTCTTAAACAAATAGCAGATCAGCTTGGTTTAATTCAGCTTGGTGAATATCATTATTGTCGTCATCCACTCACCTATCTTTTAGAAGCAGCAGATGATATTTGTTATGCACTGATTGATTTAGAAGATGGCATTATTCTCAATATGCTCAGCTATGAAGAAGTTGAACCTATTTTTCTAGATTTGATTGGTGATTTTGGAATACCTTCTGAACTCAGCATGCCTTATACCACATGGCAACAAAAAATTGCTGCTTTGCGTGGTCGTGTGATGAAGCGTTTAGTCGATGAAGTCACCACTGCTTTTGCACGACACCATTTTCAAATTTTATCAGGTCAGTTAAAAGGTTCGCTGTTGCAATATTGTGCTCAGGACATTGAAATTGGCATTGATCGTGCTAAAAATCTTGCTCGTGAAAAGATTTTTGAACATCCCCAAAAATCTGGTTTGGAAATTATTGCACATCAAAGTTTGCAACACATTTTAGATGCATTTATTCCATTAACCACACCCAATAAAACATTAAGCTTTAAAGATAGTCGCCTCATGTCTATTTTAGAGCGTTTTGGCGCATGTTTTAGCGATGATCACTATGACAATATTATGCAAGTTTTAGATATTGTGAGTAAATTTTCAGATCATCAAGCTTATAATTTAGCGCAAGAGTTACAAGGCAATAAGGTTGGTTTCTTTTAAATCATCCGAATCATTTTGAGTATAGGTCATCCACAGTTTTGGTTATACTCGGACAATTCAATAAACAAACTGGGTTTTCAAACAGCTTAGTTTCACAATTTTTAGAAGTGAACAATATTCATGATCGGATGTCTTATTGGTGAAGTTTTAGCTTTAGAAGCGCCTACCGTACTTTTAAATGTAAATGGTGTGGGTTATGAAATTGACACCCCGCTTTCAACTTTTTGCCAGTTGCAAAAAGGTCAAAAAGTCACGTTATGGACACATTTAGCTGTTCGTGAAGATGCGCAATTGCTATATGGCTTTTCAAATGCTCAAGAAAAAACTATTTTCCGCACCCTTCTAAAAGTAAACGGCGTTGGGCCTAAAATGGCTTTAGGTATTCTTTCAACTTTAAGTGTTGAAATGTTAGTACATACTGTAGAACATGGTGATGTAAAAACATTGGTAAAAGTACCTGGTGTGGGTACAAAAACAGCTGAGCGTTTGATGATCGAACTACGTGATCGTTTTAAAGCATTTTCTACTGGTGTCGTACCCAGTAATTCAACTGCGACACAAATTCAATTTACAGGTAATTCAGCCGTTGCTGAAGCTGAAGCTGCTTTACAATCTTTAGGCTATAAACCTTTAGAGGCTCAAAAACTGATTAATGCTGTTAAAGCAGACTATACTGAAGCCAGTGATATCATCCGTGCTGCCCTTAAATCCATGAATAAATAAGATAGATTAAGACAATCATGCAAGATCGTTTAATCAGTGGTACTGAAAAACCAGAAGATCATTTTGATCGAGCCATTCGCCCGACTTCACTCGATGACTATATCGGTCAGCCTGTGGTTCGTGAACAAATGGAAATTTTTATTGGCGCGGCGCGTGGTCGTGGCGAAGCGCTAGATCACACTTTAATATTTGGCCCACCGGGTTTAGGCAAAACCACCTTGGCCAATATTATTGCACGTGAAATGGGTGGTAATCTCAAATCAACCTCTGGACCAGTCTTAGAACGTGCTGGTGATTTAGCTGCGATGTTAACCAATCTTGAAGAAGGTGATGTTCTATTTATCGATGAAATTCATCGTCTTTCACCAGTGATTGAGGAAATTCTCTATCCAGCGATGGAAGATTACCAACTTGATATTATGATTGGTGAAGGCCCTGGAGCACGTTCTATTAAATTGGATCTGCCACCATTTACATTGGTTGCAGCAACAACTCGTGCAGGTTTATTGACCTCACCTTTACGTGATCGTTTCGGGATTGTGCAACGTTTAGAATTTTATTCAGTTGAAGATTTAACGCATATTGTTGCTCGTTCAGCTCTATTAATGAATGTACCAACGACAGCAGATGGTGCTTTAGAAATTGCGCGCCGTGCTCGCGGAACACCACGTATTGCTAACCGTTTATTACGTCGTGTACGTGACTATGCACAGGTCAAAGGCACAGGTGAAGTCACACAAGAAATGGCGCAACGCGCTTTAGATATGCTGAATGTTGATAAAGATGGATTAGACACCTTAGACCGTCGTTATTTATCGATGTTATTAGAGCGTTTCGATGGAGGCCCTGCGGGTGTAGAAGCTTTGGCGGCTGCTATGGCAGAAGATTCTGGTACATTGGAAGATGTGATTGAGCCATATTTAATTCAACAAGGTTATGCAATGCGTACTGCACGTGGACGTATTGCAACCAACCAAGCTTATTTACAGTTTGGAATGACACCACCTGAGCCAAAGGCTTAAATACCCATTGATGATGCCGTTCATTTACCTAAGCTCTCTGTTAAAGCGCTTGAAATTTATGAATAGCATCATCAATATTGAATGCATCAAGGTTGAGTTTGAAAATTGAAATAAAAATTTCTTTTAATTCATCGTCACTCTTTACGATCTGTTGCTGCGTTTGATTATTCTTATGATGAATATTTAAAACACCATTGCTAAAATTATAACGTTTATCTTGCTTTACAATCGATAAAATTAAATTTCGAGTAAATGGGCACTTAGGGTATGTAGACATAAACCAATTTGCAATTTTGATATCAGAATCAGCAGCGATCTGCTCTGGATTAAACGCATAGACATTTTCCCATTCACCAGAAACACAAACTTGAAGCATATATTTCATATCGAATAGTGCTGACTCAGCAATTCCACTGTCTGTCACTTGAATAAGACGGAATGACTCATTTAAAGTAACTTGCGATGTTTCTAAAGAATGGATCGACAGAACACTTGTTGGCGTCATTCCCCCAAAACCCGGATCAAATAAATACACCTCATCATTTAACCGAACAATAGTCACTAAGTGTGTTTTAGCTGGTGATTCAGTGGGATGACTTTTATAATAAACGCGACAAAGTAAATTAAAAGCATCATAGCCTAATTCATTCAAGACATTTTTCGCTAAGACATTATGCTCAAAACAATAAGCATCTTGACCTTGCACTAAAATCTTTTCAACCAATGTTGTAATATCTAATTCTACGGGTAAACCTAGAAAAGGATTAAAATTTCCAAAGGCAATATTTTGTACATGTAACTCTAAGAGCCTATTTAAATTTTCTAAAGTTGGTTCAATAATTTCGTTAAATATACCCAGTTTTTGTAAATATAATTGTGAGATCTTCTTTGTTTCTTGTACGTTTGTGTTTTCCATGAGAGAAAAATTCCTGCATTTTTAACAAAAATTAACACTTTTTATAATAATATCAATACTTAATATATCTATTGATTATCAAACGAAGGAAAACCTAATCGCTCTAATTTCAGCATTATTTTTTGAAAGTTAATATTTTGAATATTCAATTTAAAAGTTGTGGCTAAAACTTCTTGGATTTCTTCTGAGCTGGTTAGTTGACGTTTAACAATTTTGTTTTCGCCATAAATCGCAAGTGCGCCATTTCTGAAATTCACGCGTCCTTCATCTGTAATCACACTAAAAATAAGATTTTGTGTAAACAACGACTGTGGTGATGTTGAAACGAACCAATTTGCAATCATGATGTCTGATTTTGCAGGTATTTGCTCAGGATTCAAAGCATACAAATTTAACCACCGACCATTTAAATAAACTTGTAGCATCACTTTCATATCTGTTAATGCTTTTTCACTTAAACCCGTTTCTGATACTGCAATAAAACGAAAGTTTTCATGTGGTGTTTGCTGCGCTTCATCTATTAAATGAAGAGAAAGTACTTGAGTCGGTGTCATTCCGCCAAAATTAGGATCAAACAAAAATAATTGATCATCTGCAAATCGAACTACTGTCACTAAATGCGTACGATTTGGAGCCTCTACAGGTGTTTGTTCATAATACACACGAGCCAATACATTAAAGGCATCATAACCTAACTCTCTCAAAGCAATAGCTATCAAACTACTGTGTTCTAAACAATAGCCGTCTCTATCTTGTTCAAGTAATTTATGACTTAAATACTCTATATCTAATGAAACCTCATTACCTAAAAATGAATCTACATTACCAAAAGGAATCGAATGCAAATGTCGAGATAAGAGTATTTTTAAATTATCTAAGGTAGGAGCTAAACTTTGTGAAATACCTAATTTATTTAAATAACGTTGTGAAAGACTTATATTGGGATTCATTACTCTCTTCTTTTTATCTGACTGCTGACATTTTGTATTTTATCTAATTATGAATGACAAAAATGTGACCTTATAGACATTTTACATCTCTTTACCGTTTTACTTCATTGCGTATTTTAGAACAGTCTTTCTATTTTGATTGAAATAAGTTGGTGTGTTGTGCCAATTCACAAAAATAACTGTGTGATAAACTTGCAAGCCTTACAGCGCTTAGATTCGAGCTTTCAAGCAAAGGCTGAATCATCGTAAAAATCTACGCAAAACAGCACATTTCATCGGTTAAAATAGAATTGGGTATTTACCATGGCGAACAAATTTGAATTTCAAATCCGTGTATATATAGAAGATACAGATGCTGGTGGTATCGTATATCATGCCAATCATATCCGTTTTATGGAGCGTGCTCGTACCGAATGGTTGCGCGCATCTGGTATTGACCATTATTGGCATCAAAAAGATTACAATTTTGTGGTACATAAAATTGCATTGAAATATTCTCGCCCTATACTTATGGACGATCTTATTACTGTTACAGCAAGTGTAGTTTCATGTAAAGCTTCGTCATTTGTATTGCAACAAAATATATATCGTGGTGAAATCATGCTTGCTTCTGGCGAGGTGGAATTGGCATGTTTAGGTACAGACATGAAACCTCGTAGAATTCCTGACGAAATCCGTGATTTAATTCTTCGAGAATTAGCTCACGAATAAAAATACTATTGGCACATGTAACTTATGGCAACACAACTAGAATCTTCTCTACACATCTCTGATTTAATTTTACAAGCGAGCCCTGTGGTTCAATTGGTCATGCTGGTTTTAGTACTGGCCTCTGTTTTTAGTTGGTATTTGATTGCCAAGTTACATATGGGCTATAAACGCGCAAGACAAGGAGATAATCATTTTCAAAAAATCTTCTGGTCTGGCGCTGAACTGAATACGTTATATAACAATGCTCAACTTAATTCTAAGCGTGATGGTTTAGAAGATATTTTTTATCAAGGTTTAAGTGAGTTCTTAAAGCTTAAAAAACGTCATGCAGAAACTTCGTCAATGATCGAAGGTACTGAACGTATTCTACGCGTGGGTTTAAGCCGTGACCAAAGTCGTTTAGAACAAGGTTTAAGTGCTTTAGCCAGCATAGGCTCAGTTGCACCTTATGTCGGTTTATTTGGTACAGTTTGGGGCATTATGAATGCATTCATTGGCTTAGCTCAAGTAGACCAAGTTACACTTGCTACTGTTGCACCTGGTATTGCCGAGGCGTTGATTGCAACAGCGATTGGTCTTTTTGCTGCAATTCCTGCTGTATTGGCATTTAACCATTACACAGCTAAGGGCGAAGAAATCTATTCAGATCGTGCATTATTTGCAGAAGAAATGGTGGCGCTGTTACAACGTCAGTCTGTGGGAACAACACAGGAAGCTGAATAATGGCAATCCGACGCTCAGGCAGTTTTGACCGTATTAAAAAACCTTTAAAAAGTGATATGAATGTCGTGCCTTATATCGACGTGATGTTAGTTTTGTTGGTTATTTTTATGGTTACAGCGCCGATGATTACCACTGGGGTAAAAGTTGATTTACCACAGGCCAATAATAACCCGATTCAATCTGAAGACAGACCTGCAATTGTGAGTTTAGAAGCTGATGGAACCATCAAACTCGAAGACAAAGTGCATAACAATGAAGTTATGACGCTAGACGAGTTAAAAGCAGTCTTAGTGGAAAATCAAAAACAAGCTGAAACTGACAAAAAACAATTAACCGTGTTAATTAATGGTAGTGAATCACGCCCTTATGGTGAAGTCATCAAACTCATGGCTGCCCTTCAAGATGCGGGTTTAAGCCAAGTTGGGTTACTGACTGAGCCTGTAAAGTAAGTTATGAAAAATATTCAAAAGCCACAATCTAAAGAAAAAGCAATTGCGCTTGGATTTACCTTTGGAATCCATGTGGTGGCAATAACAGGCTTACTTTTTCTCGGTTTAAGTAAGCCACCTGAACCACCTAAACAGATCAAAACGGTATTAATCAAGCCAGAAGATTTGCCGCCTCTTGAAGCAAAACCGTTAGAACAAACAGATTCTGAAGAAACGGCGGATACCAAAGTTGCTGAGCAAGTTAAACAAACGGCTGAACCCAATCCAACTGCGCCAGTAATTCCTGCTGAAAACAAACCCAAGCCAGAAGATACGAAAGCTGCCGAAATGAAAAAGGCGGCTGAAGAAGCCAAAGCGGTAGCACGTCAACAAGAGGCTGCGGCTGCTCAAATGGCACAAGAAAAAGCCACTCAATTAGCGCAAGCTAAGGCTGAAGCTGCTGAAAGAGCCAAGCAAGAAGCTGCCGAAAAAGTTCTACAAGCAAAAAATGCTGCGGATAAAGCAAAAGCTGAAGCCGTTATGAAAGCAAAACAGGAAGCTCTTCAAAAAGCCAAAGCCGATGCCGCTGAAAAGGCACATCAGTTGAAACTTAATGAACAAGCTAAACGTAATGCAGAAGCAGCAGAAAAAGCGCGTCAAGCTAAAGCGGATGCTGCTGCAAAAGCAAAAACAGATGCAGCGAATAAAGCCAAAGCTGATGCTGCCGCAAAAGCCAAAACCGATGCAGCAAATAAGGCTAAAGCGGACGCTGTTGCAAAAGCCAAGACAGATGCAGCAAATAAAGCCAAAGCTGATGCTGCCGCAAAAGCAAAAACAGATGCGGCAAATAAAGCCAAAGCGGATGCTGCTGCAAAAGCCAAGACAGATGCAGCAAACAAAGCCAAAGCTGATGCAGAAGCTAAACGCAAAGCTGATTTAGCACGTGAATTAGATGAAGAGAAAGCATCTGCGGCAGAAAAAGCCAAAGAAGCTGCTGCCAATAAAAAGGCTGAAGCTAGAAAAATTGCTTCATCAGCGAAACGGGACTTTGAAAACAAAGTGAAGAATGCATGGCGGATGCCTGCAGGTTCATCTGGACAAAAAGCAACTGCTCGGGTCACATTAACAGAGAGTGGTGGTGTTGCTTCTGTGATTGTGAATGCTTCCGACCCTGATGTGAAAGCCAGTGTAGAACAAGCCGTCAGAAATGCTGCACCATTCCCGATGCCTTCCGATCCAGATGCAAAACGTGAAGCACGCAGTTTTAGCGCCTCATTTACAGTGAAGTGATATACTGAAGTGAATATTTTAAACCCTGTTTCGGCAGGGTTTATGCTATTTTGAAGTTATTCGTGTTTTGAGGGACAATAAAAATGAATTGGAAAATTTTTAGCTTAATCAGCACGCTCGCTTTGTCCATTCCTGCTACTTTTGCAGAACAAGCTACAGATACACAGAGTCAACAAAACCGTGATTCATCAGGTGAGCCTTTAACCGTCACTCACCTACCATTAACACTGATTAATACGCCTCAATTACTCACTTGCCATACCAATAATTTACAGAAAATTATGGATAATCTAAAATTACCCTTTACCGCTTCCAACCAAAATCTACAGGTGCTGGTTGAATTTAAAGATGATGGAAAAATTAAAAGAATTCAAACCAATGGACGCAATAATGACATTACGGTTCAAGCATTAAAAAAAGCTATTTTTAAATCCGTACCATTTGATATGCCCAAAGATGAAAGTAAAATTCATCTTTGCAATAAAATTGAGTTTGTTTTTTATAGTGAAACTAAACTACTTTAATCTTTTATTCATAATTACATGCTTTATATAGATTAAAATTATCTCTTTATGCTACAAAGCTATGCATAGTTTAAAACCAATATTTGAGTACATGAAGTCCAATGAAAATCATGCCTAAACAACTATTAGGATTAGCAATTATTGCTGCACTGAGTCCTGCACTCGTTACTACCTCTTATGCACAGCTCCATTTGGAAATTGCCAAAGCACCTGAATCCGCACCCAAAATTGCGATTATTCCTTTCAGCAATGATCAATCAATTTATCCAGTGGTAGAACAGGATTTAAATCGCTCAGGTCGTTTTACCAGTGCATCACAAAATCTTCCTGCAACAGCATCTATTAACAATGTCAATGCAGAAGCATGGAAAGCTGCTGGTGTTCCTTATGTGGTCTTAGGTGAATCTAAAACCAATGCAGATGGTTCGCTTTCTGTTCATTATCAATTGTATGATGTTGAAAAACAAAAATTCTTACTCAATGAATTACTCAGCATTCCAGCCTCACGTGTTCGCTCTGCCGCACATATGATCAGTGATGCAATTTATCAAGCGTTGACGGGTATTCAAGGTGATTTCAGTGGTCGAATTGCTTATGTATTGCGTAATCCTGCAACGCCAGAACAGCGTTATACGCTACAAATTGCAGATACAGATGGAGAGCAACCAAAAACTGTTTTAAGTTCACGTGATCCAATTCTATCCCCTGCTTGGACACCAGATGCGAAAAAAATTGCATATGTTTCTTTTGAAACCAAACGTCCTGCGATTTATATACAAGATTTGGCAACAGGCCAACGTGAAAAATTAGCCAGTTTCCGTGGCTTAAACGGTGCACCAAGCTTCTCACCTGATGGCAAATCAATGCTATTTACTGCATCTATGCATGGTAATCCTGAAATTTATCAAATGGATTTAGAGTCGCGCCAAGTGAAGCGACTTACCAACGATAGCGCAATTGATACAGAAGCACGTTATTCACCAGATGGAAAATCATTTATTTTTACATCTGATCGTGGTGGCTCTGCGCAAATTTACCGTTATAGCTTTGCGGATGATTCAACTAAACGTTTAACTTTCCGTGGTGCATTTAATGCACGCGGAACGCTAAGTGCCGATGGTAAATATGTTGCATTGGTACATCGTCCGTCGGGTAGTAACTACAAAGTTGCGATTCAAGAAATTTCGACAGGAATTACCAATATCCTCACGCCAACCAGTTTAGATGAATCGCCAAGTTTCTCTCCAAATGGACAAATGGTGGTTTATGCAACACGTGAAGGAAGTCGTGGCTTATTGGCAATCATGTCTACAGATGGTCGTTTCCGTATGAATTTACCAAGTGAGCAAGGTGAAGTACGTGAACCCGCTTGGGCACCGAAGTAGCCCCTAAAACAATCATTTTTATGTGTATATAGTGTTAATTTAAGAAGTCATGGAGATTAAAATGAATTCGATAAAATATTTAGCTTTACCATTATTGGCTGTAAGCCTTGTAATGACAGGTTGTGCAAGTCGTAAGCCTGCTGCAACTGTTGAAACTGGGACCAATCCTAATGGTGCAACAACAGTGAATACCAATGGTTTAAGTGAAGATGCTGCTTTAAATGCTCAAAATTTAAATGGTGCTTCTTCTAAAGGTGTCACTGAAGCAAATAAAGCATTTTTAGCGAAACGTGTTGTTCATTTTGATTATGATAGCAGTGATCTTTCAAATGAAGATTATCAAACACTTCAAGCACATGCTCAATTCCTAATTGCCAATGCAAATTCTAAAGTTGCTTTAACTGGTCATACAGATGAGCGTGGTACGCGTGAGTACAACATGGCTTTGGGTGAACGTCGTGCGAAAGCGGTTGAAAGTTATTTAATTACCAATGGTGTTAAATCAACTCAGCTTGAAGCAGTAAGTTATGGCAAAGAAATGCCGATCAATGCTGGACATGATGAAGCGGCTTGGAAAGAAAATCGTCGTGTAGAAATTAACTACGAAGCTGTACCGCCATTATTAAAATAATGTCAAAGTAATATTTCTGGATCATTGATAAATGCTCAATTCAATTGGGCATTTATTTTGTGTTGAAAATAGTCAAAACAGTAACAACTTTGTTTAAAGCGACTCTCCTCATCTATTTCAACGCAGATTCAATTTTATTTTAAAAACTATTCCGCAAAAAAGTACTGTTTTATTTATAAGCACTTTTTAATTCGCTAAGCCTTTGATTCGTCAGGCTTGTGACTTTGCATAGATTCAATCATATCGTGCTTATTGAATTCTTTGAATTCGGGTTTTGCTTCGTAATCTTTCCATGCATCTTTCACATTTTCAGCACTAATTTCTTTTAAATCAATGCCTTCATTTTCGGTTGGAGTCGCATCAAACTTTGCCGTTGTCATGTTAGTACTCCTTATTTCCTTTGCTTATAAATTTAACATAACACTTTATAAAATACTTTCAAGGGTATTTTCACGACAAATAACACAGGATAATTTTTATTTTCTGTCGAACTCATCTAAAATAGTCGCATTCTTTAATTTGATAGAATTTTATTGCTTTTGGAGCACAACTGATATGTCATATCGCACCCTATCCCAATATTTAGAACAACAACAAGGGAACTTAACAGCTGAACTTGCTGATGTTATTGAAACGATTGCCAATACATGTAAAACCATTGATCAGGCTTTGCAAAAAGGTGCTTTAGCAGGTGTATTAGGCAGCGCACAAAACGAAAATGTTCAAGGCGAAGAACAAAAGAAACTGGATGTTATTTCAAATGATTATTTAATCGACGCTTTAAAAATCAATAAAAACGTTGGCGGTTTAGCATCAGAAGAACTTGATGACTTCACGCCTGCTCAAGAAAATGGTAAATATCTTGTGTTGTTTGACCCGCTTGATGGTTCGAGCAATATCGATATCAATATGTGTGTGGGTACGATTTTCTCTATTCTTCCTGCAAAAAATGCTGTGACGCAAACTGAAGATTTCATGCAAGCAGGCACTCAACAAGTTGCAGCAGGCTATGTGCTTTATGGTCCATCTACAATGATGGCTTTAACTGTTGGCGCTGGCACAGTATTTTTTACATTTGACCCAGAAACTAAACAATTTTTGCTCACTTCTGAAAATATTCAAGTCGCAGCAGATACTAAAGAATATGCAATTAATTCATCAAATGAACGTCACTGGGAAGCACCAGTAAAACGCTATATTGGTGAATTACAAGCAGGTAAAACTTCTGTACGTGAAAAAGACTTTAATATGCGTTGGGTTGCATGTATGGTGGGCGATATTCACCGTATCCTTTGCCGTAGTGGTATTTTCTTATATCCATACGATACAAAAGATCCCCAAAAAGCAGGTCGTCTACGCTTAATGTACGAAGCAAATCCAATGAGTATGCTTATGGAACAAGCAGGTGGTTCTTCAACTACAGGGCGTGTTCGTATCATGGACATTCAACCGACTGAATTGCATCAACGTGTTCCTGTTGTGATTGGTTCTAAAAACGAAGTTGAATTGGTTACAAGCTACCATAACTAATTAATTCATACTCGTTACTCCCTACTCTCTAATTTAGAGGGAGTACATCATTGAGGGGTTGTCGCATTTTGCACAACCCCGACTTACTTTTTATGGATGCACTCCCATGCCTACTATTTTCCTAGAATCAAAAGACAATCCTAAAATTAAACACTTACGTGGTTTGATTGAACAAAATACTTATCGCAAAAAGCAAGGGCAAACCGTACTAGAAGGTACACATCTCAGCCTTGCTTGGCTTGAAAAAGGTCGTAAAATCAATTCAATTTTTACCACTGAACATGCTTTAGACCATGAAGATCTTGGTGAGATTATTGATCAATATCAAGGTGCTGTTTTTGTTATTAGTGAATCTTTATATAAAGATTTAAGCACTCTAGGTACAACGCTTGCCTGCTTAGCCATTGTTGATCTTCCAAGTTCAACTCAAGCACTGAACTTCAACGAAGACACTTTGATTTTAGAAAATGTTCAAGACCCAGGCAATGTTGGCACATTATTACGCTCAGCAGCAGCAGCAGGAATTGAACAAGTGGTCTGTACCAAAGGTTCTGCATCGCTTTGGTCACCTCGTGTGTTACGTGCAGGTATGGGTGCTCATTTTTCACTACAAACCTATGAAAATGTTGGACTTGAAGACATTATCAAACAGTTCAATATTCCTGTATATGTCACAAGCTCGCATGATGCGAAAAGCCTTTATTCGAAAAACTTGCGTAAACAATGCGTTTGGATTTTAGGTAATGAAGGTCAAGGTGTTTCAGACTTTGCATTGAAATATGCTGAATCTGTTGCCATTCCTCAACCAGGTGGTCAAGAGTCGCTCAATGTTGCAGTTGCAGGTTCAATTTGTTTCTTTGAAATGGTTCGTCAACGCCTATAACGTTAAATTATTTTAAATATTGCCCGTTATTGAAAAAAATCATTTAAACTGAAAAAAATAATTGATTTAAATGTCAACCCAAACCATTTTTTAAACGTTATATGTATACGAATTTAAAAAATGGTGGGTACCCAATGGCGGGATTTTCCATCTCTATGGACTTAGCACCCAAGAAGTCACAGGCTGAAACAGTAAGTGCTCAAACGAGTACGGCTGAACAGCGCCTGAGATTTTTTATGCGCGATGTAACAGGTCGTGCCTTGGTGATGATGGAAAGTGCAACTCAAGGGCACAATGGTATTGCTATGGATTTAGTACAGGAAGCTTTTATTTCCTTACATAAATCTTATTCAGAGAAATCGACTGAAGAATGGTATCCATTGTTTTACACCATTTTAAATAACA
Source organism: Acinetobacter piscicola (assembly GCF_002233755.1). GTDB lineage: Bacteria > Pseudomonadota > Gammaproteobacteria > Pseudomonadales > Moraxellaceae > Acinetobacter > Acinetobacter piscicola. The sequence goes on along the minus strand of NZ_NIFO01000001.1, from coordinate 294,027 downwards.
AGTTACAAGATTGGCGTCGTAAAGAAGCGAGACGCGCTTCCCCTTTTTCTTTATTTCGTAAAATTGATTTAGATGGCGACGATGATGAAGCAATGGACATTGTGGATGAATCGACTCCGAATCCACTACAATTTTTAGATCAAAATGTAACAGTTGAAGAAATACAAGAAGCCATTAGTCAGTTACCAACACGCCAACAACAGGCCTTTATGTTACGTGCTTGGGAAGGGTTTGATACCCAAACCACAGCGTCAATTATGAATTGTACAGAAGGTAGCGTAAAAACCCATTATCACAGGGCGATTCAAGGATTGAGAGCTTCGCTATCACATCTAAATCCATATGGAGGTTCATCGAATGAATAATGATGATTTCACCAAACAAGTGACATCTAAGCTTGATGGGCTGGCGCATAATCATCGCAATAAAGCAGTTGTGATGAATAATGTGTTAGATCATATTGAGAATAAGCCTACATCTCGTTATGGTGCCTGGAAAATGACTGGTTTTGCACTCGCTGCTGCCATCACTGGCTTTGTGGTCATTCCGAATGCATTTGATGTATCAAATGAACCACACAATCAGCAACAAGTTATTGTTAGTCCTAAGCTTTCACCGCAAATGATGGAAGATTTAGACATGTTATCTGTATTTGGTGAGGATAAAAATTCCCATGGTAGCTAGAAAATTAGCTTTGGCTTTTTGTGCTATTGGTTTTCTACAAACGAGTTTTGCTGGCTTTGAACGTTTTTGGATTTTTTCCAAAGATGCGAATAGTCAAGTCAATGAAACATGGGATAATTTATCTGAGGATGAACAGAAAGCCCTCATTAAACGCTATCAAAATTTAAAAGAAATGCCTGCTGATCAAAATAATAATTTGCAACAGCGCATGGATTGGTTTACTCAACTTCCTGAACAAGATAAACAAAAAATGCGCGAAGTTTGGCAACAAATGAGCACAACTGAACGTAATGAATTGCGTAAAAAAATGCAGAAAGCATCGACTTCTGATCAACGCAATGAAATTCGTGAAGAATATATGCAGAAATATCAAGCCACTACTGTAACTTCTCATTAAGTGAGTATGAATATTTTATAAAAGCCTCATTTGAGGCTTTTTTATGTGATGTAACAACATAAGTACATTAAAAATAACCTGAGCTCGGAATAAGATCTATTCCCAACTATATGATACACGGAAACGTCAGTCGCATTGTTCGAGGCCGGACTACATCTGTAATATACTTTTTTTGCAATATATTAGGTACTTGCTAGTATCTGTCGAGTTGGCGACTGACAAATGGTTTTGCCTACTTTTCCCGAAAGAAAAGTAGGTCGAACCTGAACAAGATTGAAATATATTTCAAGCGAAGTGCAAGACGAAGTGGGTTAATCCTTACATCTGACTTCAAATGATAAGACTCCGCTGTACCTGATCAATCTTTTCAATAACTTACATCAGAGTTTATCCCGAACTGACGTTAAAAATAATATCTTTTTGATTTTACTGCATTCTTTTATTTAGCTTATTTAAACTTTCTGCTACATTTTGTCATTAAGACTGATCCTATTACTATTTTTGGACACGATAATGAATATAAAATTTGTCATTCAACTCAGTATTTTCTGCATTCCAAGCACGTATAGCTTCGCTTTGGGTTTAAATCACTCTCCTATTCAACAAATTACACTTTACCCGACTTCGGCAAAAATTGAGCGAACCATTCCCGTACAAACAGGTGAGCAATTAGTCACACTGACTGGACTGGCGGCAAATTTTGATATTAATCAATTGCAATATCAGAGTAGTAATATTGAAGTTAATGCAGTTTCACATACAGATAGTGCCATCGATAAACCCGCAGGCAATGAATCTACACAGCTTCGAAACCAAATCGAGGCATTGAAAAAGAAAATCTCTGAGCAAAACTCTATAATCCAAGCTGCTGAATTACAAAATAAATTCCTCGGTAATGTGACACAAGGTTCTGCACCTAAAGTTCGCCAAGATGCTTATGTCGCATTTATTGCAATCGACCAAGCAAAAATTGAAAAAGAAAAATTAGAACAACGTTTAGAAGAACTGGAACAAGATTTGAATGCTATTGGGGACAGTGATTTTAACCAACGCACACTTAAATTTTATGTCAATGCCAAGCAACAGGGCGAGATCAAGATTAGTTATATGATACCGTATGCACGTTGGCAGCCAACTTATAAAGCAGAGTTAAATACCCAAACTAAACAACTTAAACTCACTCGTATGGCGATGATTGCGCAGAAAACTGGGGAAGATTGGAATAATGTGAAATTGACATTATCGACATCAACACCTCAAAGTTATGTACAGCAGATTCAACCTCAGCAGTGGTGGGTAAATTATTATGAACCTGAAATACATCCAGTTTTTGCACCTGCTCCTGCCCCTATCGCAATGGCTGAACTAGCAATGGATAGTGCATCTGCAAAAACCAGAAGCCCTGCTCGAAATAATGGCCCTAGCTTTCCTCAGTTTCAAGCATCGGATTTAAATTTTAGCACAGAGTTCCGCTCAGAAACCAAAGCCTCTATTCCGAGTAGTCAACAACAAATTTTCTTACCTTTAAGTGCTGAACAATACCCTGCTAAACTTTCAGTTTGGGTACTTCCAAAACAAAGTACGCAAGCAACCATTAATGCAGAAATTGCAAAACTCGATAGTAGCTGGCCTTCAGGTATTGTTAAACTCTATCGTGATGGTGATTATATTGGACAAAGGACATGGAACAATAGTGCAGATGAAGCCTTGCAAATGAGCTTTGGTACCGATGAACAAATTCAAGTGAATGTCACAGATTTAACAGATAAAAAGAATCCTGTTCGTTCACGTTCTGAAACCATTCAAAAACAGCAATATTCAGTTCAAAACTTACACAGTTATCCAATTCAAGTGACGGTTTTTGAATCTGAACCACAAAGCCAAAATGGTAAATTAACCACTCAATCTACGTATAGTTTAGCGCCTAGCGCAACGACTTGGAATGGGCAGCCAAATATCAATCAATGGCAAATGAGTTTAGAGCCTAAACAGACCTTTAAGTTAGATGTACAACATCAATTTAAATACCCAACCAAAGGTTATACTTCTGGCTTTTAAATGATGAGTTGCAAAGAGATTCTTGCAAATGCATTAATGAATAAATACGATGCTCTACTAAAAAGCCATCAATCATGATGGCTTTTTTTTAATTAAAATCACCTTCTCTTTCAGGTTGATACAACACTTTCTCAATTTTAACTTTCATCATATGACCATCTGGCTGTGGCCATTCAATCTCTTGCCCTTCTGCAAGCCCAAGAATTGCAGCACCAATCGGTGCAATCACATTCACCTGTCCTTTTTCACCATGAAAATCGTGTGGATATACCAGCTGGACTTCCGTCATCTCTTCTGATGGCGCAAGAGTAATTAAGACTTTTGCATTCATACTCACGACATTCGCAGGCATTTGATTCGGCTTCACAACGTCCGCTCTTGCCAGTTCATCTTCTAAATGCTTCATGGTATCTGTGAGTTTAACTTGATGTTCCAACATGGTTTCTAAACGATTTAAATCTTGTTCTGAAATAATAATATTGGGTTTATTCATGTCTCTTATTCCTATGATCTTTCACATCATTTTTACTACAATAGCATGATTTGAAATAGCTACTTTCTCTTTTGAATCGGTATTTTACAATGTGCTTAATTTTATTGTCTTTCCAGTCCCAATAAAAAAGCCCCCTTGAAAGGGGGCCTTTCTCAAGTTAATGCTTATGAAGCATAAACTGGGAATTTAGCACATACCGCTTCTACTTTCGCTTTTACAGTATTAATTACAGCCTCATCACCTTTAGAGTCAAGGATATCTGCAATCCAACCTGCAAGGTCACGAACTTCAGTTTCACCGAAACCACGTGTCGTCACAGCAGGTGTACCAATACGGATACCTGAAGTTACGAATGGAGAACGCGGATCATTAGGTACAGAGTTTTTATTCACAGTGATGTGAGCATCGCCTAACCAAGCATCTGCTTCTTTACCCGTAATGTCTTGCTTAATTAAAGACAATAGGAATAAATGGTTTTCTGTACCACCAGAAACAACATCATAACCACGTGCGATTAATACTTCAGCCATCGCTTTAGCATTCACAACCACTTGTTTTTGATAATCTTTATATTCAGGAGCCATTGCTTCTTTAAAGCAGATTGCTTTTGCAGCAATCGCATGCACTAATGGACCACCTTGGTTACCAGGGAATACAGCAGATTGAAGTTTTTTCTCAATTTCTTCATTTGCTTTTGCAAGGATTAAACCAGAACGTGGGCCACGTAATGTTTTATGTGTCGTCGTTGTGGTTACGTCAGCAATTTGTACTGGACTTGGATAAACACCCGCAGCAACTAAACCTGCAACATGTGCCATATCTACAAATAAGTAAGCGCCCACTTTATCCGCGATTTCACGGAAACGCTGCCAATCTACGATTTGGCTGTACGCAGAGAAACCAGCAACGATCATACGTGGCTTATGCTCTACTGCTAAACGTTCTACTTCTTCGTAATCGATTTCGCCAGTTTCAGGGTTTAAACCGTATTGAATTGCATTATACGTTTTACCAGAGAAGCTTACTTTAGCACCATGTGTCAAGTGACCACCATGTGCCAAGCTCATACCTAATACAGTATCACCTGGGTTAAGAAGGGCTAAATAAACCGCAGAATTCGCTTGAGAACCTGCATGTGGCTGAACGTTAGCATAATCAGCACCAAATAATTCTTTAGCACGATCAATTGCCAATTGCTCGATCACATCTACATATTCACAACCGCCGTAATAGCGTTTGCCTGGATACCCTTCTGCATATTTGTTAGTAAGTTTTGACCCTTGCGCTTCCATGACAGCAGGAGAGCAATAATTTTCAGATGCAATTAACTCAATATGCGCTTCTTGACGAGCATCTTCGTTTTGAATTGCTTGAGCTAATTCAGGATCAAATTCAGAAATAGAGATATTGGCGAACATTAGCGAGGTCCTATGAATTAGGGCTTTTAAGCCGTGCTAAGATTGCGCACATTGTAGCATGAAGTTTGTAATTAAACAGAATGAACTTTACTCAGTTTAAAATAAAAATAGCTCATGTTTTCAAAACATGAGCTATTCAAATGAGAAGTCATTTTCAGAACATTTGAAGCAATATTATTTAGCCATCATTTCATTGACATCAAAAACAATATTGTCAATATTCAAGGCATAAGCAGTTCCATGATCCCAAGTTGGATTGGTAATGTAATTCACTTGTGTTCCAAATGCTTTCGCAGTTCCCATTAACGCATCAGTCGCCACTTGAGGCACAGTAGTATCCGCCCCACCTTGATAAATCACGATTGGTGTTTTGACTTGTACTTGTAAAGGTTGTGAATCTTTTTCCAAGAATGTTTTTACAACAGGTAACGACATAAAGGTATCAGTGGTTCTTGGATAGTCTTTCAATGATCCATTCAGAGCCGCATATTGCCCCATAGCTCCACCAAACTGCTTACCTAAAATATCATAACAAACGCTTTCTGCATTTTTAGCAATTTGATCCGTTGGCGTTTTAAAGACTTGATTGTATTCAAGTGTCGGATTTTGATTGCGTAATCCCGCAGCAATTAAAGCGGTAAATGTATCTAAAGACGCATAAACTGGAATCTGCTTATCTGGTGTTGCATTTGCAACAGACGCTTGTCCTGCATTTAAAATTAGACTTAACTGCGATGCTGGAGCTACAGCTACCGTGCCTTTATAGTCTAAATTAGCGCGAGCTGCATACTGTGCTGCGCCTAAAGCGGCTTGACCACCTTGTGAATGACCTACTGTTACCCATTTCTTAGAAACTTTATTGCCTAACCAATTATGAGTAGCAACCACTGCATCTGTAATTGAATAACCTTCACTCTTTAAATTTAAGAATGGATGCAACTCTTTGCCTGTTGGTTCACCTAAACCTTCATAATCAGGAGCAACAACCACATAGCCTTCAGCCAAAAATTTAGAAATCATGCCTTTAACATAGTCATTCATTGCATTTCGGCTTGGCGCACATTGATCAGCTACACCAGTTGTACCATGTGCCCACACCACAATCGGCCAACCAGCCTTAGGTGCCGCAGTTTTCGGCGTAAATACCAATGAAGTTGCTTGGACTTCAGTGCCACTGATTCCTTTCATTTTATAAGTCATGACAACACTTTCAGCAGCTGCCGCAGAAAAATCTGTCAGTGCATAAGTTGTTGGTGTACCCACAACTGGGTTGGCAATATTATTTACATCTGCATTTGGTAAAGAAGAGGAACCGCCACCACCATCTCCTCCATTATCACATGCACTGAGAAGTAACCCCGAACTTATTATTAAAACCGTCAGTAAATTTTTTTTCATGTGACTTATCCTTAAACACAATTTTTAGAAATCTTGTATGCAAAACATGCTTCGCATATTTATTCATCAATACGTCAAAAAAATGTGTTAGGCAAGTCTTTTCATTGAAATTATTGAATAACTATTTCGATTTATAAGGCCCAATAAAAAGACATTTTCTTAATTCTATATGAATATTTTTAATGCTTTGATCTGTTAATCAAAACTAAAAAAACGCTCAGTTTACAATTACCCTTTTATAACTCTTTTTATATGGGTGATTTGAAAGTTTATATTACCCCTTTCTACTCATTCATCTAATATTTGAAAATGGATAAGATCAAATATTGAAACTTAAAAAAGGAATATAGAGTAAGTAAGCAAAAGACTAGAAATCAGCCAAAATCATGTGAAATATTGATTTTGAATTGTATTCAAAGCACAAAAAAGCTAGTGTTATTGGGGTTTACCCTTTTGCACTGATTTTGGAGCAATGCATGCAAGCAATCATATTAGATACCGAAACACATAATTTAAATGGTTTACCCATTGAAATTGCTTATGCGCCAGTCGAAATTCATCAAGGTAAATTGAGTTTAGATCGTGAACTTATTTTTGATCAACTTTATAGTATTGGTGATGAAAAAATTTCATATGCTTCGATGGCTGTACATCACATTTTAGAATCTGATCTAGTGGGTCAACCAAATTTTTCAGAGTTTAAACTTCCTCAAGATACCACTTATATTATTGGTCATAATATTGATTATGATATCCGTGCAATTCAACAATGTGGTGTAGATACAACGCATATCAAAGCGATTTGCACCTTAGCATTGGCACGTTTGGTTTGGCCAAATGCTGAAGCACATAATATTTCTGCGCTGATTTATATGATTAGTAAAGGCAGTGAAAAAGCACGAGACATGTTAAAAGGCGCACACCGTGCCGATGCGGATATTATTTTAACTGCGAATATTTTAATGCATATTATTTATCAATTGAAAATTCAAACGATTGAAGAACTGTTTGAAGCTTCAGAAGACGCGCGTATCCCACGTAGCATTAATTTTGGTAAACATCGTGGTACAGCAATTGTAGATTTACCTGCCGATTATATTCAATGGCTACTTCGCCAAGAAGACTTAGACCCTTATCTACGCAAAGCCTTAGAAAACGCGAAGTAAATCACAAAACAACCCTTTGATTTGTAATAAAATAGTCATGTTAGTGTAATTTTCACGCTTTATCCTAAAGCCAATTTATTAAGGGGAATAGATTGGCTCATGGATCATTACGTTAAGACTGATTTAGGCATCCAAGCCTTAAAACAACGTTCATTTCAACTGAATGCTCGTCAAAGACAATTGCTGTTACTCATTGGTACAGATGATTTTCGAATATTGAATAGTGCAATGAAACAGCGCTTAGCGACACCTGAAATTGTGCAGCAATTGGAACAATTGGGTTTAATTATTCCGAACCAACTCTCCCCAAATCACACCATTGAAAATATGCTAAACAATAACAATCAAGTTGTTTTAGATCAGCAAGTTGTATATTCAAAAAATACACATAGCGTTGTAGAAAATGAATGTAAAGAGAATAAACAGCCAAATAAAAATAATGAATTCACAGATCATTCGATTATTCATCAGCAAAAAGAAAGTGAATCAGCTGCACCCCAACCCATACAAAATAAAAATCTATCTCAAATTAATGACACACTTCTAAATTTTGAAGAAGTAAAACAGACCATGATGGGTTTATTAAAATTACATTGCGGATTAATGGCAAAACAATTGATTTTAAAAATTCAACACGCCCAATCTGTGCGCGAAATTAAACTCTGTCAAATGCAATGGATTACAGCTTTACAGGAAACTCGCATCCCACGTGATGAATTAAACCTCAACATGCAACAAATAAATCGTTCTTTACAACACATGTGTATTTCATAACTGTTTGAAAAAATAATTTAGCTAAAAATTGATTGTGAATCAGTTATAAATTTTTGAATAACTTAAATTATTAAATATCAATATTTTATATAGTGTTAAATATTATTCTACTCATACTTTTTTGCTGAATCCACGATGAATGAGGCGCGTAAAAAGCGCATTGAATGCTTAATTATCCAACACGCTTTGCAATTTAATTTAAAAGTTAAGAGCTGTTAATTTACTTCTTCGATAATACGATAAATACTGTCACTGCTTTTACTTTCAAAAAGCAATTCAATATTCGGTAAAATTTTCTCACCTTCTATCACAATGTGATCAATACGTTGAAATAATGAATAAGACTCATCATCATGTTCTTGCAGTTTATTTAACCATGCTAAAGCATTAAGTTCATTACTGTATTGATCCTTGACCTTCACTGTAATCATTTCAGACATTTTTCATACCCTCCATTTCGTACACTACTTCTTATATCACGCTATTGGATTGAAGTACTTTTGGAGATGTTAAATTTTATGGCATTGTTAAATTACATTAATACGGCTTCGATATTAGCGCTAAATTGATTCTAAAAATTTGTATAAGTTTGATCTAATTTACATTATTGATTGACTGAATGTTACAAATGAAAAAACTCGCATTTCTGCGAGTTTTTTAATGTTGGATAGCTAGTGCCTATTTTTTATTTGAACAACTGTTGCAAATTCAATAAGCTGTCATTGATCTGTCCAACTACTTCGTAGCGTCTTAACGACCTACTGTAGTTTTAATATAGTGTGATTTATTTTTCAGTGCAAGATGCTTTTACATTATTCAACTTTTTTATAGCAATTATTGCATTGATAAATCTAGCAATAGGTAGATAATAATGTCGCGATACAAAATCAATTTAAAAGCGAATCACTTATTAAAATATAAACTCATTTTTTATAAAATTTTTCTTTATTTATAGTAATTTATTTTACATCTAAAAAATATATTCTAAATATATTAATTCAAATATGTGACTTTCTTAATCTAAAAAGACAAGATCTTCTCTTGTACTTTTTAAATACACCTCTGGTGAACGATATAAACCTGAAATTACGGCAACTTCTTTCGCATTTAATACATTTTCATAAAGCTTTCTTGCAAAATTATCCGCTCCTGTGGTCACCAATATACTTTTTATACTTTGATTTGTATTTGTTAAATGAACCTGAACATCTCTGAGAGATTCAACAATGAATTTTTTACTTAATCCCAAGCCTTGAAAATCTTTATGCATCGCAATCTGATCTAACTCTAAGATAACCTCGGTTCTAAACCCTGACTTTTGTGCCCAAAAAATGTACCCAACGATCATTTCACTTTCTATTATTACATAACAAAAAAATCGTGGATAAGCAGCAAGCGTAGATCCTATCCATTGATGAGATTCTATTTGCCGAATAAATGCTTGCTGATGAATCATAGCTATACTATTTACATCATCTAAAGTTGCTTTTCTAACTAAGGCTCTCATTTTCAGTACTCCGATCAATGTAGCGTCGTAGTTTAACAATTTATAGAGAAATTAAGGAAAATGACTTAGTTCCATATTTCCTTTTCTGCCACAAAAGAAAACCCGCTCAAAGCGGGTTTTAATATTTCTAGGGTTAAGTAAAAAATTCTTTCAACCCAATCTTATTTAAGAATCTGGCTTGACTATCATGGTTCGGAAACTCAAATCGTCTCACTAAGTCTCCACCAAGAAAAATTCGAACAAACTCTCCATTTTCATCGACTTCAATTAAACGAATTTGATCTGTATTGATTACGGTATTGGCAATTTGAATTAGCATAGTACCCCCAAAAGTAAAATAGCCTTTTAAAATATCAATCTATCAGTAAGCTATTTTATAATCAATCACTTCAAATCTGCTTTTATTTTGACCTACCCCTTTCTTGAATCTGCACTTTAAGTCTATGTTAGCTAATTGACCAAAAACTAATAATTTAGAGGTATTTATCGCAAAAAACTTAAATAGCATTTTTATTTCACCTATAAAAATGCTTAAAATAAAGCCACTTCATTCTACAAAATCCAACATTTGTTCAAATATAAACCGAGTAAAGGCTATTCATTCAATGTTTATTAAATAAAACTTAACGAATTAAATTTGCATATTAATTAAATCTACTAATGTATATTAATAAGCAATATAAAAGCAAAAATGCCAAATGTTTTATATAAATGATAATATTATTTAACTACTTTACCATTACATCTCTAATAAATATTAAAATAGACAAGACTTCAAGCCATGGCACTTTGGCCAATATAAAGTAAACCAAATTAAATGCTCCATGTACCTATAAGCGCCACTAACACACTAAATATTATTATTTATTCATTTAGATAATCTACATTATTTTATTAGTTAAAAACAAATTTCTTATTTATATATAAATCTACTTTTAGTTACTTTAAAAATGTTTTATATTTTAAAAATAAATTGATATTATATAAAATATTAAACAATAGAATGATCCAAAAATCTTTTTATTACACAAGTTATAATCAATATGGTTTTAAAATTTGTCTCTAATAAAAGAAAACATAAATGGCAGGCTAACTGAATGAATGACATTAAATTTAAAAACTTTGAAGAAGCTTGCTGCGCTGTTCTGACGTTTTTAAATCAACGATTTGGTTTTAGATTATGGATGATCACACGCACTGAAGGCGATGACTGGATAATACTTCAAACCAAAGATCAAGGTTACAATATCGAACCAGGTCAAGTATTTCCATGGGCAGATACTTTATGTTCACAAATGGTGCAAGGAAAAGCGCCTAGAATTGCGCCGAGATCGCAAGATATTCCTGAATATGCAAATGCGGCAGTCAATAAGCTCGCAGACATTAAGGCATATATTGGTCAGCCACTTACAAATGAAGATGGTTCTTTATTTGGCACACTTTGCGCTATCGACCCTCAACCGCAACCAGAAGAATTAGTCAAAGAAGAAGGCTTGATTAGCTTATTGGGTCAAATGTTAAGTTTTATTTTACAAGGTGAATTGAGAGAAATTGAGCATATACGCCAAGGCGAACGTTTCAAAGAAGAAGCATTGACTGATTCTATGACAGGGTTATTCAACCGCAGAGGCTGGGATAAATTACTGACCTTAGAAGAAGAACGCTGTAAATTTTACGGACACCCTGCTGCTATTATCATGATTGATCTCAATGATTTAAAATCGATCAATGACAATTTAGGACATATCGCTGGAGATGAACTCATTCAAAAAACTGCCACTACTTTATCAAAATGTGTGCGTAGCAATGATATCGTTGCTCGTTTAGGTGGGGATGAATTTTCTGTATTAAGTATTGAAAATAACCTGATTAATGCAACTGGCTTGGTAAATAGAATTCTTAAAGCATTTGCTGAAGTAAATATCAGTGCAGCGATTGGCGTTGCTATGCGTAATCCAACTTACGGACTTTTAACGGCAATGCATGAAGCTGATAAGAAAATGTATCAACATAAAAGAATGGTAAAATCTCAGAAATATAAAGTTTAATATTTTCCGTGAATCATCGACTTAAGTAAAAAAGTTGTACATACATTTTAAATAGGCTGAAAGTTGGTTGATTCCCAACTCATACAAAAACTTAAAATATTGATATTTAAAATAAATAAAAATAATTTTCCACACATTATTTTAAAGATCAATCCAATGAACTTTAAATCATGGGATGAGAAAAATCAAAAGTGTTCAGAAGTTAGAAATAAAAAATGGATTTTTAGAAAATTTCAAATGGTTGGTTTTGTTAAAAATAATAGCACTTCCAGCGGGTTCTTCAGAAAGCTTTAACTTTTCTTATTCTTCCTCATTAGAAATTGCAAAGAGACTGGATTGATAGAAAACAAAACGTCTTATTCTGATGCACCCTTGTTTATCCACAGTTTAAAATTTGAATTTGCGACCATAGAATTTTATCATTATTTTGAATATTGCACATAATGTGCATAGATAAGATTTTTGAAATTAAGGATAAAAGATGAGTGACTATATAAGTATAAATCAAAATGCTTGGAATTTAAAAACAAATGCGCATATCAAGAGCGAGTTTTATGACAACATTTCCTTTCTAAAAGGAAGAAACACGCTAAACCCAATAGAATTGGGTATTTTAGGAGATATTTCAGGCAAATCCATATTACACTTACAATGCCATTTCGGACAAGATTCTATGTCATTGGCTCAACTTGGAGCTAATGTTACAGCTGTAGATTTTTCAGAAAAAGCCATTCAAAAGGCAAAAGAGTTTAATGATGAGCTAGGTTTAAATGTAGACTTTATTTGCTCCAATATTTATGAATTACCTAGTATTTTAGACAAAAAATACGATTACGTATTTACGAGTTATGGGGTTATAGGATGGTTAGAAAATTTAGATTTATGGGCCAATGTGATATCCAATTTTTTAAAAATTGGGGGTAAATTTGTGATTATTGAATTTCATCCAGTCATATGGATGTTTGATGATGAAGTTAAAAACATAACTTATAGCTACTTCAAAAATGACCCTATAAAAGAAACATCTACTGGCTCTTATGCCGATAAATCAGCAGAGATAAGCTATCAAGCAATCACTTGGAATCATAGCCTTAGTGAAATATTTACAAGTTTAATCAATCAAGGAATAAATATTCTCGAATTCAAAGAATATGATTACTCATCATATAACTGTTTTAATAATATGATTAAGGAGAATGAAAAGTACAGGATTGAACATTTTGGCAAAAATTTACCATTGATGTTTTCAATAGTCGGTGAAAAAAACCAAAACCGTTAGATTAAAATTAAGATGCATTCTGCAATATTAAGAACATAAAATTTCTTTAGAAAAATACAATCATATTTCAACATTGCTCATATTGCCTAGAACCTTGGGAATACTATTCTTGGAAATACTATTAAAGGATCATAAATGGAGTATAAGTCGAAGGAATTGATACAGAATTATTTTTCGCGAAATGGGTTGTTAACGATAAATGAATATTCCCGCTTAATGTCAGAGCAAAAATAGCCCCGATCACTACAGCTATAATTTTAAAAAGCCATGGTAAGCTTTTAATTGAAATCGGATCGTTCAAGGTATTTTCCCTAAATTTTTGACAATAAAAAAACCATCTAAAGACGGTTTGTAAAAAAATTATTGATCTATTTTCTTCTGGTGTTTCATTCTCAACTCTGTAAACGCTGACAGGCAGCGCGATATTATATTTCCAAATGTATGAATAAAAACCTGAACTTAATACTTCAAAGTTACATTGCCTACCACGTTGGATATGCATTTCTGTAAAAATGGAATTTAGAATCTATATCTAAGTGGTTGAGAAAACGACCAGAAACCACAAAAATGACAGGAAGACCCCGAAAAATTTAACGGAGTTTATTCTTTTTAATCTATGGATAAAAATTGAATTACGCCAATCCAACACCAAAATACACTTAAATTGTTGATTTTATTAAAAATAATGGTACGCCCAGCGGGACTCGAACCCACTCCACAGGCTTCGGAAACCTGCACTCTATCCAGTTAAGCTATGGGCGCTTAAATCGAGATGGCACATCATACCAAAAAATTGGATCAGGTAAAGCATTTATAAAACAACCTATTGAACTGATGCCTATGCTTTGAGCAACGTTCCAAATTTGCAACAGATAATTCCGTGTAATACGCTTGGTTTATTCTTCTAGATCGCTCACAATACACACTCTTCAAACCATGTGAGAATTTCATGACTGATGCTTTGGCGTTAAGAGATTTATCGAAAACTTATCGAAATGGATTTCAGGCACTCAAAGGAATTAATTTAACTGTTCCTGAGGGTGAATTTTATGCACTTTTGGGGCCAAACGGTGCGGGTAAATCGACTACGATCAGTATTATCAGCTCTTTGACACATAAAACATCAGGTACAGTCGAAATTTTCGGCAATGATCTTGATACTCACCCTTCACATGCAAAACAGTGTTTAGGTGTTGTTCCTCAAGAATTCAATTTTGGTCAATTCGAAAAAACCTTTGATATTTTAGTGACTCAAGCAGGTTATTACGGTATTCCTAAAAAGACAGCCGAGCTTCGTGCTGAAGAATATTTAGAAAAATTGGGTTTATGGGAAAAGCGTAACACCCAAGGACGTATGCTTTCAGGTGGTATGAAACGCCGTTTAATGATTGCTCGTGCCATGATGCATGAACCAAAACTTTTGATTTTGGACGAACCGACCGCTGGTGTAGACATTGAATTGCGCCGCTCTATGTGGGACTTTTTGACTGAAATGAATGAAAAAGGCACTTCAATCATTTTAACCACGCATTATCTAGAAGAAGCAGAAATGTTGTGTCGTCAAATTGCCATCATTGACCGTGGTGTAATAAAAGAAGACACCTCAATGAAAGCATTTCTAAATCAATTGAATGAAGAATCTTTTATTTTTGATTTAGAGCATCCTATTGAACCGCTTCATGTAGACATCATCGGTGTAAAATTTAACTTGATTGATCCAATGACTTTAGAAGTGACGATGGATAAAGCACACTCTTTAAATGATCTATTTCAACTATTAGAAGCGCAAGGTATTCGTGTACGTAGCATGCGTAATAAATCGAATCGTCTTGAAGAGTTATTCGTAAAAATGGTCGAAAAAAATCTTGAAGGAGCGCAATAATGAACTTTAGCCAACTTCGAGTCGCACTTTACACCTTAGTTTATAAAGAAATACGTCGCTTTATGCGCATTTGGCCACAAACCTTATTACCGCCAGCAATCACCATGAGTCTGTACTTTGTGATTTTTGGAAATTTGGTTGGTTCTCGTATTGGACAAATGGGTGGATTTAGCTATATGCAATTCATCGTGCCTGGTCTGATTATGATGGCTGTCATTACCAATAGCTATGCCAACGTGTCATCGAGCTTCTTTAGTGCAAAATTTCAAAAAAGTATCGAAGAACTCATCATGAGCCCTGTTCCATTGCATATGGTTTTATGGGGCTACGTCATAGGTGGGGTCTGTCGTGGCGTTTTAGTCGGTGCAATTGTCACAGCGATGAGCCTATTCTTTACTGACTTAGCGATTCACAACGTTTTCGTCACTATATATACAGTCATTATTACATCACTGCTTTTTTCATTGGGTGGTTTTATCAATGCTGTCTATGCAAAATCATTTGATGATATTTCCATCATCCCAACTTTCGTTTTAACACCACTCACTTATTTAGGTGGTGTATTTTATTCTATTAGTGCTTTAAGCCCTTTTTGGCAAAATCTCTCTTTAATTAACCCGATTGTATATATGGTCAATGCATTCCGTTTCGGAATTTTAGGTCATAGCGATGTGAATGTTTCACTTTCATTGGTTGTCGTAACACTTTGCTGCGGCGTACTCTATGTCATTGCCTACTATTTACTTTCTCGTGGTTCAGGAATGCGTGAATAATGTCTGTTGAACTCTCTCTATTGGGTAAAGAAACCAATTACCCTACTACATACCAACCAGAAATTCTTTTTCCTATCTCACGTGCGCCTGCACGTGAACAATATGCCGATATTGAAGGCATCTATAAAGGAAAGGATTGGTGGCATGTTTTCGAAATTTCTTGGTTGAATCGCAAAGGAATTCCTCAAGTTGCGATAGGTCGAATCACCCTACCTGCAAGCTCAGCAAACCTGATTGAATCAAAATCTTTAAAACTCTACTTTAATAGTATGAACTTTACTGAATTTGAATCCCAAGAAGCTTTTATTGCAACGGTTGAAAAAGACTTGTCTCAAGCTGCTCAAGCTGAAGTGACACTCACTTTATTTCAAGCTGATGAGCTTGATATTGCAAAACCACAAGGTATTTGTATAGATGATCAACAACCTGAACGCTTGGTCAATCATCCAGATGCGTCGCTTTTAGCCTTAGATGAAAATGATTTGGCTGAAAACGTTGAAGTACAACTCTATTCGCATTTATTAAGAAGTAATTGCCCTGTCACAGGACAACCCGACTGGGGAACTGTTTTCATTCGTTATCAAGGCAAAAAACCTTGTTATCGCAGTGTTTTAGCTTATATTATCTCTTATCGTCAGCATAATGGTTTCCACGAGCAATGTGTGGAGCAAATTTTTGCCGATATTTGGCAAAATTTAAAACCTGAAAAACTGATGGTTTATGCAGCATATACACGTCGTGGAGGATTGGATATTAATCCATGTCGTGTATCGGATGAAACATGGATGCCAAGCCCAATTCGATTGGCTAGACAATAACATTGAGGTTGAAAACATGCCTTTTTTTGGTTTTGTACCATCTGAAGAACTTTTAAGGAATATTCAGACCGGTATCGAGAAAAAAAATTCTAACGAACCACTTTACCCATTGCGTGATCAAACAGCTTTATTAATTAATGATGAAATCATTGATGCGATACTCATTGAGCTCGTTCGTCGCTTTCCACCGAGTGATCGACGTGACACTGCTGAAAAACTTGCAGGTTATGTAAAATCGACTGTTGCTGTGTTACTTAAACAACTATTAAGTAAAGCAGACAATGAAGTCGTTCGTCAGTCGATCAATTTTTCTGAAAGTAGCTTATTTAAAGACCCTCAAGGCCAACCACGTGTTGGTGCAAATTTGAATGCAAATCTAGTCACCAATATGAAGCATAGCTTTGCTGAAATTCTAGAAAATGGTGATATCGACCGTGGCGTTTTGTCTGAACAATATAAACAATTCGCTGATGCATCGATTAACCATTTCATGCGTGAATTTAATAAAACACTTGATTTAGGCATGATTAAACGTAAAGCATCAGATATTGGTGCTGCGGCAGTGACTAAAGCTGTACATATGGCGGTTGATAAGTTGATTCCGAACTTGAATAAAGATGAAATCAAAGCGCTTGCTGAGTATCACAGTACATTATTTTTTAATTGATCGTTAAAAGTTAATTGAATTTTTTAATGAAAAAATACTCTTGAATTCAAGGGTATTTTTTTCGTTTTGAGAATAGTTTCAATCATAAAAATAAAAAATTATCTTTAAATTCAAATAAATAAAAATCCTATTATTTTTAATCAATCAATTTACAGCAATATAAAATCTTACATTCAAAATGTTCAGTTCTCTGCTTCTTAATTTAATTTTAATATTATGCTTTTTTAACCTATTTTTTAGGCACAAATTCACTGTTTATTAGAATACCCCAAAAACCTGCAAAAGTAGATGAGCATTACCTTCTATAGAGCTTATGTTAGCATTCGCGAATCATTTCATGCACTAAAATAGTCCAATGACTCCAAGTTCACAATATAAGTTTTTGCGTCAAGCACCTCGTGATGGTTTAGGTACAACACTGCTCCCTTCTCGGTGGCAAAAAATACACATTGATCCATGGTTGACGTTATTTTTAATCTTAAATGCTTTGCTTGGTTTAACCGTCTTATATAGTGCATCAGCTGAAAATACAGGACTCGTCGCGAAGCAAGCTATGAGCTTTAGCCTTGGTCTCTTGGTCATGTTTGGATTGGCACAGATTCCACCAAAGGTCTATCAAGCTTTTGCACCTTATTTCTATCTGTTTAGCGTTGTGTGCTTAGTGGCAGTTAAACTTTTTGGTGAAGTTCGTATGGGAGCGCAACGTTGGATTGATATCCCTGGTGCAGGCAGTGTGCAACCCAGTGAATTTATGAAAATTGCCATGCCGTTAATGATTGCTTGGTTTTTATCACGCAATCCTCTGCCACCAAGCTTGAAGAATGTTTTGCTGTCTTTAATCATGATCGGTTTTCCTTTTATTCTCATCGCAGAACAACCAGACCTTGGGACATCATTACTTATTTTAGCCAGTGGCATTTTTGTGCTGTTTCTCAGCGGTCTTTCATGGAAGATGATCTTAGGTGCGATTACTGCTGTAGCCGCAATTATTCCCATCGCATGGCAATTTCTACTGCATGACTATCAAAAACAGCGTGTACTAACTTTAATTAATCCTGCAGCAGATGCTTTAGGTACAGGTTGGAATATTATTCAGTCAGAAACAGCCATTGGCTCTGGTGGTTTTATGGGCAAAGGCTACTTAGCTGGTACACAATCGCATTTACACTTTCTTCCAGAAGGTCATACCGACTTTATTATTGCTGCGTATTCAGAAGAATTTGGTTTAATTGGTATTATCTTATTGATTGTGATCTATTTTGCAATTATCTTCAGAACATTCCAAATCAGTTTAAATTGCTTCCATAATTTTGGTCGTTTAGTTGCAGGTGCTTTTGGATTGTCGTTTTTTGTTTATGTATTTGTAAATGCAGGTATGGTCAGTGGTATTTTACCTATAGTTGGTGTGCCATTACCCTTTATGAGTTATGGAGGGACTGCAATTATTACTTTAATGGCCACTTTTGGTATTGTAATGTCAATTCATACACATCGTTAATTTCATCATAAATAATTAGGAAATATAACCTATGTTTAATTTTGGGCTTTTGCAAAAAGTAAGAAACCTATCTTTTTGTGCAGCTGCATTTTCTATTACCAGTTTTTGCCAAGCCAATGAGTTTGCAAGTCATCCCGACTATAACAATTTTAAAGCAAAAACCATGCAAACCTATGGTTTAAGTAGTGAGCAAGTCGATTGGGCAATGAATGGTTCCAGAAACCTTCCCAATATTATTAACATTATGAATCGACCTGGAGAGAGTAAACCTTGGTATGAATATAAAACCAATTTCCTCTCGGAAGGTACAATTCAACGTGGTGTCCGTTTTAAAAACCAGTATGCAGATACCCTAAATCGCGCTGAACAGCAATTTGGCGTCCCTCAAGCCATCATTCTAGGGATCTTAGGGGTAGAAACAGGCTACGGCTCAAATAAGGGCTCATTTATCACTCGTGATGCACTTGCGACACTTGGCTTCGGTTATCCACGACGTGCACAATATTTTCAAGATGAGCTAGGTGCTTTAATTGCTTGGTCATATAAAGATGATGTACCAACCAACTCAATTGTCGGCTCATATGCAGGTGCGGTTGGTTTTCCTCAATTCATGCCAAGTAATATTTCTAAATTTGGGGTGGACTATGATGGAAATGGGCATGTCGACCTTAGAAATTCCGCTGTAGATGCGATTGGTTCAATTGCTAACTATTTAGCACAGCATGGTTGGCAAAGAAATCAACCAATCGGCTTCCTAGCACGTTATACAGGCAATAATCCCGATGCAATTATTGCTAAAGATCTAACTCAACCTGTTCCTTATGGTTCAATTAAAAATTTAGGTATTGCACCGCTCAATCCTATTGTCAAAATTGATGACTTAGATTTAGTCAATGTCATTCAATTGCAAGATAATTATGGCCCAATTTACTACATCACTTATCCAAACTTTCAAGTGATCACGACCTATAATAAAAGCCGCATGTATGCTACGGCTTTATGGCTATTAGGCACTGAAATTGTAAGTCGATAAGACTTGCAATTTCATCAAATATATAAAAGTCAATAAATAAATTTGTTAATTTGATCGCATTTTCAACAAATTAAATAAATTGTTACACTTTTGATTACTTTTTAACCAATTCCTGTAAGAATTTGTCCTTTTTGTAACTATTTCACAAATAAAGCTAGACACATTTGACGTTGCTTGAATATTATCCTTTTCGTTAAATGCAGTTGCATAAGTGAATTTACAGACCTCTATGGGTTAATTTTCAGCGACTTAGAAAGTTAAATCAGAGGTTCCAAGGAGTTAAACGATGCATGCTTCACTAAAATATATGATAGCCCTGACCATGGGTTTAAGTATGACGCAAGCGAACTCAGAAATGGTTCAGTCATCATACTTAAACAATGATTCAGATAGTTCGAGCCTAGCTTCTCGTGTAGTAAGCAAGGATTCAACGAATTTTAATTCACATTTTTCAAATTTGAACAGTTTGTCAATTACTGAACGTTCTGGCGATAAAATTCGCCGTGAAACTATTGCAGCTAAGATTCAAGTTCCTGAAGATGAGCCTTCAGTAATTGATAAACTAAACGAAGTAGCTTCAAATACAGTTCGCAAATTTAGCCAAACAGGCGTTGCGTCTTGGTATGGTCGTCAATTCCACGGTCGTAAGACTGCAAGTGGTGAAACATTCGATATGAATGAATTGACAGCTGCTCACCGTAGCCTTCCATTGAACTGTTATATTCGTGTGACGAATAAAGACAATGGTAAGAGTGTGGTTGTGAAAGTAAACGATCGTGGTCCTTTCCATGGTAACCGTGTACTTGACCTTTCATACGGCGCTGCGAAGCGTTTAGGTATTACAAATTCAGGAACGGGACGCGTAAGCATTGAACGCGTGGACGGTCCAAACTCGTAAATTCACCGCATGCATTTAACGAAGCCACTTTGAAGTGGCTTTTTTAATGTCTAGCTAGATACATAGGTCTTAGGCAATATCTATCTGTATCCTAGTTAGAAATGTAATTTCAAGCATCATTGAAATAGATATCTATAAACGCCAATAGCTGAATGCTTAATTTATTCCTATACAAAAATAACCATCTCTGCTAAGTTAAATTTTCAATCTACTGATTTGACACTAAATATATTTTCCTGAATCGATTTTTATAATTTAAAACTTTTATAATTTTAATATGAGGGATAAAAATGTTGCTACGCCTTTCTCAGCTTATCCCAACAGCTTTCCCCATGCTATCGATCACGAGTTGCGTCTTAATTGCCAGTTGTACAACACTGCCCCAATATACCGTTCAATCACAGCAAACTTCTCAAAGAAATACTCAAATTTCACAACCTTCAAAAAATATCTTAATCCATGGTGGTTCAATATTAACCATGCAAGGCATGACACCACATTATGTTGAAGCATTGTTGGTTCAAGATGGACGTATTACATTTGCAGGTGATTTAAAACAAGCCAAACAACAAGAAGCTAAAAATAGCCAAGAGATTGATTTAAAGCATTACACCATGCTGCCTGGCTTTATAGATGCTCATAGTCATCTCAATAGTGTCGGGCTACAACAAACCGTTGCCAACTTATATCCTGAGCCTGATGGCAATGTCTCAGATATTCCGTCATTACTTACTGCATTATCACAATGGCAACAACAGAATCAGACATTCATTCAAGCCACTCAAGGCTGGATTATTGGAAATGGTTATGACGATGCCCAACTGAAAGAAAAACGCCACCCAACTGCGGATGATCTAGATAAAGTATCACTCACCCAACCGATTATTATTTTGCATCAATCAGGACATTTGGCCTCAGTCAATCATAAAGCACTTGAATTGCTCAACATTGATAAAAATACAACGAATCCAACAGGAGGGATTATTCGTCGTAAAGCGGGTTCTCAAGAGCCTGATGGCGTATTAGAAGAGGCTGCAGTATTTTCAGCTATGGCGACTGCATTTAGCAAAGTCCCGCCTGAAATTATGCAAAATATGGCGAAAACGGCTTTGAATACTTATATTAAGAACGGCTATACCACTGTACAAGAAGGCCGTGCAGATGCAGGTACAGCAGAATTATGGCGTAGTTTTGCTGAAATTGGTCAATTGAATATTGATGTGGTGGTATACCCAGATATCATCAACGAAAAAGCATATATGCTTAAATATGGTTCAAGTAGGCAATATCAAAAGCATTTTCGAATTGGTGGTGTCAAAATTAGCCTTGATGGCTCGCCACAAGGGAAAACAGCATGGCTCACAAAGCCATATTTAGTTCCGCCTGAGGGTCAAGATAAAAACTACCGTGGCTACCCTGCTTATCCTGAGCAATCGACGGTTCAAAATGCCATCAATCTCGCTTATCAACAACACTGGCAAATTCTTGCGCATGCCAATGGTGATGCGGCAATCGACCAATATTTAAATAGTATAGAGATAGCCAATCAAAAATTCGGTCAAGCGGATCGGCGTAATGTCATCATTCATGCGCAAACCATGCGAGAAGATCAACTCGATCGTGCGCAACATTTGGGTTTAATTCCCTCTTTTTTCTCTTTGCATACTTATTATTGGGGTAATTGGCATAAATATGAAACATTAGGTGTAGAACGTGCCAATCGTATCTCTCCAACAGGGTCTGCATTAAAAAGAAATATGATTTTTACAGAACATCATGATGCACCAGTTATTCCACCCAAAAACATGATGGTGATTGACGCAACAGTAAACCGTACCACGCGAACAGGTGAAGTTTTAGGTGAAGATCAAAAAGTCAGTCCTTATATTGCTTTGAAATCTGTGACTGACTGGGCGGCATATCAATATTTTGAGGAAAAAGATAAAGGAACATTGGAAAAAGGCAAACTCGCAGATTTTGTTATTTTAGAGCGTGATCCACTGAAAGTGCCATCACAGCAAATTAAGAATATTAAAATTTTAGCGACGTATAAAGAAGGTCAATTAATTTATCAAGCGGATAGTTTCAAGCCCGATATCTCTGTGAATTCAGATACGTCTAAAAAATAATTTATAAGTTAATGACAGTGGCAAGTAAAAACTCACCACTGTCATACTCAACAACACTACTTAAGACTTAGAATAAATTGACCGCTAATAACGCCAATAATGCAGGAACAGCTTGAATATAGATAATTTTCTTACTTGCAGTTAAGCCACCGTAAATTCCAGCAACCAATACACAGCCCAAAAAGAAATTGGCGAGTGCTAAGGCATAGGTTTCAGGGGCAAGTAAAGACCAAAATAAACCTGCTGCTAAAAAACCATTATATAAACCCTGATTTTGTGCCATCACTTTAGTTAATTGCGCTTTTTCAGGCGTATTTCCAAAGGCTTTTAAACCATAGGGTTTATCCCATAAAAACATTTCTAATATCAAAATGTAAACATGTAATATTGCAATCAACCCAACCAATATTTGCCCAATCATCTTTATTGTTCCTTTTCTATGTTTAAGTTTCTATATTCGGTATTTTATTTCAAGTCAGCCTCTCGGCTGACTGTTTTGCTCAATGAATAAAGTTATGGCTTTAACAGAACTTTCCCCTGTCTCGCCCCTTGCGTTGCTTTTGTCGCAGCTGTAGAAATATCTGAAAACTCAAAAATACCATCAATAGGTAAAATAAGTTTGTTCTGCGTTGCGAGTGTTAACAACTCAATGATTAATGCTTTTTTACGTTCAGCAGGCATTTGTTTATTCACAACACTTGCCCAGAAACCTTTCATGGTTGCTTGTTTAAAGATCAAATCACCTGAAGAGATTTGCATCAATTCTCCAGTCATACTACCAAAAGAAACCAGTAATGCATTTTCAGACAATAAGTTTAATAATTCTCCGCTGGCTTTCCCACCAATCGAATCTACACCCACTAACAATGGTTGGTCAGCATGAATGGTTTTAACTTGTTGTTGCCAATCAGGATTATCTGTTGCAACAACATGTTGAATGCCTAGCGCTTGCATTTCACTGATCGCTTCTTGACGACGAACCAAGTTAATCACGTGAATACCACGTGCTTGTGCAATCATCGCAACAGTTTTACCGACTGCACCATTGGCTGTATTTTGAACCATCCATTGTCCAGCTTGAATATCGACAAAATCAAGTAGCATTAAAGCACTGATTGGCATTCCAATGAGTTGTGCTGCTAATTCATCAGGAATCGCATCGTTCAAGGGAACAACGGCTTGTGCAGGGGCAATAAAGTATTCGGCCCAGCTGCCATGTACGCCAGCAACAGCAACACGTTGTCCAACTGCGATACCTGTCACCCCCTCACCTAATGCATCAATAATACCGACAGCTTCGCTACCACCAATTGCAGGTAACTCAGGCTTATAACCATAGCTACCACGTACTGTCCATACATCATGGTTATGCATTGGAGATAGAATTGTTTTAATACGCACTTGTCCTGCTTTAGGCTCAGGCTGTGGCATTTCCGCCAATTCCAATACATCAACAGGTTCGCCAAAACTACGGTGAATAATACTTTGCATAAGTTATTCCTTAATTGGATCTAATAGATTTTGTGTGGTTTCTAGAGCCAAATGAAGTGGTGCTTTATCTTGAGCCAGTTTTGCTAATAATGCTGCGCCTAACCAAAGCTGATACATCACTTGTGCCATTTTATTTGGATCAATATGTAGCGGAATTGAACCTTCTTGCTGCCCTTCGTGTAATAAACTCGCAACACGCTCAGTCAGTTTAGTCACACCAAAGTTTAATATTTTCCGCATATCTTCTGATAAATCAGAAACTTCTGCTGCCAACTTCACAATCAGACAATTTTCGGCCCAACCGCCATGAATTGGATCTTCTATCCATGCCTGCCAAAGTGCCATCAAACGTGCATAGGCACTGCCGTCAGTCTGCAACCAAATTTGCTCAATTTTCGCTTTATAGTCATGTATGTATTGCTCTAACAAAGCACAACCAAAAGCTTCTTTTGAGGCAAAATAATAGTAAAACGAACCTTTCGGAACGTCACAGGCTTTTAAAATCTCTTGTAAGCCAACGCCGACAAAACCCTTATGTAATACCAGTTCGAAACTTGTATCTAAGATGTGTTTCCGCGTTGCTTCACTTTTGTTTGATCGTTTCATGTTTTGACTATAATTTAATATTAGACCAGTCGTCTATAAAAATTATGTAACTTATCACTTTATTAAGTCATAATTAAGTTAACCTGAACTCGGGATAAAATAATTCCCAACTGTATGATACGCGGAAACGTCAGTCGCATTGTTCGAGGCATGAGGAATATATTCCGCAAGATCTGCAATATACTGTTTTTGCAATATATTAGGTACTTGACAGTATCTGTCGAGTTGGCGACTGACAAATGGTTTTGCCTACTTTTCCCAAAAGAAAAGTAGGTCGAACCTGAACAAAATTGAAATATATTTCAAGAGAAGTGCAAGACGAAGTGGGTTAATCCTTATATCTGACTTTAAACGGTAAGACCCCGCTGTGCATGATCTATCTTTTCAATAACTTACATCAGAGTTTATCCCGAACTGACGTTAAGTTATTAACTAAACGATAAAACCGCTGTATTATTGTTCAATGGTCACAAAGCAAAAATACTTTAAATATTGAAAAGTTATTGATATTTACAAATATTAATAGGTTCAAGTAGCTTAAAAAGATAATGTAATATTCAGCTAAATATCTAAAAACTGCCCAGTAAAAGATTGCTTGCATTAGGTCATCAAATCGTCATATGCCACCTATAGGGTTATGCATATTTTCTAAACTGCTCATTTAACAATGAAATATTCAAAATTGATCTATTCAACACTATTCCTCAGCACATGTATGTTTCTAAGCGCTTGTAATGAGCAAAATAATGAAGCAACAGTGACGCCACCAACAGATACAGCATCGATTCCCTTTCTTCAAACCAAGCAACCTTATCTACCACAACAGAAAATTGCAGATTACACCGCTGTCCCTACAGATTTTCAGCCTGTATTTACCCAACTTGTTGCTCGACATGGCTCTCGAGGGCTTTCAAGTATGAAATATGACTTAGCACTCTATCATTTATGGTTAAAAGCAAAACAAGACAATGCACTAACACCGCTTGGAGAAAAGTTAGGGCCAGATATTGAAGCAATGATTAAAGCCAATATTTTACTTGGTTACGGCGTAGAAGGTATTCGCCAGTTTGGTTATGGCAATGAAAGTGCAGTTGGCATCAAAGAACATCGTGGCATTGCAGATCGACTGTTACAGCGTTTACCTAAATTATTCAATCAAGCTGTGACAGATGGAAAAACCATCAAAGTCTCAAGCTCTGGTGTAGATCGTGCAGTAGACAGTGCTAAATTCTTTACCAATGAGTTGATTCAAAAACAACCTAATTTAACAGCGCAAATCACACCTGCAAGTTATACCAACTTAAAAAGTACCGTTAGTCCAAGTTTGGCTGATGGCGGTGTAAACCGTTTTCTTTTATATTTTCATAGCCTAAATGCTCAAGATGATTTAGCTTCTATCACTTCAGAACTAGATCAAAAAATATATGATGCGAGTTTAGCCTATCAAAATTATGAAGAACATAATCCAGATTTAGCGCAAAAATTGAATGAATTAAACACCAATAAAAATGCACAAAAAGTTGCACTGGATGTATTAACCCCATTATTTAAAACTGATTTTATTCAAAAAATTGGTCAATCGAATTATGTCTTTGCCAATAATGGTGGCTATAGCGTTATCGCACCGAATGGTGCAACCATCACTGAAACAGGTAAAGGAAAAAATAAAATCAGTAGCCCTGTAGATGCAGCTGCATATTTATATGAGTTGTATTCAATTTCTGGTGGTTTAAAAGAAGAGCTCGGACAGACTCGTTTTACTGCATATATGCCCACCAGTGCAGCTCAATTTTATGCAGAATATAATGATGCCAATGATTTCTACAGCAAGGGCCCTAGCTTTAATACAGCTCAGGGTTATACAACCAATATGGCACAAGGTTTAAAACAAGATTTATTTAAACAAGTTGATGCTGTACTGAATAAAAATCAAAATCATGTCGCTGTTTTAAGATTCGCCCATGCTGAAATTATAATTCCCTTAGCAACCAGTTTAGAATTAAAAGCAATGATGCAGCCGTTGCCATTAAATCAAACCTATACATATGCGAATAGCCCATGGCGTGGTGAAATAATTTCACCAATGGCAGCAAATTTACAGTGGGATGTTTATCAAAATAAGCAAGGACTGACATTGGTTAAAATGCTTTACAATGAAAAGGAGACCAGTTTTAAAACAGCGTGTGATTATGCGCGTTATAAACCGAACAGCATCTATTATGATTATTTAAAATTAAAGCAATGCTATAGCATTCAGTAATTTTACTTATAAATTTCCCTTTAAACACAGAATTAAACAAATTTATTGATTCATTACTGAATAAAAAAGTGACC
This sequence comes from Acinetobacter piscicola, assembly GCF_002233755.1. Taxonomy (GTDB): domain Bacteria; phylum Pseudomonadota; class Gammaproteobacteria; order Pseudomonadales; family Moraxellaceae; genus Acinetobacter; species Acinetobacter piscicola. The sequence goes on along the minus strand of NZ_NIFO01000001.1, from coordinate 266,676 downwards.
TGTTTTGATCCAAATAGGTCACTTTTTTAATTAATTTATTTCAATAATTAAGATTAAAATATTAAAGTCAAAGCCTATGTTTTTAAATAAAAAATTAAAGAAAAATCAAAACTTCAACTTGATTATCATCCCCAAAATTTAATCGTAAGAGGATCATTCTAAATACTCTGCATTGAGAAGAACCTTTGATAAACGTCCTTCCCTGATTAAAAATAGCTTGTAAAAAGAGTTTATTTAAATATGATGACAGTGGGATATTTTTATATACTTAAGATACGAATTTTTATAATTTTGGATAATTTATGAAAAATAAAATCATTTTTATCATAGCTTTACCATTTATATTTTCAAAAACATACGCTACTGAAACGCATTTTGATTCAAATACACAGAATAACAATCCCGTAACAACTGACACCGAGTGGTATGCTTATGGGGTAGGATATACGACAAAAGATGTTAATTTATTCTCAAAAATTAAATATAGTCTTAAAGATAATAATCTTTATATCAAAACAGAATATGCAACAGATGGCAGTAACAATTTAGACCTAACTGAATACTTATATACAGTTTTGGCAAATGATGGTTTATATCAAGCTTCAACTACTGATGAATCAAACTTTGGGTATAAACTAACAACCTTCTCGAAAATCACCCCCATATCACAAAAATCCATAATGTGGACTTACACCCCATTCTCAAGCAAAGCAAATAAAGGATTAATACGCACTGATAAATATGAAGAGATTGACTTGTCTGAAAAATCAATCAGTGAATTTGTGCATCCGTTTAATCATTTTACTGGTTTAGATTCAACATTGACTGAAACTGTTGGAGCATATCCTGCCTATTATGTAAAAAAACTCCACGGTAAAACGTTTCCCGCTGGAGCAACATGCTTAAAATCCACAACTTCTTCAAATAATGTTGCATTTGCCAATATTGATATGAGCAACTCTTTAGCCGACTTCGATCTAAAAAAATCTTTCCCTTTTGGATACACACAGAAAACTTTGAATGATTATCCATTGTATTTATCAAAAGAAATTCAATCAAATATGCCTATAGAAGCTGTCGTTAAAATTGGTGCTCATTATTACTATGCCGAATATTATAACAGCGGTATATATAGTTCTTATACAAATAAAACAAAACAGTATGAGCAAGATTATAAACAAGCAATAACTTTATTTGGCAAAGACAGTATAAACGCGAAAATGCAAGGCATTTTGCTCAAAGCTTTAAAGTCTGAATGTAATCTATTTAATAAAGTCGCAAGTCAAGCGATTGATGCTGCAAAATAATCTATAAAATATATAAACACTTATATCAAGCTGTACAAGTGTTCCTCTTAAAAAATCTTAAGATAAATCTGACCTTATTTATACTTCCCAAAAATCTTCCATACGCCATTATCCGCTAAAGGATCACTATAACTATCATTGCGTTGCTTACGTGGCTTCTCTCTTGCATCGACAATTTCAAAATCTTTTTCTGTACTTAACACGATACCATTCACATAAAAACGGGTACGTGTATATTCACTTTGACCCTGTTGAAATACATAGGTTCTTAAATCGATAAATTCTCGATGTGCTACCAATGCCGCAGTATCATCACTATTCAGCCAATGCGTCATTTTAGCGACTTGTTCGGCATCAAATTGTCCACATTTTTCTAATAATGAGGCAATGCCTCGAAAAGTTTTAGATTCTTTCGCTCTGGTTTTATTGATTCGTACACGGTCTACATGAAAGAAAAACAGCGGAAAATTTAAATGACTCGGTAATTGCACGGCATCTAAAACCTCATCTTGCATAAAAGGTTGATACAAATCTTGCGCTCTTTCAATCAAACCAACCCAATGTGTATAATATTCATCCACTTGTTGTTTTGACCCATAATAAATCGGTAATCCTTCAACATTGGACAAATCTATAGGTGGCCAAATATTTTGTCTTAATAATGCAATATCATTTTTTAAACTTTGTACCGCAATTGCATCTTGCATTTTATCTTCCTGAATCATTTCAATTATGCTTAGGCTATTTTGAGTATGCTATAGTTGCAAAAGCTAAACAAGATTACAAAAAGGAAATCTAATGTCTGAAAACAATGAAATATACGAAGATAATGAACAATCTGAATCGGATGAGCAATTTTTTGAACGTGCGGATGAATTTATTAATTTAGCCAATCAACTAATCGATTCGACACATCAAGTTTCGCATCTCACAACGGAACCTGGAAAAGTAAGTGCTTCTTTTATGTATGCCAATGCTCGTTTTAGTGCATGGCATGCAGCTTGTTCTTATCATCAAGCGGATGATTTTAAAAAAGATCGCCAAGCTATTTTGGATTATTACCTAGAACAATTTAAGTCGATGCTTGAAAGTAACTTAGATGAATATCAAGAACATTTTGAAGAGTATTTTCCAAAATCTGACCCTGAAGAAGTAAAACGTTTCGTTTAAGTGTGGGATTGCCTATAATACTTGAGGAAAATTAATGTGTAGTTGTGGAAAAAATCATGTCTCAAAAAATCGATGCTGCTGATGTCACCGAAGAAGAAGCTTTGAATGCTGTCTTTTTTGAGCGTGCTGATGAATTTATTAAACAAGCCAATCAATTTTGTCGCCCTGCAAAAGGACAACAGCCAAAACCAGAAGAACTTCGTGGTCAAGTGAGTGCAGCAATGTTATTTGCAACTGCGCGATTTAACACTTGGGTTGCCGCGAATAACTTTAAAGATGGCAATGAAATGCGTGAAGCAAAAGAACAAGTCATGTCTTATGTACTACAACAATTCCAAATGATGCTTGAAGACAATTTTGATGAATATTGTGAGCAGTTTGATAATTATCTTCGTTTTAGAAAAAATGAAGAGTTTCATACACATAAACATGATGGCAAAGATGATCATCAACACTAATTTAGTTCAATAACGCAATATAACAAAAAGCCCGATTGGGCTTTTTTTATAATTAATTTAAAATTCGTAAATATTTAAATTAAGATATTGATGGCAAATAACTTTACTAATCATAACATTCATACTTTATCAATTTGATGTATTGTATTTCTAATAATAAAGAACAACTTGGACGTTATATGCAACATATAGATTTTCCAATCATTGATCCACACATTCATCAATGGGATCCTTATCACACACCACATGCGGCCGCACTTGCCGTTAAACTACTGGGAAATCGCCCTTTTCTCTTGGATAAAATGGTGCGACTCATTAAACCTAAAGATCTGATTGACACTGTGGGCTTGACCACACATATTACTCAACCATATTTACCTCAAGATTATAAAAACGATATTGGTCAATATCAGGTTGAACAAATTGTCCATATCGAAGCAAGCTGGGCAAACCATAAAGGCAAAGGTGTGGTTGGTGAAACAGAGTTTATAGAATCGCTACCTTTTAATGATGATACTGTTCAGCTAGGTGGGATTGTTGCCACTGCTGATCCTTGCGATAGTAGCTTTAAGAAAATCATTAGAATGCATCAAAAAGCATCTAAGCGTCTGCGTGGTATCCGTCGTATGGCTACATTCCATGAAGATAAAGGTGTACACAATTGGACAGATGATCCAAGTTTATATACCAATAAAAAATTTCTAAAAGGTTTTGAACAAATTGCGCAACATAATCTCAGCTTTGATGCATGGGTCTATTCGACACAAATTCCTGATGTGATTGAATTAGCCAAAAAATTTCCTGAAACATCGATTGTTTTGGATCATTTGGGCACACCTGCTGGGTTATTTGGGAAAGTAGGACAAAATACTGGCTTAACCCAAACTGCACGGGAAAATATTTTCTATCAATGGCAAGACTATATCGCCGAACTTGGCACTCTACCTAATGTCTATACTAAAATGTCTGGGTTATTCATGCCTGTTTTAGGACATCAATTTTATAAGAAAAAGCAACTGGCTTCTAAGCAGCAAATTATTGATCTTGTTGCCCCTTTAATTACGCATGCTTTTGATAGTTTTGGAACGTACCGTGTCATGTTCGCTTCAAACTTTCCAATGGATCGAGTCAATACCAGCTTGGTAAATATCATTGATGCATTTAGTGACATCGTGCTGCAATATGATGAAAATGCACTAGAAAAAGTATTTCATCACAATGCAAAACAGTTTTATCGGTTGTAGTTTTATCTGAGGATATAAGTCATAAAAAAGCTCACAACGAATCGTGAGCTTTATGCATAGTGAGTATGCTGAAAACTACTTAATTTCAGCAAAAACTTCTTTAGCCATTTCAATGGTAAATTGAATATCTTCATCACTATGCGCAGCAGAAATGAAGCCAGCTTCAAATGCAGATGGTGCAAGATATACACCACGATTTAACATACCATGGAAAAATTTACGGAATGCTTCGATATCACATTTAAGAATATGATCAAAACTGGTAATTTCTGTTTGGTCTGTAAAGTAAAGTCCAAACAGACCACCTGCTTGTTGAGTAAATAGTGGAATTCCCACTTCATCGGCAGCAGCTTGTAAGCCTTTTAACAATTGATCTAATTTTGCCGACAAATCTGTATAAAAATTAGGTTGACGCAAGCTTTCAAACATCTTAATTCCAGCACGCATTGCCAAAGGATTACCCGATAAAGTACCTGCTTGGTATACTCCACCTAAAGGTGCAATACATTCCATAATTTCACGTTTACCACCAAATGCACCTACTGGTAGCCCTGCCCCAATGATTTTGCCGAGTGTGGTTAAATCAGGTTTGACATTGTAATACGCTTGCGCACCGCCCAATGCAACACGGAAACCCGTCATTACTTCGTCAATAATAAATACAGACTTGTATTGATCACATTGCTCACGAATCGTTTCTAAGAAGCCTGGCACAGGTTTAACCAAATTCATATTACCCGCAACAGGTTCGATAATTACACCAGCGATCTCATTTCCAAATTTAGCAAAACATGCTTTTACAGCTTCAATATCGTTATAAGGTAATGTCACGGTATGTTTCGCAAAATCAGCAGGCACACCTTTCGAAGTTGGCTCTCCCATAGTTAACATGCCAGAGCCAGCTTTTACTAATAACGAATCAGAATGTCCATGATAACAACCTTCAAATTTTACAATCATGTCACGACCCGTGTAGCCACGTGCGAGACGAATTGCAGTCATAGTTGCTTCAGTACCTGAATTGGTCATTCGTACCATTTCAATCGAAGGCATAATTTCACAGATAATATCTGCCAAAGTCGTTTCATGTACCGTCGGTGCACCAAAGCTTAAACCATCGACAGCAGCTTCTTGTACAGCTTTGATTACTTCAGGATGCGCATGACCTAAAATCATCGGCCCCCAAGAACCTACATAGTCGACATAGCGTTTACCATCGACATCATATAAATAAGCACCTTTGGCTTTTTCAATAAAAACTGGCGTACCACCCACACCATTAAACGCACGTACAGGTGAATTCACACCACCTGGAATATGCTTACTGGCTTGTTTAAACAATTGTTCTTGCTTTGGAGATAGGCTCATAAATCTACTCAATCCTGTAAAATACTAAAATTTCAATATGATATAAAAACGACGATATAAATTAAGGTTATTCAGTTTCTGCAAAAAGTTGTGCCCATGCTGCGACACGTGCAGGAATATTTTCAACTGATAAAGCTAATATATCACTAATCACAGCGCAGAGGTCAGCACCTGAATCAATCACAACTTTTGAATTTTCAACAGTTAAACCTCCAATTGCACAAAGCGGTAAGTCAAACTTTTCGGAGGCTTGTTTTAAAACATCTAAACCAATATTCCCTGCTTCAGGTTTAGTTGATGTCGCATATACTGCGCCAAATGCAATATATGTTGCGCCATCTGCAATAGCGCTTTCTGCAAGTTCTATTGAATTTAGGCAAGTTCGACCAATAATGACACCTTGAGGTAAACGTGTAGCTGCATCTGAAATTTCACCGTCAGATTGTCCTAAATGCACACCTAAGCCAAACTGTTCTGCAAGTTCCAAATCATCATTGATCACAAAAGGTGTTTGATACTTTTCACAAAGTTGTTTTATCGATTCAACTTCACCAAATTGTTCTGCTTTAACAATGTTTTTACGGCGGTATTGAAGAATGGCAATATGATGAGTTGCCAAAGCCGCTTTTAATTTTTGTAGGAGTAAATCGATAGGATCGTCATTGGTGATGAGGTAAAGACCGCGCATACTTTTACTCGTACTCATATAAATCAAAGTAGAAGTATAACCAGTGTTTTATTTAAATACATATTGGCTTAGAAAATTTATTGTTTCCGAAACACATCTATATTTTGCTGATATTTGCTAAACCGAAACCTATTGGCTAATTGGCTGTATCAATATTCTCATTCACCATTTCACATTTGTGACGTACTACAAAAGCTGATCAAAATTAACCCCATTATTTTCAAAATTTGAATCTTTTAATTGACCTAAAACTCAAGTGTATAAGCAAGTTGTTTAGAAACTGATTAATGCTTACGTTCCCCATTTTACAAATAATGAATATTTAACATTATAAATATCTTTCAGCATTAAAATACTTATAAATAAGGATTGAAATTTTTACTAATTTAACATCTCATCAAAATATTTAGGCATACTCAATAACAATTTCACCAAATCTGATTGTCGATTTGTCTCTGTCTTTCTTAAAATTTCCTTAATTTGCTTTCTTACTGTATCGATTGAAACATTATTTTTAATAGAAATTTCTTTTGCAACAAGCCCTTCTAATAATAAAATTGCGACGCGTGATTCTGCTGGAGTCAAATTAAATGCAGTATGTAATAAATGAGAATTGATTGTCGGTGAATATTTAGGATGATATATTGTTAACATCACAGCAGGTCGAATTCCAAAGGTTTTTAACTCATGCTCTGAAATTAATAATGTTGCAAAAATATATATTTTCCCACCATTACCATCATCCAACTTAATACATCCATCTTTCACTACATCTTGTAACTGTTCACTTTTTTGTTTAAATAAACATTCAATATTTTGTAAATCAAGACTCAACTGTTTTTGAAAGGGTTCTGGAAGTTGCAATTCATCATCACAAATTTTGATGACATTACTTTTTTGAATTAACTGCTGTGCAGAAGTATTCAAATGAACAACTTTACAATCTAAATTGATGAGAATAATTGGCTGTGATAATTTATCAATCAAGGAATATCCAAGAATCGCTTTAGTTGAAAATTCAAAGATATAACGTTGAATCAATGCGATTCTTTTTAAATGCACCATTAATTGATCTAAAAAATCTAACTCTTCTTGATTTAAAGGTGCGCGTTGTTTGGAGGTGTTTATTCCTATAATGACACATAATCGATCATCTTGAATTAACTCATGTACCGCACTATAGCGAATTTGATTGGGTTCTAAAATATTTTGATAAACTTCAGAGGATTCCATTGTTGCATCATCAATAAAATGATGGCATTGATACCAACCTGATTGTTGTTTATTTAAAACATCAACCCAACGAGGATCATTCTTAATATAATTTTGTATATAGTTCACTTCTATACTGGCACTTTCTTCTTCAGTATTTAAAGAGATCGCTCGACTATATGAAAATGCATTGTATTTTAAGTCCATGCCTATAACATGAATTGCAGAAGAATCCATCACTTGGTTGAGTCTTTCTAAAAAAATCCCCCATCCATCATTATGAATAGGAATCTTATAAATCAACTCGACTAATTCATCATAATATTCTCTATAAGTCATTGTGGTTTTTTTAATTTATGAACTAATAATTAATATAGCAAAAATTCACATGAAATATAGAGAATTAAATCCAATAATTTATAAAACAAACCGTTATTATAACGATTAATAAAACCATGAAAGTAAAATAAACTGATTGTTTCTTTAAAATATTGAGTTTAAATATGGGTTTATTTAAAACACCAATTTAATACATATTTTTCAGATCAAATAAGTAAATAAATAGTAATTTAAAACTTCATAAAATTTTCAAATGCTTAGTACTTTTTATGTTACAAATAGACATTAACTGTCAATTTTATCAAATTTACGGTCTCTTAAACTTAAATTTCCACGGATAATATCGGATAGCATTCGCCAATCTGAAATGAAGCTATATAAAGGTTGTTTAAAACTTGCAGGTTTATTTTTTTCAAAAATAAAATGCCCAACCCATGCACATGCATAACCTGATACTAAGCCATAGACAAAATACTTTGGTTTTCTTTGACGAATGGCTTGAGAAAAAAAGTAAATACCAACACTACTTCCTACAGCATGTAGACGACGGCTCATAATATTACGATGCTCTGTTAAGTAAAAGCGGTAAAATTCTGAGTAATTTTTGATAGGTAATTGAAATTGTTTAGGTATTTCTGCATCTGCTTTTGGTTCAATATGTGCATTCACAACAATCATCCTGATCTATTTTTTATCCTTAAGCTCTAATTTATGTTGAATTCACAATCAAAGCAATACTTCTATCAATTTAAGCTAAAAATATGAGCTCAAATCGACGTTATAACCCTCATTTTGATTAACGTCAGTTCGGGGGAAATTCTGATGTAAGTTATTGAAAAAATTGATCAGGTACAACGGAGTCTTACCGTTTAAAGTCAAATGTAAGGATTAACCTTCGGTTCGACCTACTTTTCTTTCGGGAAAAGTAGGCAAAACCATTTGTCAGTCGCCAACTCGACAGATACTATCAAGTACCTAATATATCGCAAAAACAGTATATTACAGATGTAGCTCTGCCTCGAACAATGCGACTGACGTTTCTGCGTATCATATAGTTGGGAATATATCTTATCCCGAGCTCAGGTTAATTAATAATTTTACGTTACAATGTCTAGCTAAAATTCAGTTCGATGAGCTTAGGTCGATTACGTTTTTATAGATGTATTCTGACTAATCAACTGATATACCGTTATAGACCTTATGATTTAAACAAAACTACTAGGATTTGATCATGCTTGAAGTTGAATTAAAATTTCAGATTCCTGAGACTCGTCGTAATGCATTACTCAAAGCATTGGACCCAAAAAAATCTGAGCTAATTCAATTGCAAGCAAAGTATTATGATACCGATGATAAGAGACTCTCTTTAAATGGCGCTGCTCTCCGTCAGCGTCTAGAAGGTACACGTTGGGTACAAACACTTAAAGCAGCAACAAAAAGCCACTTGCAACGTATTGAAGAAAATCATGATTTAGGTGAATTAACCGAAGCACCAAAGCTTGATTTATCTATTTATACAGACCAATCTGAAGCACACCATATTTTAAAAAATGCTTTAGATGATCAATTTGATCAATTGAAACTGCAATTTGAAACGGATATTCAACGCACTTTTCGCATCATCCATTTTGAAGATGCTGAAATTGAAGTATGTTTGGATATCGGTGAAGTTCGCACAGGCTCAGCTCAGCAAGAAATTTACGAAGTTGAATTTGAATTGAAAAGCGGTTCAATCCAATCTTTATTGGCTTTCAGTTTTGAATGGGTAAAGAAATATCAACTTTGGTTAGATGTGCGTAGTAAAGCTGAATTTGGAAATTTATTAACACTAAATAAAACAGTAAGTCCTGCAAAACACAGTAAAGAAATTATTCTCAATAAAAAAGACAGTGCCGATAAGAACTTGAGAGCATTAATTGCAAGTCATATGCAACATCTTTTACCCAATATTTCTGCAATTTCTGCACAAGTGGCTGAGTCTGAACATATTAATCAAGCTCAAATGGCTTTACATCATTTGCATTTAAGCCTTTCTCTCTTTAAAGATTGGACTGAGATTAAAACAGACAAATGGGCACATCAATTGGCTGCTTTTGAAAGTCATTTTAAAAACCTGCAACACTTCGAGCATATGCAAAACACGCTAGGCGCTTTATTACAAAATCCTAAAACTGCAGAAAGCTTAGACAAAGACATTTTATATGCCCAAGAAAAGCTAAATAATTTAGTGAAATCTACTCAGAATGTGCAGCATTATTTAGAGTTATTGATGTTTAGTTTAGGTCAATCTGAAAAAGCACAAGAGCATGATTTAAAATGGTATGCGCAAAATACCTTGCAAAATCAATATAAACAACTACAAGAAGCTTTGAATCAAGCTGATTTAGCCGATTTGGAAAGCTTAGAACTCTTAGCGCAACGACTCAATGAATTAAAGTTTAGCTTCCCTATTTTGACTCATATTTATGATGTCAAAAACCTGCAAAAGTATGCTAAATCTTTAAACGATGCACAACAAGCATCTGAGCAATATCAAGTGCTTGCTTCATCTGCATCATATCTACAACAGACTGAACTCGAAGCCAGCGATTGGTTTGCCTTGGGTTGGCTTACAGCCAAACAAGAAGCTTATGCGCAAACTTTACTCGATGCAACTGAGCAATTCTTAGTCAGTCGTAAGTTTTTAAAATAAATTTTATTTAATTCAAGCCACTTTATTAACACTGTTGGTAAAGTGGCTAATCATATTAAGGATTCCCATAAAGAATGCATAAGTGAGAAATTTTTGTGGCAAATTTTCATGTGGAAATCAGCTATATTCTTGAACTTAAACGGATGTGATGAAAGACTGAAACTAGACAATAAATTCAACATAAAAATTACTTAACATTGTCTAAAATAGCGTTAAACTCATTATAAATATTGATAAAAATGGAATTTTAACAATGCAAAAAATTGAACTAAAATTTCAAATTCCAAAAGATAAACGTGAATTAATTTTCAAAGCTTTGCAACGTAAAACTGTTCAACATAAAACACTTAAAACTCAATATTTAGATAGTAAACAGTTTGATTTATCGCAACATTCTATTTTACTCAAGCAACGTTTAGAAAATGATGAATGGCTAAAAAAACTCCAAGCACTTAGTTTAAAGCCTATTCAATTATTTGAAATAGATGAAGATTTGACTTCAATTGAAAATAAAAACCAACTCGCGCATTACCACAAAATTAAAAATATTCCTGAAAAAATTCAAAAATGGGTTACAGAGATCGAAGCTCAACTCATTGTTCAATTTGAAACTGAGATTGAGCGATCAACCACTCTATTTAATTTTCAAAACAGTCAAATTATCGTAGAACTTGATCGTGGTTTTATGCATGTAAATCAGGCTCAATTCGAAATTTATGAAGTTAAATTCAAACTTAAACAAGGTACGATCCAAGATCTCATTTCATTTATTTTGCCGCGTGTTAAACGCTATGGCTTATGGTTAGATACTCGCAATAAAGTACAACAAGGGTTTCAGCTTGTACAAAATATTCAAGAATCTCCAACTCAACTTCAAATTCCATTAAATTTGGATAAAAGTAATTCAACAGAAATTGCATTAAAGAAAGTGATTTATAATTGTTTACAACACTTGCTTCCGAATAGTACTGCGATTGCTTCAGGACATTTTAATAGTGACCATATTCATCAGGTACGAGTAGCCATCCGACGTTTACGTAGCGCATTAAAAACCTTTGCAAATTGGTCACAACATATCGATTTGTGTTGGGAGACTGAATTAACAAATTTATTTCGGAGTTTAGGTCGCTCTCGTGATTTAAGCATGATTCATGATGAAATTTTACCAAAACTTGAAATGCTCAATGCACCTAAAATCCAGCTTGAAATAGATTCATTGGATGAGAATAATAAAATCAGTAGTTTGTTTAAATCTTTAAATTTCGAAAGCTTAGTCTTATCGTTGATTCAATTTATTTATCAAAACACAAATGAACAATCTTCAAAATCGGTTAAAAAAACCATTCACAAAAATCTAGACAAGTTACATCAGTCTATAAAACTTGATGCTGAAAATTTTTTAAGTTTAGAAATTGAAGCGCGTCATCGTACTCGTAAGCGGCTCAAAAGACTTCGTTATAGCCTTGAATTCATTTCATCTTTATATGATGAACATACTGTCAAAGGCTATATTAAACGACTTAAACCTGCGCAAGAAAGTTTGGGAAAATATAATGATTTTATCGTTGCAGAAAATCGATTAAAGCCTTATGCCCCCGCTCAACCTGAAGTATGGTTTGCGCTTGGATGGATCGCAGCTGAAAAACAACATTTATTGATACAATCGCAACAAGATTTGCTTCATTTTGCACAAGCTATCCCTTTTTGGAAATAGCTGCAAAAATCAGCATGCATTAGGCACAAGCAACATCGTATTCACTCGGTGAATAGACAAAAGGATGTAAATTTAAGCTTCGTTGAATATTTCTCATTCAATATTTTGAATGAAGATCGCATCTTGCTGACAAGTAAATTTAATATTGAATTCACCAAACTTCATTCCATAAACACGTTCTTCATCATGTTGATAGGCTGGGCGAGGATCTAAAGATAAAACTTGTTCTAACTCAGCAGTATATTGTGAGCTCATCTTTTTAGTTTTTAATAATTGATCCCTCATTAAAGCAGCCTGATCACTCCATAATACAGCTTTACGTGCAGGTTCATCTTGAGCATAACCACTCTCAGCATTGACAATAGCATCTGAATACTGGATATAAGGTTTGATATCGAGAATAGGTGTTCCATCCAATAAGTCACTACCCTGCAAGTAGACTCGTATTGTTTCTCCCTGTTTCTCAACATTTTTTAGTTTTACTACGGATAACCCTATCGGTGCAGGACGATACATACTGCGAGTCGCAAATACCCCAATTTTTTTATTTCCGCCTAAACGTGGTGGACGAACTTGTGGCCTAAATTTTTCATTATCTTGTTGATTTTTATTGTCATGAAATTGCCAAATAATCCATAAATGACTAAATTCTTCAATTCCTTCAAATGCTAACAATTCATTATATGGCGCAACCATTTCGATATAAGATTCAACTTGAACAAGATTTGGTTGACGTGGAATACCAAACTTTTCTTTATAAGGCGATCGCATATAACCAATAATTGGAAGGGTTAATTCAGTCATAATCACTTTTTCTGATAAGTTCAATTAAATATATTCAGTTTATAGAGAATGTTTTTAGATTAGAATAGTAAGCTGTTCTAATTTGATAATTTATTGAGACCTTTAATGGCTGCTTTCAACGTCGAAAAGATTACTCACGTGCACCACTGGAATGACACATTATTCAGTTTTAAAACGACACGTGACACAGCGTTACGTTTTAAAAATGGTCAATTTGTAATGATTGGACTTGAAGTCAATGGTAAGCCTTTAATGCGTGCTTATTCTATTGCGAGTGCGAACTACGAAGAAGAGCTAGAGTTTTTCTCTATTAAAGTGCCTGATGGTCCTTTAACTTCAATTTTACAAAAAGTAAAAGTAGGCGATGACATTCTCATTTCAAAAAAACCAACAGGTACTTTAGTTCATGACGATCTAAACCCAGGTAAAAACTTGTACTTACTTTCTTCTGGTACAGGTCTTGCTCCTTTCTTGGCGATTATTCGTGATCCTGAAACCTATGAACGCTATGAAAAAGTCATCGTAGTACATGGTACTCGTTTTATTTCAGAGTTGGCTTACCAAGATTTGATTTTAAATGAACTTCCAAGCCATGAATTCTTCCAAGAATTAGGGATTCAAGACAAACTTGTTTACTACCCTACTGTGACTCGTGAAGAATTCCACACTCAAGGTCGTGTAACTACAGCGATTGAAACTGGTGAATTATTTAAGAAAGTTGGATTACCACCTTTTAACCCTGAAACTGACCGCGCAATGTTATGTGGTAGCCCTGCATTTTTAAAAGATGTTGTTGCGCTTTTGGATCAACACGGTCTTAAAGAATCACCGAAAATGGGTGTATTAGGCGATTACGTGATTGAACGTGCATTCGTTGAAAAATAATCCTGAGTAATAGAAATATCAAAACCGAGGTTAAATCCTCGGTTTTTTATTGCTTACTGACTTAAAAATTTCCCCATATCTGGCAATACTGTTCACTTAAGCATTTTAGATTCTCAATAATCCCCCTCTTTTTCTTGCACCATATATGGCTCAGGGTTAGGGGAGATTTTTAAATGAGTAATCACTCAATTACTCTTAACTGATCGGCATTAACACAACTGTATGGCTTTGTTTCTAGATTTTTAAATCTAAGTCAATCTATAAAAAATTACTTTTTGACTTGGGCATATTGATCAGACATCACCTCAACCAGTTGATCTAGCTTAATGTATTTTTTAATCACAGCATCTACATCAGCTTTTGTCAATTTTGCAATTTCTTGATCACGTACCGCACGACTTTCCATGTTTTTATTGCGCTCAAGCTGACTATTCAACATACGGTGAATCATGCGTTCATCCTCTAAAGAAGTAACACGCTGTTTCATAATACTTGCCTTCGCTGCTTCCAACTCTTGTGTTGTCACACCTTTGTTGAGTAAATCTAACAGCACTTTGTGTACAACTTGTGAAACTTCAGCTGATTTCCCTGCGGTATAATTTGCTTCAATACTTAAAGCGCCGGCATCATTGAACGAATCTAGATCTAGGTCGCTACCAAAACCATAAACCAAAGCATTTTTTTCACGTAACTCTTGGCCTAAGCGTGAAGAAAGCTGAGAATCGCCCAAGATATAACTAAATACAATTAATGCTGCTGCATCTTTATGATCCACACCTACAGGCAGCGTCTGTAAAGCTTGATAACTACCAAATTCACGTTGCTCTGACAGCGCATGAACTTTCTGTGCTTTGTAAGTATTGAACACTGTTGTTAAGCGCTGATATGGTTGCTTAGCCGACCATGTTGCAAATTCTTGATTTAATAAAGTTTGTATTTTTTTAGCATCATACTGCCCTGTAATCGCAATTTGGGCATGATCCATCGCAAAATATTTTTTATATAAATCTATAACTTGCCCATTATTTGCAGCATTGATTTGTTTCTTTGCAAGCTCAGGCTCAAAATGATAACGTAAATCCCCTGGTTGATAAGTTTCTAACAGTCTTGCAATGGTTAAAGCAGCAACAGTTTCTGGTTCAGTATAAGGACGATCTAAACTCGCTAAACTCTGTAATTTAATCAAATCAAATTGAGACTGTTCAAACTTTGGATTTTTCATTACAGAAACAATATATTTAAAGAATTCTTCAAATTTCTCTTTCTTTGCAACAATTTGGATCGTAATACCATTCTCTGATGCAGCTGCTGTGGCCGCACCACCTGCATCAATACTTTTATCGGCAATATCTTGTAAACTGTATTGTTCAGAAGCACGTAATAATAAATATGCGGTAAAGTCTAAGACTTCAGACTTATTCATTAAAGATTCTGCTGTACCAAAATTCACACTAATCGTGGCATAGGTTTTGTCATCCCGTGTAGAAGTTGGAAATAACGCATATTGCATCCCATTCTTTAATACGCCGCGCTGAATCTTCTCCTCAGTCTGATCTAAATACTGTTTTGATTTTTCAATAAACTGTCGTACTTCTGCTTGATATTCACTGACATCTTTCAGCGGCTCTTCAGCGATCGCTTGCTGATCCAGTGTTTTAGGTTTCTCACTGGCTTGCTTTTGTTCTAGGGCTTTTTTCTGGTCTTCTGGTGTCGGTTGAATATCACCATTAAAACGGTGATTTGCCGTCAAAAATGCTTTTAGCGTTGCATTGGTTTCCGCTACTGTTAAGTTTTGAATCGCTTGTTGATCTCGGAAATATTGTGCCCAATCACCATGCGATGACACTACATAATCACTCAACATCCCACCAACAGCGGTTGCATTGTTAAGCAAAGTATCATTTGCATTGCTCATTAAGTTTTTAACTCGTTTTAACTCAACATCATCAAAACTTTTATTTTGCTCTACACCTTGAATGAGTGAATCCTCAATTTTTTGAGGATCATGAGATGGTGCATAAATTGCTCCCATAAACAGTAAATTGAAATCATCATCTAACCATGCCGTAGACTGCACATTGGTCGCAACACCTGTTTCAACCATATTCGAATATAAATGCCCACTCGGTTGCAATGTATAAAGATAAGGTGCCAATGCTAAAACTGATTGAATCTTCTTATTTTTCCCATTCATGTAAATATTGAACTTGGCTAAATCACTACCTTTTTGTACTTTAAAATTACGTGCTTTAATCGTCGTAGAATCAAGTAAAGGCACTTGCGCTTGAGCTGGTAATTTTCGAGCAGGAATTGGACTGAAATTCTGATCGATTTGCTTCAACACTTCTGTTTTATCAAATTTTCCTGAAATCACCATCACTGCATTATTTGGTGCATACCAATCTTTATAGAAGCGATTTAGTTCATTCATTTTGATCGATTGTAATTCTGCTAAATCACCAATGGGTAAACGTCCTAAAGACTGATTATCATATGCCGATTTCCACATTTGATCCATCAAAACAGCAAAGGGCTGATCCATTCGGACTTCGCGTTCACGCATCACAATATTAATTTCAGACGGTACATATTTTTCTTGGAGTACCAATTTGTCCATGCGTTCTGCTTCTAAATGAATAATTTCATTTAAAGCCATTTTTTCAGGACGTACGATATTGGTATATTTTGTTGAATAATAATCTGTACTTGCATTGGTCATTAAGGTGTATTGATCTAAACGGCGCTGAAACTCTTCCCCTTTTACATTTTCAGTGCCTTTGAAGGCCAAATGTTCTAATAAATGCGCTAAGCCCCCTTTACCTTTCGGATCATTCAATGAACCTGTAAAGTAGACCGTATTTACAAAAACTTTATTCTCTTTATCGTTTGGAGCAAGTAAAACTCGCATACCATTATCAAGCTTGTATTCTTCAATATTATGTTCAGACTTTACTAAAATCGTCTGTGCAAAAGTTCCTGCACTGATACTACTAATAAGACATAAAGACAAAGTGAGTTTTGTTAACCGCATGAGCATAAAAAATCCAGATTCTTTGAAATATTAAAATTTATATGACAATCATCTTAAAAAATCCTGAATAAAATAACAGTAAAGATTTGAAAAAATAGCCGTTTATTTCAACGGCTTTTGTAATGATTAGAAATATTTATTAAATTTGGAATACATTTACAGCATAATTTCAGCCTGCATATACAACTTTGCATAACCTGAAATTTCAATACGATCTTCTGATTCAATCTTACAAAAAAGTTCGCCACCACGCTCAGAAGCTTGATACGCAATCAATTGATTTTTTTCTAACTTTTCCGCCCATAAAGGCGCTAAACCCGTATGCATGGAACCAGTCACTGGGTCTTCGTTAATACCTTTATGTGGTGCAAAATAACGTGCAACATAATCGTAATCGTGAGATTCCGCAGTAATCGTCACATCTAAGTCTTCATATGCTGCCGTGATTGCCGTACTCACTTTATGCTCATTTGCAATTGCTTGAATATTAGCGAAATTCGGTATTGCATCAATCACATCTTGAGCAGACTCACAGACGAGAATAAAAGCTTGTGCATTGGCATAAACTTCTTTGAATGGTTTATCAATCACATGGTTAAGTAATTTTGGATAATCTGTGAGTTTTTGAGCTTTTCGAATCGGAAAATTCATTTTAATCTTGCCATCTTCTACTTGATGGATCGTGAAAATACCGAGATCTTTAACGTGAAATTGTATCTTTTTCGCTTGGGTAAAATCTTTAAATAACACAAAAGCCGATGCCAAAGTTGCATGCCCACAGAAATCGACTTCTACTTTTGGAGTAAACCAACGGATTTGATAATTTTCATCATCAATACGTTTTACAAAAGCCGTTTCAGCTAAATTATTTTCTAGGGCAATATTCTGCATCAAACCATCATCAAGCCATTGATCCAGTACAAGCACTGCAGCAGGATTACCTTTAAATAATTGTTGTGTAAAAGCATCCACTTGGTACATTTTCATTGTCAAAACTCCTGATTTTTAATTATTCTATGCGAAGTTGAAAATGATTACAGATACAATCTCTGTTTTAAAATGGATACAGAACAATAATTCAACAGTTTTCTTTATTGATCGACATAATATTTATTTTGAATAAGCTTTTTTAAGACAACTTAGATGAGCAATCAAACTTACAGCAACAATAAATAGGAGATGATCTGTGAAAATCCCCCATCTATTCATCAGCTTTTGTATGCTTTTCTCTCCTTTGGCTCAAGCAGACGATACCACTTGGACTGCTGGCTCATCACATGTTGGTACGGTCACCGTACCGATTGAAAATGGTCCAAATGTGGTTTGGAAATGTGATGGGACTACCTGTCGCTTGACTGGCCCATGGGGAAAAGAACTTTCTATAGATTCATGTCAGAATTTAGTGATCCGTGTAGGAAAAATTAGTTTCTATAAAAACTCTGCGGGGAAAATCTGGACAAAAAACTCTGCTGAGTTAAAAGAATGTAACCAAGTCGCAGATTAAAAAGCGAAGTTAAGAAGCAAATAAAGTCAGCTTCTTATTCATGGTTTGAATAATTTGCTGACTTTATTTTTACTACACCACGAACAATGATGTCTTATGTACTTGAGTGATTGATTTGATTAAATTATCGATTAGATAATTCTAAATTCTCATCACCTAACATAATCGCTTTATCAGTTTGCCCCATCAATTGACTGGTCACAACACCTGCGGTCATTGAACCATCTACATTTAAAGCAGTACGTCCCATATCAATTAACGGCTCGATTGAAATAAGCAGTGCCACCAAAGTTACAGGCAAACCCATAATCGGTAACACGATAAGTGCAGCAAAAGTTGCTCCACCACCGACACCTGCCACTCCAATAGAACTGAGTGTAACCACACAAACTAAAGTCAAAATCCAAACGGGATCGAGCGGATTAATACCAACTGTTGGTGCAACCATCACTGCTAACATCGCAGGATATAAGCCAGCACAACCATTTTGACCAATCGTGGTACCAAATGAAGCTGAAAAGCTTGCAATCGATTCAGGTACACCTAAACGACGAGTTTGCGCTTCAATATTTAACGGAATACTGGCTGCACTCGAACGACTGGTAAATGCAAATGTAAGTACAGGCAAAACCTTTTTAAAGAAACGTAGTGGGTTTACACCTGCAAGAAGTAATACCAACGCATGCACCAAGAACATAATCGCTAAGCCGAGGTATGATGCAACAAGGAAGCCGCCTAGGTTGACCATATCCGCTACTTTAGAGCTTGCAACAACTTTAGTGATCAAAGCAAAAACACCATAGGGTGTTAATGTCATCACCAAACGTACCAACTTCATGACCCAAGCTTGCAATGTTTCAATTGCAATAACAATACGTTGTCCTTTCTCAGCATCGGTTTTGATCAGGTTGATCCCTGCCATACCCAATAAAGTCGCAAAAATCACCACACTAATAATCGAAGTCGAATGTGCGCCTGTTAGTTCAGCAAAAGGATTGGTTGGAATAAAAGACAATAAAAAATTCGGAACACTTAAATCAGTAACTTTGCCAATATAATCTGTTTGAATCGCTTCAAGTCGTGCAGTTTCTTGTGTGCCTTGTACCAAACCTGCGGCACTCAAACCGAATAAATTCGTAACAAATACACCCACCAATGCTGCAATAAATGTAGTGATCAGCAATGTACCGATACTAAAAATACTGATTTTACCCAATGATGAAGCATCATGAAGTTTAATCACTGCGCCCAAAATGGAAACAAAGACCAATGGCATAACCACCATTTGTAAAAGTTTGACATAACCATTTCCGACAATGTTAAACCATTGAATAGATTCATCTAAAATTGCAGTATTGGTACCATAAACCAAATGTAAACCTAAACCAAATACCACCCCTAGACATAAACCTGCAAAAACTTTTTTCGCCAAACTCCAGTCGGTTTTTCTCGTTTGCATGAGCAATATGATTAAGGTAATGAATATAACAATATTCAAAATAAGTGGATAATTCATCTGAGTTCCAAAAGTCTTGATCTGGTTATTATAAGCGTATTGGTCATTATTCAACAGCCTTTAGCATTTTTTACGATTTACATGCGGTTTTTTTATCTGTTTATAAACAAGAATAAAAACAAAATCTTATTGCTTTCATGCATAAATTGAATAAGCTTTTCTAAATAAAGACTATAGTTTTTTAAAGCCTAGGTTATTGAATGAACACACATATCAAATCTGTAGAACTCGCTAAAGCATATCGCCTACTCAATCATGGCCCAACAGTGCTTGTTTCAGCCAAATATGAACATGAAGAAAATGTCATGGCTGCTGCATGGGCATGCGCACTAGAGCTTATTCCTGCCAAAGTTTCGGTGGTCTTAGACAAAAGCACTAAGACACGAAAATTAGTTGAAAAATCAGGTTATTTCGTTCTACAAGTTCCGACGCTAAAACAACTCAAATTGGTACAACAACTTGGTTCAATCAGTCAGTTTAATGACCCTGAAAAATTAACACACTGCCATACCCCACTATTTCAGTTTGAAGGTTTTGATTTACCTGTGGTTGAAGGCTGCGCTGCTTGGTTAATCTGTGAATTAATTCCAGAACCACACAATCAGCAGGCTCATGATTTATTTATTGGTAAGGTCGTTGCAGCCTATGCAGATGATCGAGTCTTCCGTGATGGACATTGGTACTACCATGAAGCGCCTGCTGAATGGAAGAGTCTGCATCATGTTGCAGGCGGTCACTATTACACAATTGGCGATGCCGTCGATGCAAACCTTTTGGAATAGTCTTAGCTTTATTCACTGTTCTATATTCACAAAATAAATGGTGAGCATTATTTGTGATTTATTCAAATCCTGATTAAGGTCTTTTAACTGAAACACAAATCATCAGTATCGAGAATTGAATGTTTTCAAATAAGATCAAGCTTAGCCTATTTCTATGTCTTAGCATGTGTTTAGGTATAGGTATCTTGCGTTTTTCATATACGGCACTATTGCCTACAACTCGTCTTGCTTATGAATGGACAACTCAATTTTCCAGTATTCTTGGTAGCGCAAACTTACTTGGCTATTTAATCGGTGCTTTTTGGGCAATGAAATTGCCACAAAACCCAAGTATGCCAAAATTTATATTAGGCGCGGCGTATGCAGGTAGCATTAGTCTTTTAAGCTGTGCATTTTCAGGTTTTTCAGAATCTTGGTATATATTTTGGCGAGTGATTTCAGGCATCAGTGGTGGACTACTGATGATTCTCTCACCCAGTATTGTTGCTCAATGTAGTCTTCCTGAAGAACGCTTAAGCATTAACTTTATTGGCTTTAGTGGTATAGGAATAGGTGTTTTACTTGCAACCTTATTCCTCCCCTATTTAGACCGTATCTCTACACAATCGGCATGGTTAGTTTTATTCGGTTTTGCTTTTTTAATCAGTCTTATTTTGACTTACTTACTCAAAATATTTCAAAGTCATCTCAGTAATCTGCCTTCAAATACCCATGCATTGAATACCGTTAATGGTATGTATTTTAGTTTACTAATCGTATATGCAACTAGCGCTTTTGCCTATGTGCCACACTCATTGTTTTGGATTGATTATTTAAAAAATACATTACACTTAAATCTTTATCACATTAATTTTAATTGGATTTTATATGGTTCTGGTAGTGCTTTAGGTGCGATAAGCGCATATATACTTGCACGAAAATTCGGTAATTTTACCGCTTTAAAAATATTATATAGTGTCTATGTATTTGCCATTTTAATTGCAATTTTCCAGTTTAATCCGATCCTAACCTATATATCTTCTTTCTTAACAGGTTTACTGAATCCTGCCGTTGTCTTTTTAACATCTTATACCATCATGCATCTATACGGCGTTGCCTATAAAAGGTTATGGAGTATCGCAACACTATCTTTTGCCATAACTCAATTGATCGGTGGGCTTTGTTTTAGTGGATTGCAACATTTGGGTATTTCGTATCATCAACAATTTATTCTAGCTTCTGCTGTTCTATGTTTAGGAACATTACAGTTCTTTATTTATTCTCAATTCAAGCAATCTAGTTAAAACTCATAATATTAATGAAAGGTTTATATCATCGAAGAATATAAACCTTTGAAATTTTTAGCGATCTTTAGTCATTTTATAAGCATCTTGTGCAATTGCCATGCTTTTTTTCTTGCCTTCAACTGTATCAGGAATTTCGTTTGATGTTCCATTACCTGACTTACGTTGCAGGTGTTGCTGCTGAGAATAACGACTAGAAACAGCTGGCGCTTGCTGCTGTTTAACATCTTGATTCGCTGTACGCTGAGTCAGTTGTTTTTGATATTGTTGTTGCGGATTGGGAATAATTTTTCCAGCACACGGTCTAGATTGATAAGTCACTGTACCCTTATTGACACATTTATGAACTTCACTCGCTTCTGCGGTTACTGAAATCCCTAAGAATACAAACATCATCAAACTAGCTTTCATCATTATACTCCTTGTAAGCGCGTATAAAATATCAACTAATGATTAAAATAGCTATTGACGTAAGCGTTTTTATCTCATGCTATTTTAAGACTTACCACAAATGGATAAATATGACTTTTTTTGCCATTTCTGACACGATTTTGTCATTCAATATATTCAAACTCATGTATTTAAATACATATCACCAGGCACTTTATTTAAATATATTTAATAAGCAATAACTTAAATATACTTAGACTTATACTCTTGTTATTTAAAATAAAAATAGAGCAATAAACGAAGCTCTTCTTCTTTGTCCTATTCTTTTTCCAAAATATTTCATAGCCATCATCTTGAAAATAAACATGTGAATACGAGTTTTAATCGTCAATATTCTATTATTGAACTTGGGTCTTACTCAAAATAATTAACCATAAAAAACCCGCAAAAATGCGGGTTTTAAAATACTGAGCTAAGCAATGATTAAATAATGAATTATTGATCCATATTCGCAATAATCGCTTGGCCAAACTCAGAACAACGAAGCAATGTTGCACCGGGCATCAAACGTTCAAAGTCATACGTTACGGTTTTAGCTTCAATCGCACCTGAAATACCTTCAATGATCAGATCAGCAGCTTCATTCCAACCCATATCACGAAGCATCATTTCAGCAGAAAGAATAATAGAACCCGGGTTTACTTTATCTTGCCCTGCATATTTAGGTGCTGTGCCATGCGTTGCTTCATAGACTTGGATTGCACCACCGATATTTGCACCCGGCGCAATACCAATACCACCGACTTCTGCTGCAAGTGCATCAGAAATATAATCACCATTCAGGTTAAGTGTTGCGATGACTGAATAATCCGCAGGACGCATTAAAATTTGTTGTAAGAATGCATCGGCAATCACATCTTTAATAATGATATCTTTACCTGTTTTAGGGTTTTTAATTTTAACCCAAGGTCCACCATCAATCAGTTCACCACCAAAGCGATCCACAGCAAGCTCATAACCCCACTCTTTGAATGCACCTTCGGTATATTTCATGATATTACCTTTGTGAACTAGAGTCACATTCGGTTTATCATGATCGATTGCAAATTGGATTGCTTTACGAACTAAACGTTGCGTACCTTCTTTTGATACAGGTTTGATACCAATACCACAGTTATCTTCAAAACGGATTTTAGTTACACCCATTTCTTCTTTTAGGAATTTGATGACTTTTTTCGCTTCTGGGGAATCAGCTTTCCATTCAATCCCTGCATAAATATCTTCTGAGTTTTCACGGAAAATTACCATGTCAGTAAGCTCAGGATGTTGAACAGGTGAAGGTACACCTTCAAACCAACGTACTGGTCGTACACATACATAAAGGTCAAGTTCTTGGCGTAAAGCAACGTTCAATGAACGAATACCACCGCCAACAGGTGTTGTTAATGGACCTTTAATAGAAACAACAAATTCACGAAGTGCTTCAAACGTTTCTTCTGGCATATACGTGCCATAAATTTTATCTGCTTTTTCACCGCAATAGACTTCCATCCATTCGATCGAACGTTTGCCACCATATGCTTTTTGAACTGCCGCATCAACTACAGCTTTCATCGCTGGTGTAATATCTACACCAATGCCATCGCCTTCAATGAAAGGAATGATAGGATGATTTGGAACATTCAGTGACAAGTCTGCATTCACGGTAATTTTGCTACCATCCGCAGGTACTACGATCTTCTGATAACCCATTATGTAGGTTCTCCCTTTTATTATAGTTGGTAAATCCTAAAAATAATTGCCAATTTGACAATACTTTCAACCTTTCTTAACGCATAATAGTCTAATTGAATTCCAGTGTTTTTTGAGATTTATATGGGAAATAACAACATTTCTCAATAAAATAAAACACGTTGTTTTTGAACTAATTTAAATCAAAGAAGCATTTTTATGAAAATCGTCATTCTAAATAAACCTTATGACGTCCTCTCCCAATTTCGAAAAGACGAAGCACATATGACTATGTCTGACTTCGTAGATGACGCAACTTTACGTTTAGCAGGTCGTCTCGATATGGACTCTGAAGGTTTAGTGTTTTTAACCGATCATGGTGGTTTAAACCAATACATTACCAACCCTGCCAATAAGAAATTTAAAACTTATTTAGTGCAGCTCGATGGTGATATTACTGAAGAAGCTTTAGAACAACTTCGTAAAGGTGTTGAGCTTAAAGATGGAATGACCTTACCTGCTACAGCGGTGAAAGTTGCGCAACCTGAATGGTTATGGGATCGTGATCCTCCTGTTCGTTTCCGTGCCAATATTCCAACATCATGGGCAGAAATTTCTATTTGTGAAGGTCGTAACCGTCAAGTACGTCGTATGACTTCTGCTGTGGGTTTTCCAACCTTACGTTTAATTCGTACAAAAATTGGTGCAATTGACCTCGTTCAGTTGGGTTTACAACCTGGTGAAACCAAAGAAATTGAGCCTTTGCTCTATCCTGATTTTCAGAATATTCCTGCGGAAGAGCCATATCGTTCACGTTCTTATGTTAAAAAACCGGGTGGGACTGGTGGTAAACCAATGACACGTAAGAATAAAGATGGTTCAGTAAAGAAATCTGGCACTAAACGTATCTGGCAAATGGATGATAGTGAAAAACCAAAACGTAGAACCAATGGTACAACTCGTCCAAATACTAAAGCGCCACGTGGCCGTGGACGCAGCGGTCGTTAAAACTCAACGGCGAAAAGCTCAACGTAATATGTTGAACTTTTCGCCAATCAAACATGACATAGATTTAATTTTAATGCTGTATTTCGATAAACCGTAGCGTCAACACAATTTAGACCGCATAGCATTGCGAATCTGAGAATTTCAGATATAAACTTTCATTACGTCCTCATTGATCATTTTAGAGAAACGATATGTCACAACAAGATTATGAAAATGGCTTAAAAGTTCGTACCGAAGTTATGGGCGAAAGTTTTGTAAAACGTGCACAGGATAATACAGTTGCATTTACTCAGCCTTTACAAGATTGGATTAATGAACATGCTTGAGGGTCAACATGGCAACGTGAAGGCATATTGCCACGTAAATATCGTTCATTGATTACGATTGCATTTTTAACTGCACAAAAAAGCCCGACAGAACTTAAAGGCCATGTACGTGGTGCTTTAAACAATGGTGCAACCGTTGAAGAAATTCAGGAAGTCTTGCTACATAGCCTGCCTTATTGTGGCGCACCTGCAACTCAAGAAGCTTTTCGTGCCGCACTTGAAGTGATTAATGAATATCAGAAAGCTGAATAAATATTAAAATTAAATGTTGAACCTGAACTCGAGATAAGTATGTTCCCAACTATACGATACGCGGAAATGTCAGTCGCATTGTTCGAGGCCAGACTACATTTGCAATGTACTGTTTTTGCAATATATTTGGTAATTGAAGATATCTGTCGAGTTGGCGACTGACAAATGGTTTTGCCTACTTTTCCCGAAAGAAAAGTAGGTCGAACCGAAGGTTAATTCTTGTATCTGACTTTAAATGGTAAGACTCCGTTGTACCTGATCTATCTTTTCAATAACTTACATCAGAGTTTATACCGAACTGACGTTACTTAATATTGATAAAGCCTATTTTCAGACTTTATCAATAATAGGTAATAAATATAGAAAATAAATCGTGTATTTAAATCTAATTAATTCCAAAATACATTAAAACTGTAAAAAGATTCATTTACTTCAAAACGTATATGATAACCCAATTGCGTCAACTCAGAAGAAAGCCCACGAATATTCTCTAAAGCTAAATGTTTAGGTAAGACTGTGAACACTACGGTATTGCCCTGCTTGGCATTGTCTTCAATCAATTGTGCTAAGCGCATTTTATAAAGCCCAATGTTCAGATTCGAATTTTCAACCAATCGTTTAGCTTCAGATGCAGGAATAAACATAAGTAGAGATCCTATTTATCTTTGACTTAAGATATAAAGAAAACACTAAAAGCTGTGTATTGTTTATGTTTAGCAGATAAATTGATACAAAACCTATTACTTTGAATCTTAAAATGACCCACAAAAAAGCTTGTAAATCTGTTGATTTATTTCATCAAAAGTTAAATTATTCATATCAAATATAAATGATAATTGTTATTATTCGCATTAATTTAAATCTCCTAGATTTCTTTACTTATGAATAGCCAGACTGAACTAGATGTCACACATGCATCAATTTCAACTCCGACTTTGAGCACGCGAATAAAATCCCCTTCATCATTAATGACCTATCGATTAATGATTTTTTATCGCTTCATTCTTGCGATATTTGGTGGTTATGTTCTTGCAGCACTTTCAGCCATCGTAATTGCAAAGACTTTTTCTGACTACCGAGTCGCAAGTGTAATGAGTGCAACACTGCTTGCTTTTAGTATTCATTGTGCTGCCTTTATTTGGGTATTTATGGTCAATAAAACACTGAAAGCGAGTTTAGGAATCGTTGTTCCTTGCTTGGTTTTATGGATGATTTATAAAGTGGCAGGAAACTAAAATGCGCATAGATGCGAAAGTTGAAGGCCCTCGCCAGTCGATGTCATGGTTACATACATGGGCAAGTTTAATTTTAGGTTGGTTACTTTATGCAATTTTTCTCACAGGAACATTAAGTTTTTTCCAATCTGAGATATCCGTTTGGATGAAACCTGAAACACATCAATCCGTACCCAATCCATCGCAAATACAGCAGGCACAAGTTGCTTTGGCTTATTTACAAAAAAATTATCCTGATGCAGGGAGCTGGATGATCCAACTGCCGAATTCTAGACAGACCACAACCGAATTAAACATTCGTAAACAAGGTGAAGATTTAGAGGCACGTCGTGGTGGGGAACGTATCACCATTGATAGTGCGACAGGACAAGTCATCGATACTCGTGAAACACGTGGTGGTAGCTTTCTATATCGTTTCCACTTTGAACTTTATGGTTTACCACGACTTTGGACACGTTGGCTTGTGGGACTCGCAACTATGCTGATGCTAGTTACAATTATCAGCGGTATGATTACGCATAAAAAAATCTTTAAAGATTTCTTTACCTTTCGCTCAGGTAAAGGTCAACGTTCATGGTTAGATGCACATAATGCGACAGCCGTTTTTGCACTCCCCTTTCATATTATGATCACATTTAGTGGTTTATTACTGCTTATGTATACGCTCATGCCTTGGGGTATTAGTCAAGTTTACCAAGATCGACAAGCGTTTTTTCAGGAACAACGTACGGGTGTAGTTCGACAAAATACTGAACGTGGCGGGAATAGAGAAAATCGTACAGAAAATTCTGTTGGTGCTCAAACACGTGAACACTCAAATCAATCACGCAATGAAAGACGCAATGAGCATCATCGTAACCCAAGTGAGGTTGTTCCTCTCATAGACTTAGTCCCACTTGTTGCTACAGCACAATCACAATGGAAAGAAAATCCAATTGCGTCGATTAATATCATTGCACCAAATACGAACAATGCCACAATCGAACTACGTGCCTTATATGCTAAAAGCGTGGCACATCGCAACGTATATTCATCTTTGAAGTTTGATGGTGCGACAGAAAAAAGTATTGTTAAAGATGACACTAGAGAAAATAAGCTTTCTATTCCTGTCGGTATTTATAATGTTGTCACCGTTTTGCATGAAGCTAGTGGTGTAGATTTAGCACTGCGTTGGTTATTATTTTTCTCAGGTATTCTTGGCACACTCATGGTCGCAACAGGCCTTATTTTATGGTGTTTTAAACGTGCGCCGCAGCAACAAAAACAAGGATATAAATCTTTTGGCTATCGTGTAGTTGAAGTGACAAATATTACGGCAATTATCGGTTTACCGATTGCTTGTGTTGCCTATTTTTATGCCAATCGTTTCATTCCAAGCGACATGGAAATGCGTTTAAACTGGGAAATTCGTGCGTTTTTTATCACATGGCTTTTGACTTTTATTTATGCAGCTATTCGTACACATCGCCAAGCTTGGTTAGAACTTTTGTTATTTGCAAGTGTTGCCTATGTCCTGTTGCCGATCGTGAATTTTATAACGGGTGGACATGCGCTGTGGAGTAGTATTGCTCATGGTCAATGGATGATTGCATCATTTGATTTAATGACACTTGCAATCGCTATTTTATTTTTCTTCTCATTCTATAAAGTGAAAAAGCATAAAGGTATTTCAAATAAGAAAGCTAAAAAACCAAGTCAGACCAATATTCAGGAGCTTAAAGCATGACATTCTTTATCTTGATTTGGTCATTATCTAATTTGGCTTTTATCGCATTAGCAAGTTCGATGTCAAAACATCAGAAACAGATTTTTGCTCGAGAATTGGGTCAGAAATACACGATCATTGCGGCAATCTGTGGTTGGAGTTTACTTGCCCTATCTTTAAGTTTTTGTTTAATGATGGGTAGGTTGAGTACGCAATTGAGTTATTGGGTTGGCGTACTTACTTTCTCTGCTTTATTTATTGGGCTGTGTTTAAGTTATTACAGTCCAAAAATAAAAATGATCACATTGATTTGCCTAATGATTAGTTTAATCGCAGGTATGACCCAGCTCATTTAAAACTGCTTATTTAAAATTGTTTTTCTAAAATCAGTTATAATACCGAAGCCAATCTCTAGATTGGTTTTTTTACTGATCAATTTATTGAGTTGCATTGGAACTTCTATGTCTAACCCCCTTTCGATCCCTTCAGAACTATTAAATCGTGCAGCAATGGGCAATCCCAATGCACAATTTGAACTTGCTGAAATTTATATGCAGAGTGATGATGAGGAAGATAATCAACTTGCTGAAGAGTGGGCACTCAAAGCAGCACAATTGGGTCATGTAGAAGCAATGTATTGGCTCGGTGAAGGTTATCACGCCTATGCAAAAGATTTACTTGAAGAAGACCCTACTGAAGCCAAAGTTTGGTTTGAACATGCCCATCGTTGGTTAGAACAGGCTGTTAAACATCAACATCCTGCTGCAATTTTAGAATTGTCTAATTTTTATCGTCGCGGTGATGTGGTTGAAAAAGATGTCGCTAAATCTGTAGAAATGGTTATTCAAGCTGCTGAATTTGGTGAAGTACAAGCCATGTGCGATTTGGTATGTATTTATGAACATGGCTTGGGTGTCGATGCCGATGAAGCCAAAGCTGATTTTTGGACAGAAAAAGCCAAAGCGGCGGAATAATCTAAACAAAGAATCGAAATTGAAAGCCCACATAACGTGGGCTTCTTTTTGGATTATTCATTTCTTAAATGTACAAAAATCACATCTAGATCCTGTTTAGGAACAAAGTTTTTTTCTAGCATTTGAAATTGAGTCGAATTGATTTTTTTCACAGCACCTTTCCAACAAAATGAAACCAATTCATTTGAATCACGCTCAATCGTCAATTTGAAATTTTGAATCGGTTTTGCCCAATTTGCACCTGTAGTTAAAATATAACCTAATGCGCTAAACGGAGCATTTTGAGACTGTGCTTTTTTCAAACCCTGCTTAAAAGTTTTATCCATACAAAATTGTTGATTATATTCATCAGGATAAAGTGAGGCTGAACCGCCAACCAAAGGTTGATATTGATGAGACACTTGTGTGATGGTATTGGCTTTAAACGTTTGTTGCCAGCTATAAATCACCTGCGATTGCCAACGAATATAATCATCATCTTGTATTTTTAGTAATTTCTGAACTTTTGGATCAGAACAAGCTGCAATTTTTTGAATGACCTTGGTTTCATTCTCTGAATTCTCTTTTTTCCAAGGCGACATTAACTCTTGCTCTGTTAACCCACAGCCTAATAATGCTGTGGTCACATCTCCTTGAAAATCTTCATCTTGGACATATTGTTGCTCATTACTCGGTAAAAAAGCATGAACATGAACTTTAGGCTTAAGCACTTTACCATTCACAGTAACTTTAAAACTTTCTACCAATCCGTTCGCATCTGCATAATCATACTCTATATAATTCTGTACTTTCGGCAGCGGGAACAAAACAGTTTCGGTAATATCACGCTGACTTAGATTTTTAAATTGATAATCCACTTTAATCTTTTTTTTGCTAATGAATAAGTCTTCACTTTGCATGGCAATATTTTTATTTTTCAAATATTCAATACCGCCAGTACCGACATAACCTGTGGAGTCGTTGGCAACGACAGAGGATGCAACACAAAATGAAGCTACAAACAATATTATTTTCATTCGTTTAGTCCAAATCAGCAAAATCAATCGATTGGTAGCGTTGCGTATAAATTGACTCATCAACAATAACATTTTCAGAAAGTTCATTCATTATTTGCTTCTGAAAAATAATTTCTTGTTCTAAAACTTGATTCCAATATGCAGGATCATCTGAGAAATTTTCATAATAATCGAGCACTTCAATAACGCCGCTCAACAATGCAAGTAGGTTTTTGGATTTATTTTGATTCGACACCATCATAAAAAAGGCATCCAGTGTAATCACTTGAATTGCTTCCAGCTCTTCATAATCATCTGAATATTCATCGACCTCAGCATTGGCAAGTTTAATTTGATTTTGATAAAACGCTAAATTTTCTTGATCTATATCTTTAAGCAATTGATTATTTTCAATATGAATATGGTAGTGCTGTTCAATTATCTGATGAAAATGAGGTAATTTTTCATAAAAACCAAACACGGCTTTCACTAAACTTTTACGTTGCGTTAATGAAGCTTGTTCTATTGCATGCTTTAGAGCAAAGGTATGCTGATCAATAATTTGTACAATATTCATAAACGATATGCTCCAAAACTTATTCCAATGACTTAATGAATAGAGATGATCCTCATTCATTTAATTTAGACCCTTGCTATAACACAAGAATTTAACAGATTTTTTCTATTTTTTAGTTTACAACACATCTTGTCATTCACTTTAATTGATACGTTTTTATACAATCAAGATTGGAACAAAATTAAAATATCGGTACAATACTGCTCAGTCGAGGGATGCTGCGACTTTTTCACAGGCACATAAATGTGAAATCGCTAGGCTCGACGATTCGGTCAAACCATCTGTTTCATACAAGTTTCGATCAACAACGGCATCCGCGAACTGAATGATCAATTATTTTTTATTAATAAAGGAGATCGTGATGAACGCGGTTAATGCTTCATTTACAGATTATAAAGTTGCTGATATTTCTCTAGCAGACTACGGCCGTAAAGAAATCAAACTTGCTGAAGCAGAAATGCCAGCTTTGATGGGTCTACGTAAGCGTTATGCTGCTGCTAAACCACTTGCTGGTGCTAAAATTCTTGGTTGTATTCATATGACCATTCAAACTGCTGTTTTAATTGAAACACTGGTTGAATTAGGCGCAGAAGTTCGTTGGACTTCATGTAATATTTTCTCTACTCAAGACCATGCAGCGGCTGCAATTGCTGCTTCTGGTGTTCCAGTATTTGCTTGGAAAGGCGAAACTGAAGAAGAATACATGTGGTGTCTTGAACAACAAATCAATGTAAATGGCACACCTTGGGATGCCAACATGATTTTAGATGATGGTGGTGATTTAACTGCTGTTGTTCATGAAAAATATCCTGCATTGATTGCTAAAATCCACGGTATTACAGAAGAAACAACGACAGGTGTTCAACGTCTTTTAGAAATGTGGAAAGACGGTTCACTTAAAGTTCCTGCAATCAACGTAAATGACTCTGTAACTAAGTCTAAAAACGACAACAAATATGGTTGCCGTCACTCACTAAACGATGCAATCAAACGTGGTACAGATATGCTTTTATCTGGTCGTCGTGCACTTGTGATCGGTTATGGTGACGTAGGTAAAGGTTCAGCTCAATCACTTCGTCAAGAAGGTATGATCGTGCGTGTAACTGAAATCGATCCAATCTGTGCGATGCAAGCTTGTATGGACGGTTATGAAGTTGTTTCTCCGTACAAAAACGGTATTCAAACAGGTAAAAAAGAAGACATTAACCAAGATCTTCTTAAAAATACTGACTTGATCGTAACCACGACTGGTAACTATCACGTTTGTGACGCTGCAATGTTAGATACATTAAAAGCAGGTTCAGTTGTATGTAATATCGGTCACTTTGACACTGAAATCGATACTAACTATTTACGTGGTTACAAATGGGTTGAAGTGAAGCCTCAAGTACACCAAGTGTATCGTACAGAGAACGAAAGCGATTATTTAATTCTGCTTTCTGAAGGTCGTTTAGTGAACTTAGGGAATGCAACAGGTCACCCTTCGCGTGTTATGGATGGTTCATTTGCAAACCAAGTATTAGGTCAAATGCATTTATTTGCTGAGAAATTTGCCGATTTACCAGAAGACCAAAAACAAGCTGCGATTCGTGTAGAACTACTTCCTAAGAAATTGGATGAAGAAGTTGCTGCTGCAATGGTTGCTGGTTTTGGTGGTGTCTTGACTCAATTGACTCCTGAGCAAGCAGACTACCTTGGCGTAGCTATTGAAGGTCCATTTAAGTCTGAGACTTATAAATACTAAGTTTTAATTTACCCTCATCCTAACCTTCTCCCTCAGGGAGAAGGTACTTGGTTTCCCTCTCCTTTTAGGAGAGGGTCAGGGAGAGGTCAAAGCCATTAAAATAGTATTATAAAAAGGATTTCATCATGACCAAACGCGTTCCAATTTCGTTTGAGTTTTTCCCAACAAAAACAGATGCTGGTGCGGAAAAACTCAAAGTTGTTCATCAAGAATTACAATTGCTCAATCCTGAATTTTTCTCAGTGACTTATGGTGCAGGTGGTTCTACACGTGAACGCACACTTGCAGCAATTACTGACTTTAATGGCAAAGGTACACCTGTAGCCCCTCACCTTTCATGTATTGGTGATGATAAAGTTCGTATTGCAGAATTACTGGATTTGTATAAAGCACAAGGCATTGACCGTATTGTCGCACTTCGTGGTGACTTACCTTCAGGGCAAGTTGGATTAGGTGAATTACCTTATGCAACCGATCTTGTACGTTTTATTCGTGAACATTCAGGTGACCATTTTAAAATTGAAGTCGCTGCATACCCTGAAATGCATCCTCAAGCGGATAACTTTGATGCGGACATTAAACATTTCGCTGAAAAAGTAAAAGCTGGTGCAAACGCTGCTATTACACAATTCTTTTTTAATCCAGATGCATATTTCTACTTTGTAGAACGTATTCAAAAACAAGGAATTGATATTCCAGTTGCTCCAGGAATCATGCCGATTACCAATGCAAGCAACTTAATTCGCTTTGCTGATGGTACAGGTGCCGAGATTCCACGCTGGATTCGCAAGCAACTTGCTACTTATGGCGATGATTCTGCCAGTATCAAAGCATTTGGACATGAAGTCGTAGTAAAGCTATGTGAACGCCTCATTGCAGGTGGCGCACCAAGTTTGCACTTCTACTCTATGAACCATACAGAACCAAACCGTCAACTTGTACTTGACCTTGGTTTAGCATAATTTCAAACCCACAACTTGAGTAAAATTGAATGCCCCGTTTTTATATCGAAACTGATTTAACTGTCGATGTGAATATCCAACTCACTGAAACAGTGTTTCATCACTGGGTTAAGGTTTTACGTGCTCAAGTGGGTGATAAAGCCACTTTGTTCAATGGACAAGGTGGTGAATATGATGCAGAACTCATTGAAGTTTCAAAGAAATCTGCCAGTGTTCAGATTACGACATTTAATCCAGACAATCGAACTCCTACTTTCACAGCCTTATTAGGTCAAGTGATGAGTAAGGGAGATCGCATGGATTATGCGATTCAAAAAGCCATAGAATTAGGTGTCTCAGAGATTCAATTACTGACTTCTGAGCGTTGTGAAATGCGTTTAAAGTATGATCGTGATCAAAAGAAAATTGATCATTGGCAAGGTATTGCGATCGCGGCATGTGAACAGTGTGGTATGAATATTGTTCCCAAAATACAAGCACCTCAATCTTTGCAAGAATGGCTAAAAAGTGATTTACCTGAGTCACGCTTAGTTTTGGCTCCAAATAAAGAAAACTTAAATCCACTTGAAAATATTAGTCGCGATATTGTACTTTTGATTGGCCCTGAAGGTGGCTTATCCGAGCAAGAAATTGTTGATGCAAATGATCATGGCTTTAAAAATTGGTGTATCGGTGAGCGAATTTTACGTACCGAAACAGCACCTATTGTTGCCTTATCAATTTTGAATCATATAATTGTAAAATAGTGATCTATTTATTAAAAAATTATTGCAATCGTGATCAATACACAGTATTTTACATTAAAAGTATCCGTTTTTAATTCGATTAAAATACAAAACAATCATGCTTTTTTAATTACTTTTAGTTAGATATTATTCAAATGAAATAAGGTGCAGCAGCAAATGATGGATGTTCAGGATGAGCTTCTTTCGAAAAGCATGAATGCATTACAAGTCAAAAGTATGGCGGATCATATGCAAATTTTTCTTGCATGGGTCTTGTTTGCTAGCTTTTTTGATATTTTTATTTATTATTTATATTTTAATGACTATTCAAACTATCTAAATAATTGGTTTTTTATTTTAATCAGTATTATTTTTGCAATGATATTCTCTATTTCATATTTGAAGAAAAATCAGATTCAAAGCAATAACGATAAAAATGATAAAATCGATGCCCTCTTTCAATTCTTTTGTTTAG
The DNA here is from genome assembly GCF_002233755.1 of Acinetobacter piscicola. GTDB lineage: Bacteria > Pseudomonadota > Gammaproteobacteria > Pseudomonadales > Moraxellaceae > Acinetobacter > Acinetobacter piscicola. Next base: position 231,580 of record NZ_NIFO01000001.1, on the reverse strand, counting down.
TAATAGGAACAACTTTAGGCATTGGTATATGTATTATTTATTACTTTTTAAAAATTGAGAATTCACAACTCGATTATACTCAAATCATTATTTTATCTGGCTTGTTGCTCAGTATTACTTATGTGATGGCACTCACGTATTTGGTTGAGCGTTTTAGTTATTTTTTGTGTATTTTTTTACCTTCAGCATTACCTGCTATTTGTGCTCAACTCTTGTTTTTCAATGATGCGTTTATCTTTTATAGTATTATCACGGCGCTATGGTTCTCGACTATTTTCATCAGCGCATTGATTGCAAACCGCATGCATAATCGCTTAAAAATATTAAATTTTAATAACACAAAATTAATCGAACAATCTCAACGTCATTTAGATGAATCTAAAGCATTACAAACGCAACTCAAAACAGAGTTTACAAAAACAGAAGAAATTAAAAATGAGTTACAACTTAACAATCAATTACTAGAACAAAAAGTTAAAGAAAGAGTAAATGATTTAAAACAGATTAATGATCATCTAGAGAATCATCAAGCCAATTTAGATTTTGCACATGAAACTGCCGGTATTAACTCATGGATTTGGGATATTGAAAAAAGAACGTTTCAGATTGCCAAAGCGAATAATGAAATTGAATTTAGGCAAATCAATTTAAAGCATAATCATAATATTGCTGAATTTATTCATCCCGATGACATTGCACAATATAAGTCTATACTTTTACAACACATCAAAGGCAAGACAGACCGTTTTGAAGCTGTTTATCGAATTAAAAGAAATAATCAATGGTGTTGGATTCAAGATATTGGTCGAGTCATTGCGCGAAATAACAATAATAAACCTTTAAGAATGGTGGGCATTCACCGAAATATTCAAAAGGAAAAATCTGATCAAGAAAAATTAAAACTTGCTGCGAATGTTTTTAAACACGTTGCTGAAGGTATTTTTGTTTTAGATAGCAATTTATGCTACCTCGAAGTAAATCAATTTTTTGAAAAATTACTCGGTTATAAACAGGAAGAGATTATTGGCCATCATTTATTTGATATTACTGTAAATACCGGTTCAAATGCTGCAAAAACGTATGCCAAAATGACACAACAGCTGATAGAAACTGGTGAGTTTGATTCTGAATTACGCATTGAATTTACTTCAGGTAAAAAATTAGTCCTTTGGATTCATATTAATGTCATTTATGATGAAAAAGACAAAGTTGTGAACTATGTTGGTATTATTACAGATTTAACAGATCGCAAAAAACAAGAACGTAAATTATCGTATTTAAAACATTATGATATTTTAACGGATCTTCCAAACCGTTTTTATTTCCAACAACAACTCCATAATTACCTCACGGATTATTCTAATTTATTTAAAAATTTTGCATTGTTACGCATCAATATTGACCGTTTTAAATCATTCAATGATTCACTAAGCCAAAAACACGGCGATGAATTATTAATAAAAGTCGCACAAAGACTCAGATTATGCTGTGCAAATGCTTCGATTACGGCATATTTAAATAATGATGATTTTGCAGTGGTCTATAATTTGAGCTGCGGTAATATCTCGATTCATCAGCAAGCTCAAAGTATTTTGCAGGCATTTAGACATCCTTTTGAAGTCAATGGGCAAGAACAAACGATCACTATTTCCATTGGTGCTGCATTATTCCCAGAACATGGCCCTCAATTAGATAGTCTAAATGGGCATGCTGAGTTTGCTTTGAATGAAGCAAAACGCTTGGGTGGCGATACTATAGAATTCTATTCAAACTCTAAAGTTCCTATTTCAAATCAAGGAATTAATCTAGAAAATGAACTTAGAAAAGCGATTAAAGAGCAAAAATTATCTGTTAATTATCAGCCTAAAATTTGTATCCTAACCAATCAAATTTATGGTTTTGAAGCACTTGTCCGTTGGCAACACCCTACACTGGGTTATATTGCCCCTGATATCTTTATTCCATTGGCTGAAGAAACCAATTTAATTTCAGATATTGGTCTGATTGTATTACACGAAGCTTGTAAACAGATTCATCATTGGCAAACGCTCGGATTTGATCATTTTCGTGTATCTATCAATATCGTCGCTCAGCAAATTCATCGTGGACATTTGGTTGAAGATATTGATTATGCGCTTAGAAAATATAATATTTCTGGGGATATGTTAGAGCTCGAACTTACCGAATCTTCTTTATTGGACAAATCAGAACAAGTCGACCAACTATTACGACAATTAAAAGACCGTCATATTTCAATTTCCTTAGATGATTTTGGAACTGGATATTCATCTTTATCCTATCTCACCAGTTATCCTATTGATGTTTTAAAGATTGATAAATCCTTTATTTCTAAAATTGGACGTGAAAAAGATGAGGCAATTGTGAATGCAATCATTGCGATGGGCATTGCTATAGGAATCACTTTAGTGGCTGAAGGCGTTGAAACAAAAGAACAAATTGATTTCTTAGAAAGACATGGTTGTCATATTTTACAAGGTTTTTATTTTTCTAAACCGCTTACCGCTGCTGAAAGTACGCAATATTTAGAACAGCATAAACTTATTACGATTTAATCAGTATTTTAGACTTTTAATCTACAACTTGAACTGAAATATATACTTTTTGACTGTCGATAGCGCTCAACAAATGGTATATTCGTTCATATTTAGCCAAAACGACCAGCCTCGCTGGAACATTGTAACAATCGAGATTCAAATGGACGATCAATCATTAAAACAGCAAGCTCTTTATTACCATGAATTTCCTACCCCAGGAAAAATTAGCGTTACACCAAGTAAACAACTGGTCAATCAACATGACTTAGCACTTGCCTATTCTCCAGGTGTTGCTGCTCCATGTTTGGAAATTGAAAAAGACCCTTCAAAGGCAGCACTTTATACTGCACGTGGAAACTTGGTTGCTGTGGTCAGTAATGGTACGGCTGTTTTAGGCTTAGGAAACATTGGTCCATTGGCTTCAAAGCCTGTAATGGAAGGAAAAGGCGTTTTATTTAAAAAATTCGCTGGTGTTGATGTATTCGATATTGAAATTGCTGAAAATGATCCAGATAAAATTGTCGATATCGTTGCAGCGTTAGAACCCACTTTTGGTGGTATCAACTTAGAAGACATTAAAGCACCTGAATGTTTTTACATTGAGCAGAAACTTCGTGAACGCATGAAAATTCCTGTGTTCCATGATGACCAACACGGTACTTCAATCATTGTGGGTTCTGCACTCCTAAATGCTTTGCAATTGAATGGCAAAAAAATTGACGAAATTAAAATCGTTGCTTCTGGCGCAGGTGCTGCTGCCCTTTCTTGCTTAGATTTACTTTGTGCAATTGGGGCGAAAAAAGAAAACATCATTGTTGCAGACTCACGTGGTCTATTGACGACACGACGTGAAGGTTTGGATGAATCTAAAAAGCGTTATGTACAAGATATCGAAGGCAATCAACTTGCAGATGTGATTGCAGGCGCAGATATGTTCCTTGGTCTTTCAGCTGCTGGCATCTTGACCAAAGAAATGGTTAAGGTTATGGCAAATGATCCAATCATTTTTGCATTGGCGAATCCAGATCCTGAAATTTTACCTGAACATGCGCATGAAGTGCGTAATGATGTCATTATGGCGACGGGTCGTTCAGACTATCCAAACCAAGTGAATAATGCACTGTGCTTCCCATATATCTTCCGTGGTGCTTTAGATGTTGGTGCAACAACCATCAATGAAGAAATGAAGATTGCTTGTGTACATGCGATTGCACGTATGGCGCATGTTGAAGCGGATGCTGCATCTTATGGTGAAAAATCAGCATCATTTGGTCGTGATTACTTAATCCCACGCCCACTTGATCAACGCTTAATTCTTGAAATTGCACCTGCTGTTGCACAAGCTGCGATGGACTCTGGTGTTGCAAGTCGTCCAATTGAAGATTTCTCAGCATATCGTCAACGCTTATCTGAGTTTGTTTATAACTCTGCATTGATGATGAAACCAATTTTTGCGCAAGCAAAAACTGCACCTAAACGCATTGCATATGCTGAAGGTGAAGACTTACGTGTATTACGCGCAGTACAAATCGCAGTAGATGAAGGTTTAGCTAAACCAATTCTTGTAGGTCGTACTTCAGTGATTGAAGCGAATATCAAAAAATTAGGTTTGCGTTTAGAACACGGTGTAAATATCACGATCGTTGATCAAGAAAAAAATCCTGATTACGAAAAATTTGCTGATGACTATTACAACATCATGCAACGTAAAGGTGTAACACCTGAATATGCACAACGTGAATCACGTCGTCGTTCTACACTGATTGCTGCGATGTTAGTTCGTCATGGTCAAGCAGATGGTATGTTATGTGGTACATACGCGAGTTATGACATTCACTTAGATTTCGTAAGAAATGTGATTGGTTTAAAAGAAGATCGTAACAACTTCTTTACCTTGAATGCATTAATGCTTGAAGATCGTAACCTGTTTATTGCTGATACTTATGTAAATACCAACCCAACTGCTGAACAACTTGCTGAAATGACAATTTTAGCTGCTGAAGAAGTACGTCGTTTTGGTATGACACCACGTGTTGCATTACTTTCACATTCAAGCTTTGGTTCAGATCAAAATGATCCAAGTGCACAAAAAATGCGTAAAGTCTTTGAAATTTTATCTGAAATTGCGCCAGAGTTAGAGGTTGAAGGTGAAATGCATGCGGATGCAGCACTTGATGAAAATATTCGTCATTTTGCATTCCCGAACTCACGCTTCAAAGGTTCTGCAAACTTGTTAATCATGCCAAACCTTGATGCTGCAAATATTTCATTCAACTTGTTAAAATCTACATCAGGTAATAATGTGACTATTGGTCCAATCTTACTCGGTGCAGCAAAACCAGTTCATATTTTAACACCTACGACGACGACACGTCGTTTAGTAAATATGACGGCTTTAACCGTTGCAGAGATTCAACAAGCTCAAAGCTAGGTTTAAAATCAATTTGAGATAAATACTGTTAAAGTTTAGCTAATCGCTAGGTTTCAACACTTGAGAAAACCTCTATTCTGTTGCATGATGGCGCTAAGAATAGAGGTTTTTTCATGCAAGTTTATTTAGTAGGCGGTGCCGTCAGAGATCATTTACTCGGACATCCCTATCACGAAAAAGATTATGTTGTCGTAGGTGCTACACCTGAGCAACTTCTCGCCCAAGGTTATCAGCCTGTTGGTAAAGATTTCCCTGTTTTTTTGCATCCCAAAACAAAAGAAGAATATGCACTTGCCCGTACTGAACGTAAATCAGGACACGGCTATCACGGTTTTGAGTTTTTCACAGATCCAAATGTAACGCTCGATGAAGATTTAATTCGCAGAGATTTAACCATCAATGCGATGGCAATGGATGAGTCTGGACAAGTATTTGACCCTTATCATGGCCAAGATGATTTAAATAATAAAATTCTTCGTCATGTTTCTGAAGCATTCGCAGAAGATCCTTTACGCGTATTACGTGTTGCTCGTTTTGCAGCTCGCTATACACAATATGGTTTTACAATTGCAACCGAAACCCTTGCTTTAATGCGCCAATTGACTGAATCAGGCGAGCTTCAAGCTTTAACACCTGAACGTGTATGGAAAGAAACTTCTCGTGCTTTAATGGAACAACATGCTGACGTTTACTTTGAAGTATTACGTGAATGTGGTGCTTTAAAAATTCTATTTCCTGAAATCGATACTTTGTTTGGTGTACCACAACGTCCTGAATATCACCCTGAAATTGATTGTGGTATTCATACATTGATGTCGCTTCAACAAGCCTGTAAAGCCAATTATTCTTTAGATGTGCGTTTTGCTGTATTGGTGCATGATTTAGGAAAAGCGTTAACGCCTAAGGAAGAATTACCTCGTCATGTCATGCATGAAGAACGTGGGATTCAACCTGTAACTGAAATTTGTGATCGTTTAAAAGTTCCAACTCAAACCAAGCAGCTTGCTTTGGCTGTATGTAAAGAGCATTTAAAGTGTCATCAAGCATTTACTTTGAAAGCAGGTACGGTGTGGCGTCTTTTACAACGTTTGGACGTATTGCGTCGTCCTGAGCGCGTTGAAGCCTTTATTCAAGCTTGTGAGTGCGATGCTAAGGGGCGTTTAGGTATGGAAAATCGTGAATACCCTCAAGCTCGTTATCTTTTAGATGCAGTGAAAATTGTACGAACGATTAAAGCTTCTGATTTACCATCAGATGTTCAAGGTTCTGATATTGGTGAGATGCTGATTCAAAAACGTATTGAGGCCATTGCCCATTTAAAGCATGAGTTAGGTCATCATAGTCATACAGTTTAAATAAGATTCCTCTCAGGGATGGGGGGAGTTTGACTTACAAATCAAGGTTTGGATAATAATTCGATTAAAAAATAAACTTACTATTTTTAAAGTTTCTTTTTATCTTTTAATTTTTTCCTTCGATAGATAAGCCGTCCGATTAATAAAATTAAAGCGATTAATGAAACAAAAAATGGGATTATTCCTGCGAAAATGCTTTTATCTGTACCCTTAAATATAAAAGTTAATAAATAATGGATCTTGTTCCATTAAACCTATATAAGAAATAGAAAATACATGATTTAATACACGGGTTATAATTGCTGTGCAAACGATTACTGCTAAAATTCTGTTAATTTTATCTTTAATAAAAAAAGTAAAATTAGCTGAAAGTGATAGAACTAGGATTGAAAAAATAATACCGTAAACATTAATCCAGTGTTGAATTTCTAAAGATTCCAATCCTAACATTTATTTACCTAAAATATTTTTATACAAAAGAAGATATACATTCTTGTTTGACCAATAATATTAAATTGTTATAAACAAGCCATGATTTATATCAATAAAAGTCAATCACCATGAAAATTTACTTCCTTTTATTTATCAAAATTCTCATAGTTAAAGCAATTAAGATAATTAATGTGAATAATAAGTAAATATTTCCATGAAACAAATGAGAACGATACCCTTCAAAAATAAATTTAGGTAAATAATCTTGTTCCATATACTTCCCTGATAAACTCCCAAAAAAATAACTTAAAATTAAGGAATACAAGCCAGTAAAGACAATAAAGGCAAGAATTTTATTAGTCTTATCTTTTATAAAAAAAATAGAATTAATACTTAATGAAGCTATTAGTATTGAAAAAACTATTGAATAAACAGAAACCCAATAACTATAATCTTCCATCTAGCCACCTAAAGATTTTCTTATAAATGAAGCAGGTATTCGACCTTCCATTTTTGTTTTAGCAATAACGTTACCATTGTGATAAACAATCCGCAATTCATGTCGATAATCTTGTTTAGATATTTCTCTAGTTCCACCTCTATTCGGATTTGCATAATCTGCATGCCCAATGACTATACTTCTTTTTCTCCCTACCTTAAACAATGCTTTTGATAACTCTGCACTAAAAGTATCGGACTTCCCATCCAATGCGGTATTACATCCATGTATTTCTATTTTTGATTCATTTGTAAATTTTTTAAAGTTAATATCTGAAATAACAAATAAATTACGCCAACTCGCACCACCGAATATTTCCCATTGGCTAAACTTTGTTAGCTTATTTCGATATAAATTTGATTCCAAATTATTCAACTGAACATATTCATATGACTCTGAGCTATCTAAAGATGCATTCAAAATAGAATACAAACCTAATTCAGATCCATGACAAAAAATATCTAAAGATTGAATAGAGTTTTCAGCCTGTGCATTTATTAAATCAATTAGTTGATTTACTCCCTGTGAAATAAAAAATGATTTCACTGGTAAATCATTCTTATAATCTTTAACCACATTTTTAGAAGCATATAAAAATGCTGAATTATCACTAGATTTTCTTGAACCACCATACATAATAAGGCGTATCGGTGACTTTAATTTTACAACTTCCACTTTTGTAGTTTTGGTCGTCGTTGTTTGGTATCTATCTACCATGGATCGCCCTCAAAAAGGGTAATTTCAATATTTTCCGCTCTTTCTGTACTTTCTAATTTTTCTGTCATTCCATTTTCATCAGTCATGCCTTCAATGATACGACCATCTGCATAAGTAACAGCATATTTAACTTTACTGTAGGGCTGATTATTTAACTCATTTACCAACTGATATTGACCTGCGTATAGCATTAAACTCTTAGCAATAAAGTTTGAGGAATTTGCTCTATCACTATAATTAGACCCTTGACTATCCCCTACAACATGACTCTGCTGAGGTAAAATTCTTGCTCCACAAGTGAGCAAGTCATCTGCATAAGCAACGGATTTACCATCAAAAATTATGTGGTCGTGGCTTTTAATAACTGTAGACCAACATTGACATTGTGGACAATAATGACCATCTCCTGCTCTTACAAAAAGATTCCCCATCTGAGAGCTTCTTTGCTGAGTAGATGGAATTTTCCCACCATGAGTTGTGAGTGCATTGTGAATAGCAAAGCCTTTAGCCATAATCTATTTATCCTTATAATATATGAGAGATGAATCTCTTCTTGTGGAACTCTTAAATTTATCTATTTAATTTTTTTTTCGTTTTAATACTAACAAAGCGAATCAATTCTAATGTTTATATTTGTAATTTAATCTAAATAAAATATTAATAAATTTTTTAAAATAGCTCTATTAGGTTTACCGTTAATAGAGCTTTTAAATCATCACGACACATCCGCAGGAAACGTAATCACCTTTTCTAACTTCATTTGCTTCATCACGACCATGAGTAAACGGTCTATTCCCAAAGCAATTCCTGCACAGTCAGACATATTCGGCAAAGCTGCTAACAAATACTCATCAATCGGCATCACATGCAAACCTAGTTGTTCACGCACTGCATTATCTGCTTCAAAACGACCACGTAAAACATCTGCATCTATCAATTCATCATAGGCATTAGCGAGTTCTAAACCTTCAATATAAAGCTCAAAACGTGCTGCAACTAACTCACCATCCTCATCATGTCTAGTCTTCGCTAAAGATGCTAATTCAGGTGGAAAATCTGTTAAAAATACGGGTGTATCAAAACCTAAGCTTGGTTCTACCATGTGTGAAAAGAGTAAATCGATATACGCTAAACGATCATCGCCTAAATCTAAATTTAAACCGACACGATGAGCAGCATCTTTTAACTCTTTCAAGTTTGCTTGGAGTGGATTTAAATCCAAACGATCCATGAAAGCATGTTTATAACTCAACACCATTGGACGTACTTCACCAAAACGCTGTTCAAGTACAACATTTAATAAATCGGTCACTTCTAGCATTAAATCTTTCAAGCTGAATTGTGGACGATACCATTCCAACATGGTGAATTCACTATTGTGTTTACGACCATGCTCATCATCTCGAAACACTTTACAAATTTGATAAATCGCACCACTGCCACTTGCCAATAATCGTTTCATGGCAAACTCAGGTGAAGTTTGTAAATAGTGTGTTTGTTTTTTCCCTTGAACATGGCGCTGTGCTTGTACAGAAGCTAAATGCACATCGGTTACGCCTGCTTGTGAAAGTACAGGTGTTTCAACTTCGAGTACTTCTCTCTCAGCAAAGAATTGGCGAATTTGTGCATACATTTTTGCACGTGATTTAAGTGCATGAATATCGCATGTCGGTTGATATTGAATCCTATTTTGAATTGGCTGACTCATGCTTTTGGCCCTCCATGCGCAGCCCATTCACGGCGTAAAGGATAAGTTTTGCGTAGATGATCAAAAGCCTTCTGATCTACCTTACCATCCTTCAAACACGCTCTTAAATTATCGTCATCACGTTGAATATCATAGATTTCAGATAAATATTTTTTCAATGTTTGCTTAATATTATTGCCATAAAAATACTGCTCACCAGTAGGCAATTGTGATTCAAATTTTTTATTCGCAGAATAGCCAAATGTTTTACAAAATGCCTCATAAATCATCTGTGTACCACGTGCCTTACCTTCCAAGCTATAGCCTGCGATATGTGGCGTGACGATGGTAATTAAATCGAGTAATTCTTGTGAAATTTCAGGTTCATGTTCAAATACATCTAAAACAACTTTACGTTGTGTCTTTTGAATATCAGCCATTAATGCCGCTTCTTCAACAACAGGGCCACGTGCAGAATTAATTAAAATTGCTTCGGGCTTCATCATGGCTAACGCATTTGCATCAATTAAATGATAAGTCGCATGTTCACCTGTTTTGGTTAATGGTACGTGCGTTGTAATTGCATCTGCATTTTTTAATAGCGTTTCGAGTTCAACCTGCTGAATATCACGATGTTCAACAAATGGATCAAAACCAATCACATTCCAACCCAACAGTTTTGCCATATAAGCCAAACGTGAGCCTACATTTCCTAAACCAATAATGCCTAAGGTAAAGCCTTTATTTTGATCAATATAATCAGGATTCAAATGCAATAATGCTGTGATCACATATTCAGCAACAGCCTGTGCATTACAACCTGCTGCATTTGACCATGCAATTTGATGTTTTTCCAAAGCGGTTATATCTAAATGATCTGTGCCAATCGTTGCACTGCCAACGAATTTAAGCGCCGTATTTTCAACTAGCCTTTCATTTACATTCGTTACAGACCGAACCAGTAAAGTTTGAACGTCTTTTAGGTCATCATGCGTTAAAGTACGCCCTGCTGCTTGATGAATTTCACCGAATTCTGAAAAGAAATATTCAGTAAATGCTAGATTTTCATCTGCAACAATTTTCATAGCTTTATCCAACCTGTTGAAGCCGCTATGATAACGCTTTGCAGATATTAAAACTATTGCAGTTCATACATCACATACTTTAAAACGCATTGAAAATACTTTAAAACTTAGTTTGCTGAATAATTTTGTATTAACAATACTTTTTATTTATTGATCACATTCATTTAGAGAACATTAATGTCAGAACAAGATCAAATAGATAGAACATTAAATCCAATTACCACTGAAAGCCTTTTTGATGATTTGCAAAATCTTGGACTTAAACACGGCGATACTGTCATTGTTCATTCGTCATTAAGTGCACTGGGATGGGTAAATGGTGGCGCTGTAGCTGTTATAAAAGCGCTTCTAACAACTGTGGGCAGTGATGGAAATGTATGCATGCCTGCACATTCATCAAATATTACTGACCCAGCCAATTGGAGTAATCCGCCTATTCCTAAATCTTGGATACAGACTATACGAGACACGATGCCAGTGTTTGAACCTGAAATTACCCCAACGAGAGATATGGGACGAATTGCAGAATTATTTAGAACATGGCCAAAAGTAGTCAGAAGTCATCATCCTTTCGCATCTTTTTGTGCAATTGGCCCTTCTGCTAAAGAAATTACCGAAGAACAGGTTTTAGATGATCCTTTTGGAGAGCAATCACCCTTAGCAAAACTCTATCAACTCAGCGCTAAAGTATTATTAATTGGTGTGGATTTTAACCGCTGCACAGCATTACATCTTGCTGAAAGTAGAGCTTTTCCTAATTCAAATAAAGAAAAAGAAGGTGTTCCAATCATCAATAATGGTATTCGCGAATGGTTCGAGTTTGATATACCTGAATTTATGGATGTAGATAAATTTATTCCGATTGGAAAGAAACTTATTGATTCAAAACATGATGAACGAAAAAAAGTCGGTGAAGCTTATGGTATCTTAATCGATATGCAATTACTGGTTGATCATGCGGTTAGCACGTGGACACATTCAAGTCATGATTAAAAGCGTTTTAGAATCATTTTGTCTGAATAGCTTTTTTAATCATTAACCATAGAAAACCATCATAAAAAACCCGCAAGATGACTTACGGGTTTTGAATGGATAATCAATAGACTTCTTGCGTCAGTCGAGTTGTGATGAACATTTATTTACAATGGAAGTTCCCTCTCCTTTATAAAGGAGAGGGTTAGGGAGAGGATTTATATGTTAAATCTCCCTCATCCTCTGCTGAATAATATTTCTTATCTCTGGAAGGAGAAGAGATTTTTAATATTAACTTTACTGCTAATTTTTGATCATTTTCTGACTTTTGCAAGAAATCTAATCAATGGTCATTATTTAAAATAAACGATTCATACCATTTAAAGTTGCGACACGATACGCTTCAGCCATGGTTGGATAATTGAATGTCGTTTCAACAAAATACTTAATGGTATTGTTTCCACTTTGCATTACAGCCTGACCAATGTGAATAATTTCCGCAGCATTATTTCCAAAACAATGCACACCGAGCAATTCTAGAGTATCACGATGGAACAAGATTTTTAATTCACCCACCGTATCACCCGTAATTTGTGCACGAGCCAAATGACGGAAAGAAGCTTGACCAACTTCATACGGAATTTTCTCAGCCGTTAACTGGCTTTCAGTTTTTCCAAAGAATGAAATCTCAGGAATGGTGTAAATCCCAGTAGGAATATCTGTGACTGGTTTAATATTTTCTTCACCACTCATATTTGAGCCTGCACAACGCCCTTGGTCATACGCTGCTGAAGCCAAAGAAGGCCAGCCAATCACATCACCAGCTGCGTAGATATTTTCCACTTCAGTTTGGTACTGCTCATTCACAGCCAATTGACCACGGCTGTTGGGTGTAATGCCTACATTCTCAAGCCCTAAACCATCGGTATTTCCAGAACGGCCGTTACACCACAAAATAGCATCGGCTTTAATTTTCTTACCACTTTGTAAATGCATAACTACATGGTCGTCAAATGTTTCTAAATGATCAATCTGTTCATTATTACGAATAAGCACACCTTGTTCACGTAAGTGGTAAGACAATGCGTCCGCAATTTCATCATCTAAATAATTCAATAATTGATGCTGCGTATTGATCAAATCAACTTTATGATCTAATCCGATGAAAATTGAAGCATATTCACAACCAATCACACCTGCGCCATAAATGATGATTTTATGAATCGGGTAATCTAAATCTAAAATTTTGTCTGAATCAAATACGCGCGGATGATTAAAATCTAAACCTTGTGGATGATAAGGACGACTACCTGTTGCAAGTACAAGTTGTTTAAAACCTAAAGTTTCTTTTACACCATCTTCGCTAAAAATGATCACAGTGCTTTTATCTTGAATGTATGCACGACCATGAAACACATCAATATTATTGCGATCATAAAAACGTGAATGCGTATCAACTTGCTGCTGAATCACTTTATGCGCATTTCGTAATACCTGTTTCATAGTGAATTGTTTCCAATCCCCCACTTTTTTAAACATTGGATCACGTTGATAACGGATAATACTTGAAACTGTTTGACGTAAAGCTTTACTTGGAATTGTTCCTACATGGGTACAGTTACCACCAAGTTGCTCACGAATATCAACAATTGCAACACGCTTACCCGATTTAGCAAGCTTCATTGCCGCGCCTTCACCAGCAGGACCAGAGCCAAGTACGACCGCATCGTATTTCACATAATTCCCACTAACGACTTCTTTCTTACGTGGCATTCAAAGCTCCTTATACTAAATTCAGTCTATATCTCGTGTCATATTATGAACTAAAGTAAAAAAATTTTCTGTATTTCACATGCATATATTCTGTGATAACCACATTTAGTATATGAATAGTGTTTTTGCCCTATCGTTTGGCATTTACGCTATAATAAATCTCCTCTCCCCCGTAGAAAACAGTGGAAAAGTTGAATATGTCAGAGAACCGTAAACCAGAACAGGGCGTCAAATTACGCGGTGCAGAAAAAGTGGCTCGCATACCTGTAAAAGTTATCCCAACGGTTGAAACGCCTCGAAAGCCTGATTGGATTCGGGTCAAAATGGCTGCGCCTGATGAAGTTCAACGTATTAAAACCACTTTACGTGCACAAAAATTACATACCGTATGTGAAGAAGCCGCTTGTCCAAATTTACCCGAATGTTTTGGTGGCGGTACTGCAACCTTTATGATCATGGGTGATATTTGTACACGTCGCTGTCCATTTTGCGATGTCGCACATGGTCGCCCAAATGCGCTTGATGCTGATGAACCTCGTCACATGGCAGAAACCATTGCCAACCTTGGTTTAAAATATGCAGTCATCACTTCTGTTGACCGTGATGATTTATTGGATGGTGGTGCACAACATTTTGTTGATTGTATTAAAGAAGCACGTGCATTAAGCCCAAAAACATTACTTGAAATCTTAGTTCCAGATTTCCGTGGTCGTATGGATGTTGCATTACGCATCATGACGGAATGCCCGCCTGATGTGTTCAACCACAATATTGAAACTGTACCTCGTCTTTATAAAGCAATGCGTCCGGGTTCAGATTATCAACACTCTTTGACTTTATTGAAAATGTTTAAAGAATATTGTCCTGATGTGCCAACAAAATGTGGGTTGATGGTCGGTATTGGTGAAACTGAAGAAGAAGTGATTGCACTTTTAGATGATTTACATGCGCATGGTGTAGATTATGTGACGATTGGTCAATACTTACAGCCTTCTAAAGAACATGCACCGATTGATCGTTTTGTAACACCAGAAGAGTTTGAACGTTATACGGCACATGGTCACAAACTTGGATTTAAAAATATTTGGGCTGCACCGATGGTTCGTTCAAGTTATTTTGCAGATCGTCAATATTATGGTGAGCCTGTTCCACAAGTTCGTCGTAAGGCAGATCCTGCGAAGAAAATTGCCGTTCAAACCATTGAAGCGTAGTTTGGCTACGAATAAAAGTATTTTGTTTTAGATTGAAAAGCCCTCAGATATTGATAATCCCAGTCAGTTAAGAGTAATTTAGTCGTTACTTATCTAAGAATCTCCCCTAACCCCTCTTTAAAAAAGAGGGGAACTACTGAGAATTTAAAATAATTTTAGATTCTTGGTACTCCCTCCTTTATCAAAGGAGGGATGGGGAGGATTTAAAAATGCTTAACTGATCAGCATTACTCAGATATTGAGGGTTTTTTATGTCTAAAATTTAAGAATTATTCTATGCATAAAAAAACCGATGCCTAAACATCGGTTATTAAAAATCTAATGAATGCTAATCTAAAATGTGAATCGATTAAGCCTTTAACCATTTCTCTGCTTGAGCTTGATCTACAACATTTAACTCAACAGTGGTTAAATCAACTTCCCCACCCTGCAATTCGAATTGTATAAATTCATCACGGCGGAATGCATAAACAGTAAATGTAGCTTTGTGCTTAGCGTATTTTTCAAGTAACTTTTCAGATGCTTTTAAACCATCAATCGCAATAATCACATCATTTGCAGATAGTCCAGCTGCAACACCTGCACCATCACGACGCGCTTGTTGAATCAGCAGACCTTCAGGTTTTTCTACAACTTTTAAACCAAATGGCAAGGTCTTGTCATTTTTTAAGCTATAGCTTAAACCAAATTCAGGCAATAGTTGATCCAATGGCAATTCATCTGTGGTGTTAATCAAATGATTAATTTGTTCAATCCAATCATCACCTGTCAATTCTTTACATAGGTCAAAAATAGTCCGTTCATTCACCTGAATACCCTTTTGGCTATTTTCATACAAACGGCGCATTAAGGCATCCAAACTTGAACCACGTAAACGAAGCCCTAAATCTAGACACAATGCAACCAAACAGCCTTTGTTGTAATAACTGGTTCCTGCATTATTTGAGTTTTCATCCTGACGGTAGAATTTAATCCATGCATCAAAACTTGACTCAGAAACAGACTGGATAAAACGTCCCGGATTTTGTAAATAGCGATCTATTTGCGACTTCAATAGTTTTAAATACGACTCCTGAGAAATCACACCACTACGCAGCAGAATCAAATCATCGTAATACGACGTAAAACCTTCAAAAATCCACAATAAACTGGTGTAGCCTTCTTGGTCTAAATCATAGTTCGTGAAATTTTCAGGGCGAATAAATTTAACTAACCACGAGTGAAAATACTCATGACTACATAAGCCTAAGAAACGTTGATAATCTGCCGAAGGCTCAGTCGGTTCATCCACTTTTGGTAAATCATCACGTGGAGAAATCAGACTGGTGCTATTGGGATGCTCTAAGCCACCATAGCTATTGCCTGTTGCCATGGTCATAAAGGTATAATCTGAAAATGGTGTAGAGCCAAACATTGAGATTTCAGTACTGCAAATTTTTTCAATATCTTGCTTCATACGTTCAGCATTCATTGCATGCTGACCTGAAACAACAAATTCATGTGGAATACCATTCGCCTCAAAACTGAAACGGGTTTGATCTGCCAACTCAAAAGGTGCATCGATCAATTGAGCATAATGATCAGCTTTCAGGGTATAACGCCCTTTGACTAAACTTTTTGATGCTAAACCTGTCGCAATTTGGAAATGTTTGAGTTCATCAGGTAAGAATATTTCCAACTCAATCGGTGCCTGTTCCTGATCTTGTAAACCTAAACACACACATGCAGGATTGACGTACAAACGTGTTTGATCGACATAAGCACCACGTACTGACAAATCATAAGCATAGACATCATATTCAACCGTAATCAGCTCATGGTCTGTGTTATATAAACGCCATTTATTTTTTTCAAATTTATTGATTTTAAGCTGGCGACCATCTTCATCATAAGCTTTGACTGCTTCGATATGTTTCGCAAATTCACGTATTAAATAACTACCCGGAATCCATGTGGGTAAAGAAAGTACCTGTGTTGGATTGGCAAGAAAACGTAAAGTAACATGAACGAGATGCTGACGATATTCGTCGAATTCAATTTGATAATGCAACATAGTGATCTATTCAAAAATACAAAACAAAGAAATTACCAATTAGAGTAGCATTTTTTTACAAAGTTATGCGTTGTTAGTCGCAATTGTCTACAGTTTTAACTAGCCTTGTTTTAAAAAAAAGCATAGCATTCCCGCAGTTCGTGCGTTCTCGCCATAGGATTGGCTAAAGGTAAATCTGTTGAAAATTCTCGTTTCTTTTATTGCATTACTCAGCTTAATTTGTTCCACACTTGTCAATGCTGCTTTATTAAATATTAATCCCCAAACGGTTGAAGCTGAAGCTTGGACTATTCTAGACACGCAAACAGGTCAAACCCTTGCCGAATATAATAGTCATGTGCAACGTGCACCTGCTTCTATGACCAAAATGATGGTTGCTTATATTGCATTAAAAGAGTTAAAAGCAGGTCATATTCGTAAAGAAGAAATCATTACAGCGACTCCAGTTGTGCAGATGGTGCAATGGGATGAATCGCAAATGTATTTAAAACAAGGCGAACAAATCTCAATAGATCACCTCCTTGCTGGTCTGATTGTCATGTCTGCCAATGATGCAGCGGTGACTTTAGCAGAACGTATTTCAGGAGATGTTCCTACTTTTGTCGCTCGAATGAATCAAGAAGCACAAGCTTTGGGAATGAAAGACACTCATTTTGCCAATGCTCCTGGTATAACCATGCCTGAGCATTTTTCTTCTGCACATGACATGGCGCTTTTAGGTCAAGCAGTCACCACACAAACACCTGAATATTTACATTATTCAGTGATGCCAAGTTTTAGTTATAAGCAGCGGTTTCATCATGCAACCAATTTGGTTTTAAAGTCTGACCCAAGCGTTGATGGTCTGAAAACTGGTTTTACTAAAGCCGCAGGTTATAACTTAGCATTAACAGCACATCGCCCTTCTGACATTGCAGAATCACCTGATCGTCGTTTGATTGTTGTGGTTATGGGCGCAAAAAGCGCCACAAAACGTGCTGAAGTTGCACATAAATTACTCAATCTCGGTTATGCATATACTCGTGATGAAGTGGCAATTAAAGATAGACAGCTTATTGCTGAATTGCCTGTCATTAAATCAACCTTGAAAATGTTTAAAGTTGAAGCTAAAAAACCTCAATTAGTCACCACTTCTTTATATAACGATGCTAGCCCAATCGATTTAATGACTTTCGATGTCAATAACAGTAAGGTCATGAAAGCAGACTTAAATGGTTTATTAACAGCCGTTGAACCTTTACAAGAAACACAGACCCATTTAAATGTTGAATTAAATGAGACCTCTTTGACTGCGCCACTTGAAAAAATCATGCATTTAGCAAAAGTCAATGTATACCAAAATAATATATTAATTCAGAGTTTTGACATTGAAGATGAAGTGCATATTGAACAAGCATCATGGTTTGAACGCTTATTGGAATGGATCAAATCTTTGTTCTAAATTAAAACCAAGTTTTTTAGTCAGTTTTATTGTATTTATGTAAATTGTAATACAAAAAAAACTCAATTATATAAAGAGGATGGCATATTTAAGCCATCCTTTTTTTATAATAAATCGAGTCTTTTGTATGTCGAATCTACATCATATTGTGATTGTTGGTGGTGGTGCTGGTGGCTTAGAACTGGTTACTCAGCTTGGTGATACTCTCGGGAAAGGTAAAAAAGCCAAAATCACCCTCGTAGATCAAAAACTTACGCATATTTGGAAACCACTTTTGCACGAAATCGCTGCAGGAACAATGAATCCAAGCGAAGAAGAAATGAACTACTATGCGCATGCGGCAAAACATCATTATGAATTTGTACTGGGTCGTTTTGAACAACTGGATCGTGACAATAAAACCATCACACTAAGCAAAACCCAATCTTCAAAATATGAATCAAACCATGAACAAATCACTTTAGGTTATGACACCTTAATTCTGGCTTTAGGTTCAGTATCCAATGATTTCAATACACCAGGTGTCAAAACGTTTTGTCACTATTTAGATAGCCGCAATCAAGCTGAAGTTTTTCAACAAGACTTATTGCATTTGTACTTAGATGCACAAAACAAAGACGTGGATCGCAATCTACAAATTGCAATTATTGGTGCAGGTGCAACAGGTGTCGAACTTGCTGCCGAACTCGTACAAGCCAAGCAGAATTTTTATAAGTATGGTTTAAATAAAATTAATCCAAAAAATGTCAAAATTTCATTGGTAGAAGGTGCAGATCGTATTTTACCTGCCCTTTCAGAAAAAATTGCTGAACATGCAACTCAGCAATTAGAACGTATGAAAATTGATGTATTGACTGCAAAACGTGTTGAAAAAGTAGATGCAGAAAAAGTTTATTTTAATGACGGTACTTCGATTGATGCCCAACTAAAAGTTTGGGCTGCTGGGATTAAAACACCGGAAGTGATTGCCAATTTAAAAGGTTTTGAAAAAGACCGCATGGGACGTTTAGATGTCTATGCGACACTACAAACCAAATCTGATCCAAACGTGTTTGCATTTGGCGATTGCGCGCACTGTATTTTAGATGCACGAGAAGCGCCTTTAGGCCCACGTGCGCAAGTTGCAAGCCAACAGGCAACCTTTTTGGCAGATGCCATGCAAGCACGGATCAAAGGCCGACCACTACCAATGTTCCAATTCTCTGACAAAGGCTCACTGGTTTCATTGAGTAAAAATAAAGCCGTAGGCGAACTACTTGGACAGGTGAATG
Source organism: Acinetobacter piscicola (assembly GCF_002233755.1). Lineage (GTDB taxonomy): Bacteria > Pseudomonadota > Gammaproteobacteria > Pseudomonadales > Moraxellaceae > Acinetobacter > Acinetobacter piscicola. The sequence continues at coordinate 212,098 of NZ_NIFO01000001.1, read as the reverse complement.
TTCAAGGTTTTGTTGCAAAATCGATGTACGTATCGTTGTACCGTATGCATCAAGCCACGATTTATGGTTATGCACATGCAGGCTTACTGACTGCTAAAGATTTTGTTACACGAAAAATCGCACCAAAAATTAAATTGCATTGAAATTTGATTTTTTGCCCATATTAATGAAAAAATCGTCAAAAAAATGATGAAAGTGCAATTTTTTAGTAATTTTAGTCTACAAAAATTGCTTTTCACTTTATGATGTACACTTAAAACTATCGATTATCGAATGGATCAATAACATGACTGCTATTGCAAATAACCACGTAGTTTCTTTCCACTACACGTTGACTAACGCTGAGGGTGAAACTCTCGATAAATCACAAGGTGAACCACTTGCCTATTTGCATGGTGCAGGTAATATCATTCCTGGTTTAGAAAAAGCTTTAGAAGGTAAAGCTGTTGGCGATAAATTCACAGTAAACGTACCTGCTGCTGAAGGTTATGGCGAATACAATCCTGACCTAGTACAAGAAGTTCCTGCACAAATGTTCCAAGGTGTTGAAAACATCGAAGCGGGCATGCAGTTCCAAGCTCAAACTGATGACGGTGTTCAAATCGTTACAGTTAAAGCAATTGAAGGCGACAACATTATCGTTGATGCAAACTTCCCACTTGCTGGTCAAGACCTTACTTTTGAAGTTGAAATCGTTGAAATTCGTGATGCTTCTACTGAAGAATTAGAACATGGTCATGTTCACGGTGCAGGTGGTCATCACCACTAAGATCTTATGATCTGTGCGGAAAAGGCAAAGTTTTATACTTTGCCTTTTTTGTACCCATTAAAAATGTATTTTCAATCAATGATTTTAATGTGAATAACTAAACACTATGCAAAGACAACTGATTTGGTTTAGGCAAGATTTACGTATCCATGATCATGCTGCACTATGGCATGCCGCACAGTCTGGACATGTTGTTGCACTCATTATCCTCTCCCCTGAACAATGGAAAATACATGATGATGCGCCGATCAAAATTGATTTCTATCTACGCCAAATTCAGCAATTAAAACTAAGTCTAGAAACACTCAATATTCCACTGATCATTCGGATTGTTCCTTTATGGAAAGACATTGCCACAGAAATCAATCAACAGTGTCATGAGCTAAAAATTGAAAATGTACATGCCAATATTGAATGTGGTGTCAATGAATTAAATCGTGATTTTCAAGTTCAAAAAAGATCCTCACGTGATTTAATTCTGTACCATGACCGCACTATTTTCCCGATCGGATCAGTCCGCAATAAATCAAACCAACCCTATCAAGTTTTTGGTGCATTTAAAAAATATTGCTATGAGCAATTGAGCATTTCTATTCCACAATCATACCCAGTACCAACACCTCAGCAAACAATCGAAATTGCAATATCAAGCCCGATTCCCTCACTGCAACAGTTAGGGTTTAAACTGGATGAGATGAAACAACAATGGCCTGTAGGCGAGCAATATGCTTTAGGTTTACTTGATGACTTTATTGAGAATAAAATTTTTGATTATCAAACTGAACGCGATTATCCAAATCACCAAACGACCAGCCAACTTTCAGCATATTTAAACATTGGCATACTTTCCATTCGCCAATGTTTAAATGCTGTATTCCGCGCACAGCAAGGACATTTCCATATCGACAATGTTGGGCAGCAAACATGGTTAGATGAACTACTGTGGCGTGAATTTTATCAACATATCTTGTTTGATTTTCCACGTGTTTCTAAGCATTTACCATTTAAGACTGCAACACAAAATATCCAATGGCGTCATGCACCTGAAGACTTAAAAGCGTGGCAAATAGGTCAAACAGGCATTCCTATTGTCGATGCTGGAATGCGTCAATTACTGCAAACTGGCTGGATGCATAATCGTGTCAGAATGATTGTTGCCATGTTCCTCACCAAGAATTTATTGATCGATTGGCGTTTGGGCGAACAGTGGTTTATGCAACATTTAATTGATGGTGATTTAGCAGCCAACAATGGTGGATGGCAATGGTGCGCTTCAACTGGAACAGATTCCGTCCCCTATTTCCGTATCTTTAATGCTGTGAGTCAATCACAAAAATTCGATGCTCAAGGGAATTATATCCGTCAATGGCTGCCTGAACTTGCACATTTAGATGCGAAAACGATCCATGAACCCTATGCAAAAAACTTAGATCTTAATTTAAATTATCCAAAGCCGATTGTTGATTTAAAACAGAGTCGTGTTCGAGCAATTGAAGCCTTTAAAAACATTTAGTTGGTAAAGACTTCGGAAATAAGCATTAAATTGCTGTTTTAAATATGCTTGATACGAGCTGCTGATTAAAATCTGGACGTTCAATCGACTCGTAATAACAAAGGTTTTTAAATACACTCTCCACCGATAATGTAATGATTTTCTGTTCAGAAAACGACCATGCTTTTGCCTGATTTTTTCCAGTAAATGCATTACCTGTCAATTGAAATAAAAACAAATCAGCTTGAGTTTGGCTCGATGGTTGCGTATTTGAAGATCGCTTTTCTAGGTTTAGTTGGTATGTTGAATCAGCCAACCATTTCTCACTAAACCAAAGTTGCAACAAATCACCAAGCCAAACTTTTTTATACCCAATTGGCCATACATTCAATTCGGCATGTTCAACTTCTATATGATATTGCTCAGGATTTTGTAAAATTGAAAGATAGTTTTCTTGATAAAAAGAAAAATTTGAAAAAATTTTGGGAATCGTAAGCGTATTCATTCGCTGTCTCCTATTTAGCCATTTTAGTGCTGGCAAGTTGGTTAAATCCACACGGTTTAAGCATTGCTTAAACTCACTTTATAAATTTAATCTAGCAAGCCAAATTTTGTATTGCAACCTTTTTGGCTGAGTTTTTTTGATTTTTTGCATTATCGTTCAAATAAAAAGCATATAACTTAAAAATGAACAAAACATGACATGAAAGGCTTGACCACAAAAGATATATCCTTATAATCGCATGCAGATTCTCCAATAGCTCAGTCGGTAGAGCGACGGACTGTTAATCCGCAGGTCCCTGGTTCGAGCCCAGGTTGGAGAGCCAAATACTAAAAAGCCCACTCATTATGAAGTGGGCTTTTTTTATAGTGAAATATTTATATCGATTGACACAGCAGTATTACACGAAAGTAAATTGAATAAACGACTGCAATTACATCTAACTAAAAAAAAAGAAGTGAATCAATCACTTCTTTTCTAAAATCTTTAAGCCATTTTTTTACTCGGCACACCGCTATGAAAACGGAAAGTATCATCAGGATCGAGAATTAAGTTTTTTTCAACTTCACGAATTAATTCAATCCGTTGTTGAATATCCTCTTCTGGATCTTTCAATTTTGCAGTTTTTGCTACATCCAAAGCGAGCGCAAGATAATCCTCATAGTGGCGAGATTCAGATTTCAATAGATAACGATAATAACGTCCAAGCTCATCATCAACAATCGGTGCTAAAGCATAAAAACGTTCACAAGAACGTGCTTCTACAAATGCGCCAATCACCAAAATATCGATCAATGCCTCAGGCTCATAAGTACGAATTTCCTTACGCAAACCACCTGCATAACGTCCTGCACTTAAACCCTTCCATTCTTGACCACGTTTGGTCATAAATTCTAAAACTTGCTCATAATGCAACATTTCTTCACGAACAAGTTGTGCTAGTTTGATCTGTAAATCAGTAAAAAAACTATAACGGAACATCAAATTCATCGCTGTTCCAGCCGCTTTCTTTTCACAATTCGCATGATCTTGCATGAGCAATGGGAGATTGTTCAACGCTTCATCCAACCACGCTTTCGGTGTTTCACAACCTAAAAAAGCAATCACAGGTTGCATGAGTTCATCATAATTAATACTAGACATGACCAATATTCAACAACAAAAATTTAAATAAAAAATTAACCAGCAGCCTGTATTGCTGCCTTCATATCCTTAACCGCTTGCTCTAAACCAACAAATACACTTTCCGCAATAATCGAATGCCCAATATTCAACTCATGGATTTGAGGAATGGCAGCAATCGCCGCAACATTATCAAGATTTAAACCATGACCCGCATTGACCACTAAGCCTTTAGACACAGCATATTCAGTGCCTTTTATAATACGCTCTAATTCAGCTTGTTGCGCTTCGGCCGTTTCAGCATCTGCGTAAGCACCCGTATGTAATTCGATGGTTGGCGCACCACATGCAATTGCAGCATCAATTTGAGCAAAATCAGCATCAATAAACAAAGAAACATCACAACCAACAGCCGTTAAAGCTTGAGTTGCGGCCTTCACATCTTCGAAATGCCCAACAACGTCTAAACCACCTTCTGTAGTCACTTCTTGACGTTTTTCAGGAACAAAACAAACATGATGTGGTTTAATTTCTTTGGCAAAAGCAATCATTTCATCAGTTACGGCCAATTCTAAATTCATTCTGGTTTTTAAAACAGGGCGCATGCGACGTACATCATCATCTTGAATATGACGGCGATCTTCGCGTAAATGTAAGGTAATGCCTTCTGCCCCTGCTTGTTCACAAATTAATGCGGCTTTTACAGGATCAGGATAAGTCGTTCCACGTGCTTGTCTTAAAGTCGCAACATGATCAATGTTTACACCAAGCAATGCAGCCATAACATTTTCCTAATATCAATAAATTTAAAATTAACGATTTACAATTTTCGATTGAGCATTTTGAGCCCAAAGCTGACGGCTTTTTAATGGTCGATCACCGAGTAATGAAGTAATCATTTGCCGATAAAGCTTTGCGAGTAATTGTAACTGTTCTGCGTTAAAATCCCCACCCTTTTCATAATTCACCATCGTGAGAATTTGTTGCCCTAATAATGTTGCTGCTGAACTATGCGCAACAGGAGTAAAGCCTTCAGATAATTGAAATTGATAACGCTGAGTGTTAATAATCTCTTGTTGGTTAGAATCATGTGCATAATCCAAGGGATAGCCTAGTTCTTCAAGCAATGCATGTTCAAACTGACGTAAAATTTGCCGAAGAAATAAATCAGCCTGTGAATGCTGTGCCAAATCTTGTAATTGTTGTAAGGTTAAATGATATTGCTCAAAGGTTTCAGGCATTGCCTCTTCTAAAGGACATAGCCTTAAAATAACTTCATTCAAATAAAAGCCTGAAAAAAATGCATCACCATAAAAGAAAATGGGTTGGTTTAATATTTCAAGTTTAGAAAAATTCTTTAGCTCAGATTTTCCTGAGGCTTGTAAAGTAATCGGTTGGTATTGAGGTGGAGGTGTCTGTCTAAGAATACCATCGACACGCCCATGCTCTTGCGTAAACAAGTGCACAATATGACTACGTTCTCTATATTTACGATGATGAATTAAATAACCATGTAAAATTTCATTACGCATGGATCAGTGCTTCATTCACTGATTTCACAATTAATCATCATCTTTTTTCTTTTCTTCTTCGTCATCACCATCTGGAATGACAGCACCCACAACAGCAGCTGTACCTTTAACAACCCCTTTTGTGGTTTTATAAGCAACTTTCACAGGAACTGTCACAATCTTTGTAATACAGCCTTGCAACATCACGATGCAAGCAAGAATTGAAATCACACGAATCATAACAGCTCCTATTATTTGTTGAACGATTAAATATCGCTATAACCTAGACTTTTAAGTGCGCGCTCATCATCAGACCATCCACCTTTCACTTTGACCCAAAGTGTGAGCATAATCTTCTGTTCGAACATTTTTTCCATGTCGACACGAGCATCCATACCAATTTTCTTCAACTTAGCACCTTTTTCACCAATCACAATGGCTTTTTGCCCAGAGCGATCGACAAAAATAGTTGCATCGATATAAGTACATGCAGCTTTAGGACGACCCGTTTTTTCATTTACGGTCGCTTCTTCAGTTTTAAATGATTCAATTTGTACCGTTAAATCATAAGGTAACTCTTCACCCAACTGACGCATGATTTTCTCACGAATGATTTCACTCGCAAGGAAACGTTCAGAACGATCTGTTAATTGTTCCAAAGAATACAATGGTGGTTGGAATGGCAGGTATTTTTCAATTGCTTCACGCAAATGATCAAGGTTCGCACCACGTAATGCTGAAACTGGAACAATTTCAGCAAAATTCATCAACTTTGCACGTTCTTGAATCAACGGTAAAATCAAACGCTTATTTTCTAAAGTGTCAATTTTATTGATGACCAGAACCACTGGCATTTCTGCGTTTTTCAGTTTTTCTAAAACTAAATCGTCATTCGGCGTCCATTTTTGTGCATCTACAACAAATAGAACCAAATTCACATCACGCAAAGCAGAATGTGCAGCTTTATTCATCATTTTATTGATAGCACGGACTTCTTTTTTGTGCATCCCAGGCGTATCTACAAATACGGCCTGTGATTTTGCACGGCTATCAATACCAATAATTTTATGACGTGTCGTTTGTGGTTTACGTGAAGTAATCGATAATTTTTGACCCAATAAATGGTTCATTAACGTCGATTTACCCACATTAGGGCGTCCAACAATTGCAACAAATCCACTTCGATAATCAGAAGGAATTTCAAAACCTTCCGAACTAAAAAATTGATTAATTAACTCATTGCCGTTTTCAGGCGGCTCGTGATCAGCATCATTGTGATCGGAATGTGTATTCATGCAGTTTACTGCTCCAATAGCTTTAAAAAATCCGCCGCAACTGCCTGTTCTGCAAAGCGGCGACTCGATCCCTCACCCATCATTTTAGGTAAGCCATCTACGGTACATTCTACTTTAAAATGTTGATTCGGTGCATCACCCTGAATATCTACAACCTCGTAAATCGGTAGTTGTTTTTTGCGAGCTTGTAGATATTCTTGTAAACGTGATTTTGGATCTTTCAATTGATCTGTTGGTTCAATATTTTCAAAATACGGTTCGTACCATTTCAAAACAATTGACCTTAACAAAGGCAAATCCTGACAATCTGTATAAATCGCACCAATAATCGCTTCTACTGTATCTGCTAATATTGACTCACGATGATGACCACCTGATTTCAACTCACCTGTACTTAGGATTAAACTGGTGCTTAATTTTAAGTCATTGGCAATTTTACCCAAGGCTTCCTGACGAACGAGCGTTGCACGCATACGTGTGAGACGCCCTTCGTTTTCAGTTGGATAAGCATGATACAAATAGTCTGCGATAATCATACCTAACAATGAGTCGCCTAGAAATTCTAAGCGCTCATAGTTATATTTATGACTCACCGAACGGTGTGTCAGCGCAAGTTGTAATAACTCGTATTGTTTAAACTGATAACCAATTCTGCTTTGTAAGCGAGGATCACTTACTTTCAACTGACCTTTTATCAAAACTCTTCTCGAAAGTGAGGACTATATCGATATTCAGCATGAAATTTTTTCGTACTTCATATTTCTTAGTCACTTGTAAACCATCTTGTGTGGAAACCGTCGCAATATCATCAAATTTAATATCTCTGATATTGTTCATTTCTAACCTTCTACCAACCTCTGATGAAAATTTCGAGGGTGTAATATCTGCAGGGCTATTCTTAATTTGCTCTACAATTTGCTGATCAACTGCATGATCGTCCCAATATAATGGCCATACAGCTACTATGATTTTCAACATAAAAGCTAAGGCAATTATCCCCAATAAAATTCCAATGTATGAAGTGCCTTGTTGATTTTTACGCATTTTTTTATCCAACAGGTGAAATTAATAATCCTTCATTTCAATTGAATAGAATGACCTAGTTTCATCAAATAAAACAATGTAACTATTCCATTGACTTCAATTGCCTATCTATAAATTTCTTAGATTCCCTTATAAACATCAGGCGAGACAAAATTTATTAAGCGTATTATCCTTGAAACTGACACAACTTACTAGTTCTAATCATTTGTTGTGCTTAATTTTTCTTATGAATCAAAGTCACTCGATAGATATAGCAGATAAAAATAAAGGTCAACTTTAGTGACCTTTATTTAAAATTGATTTGATCAAAACAATTAATCGATTGCACCATTACGGCTAAAAGAAGGCATTTTAAATCCAGGTTCTTTATGCATCCATTTATAGATCGCATGCCCTGTTAAATTCTCTTCAGGTACAAAGCCCCAAAAACGACTATCTGCGCTTTGGTCACGGTTATCACCCATTGCGAAATAATGTCCTTTAGGAACAGTGACTTCCCAGCTTTCGCCATTTGATTTAACAAAACGGTCATTCGCTGTTGCAACATAAGGCAAGTCTTGTTTTTGTTGTGCATAATTAAATGCACTGATCAGTGTATTTTGACCTTCCAATAGGCGAACTAAATGCTTATGTTCACCCATTTTTTCATAATAATAAATCGATTTAGGCGTATCTAAAATGTCTTTTTCACGACTAAATTCTGTTGGAATTTGTTGTACATTTTGACCATTAATCGTTAATTGACCTTTATTAAATTCAATACGATCACCCGGTAAACCAATAATACGTTTGATATAGCTAATTTTAGGGTTTTTCGGATATCTGAAAACTGCAACATCACCACGTTGCGGTTCACTGATATCGATAATTTTAGTGTTGGTAATCGGTAAGCGGATTCCGTATTGGAATTTATTGACCAAAATATAATCACCTGTTTCTAAAGTGGGTACCATAGAATCAGATGGAATATTAAACGGTTCAAAGAAAAAAGAACGCAATACCAATACAATCGCTAAAACTGGCCAGAAGTCATACGCCCATGAAATAATGAATTTTTCATTCCCTTTCCCTTTGGTTGCACGTTGTTTTAATACAAACTTATCGAGTAACCATAACCCAAAAAATACGAGTGTTACTGGTACAAGAATTAAATTAAAATCAAAATCCATGAGCGACGATACCTTCTTTTATTATCTTTCTACTTTCAACACAGCAAGGAACGCTTCTTGTGGGATTTCAACACTACCCACTTGCTTCATACGTTTCTTGCCTTCTTTCTGTTTAGATAACAATTTCTTCTTACGAGAAACGTCACCACCATAACATTTCGCCAATACGTTTTTACGCATTGCTTTTACTGTTGAACGTGCAATGATCTGAGCACCAATCGCTGCTTGAATCGCAACGTCAAACATTTGGCGTGGAATCAAATCTTTCATCTTTTCAACTAAAGCAATACCACGGTGACGTGCATCATTACGATGACAAATCATCGCCAATGCATCAACTTTGTCACCATTAATTAACACATCAACCTTAACTAAAGATGAACTCTCAAAACGTACAAAGTTATAATCCAGTGAAGCAAAGCCACGTGAACAAGATTTCAACTTATCAAAGAAATCCATCACCACTTCTGCCAAAGGAATTTCAAACGTAATCGATACTTGGTTACCCAAGAATTTCATATCTTTTTGCACACCACGGCGTTCCATACACAATGTCATAACATTACCCAAGAATTCTTGAGGAACTAAAATATGACACTCTGCAATCGGTTCACGTAAATCTTCAACAGTAGAACCGTCAGGCATTTTAGATGGGCTGTCGATATAAATCGTTTCACCATTTTTCATCAATGCTTCATAGATTACAGTTGGTGCAGAACTAATCAGGTCTAAGTCATACTCACGCTCTAAACGTTCTTGTACGATTTCCATGTGCAGCATACCCAAGAAGCCACAACGGAATCCAAAACCTAGCGCATCAGAACTTTCAGGTTCGAAAAATAATGCTGAATCATTAATTTGTAATTTATGCAACGCATCACGGAATGGTTCAAAATCACTGGCATCAATTGGGAATAAACCTGCATATACCTGTGGTTTCACCTTTTTAAAACCGGGTAAAGTAGCAACCTCTGGTGTCGCTGCTAAAGTAATGGTATCCCCGACTGGTGCACCAAAAATATCTTTAATACCCGCAATGACGAAGCCTACTTCACCTGCTTCAAGCATTCCAGTTTCGGTATGTTTTGGATTGAAAATACCTACTGAAGTGATAATGTGCGATTGACCTGTTGATTTGATCAACATTTTATCGCCTTTACGCACACGACCTTGTTTAACACGAACTAAAGAGACAACACCTAAATAGTTATCAAACCAAGAATCTACAATTAAAGCTTGCAGTGGTGCATCACGATCACCTGTTGGTGCAGGAATAACATTAACCAATGTTTCCAAAACACCTTCCACACCCAATCCTGTTTTTGCAGAACATGTTGGTGCTTCAGTCGCTTCAATCCCAATAATTTCTTCAATTTCATGAATTACACGTTCAGGCTCAGCCTGCGGTAAATCAATTTTATTCAGTACAGGAAGAACCTCAAGACCTTGCTCAATTGCGGTATAACAGTTTGCAACAGACTGAGCTTCAACACCTTGCGCTGCATCGACAACCAATAATGCGCCTTCACAGGCAGCGAGTGAACGCGAAACTTCATATGAGAAATCAACGTGTCCTGGAGTATCAATAAAGTTAAGCTGATACTCTTCGCCATTTGGATGCGTGTAATACAACGTCACGGATGCAGCTTTAATGGTAATCCCGCGTTCGCGTTCAATATCCATAGAGTCAAGGACTTGCGCTTGCATTTCGCGCGCTTGCAATCCGCCACACATTTGAATAAAACGGTCTGCAAGCGTCGACTTGCCGTGGTCGATGTGAGCAATGATCGAAAAATTGCGTATATTTTTGATATCGACGGATTTTTTAGCTTGCGCCATGGGCTACCTTGAACATATAAATTGCGCTATGTGTGAAGTTAAAATCACATAGCAAAGCTGATAAATAAATTGCGATGGATTATAGCAGAATGCGGTTATAGAAAAACAAATATATTGTTCTGAATAATGAAAGAGTTCGCCACGAATAAATTTATGCTCAACAGATATGGCTCATTCGAGCGAAAGTTTAAAAATAAGTCGTGATGATATTTCTAAATTTAAACCAGTCTGCTGATCTATATTCAGTTTAGTTTGGTGAAATCCATGTTTCAAAAGAAGTTGTATAGACTTAATATTTTCAGCATACACCTCTGCGATCACGAAACTGATCTTTTTAGAAAATAATAAGTTTTCTTTTAACTCTACAAATATTCTGCTCAGGACTTCTGACATAAAGCCCTGTTGCCAATAATTTGGATGTAAATCATATCCAATCACTACACCATATTGGCCATCAGTTTCGATGATTTTATTTACGCCAAAACTTCCAATCAGCTTTCCAGATTTCAAACGAATTGCATAACGATAGCCTTGCTGATTTGCAAATCGATCATGCATTTTATCAATCAAATCTTGAGCCTGATGGATCATTGTAAATTTCTTTACATCATAGAATTTAAGCACTGCATCATTTGAAAACAATTCAAAGAAAGCATTTACATCCGTATGTTTAATATCATTTAAAATCAAACGCTCAGTTTTTATCCATTTTAACTGACTCATGATCACACTCTTGTATATATAAAATCAGATTTTTAATTCGTTGGTCTTTCACTTAAAACAAAAGGATCTAATTCCGCATCAATCGGTTGATATGCTTGAATAAAAGTTGGCGACATTCGTTTAGGACGTCCAGTGGCAATTTCAATACATGCCCATTTGGTGTTTCCAGTAAATAATAGACTGTTATCGCTCGCTTTAAAAAATGCATACTGACGGAATGAATATAAAGCATTGATATCATATAACCACGTTCGAAGAATAACGTCATCACCTAACATAGCTGCTTTACGATATTGAACATGATGTTCAACAGCAACCATCGCATGCTTCATTTCTAAATATTGTTCTAGCCCCACACCTAATTCTTCGATATGGGCAGATGCCACATCCTGCATCCATTGCACATACACCACATTATTCACATGACCCAAAACATCGATATGCTCTGGTTTTACTTTGATTTTTAAATCAAACACTGAACTCATGTGGTCCTTCCTTTTCACTCTATCTCTAAAATTGCATTATTTTTACATAAAAAAGCCACTCAGTGAGTGGCTCATTTGCTATTTCAGAATAGAGTATCAAGTATTTTATTGAATACGTAAACCAACCATTGCATGTTGGCCTTCACGTACAATCGCTACACGAGCAACTGTATTTTTCTGCAACTCAGAAACAGCTTCAACAAAATCATTTGGTGTATTGATTTTCTTACTATTCACCTGAGTAATGATATCCCCCGGAATAATACGTGATTGAGCTGCCAAACCACCTGTTGTGACATCTTCAATAAACACACCACCTTTCAGACCTAATTTATTCTTTTCAGGTTCAGATAGACCACGAATAACCACACCTAAAACAGGTCCTTTGCGTGGTTTAGTCACTGCTGTTGCGTCATTTTTTGCAGGTGTATCATCAGGCGCTGCTGCTAAAGTTGCAGTAATCACTTTTGGTTTATCATCACGTAAAACTTCTAACTGAACCGATTGCCCTGGCTGAGTGCGATTTAAATAATTGAGCAATTCTCCAGTACGAGAAATAGGTGTGCCATTATATTTCATGATCACATCACCTGCTCTAAACCCAGCTTTAGCTGCAGGAGAGTCAGGTGTAACTTGAGTAATTAATGAACCTTCCGGTTTATCTAACTTATAAGCTTCAGCTAAATTACGATCGATGTCTTGTAGCATGATACCTAAGAAAGAACGAGTGACTTTACCATTCTTTTTCAGCTGATCGACAACGTCCATTGCGACATCAATTGGAATAGAGAATGACAAACCCATATAGCCGCCTGTACCACTGAAGATACGCGAGTTCACACCAACCACTTGACCTTGTTGGTTAAACAGTGGACCACCTGAGTTACCCGGATTTAAAGCCACATCTGTCTGGATAAATGGAACGGATGTTTCACCCATCATATTACGAGATTTGGCACTGACAATACCTGCGGAAGCCGAATAGTCAAATCCAAATGGAGAACCAATGGCAAGTACAGGTTGTCCCACCTTAAGCTGATCAACATTTCCAACACTCAATGATGGATAGTTATTACCTTCAACTTTAAGCAAAGCAACATCTGTACGTTCATCACTACCGACGACCTTCGCATCAATTTCACGACGGTCATTCAACATAATTGTGACTTTAGATGCGTCTTCAACCACATGGTGATTGGTGAGTAAATAACCGTCTTTACTAATAAAGAAAGCACTACCATAAGCGGTCTTTTCTTGTGGCGCTCGTTGCTGTGGGATAATGATCTGATTACCAAAGAAACGCTTTAGAATTTCAGGAACTTGTTGCTGTAGCAATTCTTCCTGAGATAATTTTTTGACAACATTAACACTCACAACAGCGGGACTAACTTGTTCAACCAAGTTAGAAAAATCAACAGGTGTTGAAGCTTGAACTTGTGATGTTGCTGCAGCGACAGAAAATACTGCTGCATACATTCCTTTTTGCATTAGACCATTACTCATTTATCACGAACCTACGTCTTATAATTTTGCTTGAAAAATATTTGTAACATATTATTTGATGTATTTGCGTAATAATATGTTTTCATTTTTTTATAAAACAAGACTTTACTTAATATTAGCTTAAAACAAACTTTATGCTGTATTTAGACTAAATCTGAACCCTGTGACTATTGTATTTTCTTGAAAAAAAGAGTGTTATTAGCAGACTTTTTTCAAATTAGCTGATGGACATGTCTAATTTAAACACAACACATCAATTTGATGTGATTATTGTGGGCAGTGGTGGTGCTGGCTTAAGTTTAGCTTTATCGTTACCTGAACACTTCAATATTGCTGTTTTAGCTAAATCTACATTGACCGATGCAAGTACTTATTTTGCTCAAGGTGGTGTAGCTGCTGTACTGGATGAAACAGATTCTATTCAACAGCATATTGATGACACAATGATTGCAGGCGCACAACTTTGTGAGCTTGATGCTGTAAAGCAGACCGTTGAAGGTGGGCGTCCATCGGTTGATTTCTTACTCAATCATGGTGTGCAGTTTACATTGGATGAAGATGAGCAATTGCATTTGACTCGTGAAGGTGGGCATTCTCAACGTCGCATCATTCATGCTGCGGATGCAACGGGTAAAGCGATTTCAACCACACTCGTACAAAGAGCACAAGAAAAACAAAACATTCATATTTTTGAAAACTTCATTGCGATTGATCTGATCACAACGCATAAATTAGGTGATAAAGCTGTAGCCAATCGTGCTGTAGGGCTTTATGCACTTGATGAAGCCAATGAAAAAGTTCATACCTTTTTAGCACCATTCACAGCTTTGGCGTGTGGCGGTGCAATGAAAGCTTATTTATATACTTCAAACCCTGATATTGCGACTGGTGATGGTATTGCAATGGCCTATCGTGCAGGCTGTCGTGTTGCCAATATGGAATTTAATCAATTCCACCCAACTTGCCTATATCATCCGCAAGCACGTTCATTCTTAATTACTGAAGCAATGCGTGGTGAAGGTGCTTATTTGCGTTTACCAAATGGCGAACGTTTCATGTTGCGTTTTGATGAACGTGCAGAACTTGCACCTCGCGATATTGTTGCACGTGCAATTGATTTTGAAATCAAACGTTTAGGTATTCGTCATGTGTGGTTAGACATTACGCACAAACCTGCTGATTTTGTCAAAGAACATTTTCCGACACTATATGCTCGTCTTTTAGAATTAGGCATTGATATCACTACAGATATGATCCCTGTTGTTCCTGCTGCACATTATACTTGTGGCGGCGTGGTTGTTGATGAAAATAGCCAAACTGATCTTGACGGTTTATATGCGATTGGTGAAACCTCTTATACAGGTCTACATGGTGCAAACCGTATGGCAAGCAATTCATTATTAGAATGTTTTGTTTACGGCATGAGTGCTGCCAAAGATATTCAAGCCAAATACAATGCAACATTTGAAGTGCCACGTGTACCTGAATGGGATGCAACTCAAGTGTCTAATCCTGATGAAGATGTTGTGATCTTACAAAACTGGGATGAATTGCGTGCCACCATGTGGAACTATGTTGGCATTGTAAGAACAACCAAGCGTTTACAACGTGCATTGCATCGTATTGAAATGCTAAAAAAAGAAATTACTGAGTATTATCAAGACAATCATGTTAGTAAAAATTTGATTGAACTACGTAATTTAGTTATGGTTTCCGAAATGATTGTGCGTTGTGCAATGCAACGTAAAGAATCACGAGGTTTACATTACACCTTAGATTATCCAGAGCTTTCACCAGAATTACGTAAAACAGTGCTTACACCACCAAACTTTACTGTAGAAACACCTTTAGTTAATGAAAGTGTTTAATTTTAATAAGAATCAGGGTTAAATTCTTTAATCTCTGATTCTCAAAAATAAAAGGTATCTTCAACAAGATACCTTTTATTTAATTCATTTCAGCTTTAATTTATTTCAGTTTTTATCTATTTAAAGCTTTGTTTTTACTTCTTTAGGATAATAAATTTGATGTGCTGTTTCAAAAGTCTGTACATGTAATTTCACCAAATCATCTAAATTTTGATAACCACCGGCTAAAACGAACATGATCGGGATCCCCTCTCGTTTCGCCATATTAAAGACAATTTCTTCTCTTTTTTGAATCAATTCAGTACTAAACCAAGCAGAACCATAAGGATCGGCTTGATGGCAATCCATGCCAGCTTGATAAATAATAATATCGGCTTTCCATTCTTCTGCACGCTGAAAAGCTTCATGTAAAGCAAGCATATATTGTGCAAAACTACCATTTTTAGTATGCACATGCCGACTTTCAGCACGCTCATAAGTTGGATAACCAAAAGCTAGACCGTAAATACTAAAATTATATAAATTGTCCAATCTTCGGGTAAATTCAGCAGTTCCATCGCCACCATGTTGATCACAATCAAGTACAAATATTCTTTTATTGGGATACTGTTGGGCAATCAGCGCCAACCCATTAAAAGTACAATATGATCCACCGTACTCATAGGCTGCATGATGAAATCCTTGCGCAATATTAGCAGCGATACCATGTTTAAAAGCAAGTTCTGTTGCCATCAATTGCCCTGAATTAATCGTTAAGACAGCATCTCTTAACTGCTCATTCCAAGGTTTAAACCCCGCAAAAGTGGCTAACTTTTTAGGTTCACCTGTCAAAAATGCATCCACATATTTAGGTGCATGCAATGCTCTTAAAATTTCAGGATCAATCGGTTGCGGTTCATGGAATTTATAATCATCAAATTGCTGTAGTTTTTCAGCCACTGCGACCAACTTCTCCATACTATTGGTATGTGTTTCGGCGAAATAGTTTGGCGAAAAACAAACATTTAACATATAAATTATCCGAGACTGAGTGCTCTTAATTGTGATGTTGCGACATCATTTAATTGTTTTAACAGCGTTGTGCCTGGGCTAAAAAGACCATTATTCACTTGTTGCTCAAAATGCGTTGTAAAGGCACGTTTACGATTTTCAGGTGAAATAGCCAAGGTCGTCAATCGCAAAAACCAAAAACCCTGAATAGCTTTGTAAGGAATAATATACCCCTTAAATTCTTGGTTTGGTGTTTTATCTACAATCTGTTCAATATCATAATCCACTGAAAATAAAGAACCTATTGGAATGCGAATACCATTCATAATCAACGGTTGTAAATTGATACAAGAATGATTATCCCCCATATTCATTTTTTCAATGAGTAGCGGACGATTTTGCTCATCAACAAAAATATTGATCGAGCCTTGTCTCAACATTGAACCATGGGCAATTTTAAGGAAAAAAGTTTCAGCCATCGGACAAGAACCCACTTTGGGTTTTTCTCGTAAAGTCTGAATTTCGATATAGCCTGTTTCTTCTGCTGTTTTCGGTAAAATTACATCTTCCAACATACTACAAATGATTTTACTTTCTTCGAGTTGAGCATGTTGTGAAACTTTTCTTAAATTTTCTTGAACTAAAATTTCTTGTTCAACAAGGTCTTTAAATTCATCATTTTTTGCAGTAGCCAAAAAATCACCAAGAGATGGATTATGATCTAGATTATGCCAATCTTCGATGTCTAAACCATATACATTCTTTTGGTCGATTATTTTCTTTAATTTTTTAAAATCGTAATCTTTAAATATTTTTAAATCAGTCGACTCAACAGCATCACGTGGGAAATTGATGAATTCAGCCAAAACCCGTGTTGCTTGTGTATAACCACAGCCACGGCGTTCTGTTTGATGTGAATAGTGCTCATTCAACATCTCTGTCAATTTTTCAGATAAAGGAAAAACCTGTTCCTTAAACAAATGAACAACTTCATGATCCAATGACATCTTACCATTCCATAATATTACTAAATATTAAATTAAAAATTTGATTTCCATTTATTATGAACAGCTTAGCATTGTGAATATAAGAGTACAATTATAAAAATAGGTTCCCTCTACCAACCTAACAATACAAATACTTTTCATGCTTATTTCAATAAGCATGAATGCTCAAGGATTGTTTAAAATAATATATGACAGCTGAAAACTGAAAACTGAAAACTGAAAACTGAAAACACGATTAAACCTAGCCTATGCTTTGCGGTGGAATCGAATAGGTTCCAGTGACATGTGCGACAGGATCTTCAGAATCTACAGAATAAATCCAAACCTCCCCTACGACCAATGCCTTACCCACTTTCATTAATTTACAAATACCACGCAGGTCAGTTCCACCCGTCGGTTTACGTAAAAAATTAATGTTCATATTGGTTGTAACAGCTAAACCGATTAAACCAATTTCCCCCATGATTGCGACATAAAGTGCAAAATCAGCCAATGCCATCATGGTTGGGCCTGAAACTGTGCCCCCCGGACGAAGATCGGCATCACCTACTTTCCAAAGCAAAGTTGCTCCTTTATCCGTCACTGCTTCAATTTCACAACGTTCTAAGCTTGGACTAAAAAATTGTTGTAGAAACTGTACGATTTCTTGTTTTGAACTTTTCATAAAATAATGTCTTTATATTGCTATTGCTTAGACAATATAAAGACATTAGTGATTGGATACATTAGCGATTAAGTTAAAAATTTACATTATAAATAACTTAATTTGTCATTCTTTTAAATTTTAAAATAAACTATAAGTGCCTTGTCTATTTTAAATAATCAATCGCATCTGCAAAAACTTGCTCTGGGGTTTGGGTTGCATCCAAGCGTTTCATCCGTTGCGAATCACGCATATGAATTTCCGCAAAACCACTGCGCACAGATTCAAAAAACACCAGTTTTTCTTGTTCAAAACGATCTAATGCACCACGCTCACGTGCGCGCGTCATACCCAATTCAATCGGCGCATCTAACCAAAAAGTAATATCCGGCATTCGTACAACAAAGTTTTCATTTAAAAGCTGTAGCTTGTCGCGACTCAAGCCACGACCTGCACATTGATATGCAAAGCTTGAATCGACAAAACGATCACACAACACTATTTTCCCTTCCGCCAATGCAGGAACAATCACGTTCTGTAAATGTTGCGCTCGAGCTGCATACATTAGAAGTAACTCAGTATCATTACTCATTTGCTCATCATGATTCACCGACAGTAATAATGAACGAATTTGCTCCGCTAAAGGTGTGCCCCCCGGTTCACGGGTTAGCACAACTTCTTTACCTTGTTGTTGAAAATGATCAAATAATTTGCGAATGAGGGTGGTTTTTCCAACGCCTTCTGTACCTTCAAAGCTGATAAACATACTCATTCCTTAATTTTTAGCTCGCATAACTTCAATATATTCCTGCACTGCACGATTATGGTCTGACAAATTCGCAGTGAATTTATGCCCGCCATTCCCTGTTGCAACAAAATAAATATTCTCTGATTGGTCAGGATGCAATGTTGCCTCAATCGCTTTTTTACTTGGCAATGCAATCGGTGTTGGCGGTAAACCATTGATCGTATAAGTATTATAAGCTGTTGGTGTACGTAAATCTTGTTTAGAAATCTTACCTTGATATTTATCACCCATACCATAAATCACAGTTGGATCTGTTTGTAGGCGCATACCAAGCTTTAAACGACGATAAAATACCCCTGAAACTTGACGCAACTCACTGTCTACACTGGTTTCTTTTTCAATAATTGAAGCCATAATCAAGGCTTGATATTTATCTTTATAAGGTAAGTTAGGCGCACGCTTTTCCCAAGCTTCATCTAAAATTTTCATTTGACGTTGATATAAATCTGTCAAAATTTGCTTATCTGTTGCACCTTTATCAAAAAAATAAGTATCGGGTGCAAATAACCCTTCAGGATGATCATAAGGGATATTTAAGGCTTTCAACATTTCAGAACTTGGTAAATTAACCACAGATTTTTCAACCAATGGATCTTTTTTAAGTGCCTGAACCAATTGTTTAGCAGTTGTTCCTTCAATGACCAAAAGGCGGCTCATCTGCGCATTTTCAATATTAGAAACCATTTCTAATACTTGACGCATATTCATGCCTTTTGTGACTTCATACACCCCTGCTTTCATGGTGTCATGGATAAAAATTTTACGATAAAGTTTTAAAATAATCGGAAAACTAACCTTATCTTCTTCCGCCAATTGGTCAATAAAACCTGTATAAGTTTCACCATTACTAATCGACAATTTTTGTTTTTGTCCTTCGACAGGATAACTTTTAAAAATACTCATTTTTAAAATAATTGCACTAAGTATTAAAAGCACAATCAGAACGATCGCAATACCTTTATGTGGCATTTTATTGGTGGCTTTATCTTGAACTTTCTTTTTAGGTTTAGGCTTAGATTTAGCTTGCGACATGAGTATTAAACTGACTTAAATGTAAAGTTTCAAATAACTCAACACAAGGTTGAGTGTCTAAAGTTTGATGATTCAAGTTTTTGGCAATTTTCATCGGACTTAAAGCATTGCAAAAAAATAAACTTTGCACTTGTCGAATTTCGTCCATATCCACAAAACGTTGCTCACATGAAACATCAAAATGTTGCATACGTGACAAAATTTCCGCACGCATTACACCATGTACCCCATTATAACGAAGTTCTGGCGTAATCCATGTATTGTTTATTTGAATAAAACAATTACTGCTCACGCCTTCAACAACTGAGCCTTGCACATCTGTCACCAAAGCTTCTAACCATCCTTTCTCCGCAGCTTCTTTTTTCAGCATGACTTGCTCTAAGCGGTTTAAGGTCTTTAACCCCACAAGATTCGGCATCATCAGGCCAATTGCTTGATCTAACACACCACTCTGAATGTATTCAGGCTGGAAATCCTCAGTACTTTTTGGATAATACAATACATAAACATCTGCATCATGCTCAGGCATCGCATAACCACGATCGCTTTCGCCACGACTTAACATGACTTTTAATGTGCCGTTTAAAACTGGAAATTGTTGTTGTAGCACTTCTATGCTTTGCTCTAATAAAGCTTGATTAAATTTTAAGAATAATTTTTCTGAAGCTAGCGCTAAGCGTGCCCAATGTAAATCTTTCAACTCTAAAATATTGTGATGAAATCGGGCTGTGGTAAAACAACCATCTCCATAATGAAATGCTCGATCTAAAAGTGGTATTGAATCAACTTGTTGAGCATTTTTAAGACAAATCATCACACTACTTACCTCGAGTCTTTGCACAGATTTTAATAACGATATACACAAAAGCTATTTCTCTTTTATTCATATAAAATTCGTTTTTTATTATTTTTTATGAATAAAGACTAGCGTTATGCTCACCCCATATTAACGAACTTCTGAAAAATTTGGGGACTCAACCATGCAATTTTCAAAATTAAAATTAGCAGTCGTTGCAACGCTTCTTTCTGCTTCAACTTACTCAATCGCTGCTAAAGACTTTTTAAATGTCTCTTACGACCCAACTCGTGAGTTATACGACAACTTTAACCAACAGTTCGCAACGTATTGGAAGTCTAAAACAGGTCAAGACATTAACTTCAAACAATCACATGGTGGCTCAGGAAAACAAGCCCGCGCCGTGATCGATGGTTTACAAGCTGATGTCGTGACTTTGGCACTTGCAGCAGATATCGATGCGATCGCACAAAATACCAACTTATTACCAAAAGATTGGCAAAAGAAGTTCCCTCAAAACTCTACACCATATACTTCAACAATCGTGTTCCTTGTTCGTAAAGGAAACCCTAAAGCGATTAAAGACTGGGGCGATTTGGTTAAACCGGGTGTTGAGATTGTCACACCAAACCCTAAAACTTCAGGCGGTGCGCGTTGGAACTATTTAGCAGCATGGGCTTGGGCAAAACACGCTTATGGTTCAGATGCAAAAGCACAAGAGTTTGTACGTCAAATTTATAAACAAACCAAAGTTTTAGACTCAGGTGCACGTGGTTCAACAACCACATTTGCTGAACGTGGTATTGGTGATGTGTTATTGGCTTGGGAAAATGAAGCATTCTTAGCAACGCGTGAGCAACCGGGTAAGTTTGAAATCATCACGCCATCACTTTCAATTCTAGCTGAACCACCTGTAGCAATTGTTGAAAAGAACGCTGCAAAAGATGGCAATTTAAATTTAGCAAAAGCCTATTTGAACTACTTGTACTCACCTGCTGGGCAAGAAATTGCAGCGAAAAACTACTACCGTCCACGTAATGCAGCCACATTGAAAAAATATGCAGCTACTTTCAAACCACTTAAATTGGTCACGATTGACAAAGAGTTTGGTGGCTGGACGAAGGTGCAAAAACAGCACTTTGAAACCAATGGAATATTTGACCAAATCGTTAAGGCGAATAGTAAATAACAAATAGCTGCAAGTCACAAACAGGAGCGCGCTCATGGTACATACAGTTATTGTTCCCGGTGTTGGCGGAAGTAATCAAAGCCACTGGCAGTCTTGGTTGGAAAATCAGTTGACACACAGCACTCGTGTACAGCAGAAAAACTGGGACAAACCTATTTTAAAACAATGGGTCAAAGAACTAATTAAAGTATTAGAAGCAACCGATAATCAAATTCAAATCGTTGCACATAGCTTTGGTTGTCTAACCAGTCTCGCTGCCTTGAATGATGCTCCTGAACTTGCTCAAAAAGTAAAAAGACTCATTTTGGTTGCTCCTGCAAATCCTAAGCGTTTCGGTGCGAATGGATTTGCAACGGATAGCATTGGTGATTATCAGCATTATTTTTATGGCTTAAAAACCCCTGTTCCAACCACAATATTAATCAGTGAAGATGACCCTTGGTTTGCTTTCGACGAAGTGAATGCACTTGCAGCAGCTTGGAACATCAAACCAGTCAATCTTGGAAAAGTTGGACATATTAATGTTGCATCGGGTTTTGGGCCTTTTCCAGAAATTTTCAATTATATTATTTCTGAGAAAAAACATGCCGTTATCAATAAGCCTGATATCAAAAAGTTGTTTTTTAAATTTGCATTTTAATTGATGCCTCTTAAGCTTTACCTCATTCATTTTAATTTTGCTTATTGATTTCAATAAGCTTTCTCTCTTTTGAGGAGTCATCATGTCGCAGCGATCCCGAGTGCTGCCAGGATTTGGTCTTTCACTAGGCTTCACCCTAGCGTATTTATCTTTAATTGTTCTGATTCCTTTATCAGCTGTTTTTATAAAATCACTCGGTGTAGGCTGGGATGGTTTTTGGGAAATCATCAGTTCAGAACGTATTTTAAAATCATTACAACTCAGTTTTAGTACTGCCATCGTTGCGGCATTGATTAATGTAGTTTTTGGTTTGTTACTAGCTTGGTGTCTGGTTCGCTATTCATTTCCGGGTAAGCGCATTGTCGATGCATTGGTTGATTTACCATTCGCATTACCTACCGCAGTTGCAGGTATTGCACTCACATCGTTATACGCACCTACTGGTTGGATTGGTCAATACCTTGAACCACTTGGAATTAAAGTTGCTTATACGCCTATCGGTATTACTTTAGCTTTAATTTTTATTGGTATTCCATTTGTCGTTCGTACTGTACAGCCTGTATTAAGTGACTTGGAAACTGAGCTAGAAGAAGCAGCTTCTGCACTAGGCGCAAATCGCTTACAAATTGTGACTAAAATTATTCTTCCAATTTTATTTCCTGCATTATTGACTGGTTTTGCACTGGCATTTGCTCGTGGCGTTGGAGAATACGGTTCAGTGATTTTCATCGCTGGGAATCAACCTTTTGAAACAGAAATTGCGCCTCTTATGATCATTTCCCGTTTAGAGGAATATGATTACGCAGGTGCAACAACGATTGCAGTTGTAATGCTGGTTATTTCTTTCTTTATCTTGTTCTTAATTAACTTAGTACAAGCATGGGCGAGTCGCCGCACAGGGAGAACAGCACAATGAGCTTAAATACCAACAGCAATGCCTTAGCCATCAAGTTGCAATCACGTGACGCAACACGCGAGCCAACTTGGGTTCGTTATACATTAATCACAATTGCACTAATCTTTTTTCTTAGCTGTTTGATTCTGCCGTTGATTCTGGTTTTTGTTGAAGCCTTCAAACAAGGTGTATCGGTTTATTTCGAAGCCTTGGTCAATCCTGATACTTTATCAGCAGTAAAATTAACCTTATTAACAGCAGCGATTGCCGTACCGTTGAACGTGGTTTTTGGTGTTGCAGCAGCATGGTGTGTCGCGAAATTTAACTTTCGTGGAAAATCAATTCTCACCACTATTATTGATACACCCTTTTCTGTATCTCCTGTCATTGCAGGTTTAATGTTAGTCCTGATTTTCGGCTCTCAAGGCTGGGTCGGTGGATGGCTCATGGATCATGACATCAAGATCCTGTATGCAACACCTGCCATTGTCTTAGCCACTATATTCATCACTGTTCCTTTTGTTGCTCGTGAATTAATTCCTTTAATGGAAGCACAAGGTACCGAAGAAGAAGAAGCTGCGATTGTATTGGGTGCATCAGGTTGGCAAACCTTTTGGAAAGTTACTCTTCCAAACATCAAGTGGGGCTTAATTTACGGTGTAATCTTGTGTAATGCACGTGCAATGGGTGAGTTTGGTGCTGTATCAGTCGTATCAGGTCACATCCGTGGCGAAACCAATACACTGCCGTTACATGTTGAAATTTTATATAACGAATATACCTTTAGCGCAGCGTTTGCAGTGTCTTCACTACTTGCATTGTTGGCAATTTTCACATTAATTCTCAAAACATGGGTTGAATACCGCCAAGAGAAACAAAATCGTGAAAACAAAGAATCTATAGCTTCTTAAGGAATGACCATGAGTATTCAAGTTAAAAATATTGAAAAAAACTTCGGTGCATTCCATGCACTTAAAAACATCTCTCTAGATTTTCCAGATGGTCAATTGGTTGCACTCCTTGGCCCATCAGGTTGTGGTAAAACTACACTGTTACGTATTATTGCAGGTTTAGAATCTGCCGATCGTGGACAAGTGATTCTTGAAGGAACGGATGCAACCCAAATTCACGTGCGTGAACGTCAAGTAGGTTTTGTATTCCAACACTATGCTTTGTTCCGTCACATGACTGTTTATGACAATGTTGCATTTGGTTTACGTGTACGCCCACGTGCGACTCGTCCAAATGAAGCTGAAATCAAAAAGCGTGTCACTCGGTTACTCGATTTAGTACAACTCGGTTTTTTAGCAGATCGTTATCCTGCACAGCTTTCAGGCGGTCAACGTCAGCGTATTGCACTTGCTCGTGCTTTGGCCGTTGAACCACGTGTTTTACTTTTAGATGAACCATTTGGTGCACTTGATGCTAAAGTTCGTAAAGAACTACGTCGTTGGTTACGTACGTTACATGATGAATTACATATCACTTCTATTTTCGTAACACATGACCAAGAAGAAGCGCTAGAAGTTGCGGATCAAATTGTAGTGATGAATAAAGGTGATATTGAACAAATTGGTTCACCTCGTGAAGTTTATGAAAAACCTGCGACACCATTTGTATTTGATTTTCTCGGACAAGCCAATCGTTTTGAAGGTGAAAATCATCAAGGTATTATCCAAATTGGTGAAGATCGTATTCAGCTTCCATCTGCTAGAAATACAGCCGATGGTAAAGTGATCGCTTTTGCGCGCCCAAATGAGTTGAAAATTCATGCTCAACCGACTGAAAATGCAATTCAAGCCACTTTCTTACGTGAAGTTTGGATTGCAGGTAAAGTCATGGCAGAATTACAAGATCGTCAAGGACAACTGATTGAAATTGCTTTAAATCCTGATGAAGCCAAGTTACATCAATTCAGACCAAATCAAACTGTTTGGGTAAGTGCTTCAACACTTCACCTATTTGAAAATCAAGTCGCATAAACGACGATAGGATGAGTCATTCGCCACTCATCCGCCATTGAGGTATCGAACAAAATGAACTTTCAGCAATTACGAATTATCCGAGAAACAGTTCGTCAAAATTACAATTTAACAGAAGCTTCTGCTGCACTTTACACGTCTCAATCAGGTGTAAGTAAACACATTAAAGATTTGGAAGATGAGTTAGGTGTACAACTGTTTGTGCGTAAAGGTAAGCGCCTATTAGGTTTAACTGAACCTGGACAATCCTTACTGAGTATTGTTGAACGTATGCTGATTGATGCGGACAATATTAAACGTCTTGCTGATGACTTTAATAAGGTTGATGAGGGGACATTAACCATTGCAACGACACATACTCAAGCTCGTTATGTATTACCACCTATAGTCAATCTATTTAAAAAAGCTTTTCCCAAAGTTCATTTAATTTTGCAACAAGCCAGCCCTGTTGAAATTTCTGAAATGCTGCTTTTAGGTCTTGCTGATATTGGTATTGCGACAGAATCTTTAACGACTGAAGATAATTTAGGTAGTGTTCCATTTTATAACTGGAAGCACAGTATTATTACCCCGCAAGATCACCCTTTGACTAAAATTGATCCCAAAGAGATTACTTTAGAAAAGCTTGCTGAACATCCAATTATCACCTATCACGGCGGTTTTACAGGACGTTCTAAGATTGATAAAGCCTTTGAAGAAGCCAATCTTGATGTCGATATTGTGATGTCAGCACTAGATGCCGATGTAATCAAAACCTATGTCGAATTAGGTATGGGTGTAGGCATTGTCAATGATGTGGCTTATGACCTAGAACGTGACCATCGCCTAAAACAGATCAATACCGATATTTTTGGCTTAAACACCACATGGATTGCTGTACGCAAAGGACATTTACTTCGTGGCTATGGATATGAGTTTATTTCACTATGTTCTCCAGAAGCTGATGTTAAAGCTTTAAAGAAAATAGCCTACCCAGACGACTAGATTAAAAGAATGACTTAACAATCTAAGTTTTAATATTTAGTAAAAATTTAAAATCAGGGGCATTTGCCCCTTTTTCTCATAAATATATGATAAAACTCACTGTTTTGATTGACAAAAAAAAACAGAACAGATCAAATGGGGTAAAAATTAGCCAAGTTGTTTGATTCTTCATTTTTTATTTTATATATGATCGAATTCAACAAATAGTCAAAAAATCACCAAGCAAATCGATTTATTGATTGATTTGGGAGGATATATGAAAATATCTTTATTAAAAATTGTACTGAGTAGTAGTTTTATAATTCCTATTTTCAGCTATGCAGCAGCAATAGAAAAATCTGATCAATCCATTTTACCTTTTTTAGAATCAGACAATTATTTAGAACTTTCTTATGCTGAACTGTATGCCGATGTTTCAGGTCAAGTCCAAAATCAGCAAGTACTACAACAAATAGGTGTGCAAAACTTTTCTACTGGAAACTTGGTCGATGATTATCATTTCGCCAATGTAGCAGCCAAATTTCAAATCCATCCACAGTTTTCCTTTGGTGTTATTTATGATCAACCTTATGGTGTAGATCTCAGTTATGATTACCACCCTCAATCCATGCTTGGCAAGCAAACCATTGAATCTACAAATTTAAAATTTAAGAGTGAAAGCATTTCAATGCTTGTTGGATACCAACCGACTTTAAACTGGAATATCTATACTGGTGCGGTTTATCAACAATTCGAAGGTGAGCTTGATGTTTTTGGCCCCAGTTATTCCGTCATGAGCGGTTATCAAGCCAAATTTAAACAAAGCTCAGGTCATGGTTGGTTAGCAGGGTTAAGCTACCAAATCCCTGAATATGCTGTAAAAACTGCAATTACTTATCGCTCTAAAATCACACATCAAGCGGCTGTGACTGAAGATATTTTCAAACAGCCTTTAAATGTTATTCCATCAGCAAAAACAGAAATAACTACACCACAATCGGTGAGTTTAGATATTCAAACAGGTTTAACACCTAAAAATGTACTTTATAGCAACCTAAGATGGGTCAATTGGAAAGATTTTGAAATTCAACCAAGACAATTTGGCGCTGTAGTTGACTTAGCTGCTCAACAATACCCCGACCTAATCAAGCCGTTTAATTTAATTGATTACAATAACGATCAATGGTCTGCAAAATTAGGACTTGCCCATGTTTTTACTGATCAATGGGTAAGCTTTACAGATTTATCTTGGGATTCTGGCAGTGGTAATCCTGCCAGTACACTCAACCCATCCGATGGTTTTTATGGATTTGGCCTAGGTGCGTTATACAAATTTCACAAAAAAAGTTTTATTGCCTATGGATTAAAGTATTTCAAATTTAATAAAGCGGATGTAAAAAAACTCGATACGACGAATGCCGTTACTCAAAATGGAACATTATCCTCAGTATCAAACAACGATGCTTTTGCGCATGGGATTAGAATTGGTTATTACTTTTGATAAGCATAAATAAACCGGTCAATCTGAATTATTTCCTTCAAAAGGATGTTCAAACAACTAAAAAACGAGCCGAAGCTCGTTTTTTAGTTTGATTTTAAATCAATTACCAGTTGTAACTTACACCAACTTTACCTACAGGTAACCATTTGTATTTATCTTTGTCATTAATTTTTTGCTCTAAACGATCAGCAGCATATGCACCTGAAGTTGTGCCACCGACTTCTTGTAAGCCCGTTGCTGTTAAATCAGCAGATGGACTACCTGTATAATAAGCACCTACTTCAGTAAATACGCCCCAGTTTTTATTGATTTTTGGTGCAAAACCAAAACCTAGGTATGGAGCAATTTGGTTATCATAATCAACAGTCCCGTCGATACTACCTTGACCTGTTGGTGCATTGTAGTTTTTACCATCAATTTTTAGTGTGTCATTGCTGTTATGTAAAGATTTTTTCAAATCATATTTGCTATCAACATATCCTACACCAGCAGCGACATACAAACCTTGTGTCCATCTGTTCTGGCTCGCGCCCCAAGGACGAATTTCAGCATTTAAATAAGTCAGGTTGTTGTCCATATCCATGTCATATTTCGTGCCATCGATCGATAGATCATCTGACCAAGAAATATCACCACCGTTATAACCTAAAGCCAAACCTACGTAAGGGTTTGCTGTCCAAAGTAAAGCACCACCATAACCTGTTGTACCCACCTCAAGACGAGCACCTGTAGGAATTAATTTGTTCGCTTCAAATACACGACCTTGCTGCACAACAGTTTCATCTGCCATTGCCAAAGTAGAAGCCGAAAAAGCAACAGTAAGAGCGACTAATTTTAACACTTTCATTTATATCTCCTCGAAAATAGAGTTTGTTCTTTAATCATTCATGTGTTTAGACTCAAATGGATCTTATTTTATTTATTCTTCACAATTAATAGCGAAATTGATGAGTTTTTGTTATTTTTTGATACAAATGAATATGAATTGTTGCTTTCAAAATAATTGACTTTTAAATAATAAAAGAGATCAGTTATTTATGCTTCTCCTCATTTAAACATTAAGATTAGTTTTTCCGATTGAAACTAGATTTTATCTCTAATTTAGGAGCAATTTGGTGTAGAATCTTTAAAAATTTTTTGGGAAGGAAGATTATGTCTCAGCTTTCAACGATCATTGAACAAGCGTTTGAAAATCGTGCTAACTTTACTGCTGCGGATTGTCCAGCAGAAGTTCGCCAAGCTGTTGAAGAAGCCATTGCAGGTTTAGATAATGGTACGCTTCGTGTAGCTGAAAAAATTGATGGTGAATGGATTGTTCATCAATGGTTGAAAAAAGCGGTTTTATTATCATTTAAATTGAATGACAACAAACCTATTGAGTCATGCGACCTTCAATTCTACGACAAAGTAGAGACTAAATTTACAGGCTGGACTGAAGCTCAGTTTAAAGCTGCTGGTGTACGTGTTGTACCGCCTGCTGTAGCACGTAAAGGTAGCTTCCAAGCGAAGAATGTGGTGTTAATGCCATCTTATGTCAACATTGGTGCTTATGTAGATGAAGGCACAATGGTCGATACATGGGCAACCGTAGGTTCATGCGCACAAATTGGTAAAAACGTTCACCTTTCAGGTGGTGTCGGTATTGGTGGTGTACTTGAGCCACTTCAAGCAAACCCAACCATTATTGAAGATAACTGTTTCATCGGCGCACGTTCTGAAATTGTTGAAGGCGTGATTGTTGAAGAAGGTTCTGTGATTTCAATGGGCGTATTCATTGGTCAATCAACGAAGATTTTTGACCGTGCAACAGGCGAAGTTCACTACGGTCGTGTACCTGCGGGTTCTGTTGTTGTTGCTGGTAGCCTACCTTCTAAATGCGGTACTTACAGCCTTTATGCTGCAATCATCGTGAAAAAAGTAGATGCGCAAACACGTTCTAAAACGAGTTTGAACGAACTTCTTCGCGAAGACTAATTTTTACTCATTCCCTGCGGAACTTTAATCGTTCCTCATCTCTACGGTCAGTGCTGAGCGTAGAGATTTTTCATTTTGTAAACTGTGGTAAATGTTATGAATATTCTCCGAACCTCTACTATTCCTGTTTCTGATCCGTCTGCGGGGCTACGTATTACGGAGATTTTCTATTCTCTACAAGGTGAAGCCAATGCAGCAGGATTACCGACTGTTTTTATTCGATTAACAGGTTGCCCGTTGCGTTGTACGTATTGCGATACGACCTATTCTTTTGAAGGTGGTGAGCGTCAATCTTTAGACCAAATCATTCAAACGACCTTAGATTACAAGACCCCTTATATTTGTGTCACAGGTGGTGAACCACTGGCCCAACCGAATGCATTGCCATTAATGCAACGTTTGGCCGATTTAGGTTGTGACGTTTCTTTAGAAACCAGTGGCGCTTTAGATGTTTCTAAAGTTGACCCACGTATTTCAAAAGTTTTGGATTTAAAAACACCAACCTCTGGTGAAGTTGAACGAAACTTACTCAGTAACCTAGATCATTTAACGCAACATGATCAAATTAAGTTTGTTATTTGTAATCGTGAAGACTATGAATGGTCTAAACAGCAAGTTGCGCAATATGCTTTAAATGATAAAGTCAGCACAGTATGGTTCTCCCCTGCTTTTGCTGTAGAAAAAGGTGCTGTACGTTTACCTCAAATTGCACGTGATTTAGCTCAATGGATTTTAGACGACCATCTCCCTGTTCGCTTCCAATTGCAACTACATAAATTGCTTTGGAATGATGAAACAGGTCGTTAAAAATTGACATGTCATCAATGGCTTACATTGTAGGCTATTCAATTAAGCATATACCGTAAAGTATGAATGAGAATAGCAAGGCTATTTTCAAAAGACCTTAATCTTCTAACTGTAACCATTTTATAAATTTTTCGGAGACTGTGAATATGCGTCCTCGTGCCATTGTCTTATTATCAGGCGGCTTAGACTCAACAACTTGTTTGGCTTGGGCGCAAGCAAACTACGAATGTATTGCTATTAGTTTTATGTATGGTCAACGTTCAACCACTGAACTTGATGCTGCACGTGCATTAACCAAAACAGCTGGTGTTGAACATCGAGTGATTAATATCGATTTGGGTAATTTAGGTGGTTCTGCACTTACAGACCATAACATTGATGTTCCTGATCATGAAACTGATGGTATTCCTGTAACTTATGTTCCAGCACGTAACACCATTTTCTTGTCTTATGCGCTTGCTGCTGCTGAAGTTTTTGATGCTCAAGCAATTGTAATCGGCATCAATGCTGTTGATTATTCAGGATATCCTGACTGTCGACCTGAGTTTATCGAAGCTTTTGCCAATATGGCTCGCCTTGCAACAAAAGTCGGTGTTGAAGGAAAACCGCTTAAATTTGAAACACCTCTGTTACATTTATCCAAAGCGAATATAATACGCTTAGGCTTGGAACATGGCGTAGACTATAGCCAAACGGTTTCATGCTACCAAGCAGATGACCAAGGACGTGCTTGTGGTAAATGTGATAGTTGCCGTCTTCGTAAGGAAGGCTTCATGGATGCAGGTGTCGCAGACCCAACACGTTATATCGCGTAATAACAAGGTACAATTTATGAAAAACTTAAAATCAGGTCTTCTTCTTTCTTCAATGTTTTCAATTGCTGCAATGATGGGTTCTACTGCTCAAGCTGCTGAAGCGAATCCACTTCAACAAGCATATAAAAGTACAAATGTAAAATCTGCGTTGGTGAATGTTTGTAAGACTGAAACTGCAAAGGGTGGAAAATTAACCAGTGCTGAAGTGAGCAAATTTTGTTCTTGCCAGATTGATGCTCAAGGTAAAGTAACCGAAGCTCAAAAATGGGAAATTCAAAGCGCTGTAAACCAAAAGAAAAACCCATCTAGCTTAGCTTTTGTACAACAACAAAATGCTGCACTTAAAGCGTGTTTTGGTCCACAACTTACTGGCAAGTTAGAAACACTGACTCAAGCAGCAATGAAAGCAGCGCAAGCGAAAAAATAATTTTATTATTTGTATTAAAGCCTGCGTTATGCAGGCTTTTTTATCACAATTTTTTAAATAGCATCTAATTTTTCAAATAGTGTCTAGGAAATTATGCAATCTCCATGGAATAACAACCTCTTAGAAGGGCAAAATTTCGTTGCCTCTTATAGTGGTGGTAAAGACAGTAGTCTTGCACTCTATTATGCAATACAACATGCAAAACCTGTTGCATTAATGGTGATGCTTGAAGAACAAGGTTTAAGATCACGTTCACATGCCATGCCTTTGGAAATTATTGATGCACAGGCTGCTGCAATTGGTTT
Source organism: Acinetobacter piscicola (assembly GCF_002233755.1). Lineage (GTDB taxonomy): Bacteria > Pseudomonadota > Gammaproteobacteria > Pseudomonadales > Moraxellaceae > Acinetobacter > Acinetobacter piscicola. Next base: position 180,002 of record NZ_NIFO01000001.1, on the reverse strand, counting down.
ACCCATTCTAAAAGGTTCAGCGACTTGGTCTAACTACGAAGCAACTTTCTTAGATTTACTCGCTCAAGCTAAACAACTCAGTGCAGAACTATTGGTCACAGGTGATATTGACCTGATTGCACATGCCGAATGGAACCAATCCGTTTGTGATCGTAGTAATTTAAAACTGTGTATGCCACTGTGGCAAAAGCCTCGTTTAGAAATCGTACATGAACTGATAACACTTGGGTTTGAATGCATGATCGTAACTGTAAATCTAAACTTAGGAATGACTGTTACAGACTTAGGGCGAATTTTAACCCTTGATTATGTTAATGAATCACTTGCTCGAAATATTGATCCTTGTGGTGAAGCTGGGGAATTTCACACTACAGTGATTGATGCACCTATTTTTAAAAACCCACTTTTGGTACGTAAAGGTGATATTCTATATCACGAAAATTATGCCTTTTTAGCACTTGAATTAAACCATAATGATCTTTAAGGATGAATAATGACTGAAACAATTCAACTCCCGAATCAGACTTTTCCTGCAACAACAGGTGAAATTAACCTGACTGAAATAGCAACAGAATGGTTAGTTTTGTATTTCTATCCTAAAGACTCTACACCTGGTTGTACCACTCAGGCTGTTGGTTTTTCTTGCTTAAAAGATCAGTTTGATTCGACCAATACAACTGTAATTGGTGTGTCGCGTGATTCAGTTAAAGCGCATCAAAATTTTACTGAAAAGCAATCACTGACCATTAACCTGATCAGTGATAAAGAAGAAGTATTGTGTAAACACTTTGATGTGATTAAAGAAAAAAATATGTACGGTAAAAAAGTGATGGGTATCGAGCGCTCAACGTTTATTTATCATCATGGTCAGTTAGTGAAAGAATATCGTAAGGTAAAAGCTGCGGGTCACGCTGAACAAGTTTTAGAAGATTTAAAAGCACTACAAGCAGGTTAATTTTTCCTGCTTGAAATTAAATAAAATCAAATCAAAAGCCAATAAGGCTTTTGATTTGATTATTTAAAGTGCCAACGACCAACGAATAGAACCTATCAATTTAGACAATCAATGAAGTTGCAATGCCCCACATCACTAAACCGATAACAAAATCTAGGATTTTCCAAGATTTAGCACTTTTAAAAATAGGTAATAAGAAACGAGCACCAAAACCTAAAGCAAAAAAGAAAATCCAAGAAGCAGTGATTGCACCCAAAGCAAACTGAAGTTTTGCATGTTCAAATTGCGTTGAAATAGAACCAATTAAAACTACAGTATCCAAATAAACATGCGGGTTTAACCACGTTAATGCCAAACAGATCAGCACCATTTTCAAAAGCTTAGATTCATCTTTTTCACTCGGTAATAAATGAGTTGTTGCCGTAAATGCTTTATAAAAATGCTGTGCACCATAAAAGAATAAGAATGTTGCACCCAAATATTTCGCCCATTCCACCAGCTCAGGGTTGGTTTGCATAATTTTAGAAAAGCCAAGTACGCCCAATAAAATGAGGATCGAATCTGAAGCAATGCACACCATACAAATCCAAAAAACATATTGTTTTTTTAAGCCTTGTTTGAGCACAAAAGCATTCTGCGCACCTATCGCCATGATTAAACTCATGCCGATGGCAAAACCTTGCATATAACTTTGCAACATGATGAAACTACACTTTTAATTGATTTGAATAATCGTGCTATTATCCAAGATAAAGTTATAAAATAAGTATTTCTAAATAAATATCAATTTAGCTAAGTTTTTCTTAGTTTATGATTTTTAAGCTTTGATAACGCTTGGTTTTGTTTTTCGTGTTCTTGCCATACTTGGTTTTAGCACCTGATTAGATCTTTCGTGCTGTAATTATTTAGTCATCGAGTTTTATGCAATAGAATTTTATGAGTTTGATTAATCACTATATTTGAATCGGGACATCTCTATGCTGCAAAGTAAACATAGTGAAGCTTTTTTAGCCGTTGCAGAAACAGGCAGTTTTGAATTGGCAGCTGCACGCTTAAATATCACTGCTTCTGCTGTAACCTTGCGATTACAAACTTTAGAGAAACAACTCGGGCAAGTTCTGATCATTCGAGAAAGACCATGTAAAGTGACGCAATCTGGTCAAGAAGTTTTACTTTTCTTACAACATCATCGCTTGATGGAACAAAACTTAGTTCAAAACCTACAAGGGCAACGTTCCAATTCTCAATTTTTTAAACTGAATATTGCATCTAATGCAGACTCATTGGCGACATGGCTATTAAGCAGTATCCAAAAAACGTTAATTCAAGAAAAAATTATTATCGATCTAAAAATCGATGATCAATCTCAAACACACCACTTGCTTGAAGCAGGTTTGGTCAATGCCTGTATTTCAACAGAATCGAGTCCAATGAAAGGTTGTGAAGCAATGCCTTTAGGTAAAATGTCTTATCGCATGGTTGCAACACCACAGTTTATTCAACATTACTTTCAAAATGGCGTACATCGAAATGGTTTAAGAAATACACCCACAGTTATTTTTAATGATAAAGATCATGTGCATATACAAACTATACAACGCATTTATGGCCTAACTGCCAATATGTATCCATGCCACTACATTCCATCTTCAACGGCATTTGTTGAAGCGATTTTGCTTAATCTCGGTTATGGTATGGTGCCCGATTTGCAAGTAGAAAATGAATTAACTACTGGAAAATTAGTTGAAATCATACCTGAAGCAAGACTCGAATTAGAGCTGTATTGGCACCACTGGAAGCAACAATCTAGTCAGCTAGAGTCTTTAACAAAAACCTTAATTGAGCAAACACAATCCATTCTCAATTAAGGTCAATAACTCAATAGCATTTGTTGACCATTTAAATTCAAGGTTCAAACCGAACAGGTAAGATTTAAAATTTTAATGACATTAAAGATTTGATTTATCTTGCGTTTCATATTTATACTTTAACTGCTGATAAATCTCAGTCTGTTGAAATTTTTCTAGAAATTCAGCTGTACCCAATGGAAATTCTGCTTGTCGAATTTCGCCTCGATAGTATGCCTCTCGCAATGGTGTTGCCGAAATCGAACCCACCAAACTCGTTAATTCAACCATATTCCATTCAGGGAAAAGTTGTAAATAATAAGATGAATCATCTTTAAAATGCCCAATCAAACCAACCTTATCTTCAGTTTCAACTACACTTTGCACCAATGATTTAACCAATTCGACCCATTTAACATCGTTATAAACATCAATGACATGTACAAAGTGAATACGTTGTTGATCTGCTTCTGAAAAATTAGACAAGATCATTTGCTCACGTTCTTTCGCAAGGAACGGATTCTTAGTATTACGCTCATTCTGCGCCGAACCAAGCGCCAAAATTACAGATTGACTTTGTTGCAAAGCAATTTTTATCGTTTGCATGTGCGCCAAATGGAAGGGTTGAAAGCGACCAATGTAAACGAGATAATCAAAAATATATTTCATAGCAAATCTAACTTTTTTGAACTGACCAGTTTGTGTCGAATTTTGAATTATGCGACATAATGCAGATCATAGAGTTCAATTAATTTCTAAAGCAAGGATAGTACGATGACACTTAGTTGTATTCAACAACCACATGAACATTTGAATGCGAATTTAGACAATGGCGTACTGACTTTAGCCATTAACCGACCAAAGGCAAAAAATGCTTTATACGGTGAACTTTATCTATGGATCGCCAAAGCTTTTGATGAAGCCGATCAAGATAAAGATGTACGCGTTGTTATTTTACGTGGTGAAGATGCAGACTTCAGTGCGGGCAATGACATGCAAGATTTTATGGCTTTTATTCAAACACCACTGCAAGGTAAAGAAGGTGACACGCCTCCTTTTGTTGTTTTAAAAGCAGCAGCTCGTTTTTCTAAACCATTAATCTGCGCTGTACGTGGTGTTGCGATTGGGATTGGTGTAACGATTTTGCTTCATGCAGATCTTGTATATAGTGACAATACTGCCCTATTCCAAATTCCGTTTGTAAGCTTAGGCCTTTCTCCTGAAGGTGCTTCGAGTAAATTGTTAATCCAACAAGCGGGTTACCACAAAGCAGCAGAATTATTGCTCACTGCACAGAAATTTAACAGTGAAAAAGCGCTGAATGCAGGTATTGTAAATAGCATTGAAGAAGATGTTTATGCGCATGCATTAAAACAAGCGCAAACTTTAGCGGCGCTACCACTTGCGTCTTTAAAGCAAACCAAAGCACTGATGAAACATAATCTACAAGAAATTATTGATTGTATTGATGATGAAGCCGTTATATTTATGCAACGTGTGAAATCACCTGAAATGGCTGAAGCAGTTGCAGCATTTATGCAAAAACGCAAACCTGATTTTGCCCAATTTAACTAATTGTTGAATTGAAAATAACAAACCACTTAGCAATCAATATGAAGGCTAAGTGGTTTTTTAGTTTAAAGTAGATCAAATTATTTTTATTAGAATGAGAGAATGACAATGTCACAAGATGCTCAACCTAAAAAACGTTATTACGAAGCAGCTCCACAAGATATTGATGTTGATAATTTTAGAAAAGTTGTGGAAAGCCGCCGATCTGTACGTAAATTTACTGATAAAGCAATTCCGACAGAAACTTTAGATGCATGTTTAGATTTAGCTTTACTTGCACCAAACTCATCGAATTTACAACCGTGGACATTTTATGTCGTTCAATCACAACCCAAAAAGAAACGTTTAATAAAAGCATGTCTTAACCAGTTTGCTGCAAGAACTGCTGCTGAACTGATTGTTTGTGTTGCACGTACTGACCGTATTGATGAAATGGCTCAAAATAACATCAATGAATTTCCTTTCCCTGAAATCCCACCTTTAGTTAAAAAATATTACCGCTTTATTCCATATAACTATAAAACAGGCTATTTCAATGCCTTAGGTAACTTTAAAAAAGTTGCGTTTAAGGTCGCACGTCAGTTTGATAAACAACTCCCTGTAACAGCTTATATACCTGCGGATGCCAAACTTTGGGCGACTAAAACAACAGCCTTAGCATGTGAAAATTTAGTATTGGCTTTACGTGCTTATGGTTTTGACAGTTGCATGATGGAAGGTTTTGATGAACCTATGGTTCGCAAGATCTTGAACTTAAATGCAGATGAATATCCAGTCATGGTTGTTGCTGCTGGTGAACGTGCAGAAGATGGCGTGTTCTATCCACAATATCGTTTTGATCGTAAGTTATTTATTCAAAAAGTTTAATTTTAGATGATGTTAATTATCAATTCATTCTTATACTTTTAAATTCTAGATTGTGATCCTACCGTGGGGCGACAGGGATGTCGCTGTTGGGCGGGGGTACAGGACGTACCCCTCGCCCATGAGCAAAAACAAAGCAGTGCTTTGTTTGCAGCGCAAGGTTTGGCATCCCCTACGAAAAGTGAGGCATCGCCTACGCAAAGGTATTTAAACTTTCAATGTAAGGTGCGGCATTGAAAGTTTTTTATAATCAAATAATTTTTTTTAGATGCAATTAATCGAATTAAAATACGTAGATTCAAAAGCCGAAGTGCAACACATTTATAATGGGTAACTGTCAGATCAGGTTTGAGCTAGTACATATTATTCAATATCAATAATTTGAATAAACTCAAAAGCAGACTCTTCATAAGGATGGCTTGCCTTTAAAGCTTTTGCGACTTGCACAGCCTTTTCCTCTGGGACAATGGTTTCTACACGCCATTCAGGAAGTTGCTCTAAAGTATCGAGTTCACCAATAAATGGATTTGCACCTTTTACAGGTTTAAATTGCCCTATTCCCAACACTTGCCATGCACAATGTTCATAGTTACCAATACCACCTGCCCCTGCTTCAAAAATGGCAAGTTTGGTTGATTCAAGATGTGATTCAGGAACGTAATAGATGAGTTTGAGCATTTTAATGATTCACTATAAAGATGTTTTGAAAATTCATATCTAATACAAATCAACATTATTAACTTATAAATCAAACTACTTTTGATTTTTCATAAGTTGATCATACTCGATATTCATTATAATCAATCGGACAATAAAAAAGGACGCCTTAGCGTCCTCCTTCAACATCTAAAAATTACTCTTCAGATTCATTACCATCAGACTCAGGCTCACCTTCATCCATAATGGTTTCATCTTCAACTAAAGATTCAGAATCAATTAAATTCTCGGTATTTTCCAATACTTCGCCATCAACTACTTCTAACTCTAATAGATCATCTTCAACTTCAACGGCTTCAACAGCAACGACGCCAACTAAGATTTCTTCATTACCTAAACGAATCAGACGTACACCTTGTGCATTACGACCCGTTCTAGCCACTTCAGAGGCACGAGTACGAACTAAAGTACCGCCATCAGAAATCAACATCAGCTCTTTAGACTCATCAATTGCAACCGCACCAACCAACTCACCGTTACGTTCAGATGTTTTGATCGCAATCACACCTTTACCACCACGTTTCTTGGTTGGGAAGTCATCAACTGGAGTACGTTTACCATAACCATTTGCAGAAGCACACAATACTTCGCCAGTTTCAGGTACAACGACTAAAGAAACGATGCGACTCGCCACATTTAAATCAGAAGAATCTTCATCATCTGAATCAATATCAGTTTCGACATCATCTTCAGCTTGGGCCGCAGCTAAAGTTACGCGCATACCACGCACACCTTTTGCAGTACGTCCCATCACACGTGCATCTGTTTCAGAGAAGCGAATCGCCTTACCTTCATTTGAGAACAACATGATTTGCTGTTCGCCATCGGTAATCGCAACACCAATCAAGGTATCTTCTTCTTTCAACTCAATTGCACGTAGACCATTTGAACGAACATTACTAAATTGTTCTAATTCAACACGTTTTACCGTACCAGAAGCAGTTGCCATGAACACATAGAAGTTTTTACGAACGTTTTCGACACGTTCAGCAAATTCATTCACCAATTCATCTTCAATATCTGAAGCTGACAACTCTAAGCCGATTTCTTTCAGTTGCTTACGTAAAGCATCTGATAAGTCATCTGGGTTTTCACCAAGCTCTGCAAATGCAGCTTTTAACGGCTCATAATGTGCTTCGATGATTGCATTTTCACGCAACTTAGCAACATTGGCACGTACAAAAGTTCTAAACTCAGTTAAACGCTCTGTAAACTTCTTCGGTGCATCAATTACAGGAAGAATCGCTGTAATCGTTTCATCAGCATCCAGTGGCAATAAGTTCACCATTGGGCGACCTTTTGAACCACGAGAAGCTTGAGGTACTTCAAAGACTTTTAGACGGTACACTTTACCAACATCAGTAAAGCAAAGCACAGTCGCATGGTTTGAAGTTACGATTAAATGTTGAATATAATCATCTTCTTTCATCGAAGTCGCAGACTTACCACGTCCACCACGGCGTTGAGCAGCGTAGTCTGACAATGGTTGAGTTTTCGCATAACCTGTTTTAGACACAGTTAATACGACTTGCTCTTCTGGAATTAAATCTTCACGAGAAAAATCGATACGTGATTCAACAATTTCAGTTTTACGTGCATCACCGTATTGCTGCAAGACCAATGCAAGTTCTTCACGAATCACATTCATCAACAAGTTAAAGTCATTGAGAATTGCAGTTAATTCAGCAATTTGAGCTAAAATTTCAGAATATTCAGCCTGTAACTTGTCTTGTTCAAGACCTGTTAAGCGATGTAAACGTAGCTCTAAAATCGCACTAACTTGCGCAGGTGATAAACGGTAAATCTGACCATCTAAACCAAACGGACGATTTGGATCTTCACCTTCAATCTCATCTGGACGAACTGAAATTGCGCCTGCTTTTTCAAGCAATGCAATAACATTTCCACCTGCCCATTCACCGATAAGTAAACGTTCACGCGCTTCAGTAGGATTTGCAGATGTTTTAATGGTTTCGATAATGTCATCAATATTCGCTAAAGCAACAGTCAAACCTTCTAAGATATGACCACGTTCACGTGCTTTGCGTAATTCAAACATCGTACGACGTGTCACCACTTCTTGACGGTGACGAATAAATGCCGCAATGATGTCTTTCAAATTCATTAACTTAGGCTGACCATTATCAAGACAAACCATGTTAATACTGAAAGAGTTTTCTAGTTGAGTATTTAAGAATAGGTTATTGACAATCACTTCAGCGTTTTCACCACGCTTTAAGTCAATCGCAATACGCATCCCATCTTTATCAGACTCATCACGAAGTTCTGAAATACCTTCAAGTTTTTTCTCTTTGACTAATTCAGCAATACGTTCAATCGTTCTTGCTTTATTGACTTGATAAGGAATTTCAGTGAAAACAATCGTTGTACGACCATTTTTCGGATCTTCTTCAAAATGATACTTACCACGAATATGTAAACGACCTTTACCTGTACGGTAAGCGTCTACAATTCCTGATTTACCATAAATAATACCGCCTGTAGGAAAGTCTGGACCAGAAATATGTTCCATCAACCCTTCAATCGAAATATTTGGATTATTTGCGTATGCCAAACATGCATTGACCACTTCAGTCATGTTGTGCGGTGCCATGTTGGTTGCCATACCTACAGCAATACCAGTTACACCATTGATCAATAAGTTTGGAATACGGGTCGGCATAACCTGAGGAATACGTTCAGAGCCGTCGTAGTTATCTTCCCATTCAACTGTATCTTTTTCTAAATCAGCCAACATTTCATGGGTCAATTTACGCATACGCACTTCGGTATAACGCATTGCTGCTGCGCTATCACCATCGACAGAACCGAAGTTACCCTGACCATCAACCAATTGATAACGTAGACTAAAACTTTGAGCCATACGTACAATGGTTTCATAAACAGCAGAATCACCATGCGGGTGGTATTTACCGATTACATCACCGACAACACGTGCAGATTTTTTATAGGCTTTGTTATAGTCATTACCCAACTCGTGCATAGCGAACAGCACACGACGATGAACAGGTTTTAAACCATCTCTCACGTCTGGTAATGCACGAGATACAATAACACTCATGGCATAATCGAGATATGAGCTTTTTAGTTCATCCTCAATGGCAATCGGTCTAATTTCCGATACGCTCATGCATACTCCTTATTTACAAACAGCGCACACTGCAACTGCTCATTTATATAATCAATCTTGCAAAGAATTAACTCAAAATGACTGAGCTAAAATCCGAAAATACAGCCGTAAATCTTAACATATTTTATCACTTTTATGTGTGTATTTAGTCGAGTTAATTTTGTTTGTTTTCCTTCATTTATCGCATTTTTTTTAAACAGAAATTGTACATTTTTTATAAAGGTAAAACTGAAATCATATAGCTTAATACTATGGTTTTTATTCATACGATAAGGCATTGTTTTACATAAACTCAGTCTGTATGGTAAAACCAAATATAAGTCTACGTGTGTAAATAAATCATAGATTTAAAAATCCACGCTAATCAATAGTTCTCAATAGAAGTCGTATTTCAATTTATTTACTTTTTTGAGGAAAAATATAGCGAAGACAAATAGTTAAAGCATGCGCTAACACTAGCGTCAACAAAAGGAATATAAAATAAAAAATACTTGCTAAAATTTCCGCTCCACCATCACCACCTTCATCAATTTTCTTTGACCAAAAATTTGCACTTTGAAGAAGCCTATCCTCTCGTGCAAATGCAGTATCAAATAGTTTAAAAGTAAGATATGTAATAACGAAAGTGATCAACCATCCCAATACATTAAAGAACGTACCTTCATCTTTGATATGACATAGCAAAAGGAATAATGCTGAAACAATAAAAGCGTAGCCCGCTGTGATAAAAAAACAAACTCGATAAAATAAAGGATCTTCTGTAGCAGCTATTGGCTGGTTATTTCCTTTTTCGGGTTCTTCTGCATCATCTGACATTCAACGTCCCCTTCCATGAATCCATAGAGTACAGCTAGCTTATAACGGCAGCAATAATTTGAGAATTATTTTCTAGATTGATTCATCATGTCTATTATTTTCTATAGATATAAAAAAACGCCCCTTTCGGAGCGTTTTCTGAAACTTAATTCGAGAATTAAAGCTTAGAAACTAATTCTGGAACAACAGTATTCAAATCACCAACTAACCAGTAGTCAGCAACAGCATTGATTGGCGCTTCTTCATCTTTGTTGATCGCTACGATCACTTTAGAATCTTTCATACCAGCCAAGTGCTGAATCGCACCAGAAATACCTACAGCGATGTATAGGTCAGGTGCAACGATTTTACCAGTTTGACCAACTTGCATATCATTTGGAACGAAGCCAGCATCAACCGCAGCACGTGAAGCGCCTTGAGCAGCACCAAGCTTATCAGCAAGTGGATCAAGTACTTTATGATAGTTCTCACCAGAACCTACACCACGACCACCAGATACTACAATGCTAGCAGCTGTTAATTCTGGACGTTCAGATTTCACGATTTCTTCAGAAACGAACTTAGAAATACCTGTGTCACCTGTAGAAGCAACAGCTTCAACCGCAGCAGAGCCACCTTCAGCAGCAACTGGATCAAATGCAGTACCACGTACAGTTGCAACAACGATTGCTTCGTCAGATTGAACTGTAGCAATTGCGTTACCAGCATAAATAGGACGTTTGAAAGTTTTAGGACCTTCAACAGCAATGATGTCAGTAATCATGCTTACGTCTAAAAGTGCAGCAGCACGTGGAAGAATGTTCTTACCAGTCGTTGTAGAAGCAGCAAGGATATGTGTATAACCTTTACCAAGATCTGCAACTAATTTAGCAACGTTTTCAGCCAATTGATTTGCATAAGCAGCATCATCAGCAAGTAATACTTTGCTTACACCAGCAACTTTTGCAGCAGCATCTGCAACTGCTTGAGCACCAGAACCTGCAACCAATACAGTGATATCACCACCGATTTTTTGAGCTGCAGCAACAACGTTTAAAGTTGCACCGTTAAGTGTCTTATTGTCGTGCTCAGCGATAACTAAAATACTCATGATTTTATCCTTCTGTATTAGATCACTTTCGCTTCATTTTTAAGTTTTTCAACAAGCTCGTCTACTGACTTCACTTGTACACCAGCTTTACGCTCTGCAGGTGGTTCAACTTTAACTGTTTTAAGTTTAGAAGTTGCTGTAACACCAAAATCTGCAGGAGTTTTCGTATCAAGTGGTTTTTTACGTGCTTTCATAATGTTTGGAAGCGCAGCATAACGTGGCTCATTCAAACGTAAGTCAGTCGTAATGATTGCTGGAGTGTTAAGCTCAACAGTTTGTAAACCGCCATCAACTTCACGAGTAACTTGTACTTTATCGCCATTTACTGCAACAACAGAAGCGAAAGTACCTTGACCTGCACCAAGCAAAGCACCAAGCATCTGACCGACTTGGTTAGAGTCATCATCAATCGCTTGCTTACCTAAAAGTACAAGTTGTGGTTGTTCTTGTTCAACTACACCTTTAAGGATTTTTGCAATTTCTAAAGCACCAAGTTGGCTGTCATCAGCTTCAACTAAAATACCGCGGTCTGCACCAAGCGCCATCGCAGAACGAATTTGCTCTTGAGCTTCTTTAGCACCAATAGAAACGACAACGATTTCTGAAACTGTTCCCTTTTCTTTTAAACGAACCGCTTCTTCAACAGCGATTTCATCAAATGGGTTAATTGACATTTTAACGTTAGTAAGGTCAACCCCACTATTGTCCGGTTTAACACGAACTTTAACGTTGGCATCAACCACACGTTTTACAGCAACAAGAGCCTTCATGTAATCCTCGGCTGTTTTAGCAAAATAAATGTTGAGAAAAGTTATAATAACTCTTCATTTAAAATTTTTAGGTGCCCTATCTTGCAATGTGATTGGCATTTCGGTCAAGTCACAATTCAACAAAGAGCTGTAAAAAAGCGTAAAAATCGTTGAACGGGCAGTTCATAAAAAAAATGTAACAATGCTGCGCTTTAATTTCAGATTATATTTAGACAAATTTTAAGTATTGATTTTGAATATTTTTTTAATAAAATAACTTCTTAAAGCTACATTTTCGATAATTAAGCAAAGATTACAACGATGAAATAGTTTTCATCTTGGATTTGTATTTTTTTACTTAAATTTGTCATTTAAGATAGATTGGCATGAAAATTTAATTTTTTACATCAATAAAAATTGTAACTTTAACTATTTTTAGCATTCATTTAAGTCTAAATAATGAAAAGTCAGCATAAGTTTTGCCTTATGCTAACTGAACCTATTCAAAAGTTATTGATATCACTTATAAATCATACTAATTTTAAGACCAGTTTCAGTACTAGTTAATGACCAACCAAGTCGCTGCCAAAGCTAAAAGAGAGCCAGAACCTGCATCAATCCATTTTTGCTTACGTTCATCTATCCCAGTTTTTTGAGAAATTTTGGCAAAAACCAAACTCAAACAACAATAGATCACAAAAATTAAACCAATAAAGATCAAAGATAAGGCTAAGCCTTGAGCAACTGTATTCCCTGATTTATTGATAAACTGCGGAAGAATTGCAAAATAAATCAGCATACCTTTTGGATTTAACAAAGCTGTTAAAAAACCTTTCCGAATCGGTTGCGCTGAAACTTTCTTTTCGATCTTCACTTGATTTGGATAAAATACTGACTTAATCAAATGGAATGCTAAATATAATAAATACGCAATTCCAAGATAACGAATCGTTTCAAATAAGACAGGAAAAGAAACAATAATTGCAGCAATCCCAAGTGCAACCAAGATTGAATGCACTAAATATCCTGAACAAATACCGATTGTTGCCATCATACCTGCTTTCGCATCTTTACCCATCACTTGTGACAGGATAAATAACATATCTGGTCCTGGTGTGAAAATTAACGGCAATACCGTTAAGGCAAAAAGTGCAAATACAGACATTTTCCTTTCCTTCTCTGTACTGTTTTAGGGAAGAAAATAGTATCTTTCAAAACAGTTAAAATAGGATTGCAAATGTTCTATAATATTTATTATTTTTCGAATTAAATTCTAATTTATGAAAATTTCATCAAAGACTATTCTAATAAAGCTAGATCGTATTGATAAAAATATCATTCGTGCTTTGCAAGCCAATGGTCGAATTCAAAACAACGATTTAGCCCGTGAAATCGGACTATCGCCTTCTTCTTGTTTAAGACGAGTCAGGTTATTGGAGGAAGCCAACGTTATTCAAAACTACACCACTGTTGTTGATCCTCAGAAAATTGGCTTCCAGCTGATTTTATTTTCACGGATTTGGCTGTTGGGGCAAGATGCTGAAACCATTGATCTATTTATTGAGGCGATGAAAGAACTTCCTCAAGTAATGGAATGCTATATTATTTTGGGTGAATGCGATGCGATGTTAAAAGTCGTTGTTCCTGATTTGGAAAGTTATCGTAAATTTCAGTCTACGCATTTGACTAAGAAGAATGGCATTACCAGTGTTAAAACAGATGTACCAAGTCAAATTATTAAACAAAGTTTTCAGCTTCCTCTTGAAGATTTATAACTTGAAGACCCAGATAGACTAATTAAAAGGCTCATTGGAATAATATGATGAAAAAGTTTCATCCACCGATTCAACTTGAAACGCCAAGATTAATTTTGAGACAGTGGAAAGATACTGATTTTCAGGAATTTTATGCTTTAAATTCAGATGTTGACGTGATGCGATACTTCCCTTGCGTTTTATCACAACGAGAAAGTGATGAATTGGCAAATAAATTTCAGACTCTAATTGCAGAAAATGGCTGGGGCTTTTGGGCGGTAGAATTAAAAGAAAACCACCAATTTATTGGTTTTGTAGGATTACAGAGCCAACCTACTCAGTTTGAATTTTCGCCCTGTGTAGAAATTGGTTGGAGATTAGCACAACAATATTGGCATCAAGGTTATGCAACCGAAGCAGCCAAAGTCTGTTTAAAATTTGCTTTTGAACAGTTAGACCTTGAAGACGTTGTATCATTTACGGCGAAATTAAATGTCCCTTCGCAAAAAGTCATGCAACGCTTAAACATGCAATCAATTTCAGAATTTAATCATCCAAAAGTCGAAGCGACGCACCCATTGGCTTGCCATGTGCTTTATCGAATGACTCAACAAACTTATTTTCAAACAGTAAATGCTTTTGAATAAAGTATTTAACGCCAGTTCGGGGTAAATTCTGATGTAAGTTATTGAAAAAATTGATCAGGTGCAGCGGAGTCTTACCATTTAAAGCTAAATGCAAGGATTAACCTTCGGTTTTGCCTACTTTTCTTTCGGGATGAGTGGCACTGCCACGCAAGGGCAAAACCATTTATCAGTCGCGAACTCGACAGATACTATCTAGTACCTAATATATCGCAAAAACAGTATATTACAGATCTTGCGGAATATATTCCTCATGCCTCGAACAATGCGACTGACGTTTCTGCGTATCATATATTTGGGAATATATCTTATCTCGAACTCAGGTTATTTACTGTCTACACAACAAAGTTATAAGCTTTTCGAGCTTTATTTATCGATTCACTCGAAAAATTTAATGAATATCTTTAGCTAAGCTTGGTGTCTAAAAAGTCGCGATGAACATGGCTGAGTTCAATTAGATCTTGATTTTCTAAATCAAAAATTTTCCAAACTTCAAGAAAGTCTTCTTTTAAATCGACACGATTCGAAGCATTTTTTGCAGCTTGCCATTGTTGATCTGAAATCCACAAATACACTTCTTGAGTTTCAGTATTCACTGCCTGTACTTTACCTTCAGCATTAATACCCAGTACTTTTCCTTGCTCAGGTAATGTTGCCTCAATTTTCGGTAAGCTAAATTCTACAAAGTGTTTAACTTGCCGCAAGCCATAACCCTTGAAAATTTCTTTTTGAGCTTCAGTGAGTTGCTGATATTTTTGTTCAAGTTCCGAGATCATTGGAAAGCCTAAAATTTTACAAAATTGGGTCGATAGAAAGCATTTTTATTCATGCGAAATTAGATATACAACAGAGCTTCGTTAAAAACAATTAGCCTTTGGGTTTTTTTCTTTTGGAATTGTGTCCAAATTGAACTTCTGTGTAAAACATTTCAATCACACAATTTCATCAAAATTGAATATTTTAAGTATTTTTGATCTTATTCGCCCTTGGATGCGCTTGATCATAGACCTGAGCAAGGCGATCAAAATCAATATGCGTATAAATCTGCGTGGTACTTAGATTGCTATGACCAAGCATTTCTTGAACTGCTCGTAAATCACCACTATTTGACAGCATATGACTGGCAAAGCAATGTCTAAGTAGATGAGGATGTAAGTCTACATTCACACCTGCACGTAAGGCTTGAAATTTCACACGATTTTCAATTTGGCGAGGTGTAATATTATTCCCCCGCTGAGTAATAAATACATATGATTGTGGACTAAACTCCCCTTGCCAAATCCGATAAATTTTCAACCATTCAATTAAGCTATCTCTGGCTTTAGAGCCAAAAGGAACAATTCTTGTTTTGTTCCCTTTACCCGTGATCCGCAATAAATGCCGATTAAAATCAATATCACGAATCGTTAATCCTTGAATTTCTGCCAAACGCAAACCACTTGAATAGAGCAATTCGAGAATAGCTTTATCTCGTAACCATAATTGTTTTTCTATCGGCTTTTCAGGCTCAGACTGATCCATAATTTGATTAACTGTTTCAATATCAATCATGCCAGGCAAGGGTCGAGGTTGTCTTTTCAATTGAAAGTCGTCAGCAGGATTGATTTCTAAATACTTCCCTTGCTCAGCCCACTTCATGAATTGGCGAATTGAGGTCAAATGACGTTGCAAACTGGTAGAACTCAGTTGATCTTTTTCCACGCGATACGCAATATATTCTCTTAAGTCTGAAGTTTCGATTTGTTTTAATTCAAGTTTTTTCTTATAACAAAAATCAATAAAATTAGACACATCACGAAAATAAGCATCTAAAGTATGCTCAGATTGATTTTGAATTTTACGATCTTTAATCCACATGGAGAGCAATTGCATTGCGCCATACTGCATAAAGCCCTCGTTTTAATGATCAATGATTAGAATAGACAATCAACAATGGAATATAAAAACCTAACGGCTTATCTGTGGAAATATAGCATTTAACAGTCTCTCAAACACAATAAATTCATTTAAGCTCTTTAAACCATTAAAATCTGTCGCACTTTTCTATCACTACACATAAAAAAACCCTGAAATCAATTCAGGGCTTTCTGATGCTCTATAAACAGAACAATAACGATCAACTTTGGAAATAACGCAAATCTAAACGACCTTCATAAACTGTCGCTGTAGGGCCTGTCATCCATACGACATCGCCCTCTTTCCATTCAATTTGCAACTTACCACCAGCCAACTCTATTTCAACCTGATCTGCAAGCAAACCACGGCGTATTCCAGAAACTGCTGCTGCACATGCGCCTGTACCACAAGCCATGGTTTCCCCTACGCCACGTTCAAATACACGTAGACGGGCATGTTTTTCATCAATAATTTGCATAAAGCCAGCATTGACACGCTGCGGGAAACGTTCATGAGATTCAACTTGCGGGCCAATGTTCGCCACATCTGCGGTCAAAACATCTGTAACAATCGTCACAGCATGCGGATTGCCCATATTCACCACATCAATTGTTAATTGCTGATGATCCGCCAAAGCAATGTCATACAAAGCCTCTGGTTCATCTGCAATAAACGGAATTTCATTAGGTAAAAATTTAGGATAACCCATATTGACCCGAACCCAACCATTTTCGCCCAATTCAGGCTCTACGATCCCTGCACTGGTTTGAACTTTAAAACGCTTTTTATTGGTCAACTGACGAGCATGTACAAATTGTGCAAAACACCGTACCCCATTGCCACATTGCTCAACTTCAGAACCATCAGCATTGAAAATACGGTATTTAAAATCTACATTTGGAAAATCAGGTGCTTCGACAATCAAGAGCTGATCAAAACCAATACCAAAGTGACGGTCTGCCAAACGACGAATAGTCATTGCATCAAAAAAAGCACGTTGGCTAATCAGGTCAACGACCATAAAATCATTACCCAAACCATGCATTTTGGTAAATTCTAATAACATCTAAAATTACTCCTTAAGGCAATAAACGTTCATTTTTCCAAAGCGATTCAATCGTTTCTCGTTCACGGATCAAGTGCGACTGATCAGCATCGACCATGACTTCTGCAGCACGACCACGGGTATTGTAATTCGAACTCATCACGAAACCATACGCCCCTGCACCCAAGACAGCAAGATAATCATTTTCCTGAATCGCAAGTTCACGTTCTTTACCCAAGAAATCAGCAGACTCACAAATAGGTCCAACCAAATCCCAAGTTTGCTTTTCAACATCTGTACGCAAAGTCACTTCTTGAATATCCATCCACGCTTCATAAAGCGCAGGACGAATCAAATCATTCATCGCAGCGTCAATTAGCGCAAAGTTACGATGCGTTGTTGGTTTCAAAAAATCGACCTTCGCCAGCAATGCGCCTGCATTTGCAGAAATACTACGACCTGGTTCCATATACACTTTAAGACCCAATTTTTCCAAAGCAGGGCGCATTGAATTGGCATATTCTTCAACAGTTGGGGGAACTTCATCTTTATAAGTCACACCTAAACCACCACCAATATCGATGTGTTGTAGGTTGATACCGAGTGCTTTTAATTGCTCAATCATACTAATGACACGATCAAGTGCATCAACAAAAGGCTGTGTTTCAGTCAGTTGTGAACCAATATGACAATCAATTCCCACCACATCTAAATTTGGTAACGATGCAGCGTACTGATACGTTTCAAACACAGAATCTGATGGAATACCAAACTTGTTTTCTTTTAAACCCGTTGAAATATAAGGATGCGTTTTTGCATCGACATCGGGATTTACACGTAAAGAAATTGGTGCTTTTTTACCGAGCTGCGCTGCAACTTTTTGAATACGATCTAATTCAGCATGTGATTCAACATTGAAGCAAGCAATACCCACTTCCAATGCTTTTTGAATATCTGCTTCTTGCTTACCCAAACCAGAGAATACAATTTTTGACGGCTCACCACCTGCTGCAAGTACACGAGCAAGTTCACCACCTGTCACAATATCAAAACCTGAACCCAATTTTGCCAATACATTCAATACTGCAAGATTTGAGTTTGACTTCACCGCAAAACAAATTTGATGATCGATAAAGCTAAATGCCTTATCCATATCTAAATAATGTTTTTCAAATGTCGCTTTTGAATAGACATAAAGTGGTGTGCCATATTGCTGTGCGAGTTGCTCTAAAGAACATTGCTCTGCATGCAATACCCCATCAATGCGGGAAAAACTCATGAATGTATCCTTTCAATGAAAGTTTAATTGGGTTTAGTTTGAATTCGCTTGAGATGCAGGTACAGATTGATCTGCTACATCCAATTGAGCTTTCACTTTTTGCTCAGTTTGAACACCTTTGCTTTCCTCTTTCGAGTACAACAAATATTTCGCACGTTTGTCATAATCAGGACTATTCGCTAACTGCAATTCACCTGATTGACCACAACCGACCAATACTGCACTACCTAAAACTAAACCGATGCTACAAATAACTAAACGCATCTGCTCACCTATTTCCAAAATTTTCGTCAGTATACCTTGATTATTGATTATAAAACATTGACCAAAAACCAAAGTATCAAGCCGTAAAGCTTAGATTGATAATAAAAAAAACGCCAGTGGATCACTGACGTTTTCTTATGAGAATCTTTGAAATAGCTAATTACTGTTTTTTCTTATAAAAACAAAAGTAACCAATTGCAAGGATAATTAACCAAATTGGACTCACCATCAAAGACTTAAGCGTATCAGGCTCTAAAGCAAGAATACCAATTGTTCCAATGAAGAATACAATCACGATATAGCAAGTGATTGGCCCACCCGGTAACTTAAAGGTTGATTTTGCATGTAGTTCTGGACGTGTTTTGTAGTACACCAAATAACTCCACAAAATAATCAACCAAACGAGAATAAACAAAATAGTTGAAAGTGTCGTTGCAAGCGTAAAGGCTTCAACAGTATTGGGTACAAAATACTGGAGTGCTGCACCACCAAGCAAACATATGCCCGAGAAATAAAGCGCATTCGCTGGAACTGCACGTCTATTTAACAAACCAAATGCTTTCGGGCCTTGGTCTTCACGAGATAAACCAAACAACATACGGCTAGTAGAAAACACACCACTGTTCATTGACGACATCACTGAAGATAAGACCACTAAGTTCATGATAATCGCCGCAGCTGCAATACCTGCTTGGCTGAACAAATTCACAAATGGACTCACTTTAGGGTCAATCGTATTCCAAGGCGTTACTGACATTACAATCACCAATGCCAACACATAGAAGAAAATGATACGAATTGGAATCGAGTTAACTGCTTTCGGTAAGTTTTTCTCAGGGTCTTTGGTTTCTGCCGCAGTTGTACCTACAAGTTCAACACCAACAAAAGCAAAGATCGCAATTTGAAAACCAGCTAAAAAGCCACTGAGACCTTTAGGGAACATGCCTCCGTTGTCCCACAAGTGGGTAAATGATGCAACTTGACCTGTCGTTGAAGTAAAGCCAGTAAAAATCATCCATAAACCGACCAAAATGAGTACCACAATGGCAATAATTTTGATCAATGCAAACCAAAACTCTAGCTCACCAAATAATTTTACAGTAACTAAATTCAGCCCCATGATGAAGAAAATAGCCGCAACACTAATCATTGCACCTTCAGTTGGGGTAAAGGGCACACCATTATTAAAGAACTGTAAGTAATAAATAATGGCTGATAGATCAGCAATACCGATCGTAATCCAGCATAGCCAATACGTCCATCCGACAAAATAACCCGCCCATGGACCGATTAAATCCGTTGAAAAATCAATAAATGACTTGTATTGCAAATTTGAAAGTAATAATTCGCCAAGCGCGCGCATGACGAAAAACACCATCAAACCAATGATCATGTAAATAAATAAAATGGAAGGCCCTGCAAGACTAATCGTCTTCCCTGAACCCATGAATAATCCTGTACCAATTGCACCACCAATTGCAATCAATTGAAGATGGCGATTTGATAAACTTCTTGCTAGCTCACCTGTTCCCGCAGAAGAACTCAGTTTTTCATTTGACATTGTTATATTCTTCTCTCAGATTTAGTTGTGTAAAAGTAGCCAAAACAAAAAAAATAAAAAAGCTTTTTTCAATGAATACTTAAAAATAACTAGGTTTTCTAACCTTTTAGCTCATTAAATAATCACAACAACAACCCTTTACCTTTCTTATTTTTTACCGTTCCTTCAAATTGCATATTACGTGCCAAAATTGATTTTGGCGAGATGTAAGGTAAAAAATTGTATTTCAATGTCGCTATTGATACATTCAGCACACTATTTTAAAAGTTGAACGCACTAAGAATGGGCAAAGTTAAAACTGTTTATCGTTGTGAACAATGTGGAACAGATCATCCTAAATGGTCAGGTCAATGTTCAGACTGTGGTGCATGGAATAGTTTAACGGAAGTCCGCATTGAACCAGTGGTCGCTCATCGTGCCAAAGCCATGGGAGGCGGTTATGCAGGACAAGCGGCCAATGTTACAACGCTCAACCAAATCACCGTTTCAAACGAAACACGCCTAGCCACAGGTATTGGTGAGTTCGATCGTGTTCTTGGTGGCGGACTCGTTACAGGTTCAGTGGTTTTGATTGGTGGTGATCCGGGGATTGGTAAATCAACGATTCTATTACAAACAGCAACGCATATGGCTGCTGCCAATAGCTCTGCCTTATATGTCACTGGTGAAGAATCACTTTCTCAAGTTGCGCTACGAGCCAATCGCCTAGACTTACCAACAGACAAACTTCAAGTCATGGCAGAAACATGTGTTGAACGTATTTGCGATACCCTTGCACAACTTCGCCCTGCTGTTGCCATACTAGATTCAATCCAAACACTTTATACAGAAACCTTACAATCTGCACCGGGTGGCGTATCACAAATTCGTGAATCTGCAGCCTTACTCACTCGTTTCGCTAAAAATAGCGGTACAGCATTATTCCTTGTCGGCCATGTCACTAAAGAAGGCTCACTCGCTGGGCCACGTGTACTTGAACATATGGTGGATTGTGTACTTTATTTTGAAGGACAATCTGACTCACGTTACCGCATGATTCGAGCAGTTAAAAACCGTTTTGGTGCTGTGAATGAACTTGGTGTCTTTGGCATGACCGATAAAGGGCTCAAAGAAGTTGCCAACCCTTCTGCTATTTTCCTAAGTCGTTATGATGAAGCAATTCCCGGTTCAGTAGTCATGATCAGTCGTGAAGGTACACGACCTTTATTAGTAGAAGTACAGGCTCTGGTTGATGATGCACATGGACAACCTCGTCGAGTTGCACTGGGTTTAGAACAAAACCGTTTAAACATGCTATTAGCGGTAATGCATCGTCATGGTGGCGTACAAACTTCGGGACAAGATGTCTATGTGAATGTAGTCGGTGGTTTGAAAATTACTGAAACAGGTTCAGATTTAGCAGTCCTTTTAGCATGCGCTTCCAGTTTGAGATCCAAAGCCCTACCACAACAGTTGGCCGTTTTTGGAGAAGTAGGATTATCTGGTGAGATACGTCCTGTGCCAAATGGTCAAGAACGCTTGAAAGAAGCCATTAAACATGGTTTTAAATACATTATTGTGCCTAGAGGCAATGCACCACAAAAACCCATTGCAGGTGTTCAAATTATTTCTGTAGCACGTTTACATGAAGCGCTAACTGAAGCCATGCAACTTAGTGATGAAGT
The DNA here is from genome assembly GCF_002233755.1 of Acinetobacter piscicola. Lineage (GTDB taxonomy): Bacteria > Pseudomonadota > Gammaproteobacteria > Pseudomonadales > Moraxellaceae > Acinetobacter > Acinetobacter piscicola. The sequence goes on along the minus strand of NZ_NIFO01000001.1, from coordinate 158,134 downwards.
TGGTTAAAGCCTATCATTCGATCAATACGTTGAAGTTTTTCTCTTTTCAGAGAGGAGCTTCAACAAACTCATACTGATATACACATCAACGACTCAATATGATTGAATATAAAATAACCCAATGATTAAATTGAGTTTTAAGTTGGTCAAACAAGCGTGCTTTTCCTAACAATGCAGCATGATTTAACTTAAGTATCATATTTATGAGAATATTACCCACTTCTTTAAGGACTAAAATAGTATATAAATACATAATTTGATTGATATGATAAAAACAACATTTTAAAGATTATTTTTTATTTTCAATAAATTATACAAATATTTTTCTGTTAATTTCAGCAAGCAAAAGTTTCGTTATGTTTATGTGAATTTATGTTCAAATGAATCCTAAAAACATTGAAATTCTACACAAAAGACTGCATAAATAGAGAAATGAAAACAACAGAATCGTGTTGTTTAAATCATATTCATCAATTGATTTGTTAAATAGGAAATTTCAATGGAAGTTCGACAGCGCGGCTTGATCGCAGGTATTTTAATGGCAACTTTGGCTGTAGCTCCTCTAGCCGAAGCAAAACGTGCAGGTGGTGGTAAAAGCCACGGCATGAGCCGTTCTTCGAGTTCAAGTCAATCTTATTCTCAACCTCGACAAGTTACGCCTGCTCAACAACCGACTCAAGCAAGCCAACAAAGATCAGGTTCTGGTGTAGGTAAAATGGTTGCAGCGGGTGTTGCCGGTGCTGCTGTAGGTGCAGTTGCGGCCAATGCGATGGCTGATGACCGCAACAGTACGAACCAAGTTCAAACGACTGATGCTGAATTGGCGAAGCAACAAGCTGCTCAGCAAGAGCAAAAAGGTGGCATTCCGAGTTGGATTTGGTTAATTCTGATTGCAGGTGCAGCTTTCTTTTTATTCCGTAAATTCGGTGCTAAAAAAAAATTAGCGACCAATAACCCTTATGCCCCAAATAGTACAGGTTCAAATGCACCATTTGGTCAAGCAAATACAACTGCGCGTAGTTCGAATGGCAATACCAATATTTTTGGTCAGTCAGTCGCAGGCGGTGCTGCAACACAAACACCATTTGGCGCATCGACACAAAGCGGTAATCAACTTCCAGACGGCAGTGAACCTGCTGCTTTCTTGCGTGTTGCCCGTCAACGTTTCAACCACATTCAGTCAATGAACTCTGTAAGTAATATTGCGGAAATTCAACGCTATTTAACACCTGACCTTTATCAGTCTATGTATAGCGACATTATGGCGAATCAGGATCAAGACGTTGCTGAGTTTTCAAACTTAAATGCAATGGTTGTAGATAGCGCGACTGAGAATGGTCAGTATGTTGTTAGCGTTCGCTTTACAGGTACAGTGAGCGAAGATCTAAATAGTCTTCCGCAACCTTTTGCTGAAATTTGGCACTTTATAAAACCTGCTGGCTCTAACCAAGACTGGTTAGTTGCAGGTATTCAACAAAGTTAAGCTTCTGTTTTTGTTTAGAATATGAAAACCAGTACTTCGGTACTGGTTTTTTATGCATCATTTAATTTTCTATAAAATACGCTATAAAATAATGTGTTGCCCCTACGTAACTTTCCATAACGCTATAATTCAATTACTTCACAAAAAGCCATAGCAAAAAAATCTTCACGATTGTTCCATTAAATCCAATACTCAACTGGTGCTTTACGTTCTAAACTGAATGGATAATCAATCTTTTTATTTTAATATTCTACCCATCCAAATATTGAGAAATGAAAAATGAAAAAAATATTTATTCTTTGCATATTCGCCATGATGAGTTCGCATAGTTTTGCCTGCGATCCAGTTTCCTTAGACTGGGACAAGTTCCATAAACGCTATGATTTAAATAAAAATAAAACTTTTGAACTCAAAGAGTTCTTAAAAGTTAAAGACTTTGATCCACTTCCTTGGCCTGATGATAAACGCTTTCAAGGGAAAGATAAAAATATCAAGTTATTTAAATATTTAGATAAAAATAAGGATGGTAAACTCATTGATGAAGAACTTGGAGATATTCATAGCTTATTGCCTAATCCTTGTGCCAATTGGCCATAGAGATGATCTTAAAGTAATACCATTCTAAGCAATAAATTCTAGACAATAAAAAACCCTGAATCATCAGGGTTTAATATTGAGCATTTAACTTTTAATGTCAAAAGACAATTAACGTTGTGGTAACGGAATATATTGAGTATCTGAATTTTGGACTTTACGCTCGCCTACCTTCACAGTTAAATCAACTTTCTGCTCACCACGCATCACTTCAACTTGAATCGTTGAGTCTGGTGATTGCAATGCCACATAATTGATTAAATGCGAAGTAGAATTAATGTCTTCCTGATTCACTTTGACAATACGGTCACCTACTTTAATTCCCGCTTGAGCCGCAGGGCCGTTCTTAAGTACATCCGCAACAACCACGCCCGCTTGACGAGGTTGTAAAACATCTTCTTGAGTTGGTGGTACCAAACTAATGCCCATCCACCCCCGAATCACACGACCATCTTTCAAAATCGAATTCAGAATTTGCTGACAGATTTTTGCAGGAATTGCAAAACCAATACCCAAAGAACCACCTGATTGAGAGAAAATTGCAGTATTAACACCTATCAAATTACCAGCAACATCAATCAACGCACCACCTGAGTTACCAGGGTTAATTGCAGCATCCGTTTGGATAAAATCCTCATACGTATTAATACCCAAGTCTGAACGACCTGTTGCAGAAATAATGCCTTGTGTTACCGTTTGCCCCACACCAAAAGGATTACCAATCGCTAAAACCACATCACCGACTTCATTACCACTCAATTTAAAAGGTAAAACAGGTAAATCTGTAAGTTCTATTTTGATTACAGCCAAGTCGGTATCAGGATCTGTACCAATCACTTTTGCTTCTGCACGACGTCCATCTTGCAAGGCCACTACAATTTGATCTGCTTGAGCAATCACATGATTATTAGTCAAAATATAACCATCTGGGCGAACAATCACTCCAGACCCAAGGCTATTTTCATTCGCTCCTTGGTTTTGTTCTGGAATCTGATTGCCAAAAAATTCTCTAAATGCAGGATCATTAAGTAAAGGATGTTTTTGTTTCACTTTTTGCATCGTGAAAATATTCACTACCGCAGGTGCCGCAACTTTCACAGCAGCACTGTACGACACTACACCACCCGTTCTAGAGGTATTGACCAAAGGCTCTACTTTTTCAGCAGGCATTTTTACACCATCGGGAGCAATGGGCGCTTTGGGTTGTTGGAGCTTTTGCCAAAAGGCAAAACTGATAATGACGAGGATAAGTAATACCCACGGTAGCCATGCGAAAGAACGGCGCACTTTTATTTCCTCTTAGAATTTTTTAATTAGTTGATGCAAAAGCAATTTGTCTATTGTAAAGCAAATTTTAAAAGATACATAAAAAACACAAAGAGTTTTGTTCGGCTTTAGTTACAATTCAAAATGTGTTTTTATGTTTTGAAATCTTTAACGCAGTTTTAAGGTTATTTATGGCTTTATTAAAAGAAATTATTCAGTGGTGCGATCAAACTTTAAAATCACATGAATTTAAAGACTACGCTCCTAATGGTTTGCAAATTGAAGGTAAGCCAGAGGTTAAAAAAATTCTCTGCGCAGTGACTGCTTCGCAAGATGCTATCGATGCAGCGATTGCCCAACAGGCAGACCTATTATTGGTTCATCATGGTTATTTTTGGAAAGGCGAACCCTACCCGATCACTGGTATGCGTGGGAAACGCATTAAAGCCTTAATTCAAAATGATATTTCTCTAGTTGGCTATCATTTACCTTTGGATTCACATCCTAAACTGGGTAATAATGCGGCAATTGCTGAAATATTGGATTTAGAAAGTATTGAAGCTTTAGATCCGAGTGAACGTAACCCGATTGGAAATATTGGCTATTTAAAGAATCCAATGCAACCTGAAGACTTCAAACAATTTTTAACAGAAAAATTAGGTTTTGAAACAATTCATTTAAATGCAGAAAAGCCAATGATTCAAAAAGTTGGCTTTTGTACTGGTGCAGCGCAAGATTTTATTACAAAAGCGGCAGATATGGACTGTGATGCTTTTATCTCAGGTGAAGTCAGTGAGCGTACATTCTATGAAGCCAAAGAACTCGATTTACACTATTTTGCTTGTGGACATCATGCAACTGAACGATATGGTGTACAACAACTTGCCAAAGCTATTTCAGAACAGTTCAATATTGAGTATAGTTATTTCGAATTAAACAATCCGATTTAATCTTGGCAATTTTTTGATTGTTTTGTTGACCATAACAATGCAATCAAAAGTTTTTGTCAAAAATAATCACTGATTTTTAACATTTTCTTTATACGTATTAAATCGAAATAAATTGTGTATTGTTATTTAACATCCTGCACAATTGCTCGAAGAATCTATTACAATAAAGCCACTTAATGTTAAAACCCAGCAAAATGCAAGGAATTTAAAACATGACAACCATTACTTTACCTGCGCTTCCATACGGTTATGATGACCTAGCTCCACACATCAGCAAAGAAACGCTTGAATATCATCATGACAAACATCACAACACTTATGTTGTTAACCTCAATAACCTAATCAAAGGGACTGACCTTGAAGGTAAAGCATTAGAAGAAATCATCACTGCTGTTGCTGGCGATGCTTCTAAAGCAGGTGTTTTCAACAACGCGGCCCAAGTATGGAACCACACGTTCTATTGGAACTGTATGGCTAAAAATGGTGGTGGTAAAGCGACTGGCGCTTTAGCTGCTAAAATTGATGAAACTTTCGGTTCTTATGAAAAATTTGCTGAAGAATTTGCTGCTGCTGCAACAACTCAATTTGGTTCAGGTTGGGCTTGGTTAGTTGCTGACAAAGTCAATGGCGACCTTTCTATCCTTAAAACTTCAAATGCTGATACGCCACTTGCACATGGTAAAGTTGCTGTATTAACAATTGACGTTTGGGAACATGCTTATTACATCGACTTCCGTAATGCACGTCCTAAATATATCTCTACTTTCCTTGAAAGCCTAGTAAACTGGGACTATGCAAATGCTAAATATGCTGGTCAAGCTGCTGGCGTTGAGAAATAAGAAGAATAGAAAATTAAACTAAATTTTAGTTTTCTTATTTTTAAAATCGCTCTTTTATAGGGCGATTTTTTTGATCATTACTTTCTCTTTCGATCAGCACAATCACTCATTAGGCGATAAAACCCATCACAACTATTTAACATCAGTGAAAATTTTGGACAGATTACATCCAAGTTATCATCATAAAACTTTAAAAATAATCAATATATAAGCAAACTTTTCTAAATCGGATAATAAAAAAACATTTAAGCCATTTTTCTAACAATTTCACTTGACCCCATTGGCTTTCATCCATAAAATGCGCATCAGATTCTCCAATAGCTCAGTCGGTAGAGCGACGGACTGTTAATCCGCAGGTCCCTGGTTCGAGCCCAGGTGGAAGAGCCAGATTCTAGAAAGCCCACTCATGATGAAGTGGGCTTTTTTTATTTATAAATTTATGCAACAACTACAATAGTAGAAAAATAAAAGCATGGTCACTTTTAAGTTGAATATCGGTTCAACATAAATGATTTAAAAATTTATATTCATAAAACTCAAACCATTTCCATCAATAGGCTTTTATTTTTCTATGAATGATCAAATATTTAGCAATTAAAAGATTTTTATGACGAATTTAACAATTTTTTCTTGACCCTTCGCATTTTCATCCCTAAAATGCGTTTCAGATTCTCCAATAGCTCAGTCGGTAGAGCGACGGACTGTTAATCCGCAGGTCCCTGGTTCGAGCCCAGGTTGGAGAGCCAGATTCTAAAAACCCACTCAATTGAGTGGGTTTTTTCTTATCTGTTGTTTTTCGCTTTTAGATAAAACCTTTAGATAAAATAAATCGTACTTAGAATGAGCAATCACTCAAACGCACAAAATCAGCAAAACTGATCCTCGTAAAGATCAGTTCCATTATTTATTGCCCATCGAATTTAATCTAAAAACCGAACCACCGTACCCGTTTGAACTTTACGTCCTAAATCATTAGCATCCCAATTGGTTAAACGGATACAACCGTGTGAAGCTGTCTTTGAAATCAAAGATGGATTGGGTGTGCCATGAATACCAAATGTGGGCTTACTCAAAGCAATCCACATATTTCCTACAGGGCCATTCGGTCCCGGTGGTAATGCCAATTTCTTACGATTTCCCCCTTGTACAAAATTCTTCGGGTTGTAACCATAAACAGGATTTGGAGCAACCTTAATCACTTTGTGCGTCCCTTCTGGCGATGGCGTACCAGAGCCACCTATCGTTGCAGGAAATGATGCAACCAACCGATTTGAAGCATTAAACAAATAAAGCTGACGTGCAGGCTTATGCGCAATGATTAAAGCAATATTCTCAGGTAAATCATTACGAACGATTGGAACAACAATCATTTCACCCACTTTTTTGAAATTTGCTTTAGGGTTAATTTGTCTTAAAAAATCCTCATCAATATGAAACCGTTCACCTAACATTTCTGTAACACGGGTGAAATACAATCCTCGCATCTTGGCTTGAAGTGCATAGTTACGTGGAATCGACTTCACATAAGGACCTTTGATATCTGCTGCTGTAATGGTATACGTACCAAATGCTGCTGCTTTTTGATTCTTCAGCAAACTGTCCCATGTCTGTTTTGTTAATTCACCCGTAATCGGTAAACCTTGTATTTGTTGATACGCAGAAATTGCTTTGAGGAAGTTTTTACCACTTTTTGCATCGATTGGACCCGGTGACGCATGTGAATTATTGAGCATCACTTGCGCGCGCGCATAGACTGGGAATTGCCCCCTACCGATATTTTCTGACCAAATAGAATGATTAATACTTTCCAAAGACCAATTTTGTTTTGTATTGGTTTGAACTGATTCACTAGTTTTCGCAGTTTCTACCTGTTGCTTAGCAAAAAGCTGAGATTGAATATTTAATGTGACCAAACACATGACACATATAATGTTTGGCAATAGCTTAGCCATAAAAACTCTCAAGTAAATCTATGTTATTGTTTATTTCATTAAAAAATAAACCTTTCATAACAAATACATAGTAAGTATGCATGTTATGCTAAATATTTTAAGTCAGCATTCTTTTAAAAATAAGCTTAAATTTTTATGACTATTTCACTCAATTTTATTTGTAATACTTCCAAGTATTGCCCCAAATAGCATTGAAACCTAAAATTTACTTTTTAAATAAAATTAAGATTTTTAAATAGTTATATAAGAAATTTAGTCAATATTTTATTATTTGAATGAATTCTTTTTACATGATTGTATTATCTTTTTTTTTGAATAATATGCAATAGCACACGCTTTAAATTAGTCGTAAATTTGCTCTTTTTTATCGTGAACAAAAAATGATTTTTCACCTAAATAACATGGATTAATGATTAGTTGCTGAATTACAACGAATTGAGCGATATTTTTATTTACCAATCAGCACAAAAACATGACAACAATATGAATATATTGAACATATTTTAAACTTGAGCTTTATTTTCATCTGTTAATTTTACTTATATGATTTGAAATAGTTGTTATCATTTTTCGTCTTTATCGATTATCATCTGTTTTATTTTTTTAGTAAGAATTGCCTTGAATACGATTACCTTACTTCAGCCAGATGATTGGCACGCTCACTTACGTGATGGTCTCGCTTTACAACGTACAGTCCCTGATTTAGCCAATCAATTTGCACGTGCGATTTGTATGCCTAATCTTGTTCCACCTGTGAAAACAGTTGAAGAAGCAAATGCCTATCGTGATCGTATCATGGCGCATGTACCTGAAGGTGTGAATTTTGATCCGCGTATGGTGCTTTATTTTACTGACCATACTGCACCTTCTGAAATTATTAAAATTAAAGAGTCTGAGCATGTCAATGCAATCAAACTCTATCCTGCTGGTGCAACTACGAATTCTGATAATGGTGTTAGTGACATTCGCAAAGTTTATGCGGTTATTGAACAACTTGAAGAACATCAAGTTCCATTATTACTACATGGCGAAGTCACACATAATCATGTTGATATTTTTGATCGTGAAAAACGCTTCCTTGATGAAATATTGTCGCCATTATTAAAGCAATTTCCAAAGCTTAAATTAGTTTTAGAGCATATTACGACCAGTGAAGCTGCTCATTTTGTTCTTGAGCATGATCGTAATGTTGCAGCGACCATCACACCACAACATTTATTATTTAACCGTAATGATATGCTCGTAGGTGGTATTAAACCGCATTTCTATTGCTTACCTATTTTAAAACGTCAAACGCATCAGCAGACCTTATTGGAAGTTGCAACCAGTGGAAGTCCGAAATTTTTCCTTGGCACAGACAGTGCACCACATTCCAAAAATGCTAAAGAAAATGCATGTGGTTGCGCAGGTTGTTATAGTGCACCTACAGCAATTGAACTCTATGCGCAAGCCTTTGATCAAGTCGGCAAACTTGAACGCTTAGAAGGTTTTGCAAGCCACTTTGGTGCAGATTTCTATGGCTTGCCTCGCAATACCAATACGATTACTCTTGTCAAAGAAGATCAGGTGATTCCTGAAAGTTTAGATTATCTGGATGGTGAAAATATTATTCCGCTTTATGCAGGAAAAACCATTCATTGGAGAAAGGTGTGACAACTGAAACACAGCCTGTAATTGGACAACGCTTTCGTGGTTTTTTACCCGTCGTGGTTGATGTCGAAACTGCAGGTTTTAATGCAGATACAGATGCATTGCTAGAAATAGCATGCATTCCTATTATTTACGATGCAGAAGGAAAATTTGTTCCCGGTGAAGCACACCATGCACATATCAATCCTTTTGAAGGTGCCAATCTAGATCGCCGTTCACTCGATTTTATCGGTATAGATCCGTTTAATCCAATGCGTGTCGCAATGGCTGAAGATGAAAAAACTGCACTTAAACGCATGTTTAAAGCAGTTAATGATGTCCGTAAGCAACAACATTGTACTCATGCGGTATTGGTTGGGCACAATGCACATTTTGATTTAGGTTTTGTAAAAGCAGCTATTGCGCGTACAGGAACTAAAAATCAAAACCCTTTTCACAGCTTTTCAGTTTTTGACACAGTGACTTTAAGTGCCGTCATGTTTGGGCAAACAGTATTAGCAAAATCATGTATTCAGGCTGGAATTGAGTTCGATGGTAAAGAAGCACACTCTGCTTTATACGATACTCAAAAAACAGCTGAACTGTTTTGCTATATTTTGAACAAACTCGCTCCTCACTTACTTGACACTTTGATGGCGGATCAATAAGATAGCGCCATCTTCTAACGACCCTATCGTCTAGAGGCCTAGGACATCGCCCTTTCACGGCGGTAACCGGGGTTCGAATCCCCGTAGGGTCGCCATCTATTTAAATTCTGTTTTTAAATTAAAACGTCTTTAATTTCTATTTGCACAATTCATTTTGCTTGAATCAAATCAGAACATTTGATTTGTTCAGAAGTACGCGCGTCTAATCATCTTTTTAGTTAGTGAATTTTCCTGTATCTATTCACATATATTTTCAATTCAACTTTTAAAATAGCGTTATGCAATATTCATATTGCTAATCTTATAAATCATACAACTTATGGAAGTGTGGAGATAAAATCTTCAAACACTTATCTTGATTATTATTCGCCTAGATATTCAACATACACCTCCATTTTTAACAAATCTTTTTTGACAAACTTGTCATTTATCATTAATATACGCATCACCTCAGTACGACCCTATCGTCTAGAGGCCTAGGACATCGCCCTTTCACGGCGGTAACCGGGGTTCGAATCCCCGTAGGGTCGCCATATTCTATTTCTTCTATAATTATAATGACATTATTCGTCAATTCTGCATTGATCTATTTATTATTTTCTCTACAATAGCTCGCTTCATTTGTTACAACATTTCAACTATGTCTTCATCTCAATCAGAGCATGATGCTATGCACTCTACTGCAAACTCAGCGCCGTTAAAACGAGCAATGAGTACACGACATTTGGTGATGATCTCACTAGGTGGTGCAATTGGAACCGGACTTTTCTTAGGTTCTGGTGAGGTCATAGCACAAACTGGCCCTATTGGTGCCATCATTTCTTATATCCTCGGTGGAATCATCGCCTATATGGTGATGTTATGCTTAGGCGAACTTGCAGTACATATGCCTGAGTCTGGCTCATTTGGTAGCTATGCTCAAAAATATATTGGCCCTGCAACTGGCTATACGGTGACATGGCTATATTGGCTCACGTGGTCAGCTACGCTTGGTACCGAATTTACTGCTGCTGCATTATTAATGCAGGAATGGTTTCCTCACATTTCTATGTGGTTATGGACCATTATTTTTGCAGCAATCGTTTTTGGTTTGAACATGAGTTCTACCAAATGGTTTGCAGAATCTGAGTTCTGGCTTTCACTGGTTAAAGTCATCACAGTCATTATCTTTATATTGCTCGGCCTCTTAGCAATTTTTGGTGTTCTTAATTATCAAGGCTATGAATCTGCGCCTTTATTTAGCAACTTAACTGCCGATGGTTGGTTCCCTCAAGGTCTATTTCCTATCTTTGCCACAATGCTCATTGTAAACTTTGCCTTTTCAGGTACTGAGTTGATTGGTGTTGCTGCTGGTGAAACACAAGACCCTGCGAAGAACGTGCCTAAAGCGATTAATACTGCCATTTGGCGTTTGTTAATCTTCTTTGTTGGGACAATCATTGTGATCAGTGCTTTGCTTCCACACCAGCAGGCAGGACTCGGTGGTGAAGGTGTAAGTAGTAGCCCATTTGTGACTGTATTCGACCACATTGGCATCCCTTATGCTGAAGACATTATCCGCTTTGTGATTATCACAGCATTGTTATCTGCTGCCAATTCAGGTCTATTCGCTGCATCACGAATGATGTGGTCTTTATCTTCAAAGAAACAGCTTCCTGCTATATTTTCTAAGGTAAATTCACGCGGTATTCCTTTTGTTGCAGTCATTGTGACAATGTTCGGCGCATTACCAGGCTTACTATCAGAGCAATTTGCCCCTGAAACCATTTTCAAAAACCTGCTAGGTATCGCTGCATTCACTATGGTTGTCGTCTGGATGAGTATTTGTTTATCTCAATTTAATTTTAGACGTCAATGGTATAAGCAAGGTCACAGCAAATCTGAGCTGGCTTTCGCTGCACCACTTTTCCCGATCGTACCTATTTTAGGTTTTATCTTCTGTTTAATTACAGGAATCAGTATGGTATTTGATCCGGAAATGCGCGCAGGCTTTATTGGTTGTTTAATTTTTATTGCAGCTTGTTATGTCAGCTATGCAACTTTGTATAAAAATAAAAGTTAAACACAGCTGATCTTTCTTAAAATAAAAAGATGTAGCAACTCGCTACATCTTTTTACATTCAACAATAGAAAAAAAATTCTGTAATCTTTAAATTAGAATGAACAACATAAAAATGTATAAGAATGGCAATGAAAATTATTTTTATTCATGGCATGAATCAGCAAAATTATAGTGCTGAATCTCTTAAACAACATTGGATAGATATTTTCCAACAAGGGATTGATGAATTACAGATTAATTTCAACACTCACGATTTAAAAATAGCCTTACCTTTTTATGCAGATTTACTCATTAAGCATCAATTGAGTAACTCTTTTGATTTAAATCATTTTTTACCTAAATCTTTGCTTGAATATCATTTGCATAAAAATAATCAAACAGTTAAACCCTTAATTATTCAACCGAATAAAGAAATTCCTCCACTCCCCTATTTTCAACCTAAACAAGATTTGAAATTATCGGCACACTTATATTTGCTTTCACAACTAATCAAAGATAAAGCTTTAAAAGAATTCGTTTCTATACTCAATAATTTTCCTAAACTACATGAAAATTTGATTCATAAATTTTTAATTGAAACGTATTTATATTTAGCGAATCCAGAATTTATGAATGAAGTACATCAACGTATTTTGACCAGTTTTGAAGAAAATGAAGAGCATATTATTGTGGCCCATTCACTCGGTACTGTTATTGCATACCGTCTTTTACAACAACTTAAATCGAAGTATTGTATTCAACGCTTTATTACCTTGGGTTCACCTTTAGCTTTTAAGGTTATTCAGTCCAAACTGATACAACCTATTGTAAGACCGACAAGCTTACATGGAGAATGGTTTAATTTTTACTCCTCTGATGACTTTCTAACCACATTCCCACTCGTTAATTATCCATTTAATTTTAATCCAAGAATAATAAATACAGCTATTTCCACCTTCATTAATTCACCCCATGAAATCGTTGGCTATTTACAACACCCTGCTGTAATTCAAAATATTTTAGACCCTATTTTAAATCCAGATTTATGCATTCCGTGTCATTTTTAAACACTTTTTCTATTTTTGCTTTGTTTTTATACATTCAGACACGATTTCACTTTTTATTGCGGAAAAAGGTTTGACACTTTTCCATATTCGCCCTAATATACGCCCACCTCTGAAACGACCCTATCGTCTAGAGGCCTAGGACATCGCCCTTTCACGGCGGTAACCGGGGTTCGAATCCCCGTAGGGTCGCCATTAATTTAATGGTTTAGTTTTCAGTTGGTTGCCTCAATTTATTGACCCTATCGTCTAGAGGCCTAGGACATCGCCCTTTCACGGCGGTAACCGGGGTTCGAATCCCCGTAGGGTCGCCACATTAGAGAATCTCTCTTTGAAAAGAAAATTTTCATTGAAAGTTCTCATTAAAAAACCTGAGCATAATGACTCAGGTTTTTTTATATTTGAAAAATCTTAAATTGTAAATCTTCAGTGTGAATAGCTATTTCACTGTTACTAAGTGCTTCGATTCAAAAATAGCCTTTGGCGCAATTACTGTTTCTTGTAATGGTATGTTCTGACCATACCGCTGTTTCATTAATACTTTAACCTTGACATCAGATAAATCAAAACTCTTCAATTTTTGTAATGGTGCAAGTTGAATTCCCAATGCGTCGTTATATGCTTTCCAAACAATTTCTGAACAATAAATTGCTTCATCATTCCATTCAAAATAAATGTCATAAGGCTTAGCTAAATATTTTTCAGCATCCATTTGCAATGCATTTTGTTGTTGTCTATTTAATCCTTTACCCAGTCTTTTTACAACATAGTGTCGATTTACGCCACGATTTACCCAAGCATTGAACGCTGTATATTTCACAGGCTGTATCGCTTCTAAAACCCACAATTTACCCTTTTTATTAACGATCATTCCCATATGACTATAAGGAGAATGCGTTGCCTTTTGAATCACAATACTTTGTGCAGACTTAGAAGTTTGAAAAATAATATCTCCTGTTTGATAGTTCAGAGCAAAACTCAAACTGGGTAAAAGTGTAGATATCAGTAGAAATTGCTTCATTGTCTTTAACCATTAATTTTCTATTTCTTTCAGAACGGGACAAATGTCTAAGGAAATAGTGCAAACATTATTTTCTATCAATAGAAGATGCTTAAATGACAATATCATTGATCTTTGCCAAAAACATAGAGATATGGACAAGTTTCACTTCAGATTTTTAATCCATAAAAAAGCCAAAATTCAACATGATGAATTTTGGCTTTTTGTTAATTGGTTAATATTATCAATGTATGATCAATATCAATTATTCGTCTGTTAATGAACATTCATAATTGCTCGGATTCTGGCTACATCTAATTTTCTTTAATATTTTCATCATTGCAGGGTCATAATAGCCTTCTTTGGTCATCTGAATACGTGCTTCCCGCATAATTCTTGTATAACCAGGTTTATCAGCCTCACGTATTTCCATCCAGTACTTGTCTGGAATTTCTCGCTCTATTTTATCTACAAATTGAAATGCAGGACTGAGTTGTTTGGAAATCATTTCACGTGCAATTGACCCCATTCCCGCAGGAAATTTATTGCGATGCATAATGAGTGTTCCAGTCACTTGGATCAAAGGAAATTTAATAATTCCGCCAACCGCATTGCCATTCTTATCCGTCATTCCTTTATGTAGTTCAAGTGGTTTAAATAACAAAGCTGGCCCAGCCATGATATCGACCTCTTTGTTATTAAACTTTCCACCGACACTGAGTAAATCTACTGAAACAGGTTGTGCACCGACATTTTGAACCAATTTTCTTTGCGTACCATCAAAATTCATGACAGCAACTTTTTTACCTGCCGCTTTTGATAATGTATCAATACGACGGTCATTGACCATAATATACGCCGCACCCAATGGCACAATTCCGACGACTTCGTAATCTCTATTTACCATTTTGGCATCATATTCAGGACGTGCTAATAGCTGAATTACTGTAATCAACTGTTTATAGCTTTGTACTGCACCAAGGGCATCGATACTGCCCACAAATGGATTAAACTGTCGTGCACGTAAATTACTAATACCTGCACCATCACATTTTTTACTGCGGAAATCTTCCGTCAGTACACGTTCATCGGTATAGACACGCAGATTAATATCGGTTGAAGCTGTTTTCTTTAATTTCGGATAATTTAAATCAATATGCATGGATAGTTTCGTTGGACGAGTAATTTTCATGTCCACACCAAAATCTTTAGCAACTTGTGAAATTCTTGGAAGCTCACTGATATAACTGGTTGCCTGTTCAAAAGCCTCCCCATTTGCGCCATCTGGTGAAAATACACATAAAGTCACTTGTTTAGGTATTTGTTGCCAAATTTTAGGATCATTCATTAATCTTTTAATTTTTGCTTTTGAATGTTCTGACAATGCCAAATCAAGTTTCGGACCCGAAGCTGGTGCAGCATAAGCCAATGGTAAAATTGCTGATAATGCCGTCATTAAAATAACTTTTTTAATGACTTGTCTTGTGTCTATTTTCCAACCTGTTTTTATCAAATCTCGCATAGCCCCATCCCTGCTTATTTTCTTCTTTATCCATAATAATTAACTTCAGCCTAATTGAAGTTTTCTCATTTGGAATTGACTATAAAAATCCAACACTTGTCAAAAAGGACATTTTTATACTTTATGTCATTTTTTTATTTTTTTAATGATATATTTCAATAGAATAGATAAAAAATTACGCTATTCCGCTTATCGTAAACCAAACACATTCAAATGCATGGGTTAGACCATCAATACTCATCTGCACAATATCATTTGATAAAGCTGACATTAAATTTCAATAAAAAAGCACCACATTAGTGATGCTTTTAAAATCAATCTTTTGCATTTTCATCGGGTGGAACTTCGGTGATTCTTCCACCACGTGCTAAGAAAGCTGCGACCTCATCTTCGAGTGCCTCACGCTGTCTTTTTTTAGCAGTCACGGTTAATGTTTCTGCTTCAGCTAGGTCTGCATCAGAAACGGTTGAATCACTTGCAGCCGCACCTTTTTCGGCAGCTTTGGCTTCATCATCATCTACTGCTTGATCTTCAGTATTATCATCATAGTCATTAGAATCTGTCATTTTAAACTCCCCATCAATGACGTCAATTTACCATTCTAAAATGGTGATGCTATACCGTGAAATGTAGCAAGCTCTTTTGATTTCGGCTAGAGGGTTATGCAAAAAAATTGTGCTTTTTCTGATCAAATTCATAAAAAATGACAATGTTTGTTTAAAAAATATCAATTTAAATTTAAACAGCATAACGTGTCGACTTTAAGGTTGATAATCCATTGGCTTGAGCCATAAACTGATCTTTTAAAAATACTTGCTTTTCAATCTGCTTCAAACCAAAGTTTCTCGCCCAAACGATTGGGAAAATTTCAGCACTTTCAAGAAAACCAATTGCGGACATACTATGCATCATCGCGTCATTTTGACCTTTCCGTTGATGCTCATAACGCTTCAATGTTTGTTCATGTGCCCACACACCACGTTTTAAATCATGTAACAACACATCACATAAAATAGCAGCGTCTAAACACCCAATATTCACCCCCTGTCCTGCCAGTGGATGAATCACATGTGCAGCATCACCAATTAATGCCAAACCTTCCTTTACATAACGCTGTGCAGCACGTGCTTTGAGTGGGAATTTAGCTCGAGGAGTTGCTTCTAACACCTCGCCAAGCATATGGTGACTTTCTCTCGTCAGCAGTTGGCAAAAGGCTTGATCATCAAGTGCTGCATATTCATCTGCATAATCATCAGGCAATGTCCAAACAATCGAAATCCAATGTTCCGCTTGCTCTGTATTTAAACTTGCCATAGGCAAAAAGGCCAAAGGCCCTGTTGGATGGAAAATCTGACGTGCAACATACTGGTGTGGTTGCGCTGTACGAATCGCACAGGTTAAACCCGCTTGCTGATAATCTAAAATATCTAGATCAATAAATGCTTGCTCACGTACAAAAGAATTTGCACCATCTGCACCAATTAAAAGTTTAGTCTTCAGTTGTGTCCCATCTGCAAGTTTAATAATCCAACAGCCCACACCACGTTCGACACGAACCACTTTGACTTGAGTCCGATAATCTTGTAATTGATCTAACATTTGTTGCTGAATTGCGAGATTGAGTAAACTTGGCTCAACCATCGAACCTAAGCTTTGCTCAGCTGTTGGAAATTTTTCAGAGACATGGCCAAAATTAATTTCACCATAGCCATTTTTATTCCAAACCTGCATCCCCGTATAAGGCATTTGACGTGCAATCTTTTCCCAGACATTCACTGTTTTTAACAAATGAATGGTGGCTTGACTCAAAGCAAGTACCCGAGGATTGGCAACGGCTAAAGTCTTTTCAGCATCGAGAATAGGTGCTGCATCAAGTACAGTGGCCTGTACCCCACCTTGCGTCAATAACAAGGCCGTTAAACCACCAACCAAACCACCACCAATAATGACAACGTCCAATACCTCTACAGACTCATTCACTTGGTTCATGCTTTTAATCCCATTGCATAATTGGCAACCAAAGGCTTAATCCCCGGAATAACATCAAAAGCCACTAGACCTGTATTACGTAATAATTTAAGCACTGGGTTTTGATTACTAAAACCACGCACCACTGAATCACAGAATTTAATTACACGTTTCTGATCTGCCAATCGAGCCTGTTCATAGGCTTTCAACATTTCAGGTTCACCAATATCATCTGACTTTGCGATTTGTTCGAGAATGTAGCGCATCAAAACATCTGCATCTCGCATACATAGGTTAAAACCTTGTCCTGCGACAGGGTGAATCGTATGTGCAGCATTGCCCATGAGAATCACACGACCAACTGCTTGTTTTTCTGCAAGTACTTGTGACAATGGGAAACTAAACCGCTTACCCGTTTTTTGAAATTTTCCTGCACGATCGCCATAGGTTTTTTGTAAAGCATCTAAGAAATGTTGATCATTTTCATCGCCCAACCATTCATCTTCTGTCCCTTTTTTCACAGGCCATACCACTGAACGGCGGTATTCTCCAGGTAAAGGTAATAAAGCCAATGGGCCTAAATGGCTAAAACGTTCAAATCCAACTTGATGATGTGGCTTAGATGTTTGTACTGCCGTTACAATCGCAACTTGATCGTAATCATGTACATCTACACCCACACCCAATGCTTGGCGACAAAATGAATCTCGTCCATCTGCTGCGATCACTAATTTAGATTTTAGTGAATGCGTATATTCCTCACCTCGTTTAGCTTCAACATAGACATATTCAGCATCTTGATGGAGTGAAGAAACCTGTACACCATCAATCAGTTCAATCAACGGCTGCTGGCGAACTTGCGTTAACAACACTCGTCCTAACCATGCATTTTCAATCACTTGCCCAAAGCTTTCGACTTTTTCTTGCTCTGCAACTAAACGTGCCTTACCAAAACTGCCTTGTTCAGTAATATGCACTTCGAGAATAGGGGTCGCATGTTCTTGTAAAGCATCCCACAGTCCAAGCTTTTGATAAATCTGCACAGTGCGGCGTGATAATGCAGTATTTCGAGCATCAAAACTGGAATGATATGGCGCAACTGTCGCATCGTCATAATTTGGATATTTTACAGCTTCTAAAAGTTTCACAGCGATGTTAGATTTCGCTAACATCAATGCCAAACTCAGCCCAACCATACCACCGCCCACGATGATGACTTCTTGTTGCATGCTTTGATCCTTTCTATACGCGATTCAGCTTACTGAATACTTATAATCTTGATTAATTTTATATTACATGAAGGTCAGCTATTTTTATATTGAAATAGGAAATTGTTATTTTATTTGTACTGAATCAATACGTTGTTCCTAATATAAAAAACCATCCTCAAAAACCAATACAAAGCTGTATTGACCTAAAAAATAAAAGCAACTGCGTTCGTTTGGTAATGCCATTTCAATCAATTTAAAAGATCACAGTCAATATTAATCAGTTAAGCCTGCAAGGCTACGTGATATTTCAGTGAATACACTCCAGTCCTTTGCACTTAAACAACATTAGCATTGTTGATATCACAAACAATTTGAATGGTTAAAAGAACACATTTTCAAGATGATATTAAAGTTAAATATCACTGATATAAAACAATCCAATGATCTAAAATTTATTTATCCAAGATATTTACATTACGCATCACTTTATCTAAAAACAGATCAAATGATGCATAACGAACTTCTTTTGGTTTATTGATTATGATGCAAATAGAAATTTCATAACACAATAACCCTTAAATTATTTCCACTCCATTTCTCCAGTCAGCACTTTAGAACTGAGCTCTAAAGAACTTTCATCAGCAAAGTTCGGATATTTTTCTTTTAACTTTGCGATCACAGATGCAGAATCTTTATGATCTTTTAAGACTTTATCTACATCAGCAAGATAATGATACGTGAAGTCAATGGCTTGTGTCCCAGTAGGAATATCACCGATATAGTGACCCGGAATCACGGCACTAGGTCGCAAACGATTCATTTGTTTAAGCACTTTTTTCCATTCATCACGCGCTTCTTTACTTTGTGTATCCGCAGTCCACAAATGAATACCCGATGACAAACCTACACCACCTAAAATAGTACGATTGCTTGGAACCCACAAATAAGATGCATATTTACCCGGTGCTTTAATTTCAATTCGTTCACCTTCCAGCTCTATGGATTTATCTTCAATCACATTGGGAACAATGA
Organism: Acinetobacter piscicola; assembly: GCF_002233755.1. GTDB lineage: Bacteria > Pseudomonadota > Gammaproteobacteria > Pseudomonadales > Moraxellaceae > Acinetobacter > Acinetobacter piscicola. The sequence goes on along the minus strand of NZ_NIFO01000001.1, from coordinate 138,915 downwards.
TTTGTGATGGTGCGCCTGATTTTAAGATTGGCCCCCAATACGCAAATTTCCCCTCTTTCGTTGCTTGAATATGCTTAACCACTTCAGGTGTAGCAATCACTTTGGCATCTGGAAATGCCTGAACAAGCGGTTCTAACCCAAAATAATAATCTGGATCACCTGCTGTAATTACAATATATTTTAGACTTTTACCACTGTCTTGAATGATTTTTACCAGATTCTTCGCATCGTTTACACTAAATTGCGCATCAACCAATACAGCATCTTTTTCACCCGTGATCAAAGTGGATGTCACAGGGAAAATCGCTTGAGTTTGCGGATTATAAACTTTATAGCTTAATTCTGCGGCAAAGGCAGAAGCGCTTAGAGCGATTGAACTGACCAAAAGTGATTTTAAAAATAATTTCATATGATGACCTCAGTTATATTTAAAGTGATTCAATTAATGTTTAAGTTGTTGCGCCACAAAACTCACGAAGTCCTGTGATTTATTGTAAAAATGTTGAACGGCGATCTTATTTATTTCACCATTTTGATTTTCAAATACCAAGGTTGGAAAACCATGACCTTGAACTTGTGACAACAGTCTACGGGCATGATGAATAGATTCATCAATTTGCTGTTGATCTATAGCACCTAAATATTTTGACCATTGCTCATCACTCACACCTAATTTGGAAGTGAGTTGGGCAATCACATCATATTGTGTAATATTTAAACCTTGCTGATAATAGCCTTGTTGTATCAAGTTCAAAAAAGACACACTTGCATGATGTCCCAAACCTTGCTCAACTGCGAGTAAAGCATGTGTTGCAGGTATAGAATTCATAAAAAGTTGATGATCTTTTAATAATCCATTTTTATAAGCATCACCAAAAACAACACCAGTAAGCTGATGGATTTGCTCATCATAGTGAATGATTTGGGTACGCATCGTTGCAGTCATTTGTGGCTGATGATCTTCACTATACAATCCACCAAAGTGTAGACGTTGTAAATCAGGGAATGCTGCTTCAACTGCATTAATTAAAGGTAATGCGCCATAACTCCAGCCGCAGATAGGATCTAAAATCCAATGTAACATTGGAGTAGCCATAACTTTTTCTCATTTAATATAAGGATTGAAATATGTGCAAAATCACATTTTTCTTTGGATAATATCTATACTAAATGACAAGCTTACTTTTTGTAAGTACTTACCGAATAGTAAGTATGAAATTAAAATACGATCAAAATAAAAAACAATCAAAATGAATCCGCGTATCATTTTTATTTTTAATAAATTTCAATATCTTATGTGTTTATAATTAAAAATAATAATCTAATTACAAATAAAATATTTTATTATTTTTATACATATTCTTGTTTATACATACGCTGGATAGGCTACATACGACTCCCCTACACACTCAAAACCCATCTGGTGGTAAAGTGCGACCGCAGCTTGGTTATCAATATCAACAATTAAGTGGGCGATACGCCCAGTGGAAACGATTCGATCAACGACAAATGCAACTACACACTCAGCAAAACCTTGCCGACGATACGCTGGAAATGTGTAAGTTCCACCTATGCTGACCAGCCGATCTGTTTCTATTCCAAACCGAACAATAGACACAATCTGACTATCTACTTCATATACAGCAACCTTTTCTTGCGCGATGAGTATGTTCCAGTCTGATACTTCCTCGACTGAACGCTCTTCATTATATTGGTGCTGATATTCCACAAGACGGGTGATATCTGACAAATTTGCCATACGCCCATTCGCTTGTGGGAAACGACCTGTACAGACCATGATCCATTGATCGTACTCTCGTGACATGTGTACCCGAGGCACTACAACACTACGCAATACATCACGACCAACGGAGGTGGTTACAATCCGACGTGGTTGGAAATTCATCATCGATGGGCAAAGCAATTCAGCAAAACAAGACGCTTCTGGTAACCAAAAGCATGTGCCTTTTGCAAGTACCACAGCAACACCTAAAAGTACATCTGGTCTGTTTGGATCATATAACCGCAAAAGATGCCATTGAGCATCTACGACTTTCGTTTGCTCAAGAAAAGCCGTGACACCAATACAGTGATAAAATCGTGATTCAAGCCATTCAGAAATAAGTTGATATTCACTCTGAGTAGCTGGAGATTCTGTTATGACCATCTAGAACTTTTTCCATATTTACTTTTGATAAATCGGATATTTCATCGACTATTCAAATACAAAATTATCTCGACTTGGCCATTAAAGCTTCAATATCTTCAACCGACTTCACAACATTTTTGGTCAAAACCAATGGACCATTTTCTGTTGCAACCACATCATCTTCAATACGAATACCAATACCACGCCACTTCGCATCAACAGATTCATCGTCAGGTGCAATATATAAGCCCGGCTCTACAGTAACCACCATGCCCGCTTCATACACACGCCATTCACCATCTTCATTTTTATATGAACCGACATCGTGCACATCCATACCAATCAAATGACCTGTGCCATGCATATAAGTATTACGATAGCTTTCAGTTTCGATAATATGTTCAATGTCCCCTTGCATAATGCCCAAATCCAACAAACCTTGCACTAAAATACGAACTGCAACGTTGTGAGGTTCTTTATATGAAAGACCTATTTGAACCGCATCAATCGCTGCAATTTGCGCATCAAGTACAACTTGATATAAGGCTTTCTGCTCAGGACTAAATTTTCCATTTACAGGAAATGTACGGGTAATATCTGAGGCATAATATTCGTATTCGCATGCCGCATCGATTAGAACCAAGTCACCATCTTTTAACGGTTTATTATTTTCTACATAATGCAAAATACAGGCATTTTCACCGCCACCAACAATACTGTTATATGCAGGAACACAACCATTCTGACCAAAGATGTAATTCAATTCAGCTTCTAAAGCATATTCCATCATTTCAGGACGGACTTTCTGCATCGCACGGGTATGTGCTTCAGCGCTGATGTTGGAAGCGATTTGCATCAATTCAATTTCTTTCGAAGATTTAAATACACGCATTTCATCTAAAATTTGATCAAGCTGTACCAATTGCGTAGGAACACCAAAACCACGCCCAGTTTGATTGGCTTTTTTAATCCATGTACTTACTTTTGCATCAAAATCGGCACGTTGTCCGATTCGATAAAATAATTTTTCTTTATTTAAAATTTTGGCAATAATTTCTTCATCGAGTAAATCTATTGCATAGGCTTCATCTGCATCATAATCATCAATTGCGCCGTCTATGCCTGCACGATAACCATTCCAAATTTCCATCTCACGGTTACGTTCTCGACAAAACAAACTATAAGTATAGTCTTGACCAGTTCGATCCGTTTCAATCACTGCGACTGCTTCTGGTTCAGCAAATCCTGTTAAGTAAAAAAAACTACTATCGGTACGGAATTTATAATCAGCATCACTATTACGCATCACTTCAGGACTGGTTGCAATAATCGCAATACTATTCGGACCCATTTGCTCAGCGAGGCGGTCACGACGTTCCTGAAAATCTGCTTGGCTTAATTTCATTTTATATTCAGCTTATATTTCAAATCATTGAATCTGTTAATTATGACCTTAACTTACAATCACGGCATAAAAAATGCAAATACCCTTTACAGAATATTTGCATCATTTTTGAAAATAATTAGATCTTTTAACTTGGGCGATGCGGAGTAAACATTTCAACCAAATTACTTGTATCAGAACCATCCGTTGCTTGTTTCATCTTACTATGCAAATTTTGTAGCAAAGAACTTTCAGCAACAGCAACTTTTTTACGTCCCATGGATAATGATATTGGGATCAAGCGTACAAACTCGTATAGTTCGAGGTAGCTTGCTTCCCCCTCTTCATCATCATCTGATTCATCAAATTCGACTGACGCAACATCTTGTAAACTTTCGATCAGCTCTTGTTCGTCAGAACGAATACGTCCTGACGCTAAGCCAAATCCTAAAACAACACCCTCACACCAATCTGCTAAAGCTTGAACACGCTCAGATAATGTATGTTCATCATCTGGAAGCATTGGTAAATAGTCTAAATCGTCTTCAGATAATGCATGTGAAATGTCTTCCGCTTCTTCAGCTAGAAGTGCAATCGCAGCATCGTCTATTTTTGGTACATCTAGCGTTGATAAAATTTGTAACCATTCATCACGAGTTGGCGCTTCCGTAACACAAACTATACCTGTGACTAAGCCATGTAACTCACTCGGGCTTGAAATTTCTTCAATCTCATCAAAATTTTGGTTCCAATCCGACCAACCTGAAATATCGTCTTGCATTCGCTTATCCAATCTCTATACTTCTCTATATATTACCTTTGATTGCGAATCTGTGCGACCTCGATATGTTAGAACAATTACAGCGTCTACAGACGCATATTGGTGTTTTAAAAACACGAATTGAAAATGTTGAGAAAGAAAATGCATCGCTGTTAAAAGAAAAAGATAACAGCGAAGAGCAAGCTCATTCTCAAATTAGTCATAAAAACAGTATTATTACTCAAAAACAGGATGAAATTGAGTCACTTACTGATCAACTCACTCAGTTGCAAGGACAATTCCAACAACTCAATACCGATGCGACATCGTTAGCTGAACGTTATGGTCGTTTGGAAAAAAGTTGTACGGATTTAAAAAATCGTTTTCAAGAAATTCTAGCTGAACGCAATGAATTACGCCTTGTGAAAGAAAAAATAGTGAATGAACAACGTCATCATTTACAAGATATTAAAAATCTTAAAGATGAACGTGAACGCTTAATTCAGAAAAATGAACAAGCCAAAGCTAAAGTTGAAGCGATTATTCAACGTCTTTCGATTTTGGGAACTGAACAAGATCATCATGCGCAAGAAATTCAACAACTTGCTCATCCGACAGAAGTGAATGAGGAAGTTTAAGTATGACTGAACATGCGACGGTTGAATTACGTCTGATTGAACAAGTGTTTCGTTTAGCGACGACTTCAGATAAAAAGGCTGATTTGGAAAAAGCAGGTCAGCTTTTAAATGACAAGTTTCAGGAGTTCCGTCGGAAAGCTCCTAATGTTGAACACAATAAACTGGTGATCATGGTTGCTTTGGAGCTAATGCAAGAAGTATTGACCATGAATAAATCGTTACAAGAATATGCACAATGTGAACGACTGTTGGGCGACATTTTGGAAGAGGTTGAAAAAGCGGAATAATCTGCTTTTTTTCCGTGCGATCGATTGGTTTTTGAGGTCTGTGTTTATAATTTATGAGCTTTGGTGATTTGCCTCAATCCTTAAATTATGTATACTTAATACAACTCTAGGGTGTTCGCCAGTACGTCTATTCCCCTGCCGATACTTAAACTTATGGATGTGTTCTGTATATTTTGAGTGTATGCCCACCTTGAGTGGGAAACCCATTAAGTGTACGTCACGTCCACCTTGAACTCATCGGGTTCAGGGTAACGACCATGCAGCGGCATCTCTGGAGTGTTTTATTTTTAATAAAAATAATAATTCACAAAAACTATTTGACCATCATCACCCTAAATCTCAATATTAAAATAGGCATACAGCGCAGGTTTTAAAACTATTGTCATATATTTTTTAATATCACAGATCAAAATGATAAGACAAAAAATACGTTAAGTTCAGCAACAATTGAAGCTGATGATCGAGGTATGAATCACTTGAGCTGGAAAGATATTAAAATAACTGAGTTTTAAAAGTTTAAAAAAATGATTATTAATAGACGCTTGGAGCAATCTAATCTTAGTTAACTCAAATCAATTAAACAATTGAATTCTTATCTGCTGTGTAATTTTACAATATCCATCTTATTCAAATTGAAATAGATACCTAATTAACTTTATAGATCGAATAAATATTTTTTACCAAATTACAAATGAGTCAAGCACTTAAGCTTAATGATGTTGCATACGACATTGGTGTCTGTATGTTTTTCATTGGTTACTTCTTCTTTAAGGTTCCGAGTAACATCATTCTTGAATGAGTTTTTATTGCACCAGTTTTGATCGGTAAGTTTAGTCAATTAACAGGAAGCTTCGCTACTGGATTTTTGGTTATATGCGCGTTGCAAGTAATCGCAGCTTTATGGACAGCGCTAACCGTTCGGATTCCACGTCACTAATTTTTAGTACAGAAAACAGTATTGTCTCATCGATTAAAGACGAGACAATACTGAAAAAGCATATAATTTCTTTGGAAAATATTGTTGTACTTCATCTAAGAATCTAAGTTTTTTAATTTGGAACTGTTTATCTGAACTGTTTGTTCGAATCATTTTGTTTTAGCTAAAACAACACAATAATTTTAAATAAACACTGCTTTTTCCTGCTGTAAACATGTTTGCATATATTCAGAATAAACCGAAAGTTTTTCTATAATATGCTCTGAATAGAACATATCTTCGATTAAATGTTGAGCTTGATCAAAACGATATTGATCACAATGTTGTAACAGTTGCGCGTTGATATATGAAAATTGGCTACATAAATCGGTATAAAATGCATTCTTATTTTTAAATAATAAATGGTTTATATTGAGTGCTGAACTGTCTGGAATGTACTGCTCCGCATGTGTTCTGATTTGAAGAATTCTTACATTAAAAAATGATTCGATTTCTAAAACTTTTTTAAGATCCAACTTTAGATCTGTAATAAGAAAAATCGTCGAAACATCTGCTCGGCACAGTGCTTTGATCACATTTAAATAAATAAAATCTGAATCACTCAACGCTAAACTTTGAATATCCAAAAAAATATTTAAAGCGTCTAAAACCTTGTTTGGATTTGAGTTTTGCTTTTGTTCAGATGAATACTTTTGATCTGCTTGATAGTAATGATTTAAAACATTCATCACAGCAGATGATGCTGGTGTTGTATAAATCACTGTTTTATTTAAATTTGATAAAATAAACGGTGCGAATAGATACGCTAAACTGGCTTGCTCTGGAAGTATTTTACTTTGGATGATTGAGTACGATTGAGTTTTAGAGAATTCTCTCAAAACTTTCGCTCTGAGCAATGTAGCTTCCAAATTTAAATAATATAATTCTAGAATATTCTGTGTTTTTGCGGATAACACATTCTCGTCCACAAACTCAGAAAGAGACTTCAATTGCGCTGTAACAAACATTTCTTCACCATTATAAATATGAGTTCATTTGAACAAAAAACATTGATCATAAATACATTAACCATGATGAATATGACTTATGCAAACTCATCAAACTTGAATGATTGGTGTCATTTTGGCGTGTTAAACAATGAAGATATAGCTACAAAAAAATAAAATATATGTATAACAGATTTATTGTTTCAGCACAGATCTGTTATATTTTTCTTATGGATATTTGGTTTTCGGTTTGGTGAATAAAAATTGATTTACAAGTTTATTCCAGTTTTATCCATATCTTAGGCTAAATTTTAATTTAAGTTTTCGGGTCACCTTTTATGTATAAATCTGAACAACTTGCGCAACATTTAAAACAACTCATTGAAAATAAAACATGGCAAGCACATGAAAAACTTCCTTCTTTAAGACAGCAAGTTGAACAATCTGGCTTTAGTTTAATTACGGTGATGAATGCGTATCAAGAACTCGAAGCACAAGGCTTAATTTATTCTAAAGAAAAATCAGGTTATTTCGTTGCAGAAAATCAAAGTCATACGATAGAAAAACATGTTGCCATCAGTCACAAAATTGAAATTAACTCGATTGTATTCAAATACTTAAAATCGACTCAATCAGAGCATATTATTCCTTTAGGATCAGCCTTTCCCAATAGTCAACTGCTCTATTCTGCTAAATTGATCCAAACACTTGGGCAACTTGCCAAACAACGACGTAGCTATGAACAAACGCCCAGTTTGCCACCAGGAAACTATGAATTAAGAAAAATAATTGCTCAACGTTATGCTATGCAAGGGATTCCTACCGATCCATCCGATATTGTGATTACTTCTGGCGGTTTAGATGCGCTGAATTTATCCTTACAGGCTGTCACGCAACCGGGTGACTATATTTTATTACAACAAACCTTATTTTACGGCGCTTGGCAAGCGGCTGAACGTTTAGGTTTAAAAGTGATTACGATCCCAGAACATCCTGTTGATGGTATTGATATTGAAGCATTTGAACAGGCGATTTTAAAGTACCCAATTAAAGTCTGTTTGATGATGTTAAATAGTCAAAACCCGATTGGATTTACGGTGAATGATGATATTAAACTCAAATTAGCGAAAATATTACATCAACACCAAATTCATCTCATTGAAGATGATGTGTATGAAGAACTTTATTATGGAAATAAAAAACCCTTATCAATGAAGTATTTTGATCAACAAAACCTCATTTTACATTGCTCATCTTTTTCTAAACCCTTAGGGGCAGGCTTTCGTATCGGTTGGGTCTATGCGGGAAAATATTCAGAACATATTCAACATATCCAACTCATGAGCACGCTTTCAGTCAATTCATTTATTCAAAATGCTTTAGTCGAGTATTTACCACACCGTCATTATGAAAAACACCTTAGAACCCTTCGTTCAACCTTACAAAGGCTGAAAAAACAATATTTTAATTATTTAAATACATATTTACCGACACAATGCTGCGTTGAATATTATCCTTCAGGTTACTTTCTATGGGTCGAACTTCCTGAATATTTGGATAGTACTTTGCTCTATCAACGTCTACTTGAAAAAAATATCAGCGTTGCACCCAATATTTTGTTCAATGCAACGACGCAAAATAAAAATCATATTCGTATCAATTGTTCATTTGAAATCAATACTCGGATTCAAACTGCATTAGAATTACTTATTGGTGATTTACAACAACAAATCACCCTGCACTTTGAAAAAGTTGAATGATTTTTATACACGTTGCTAAATTAGCTATCATGATATATGAATAAAAGTACAGCCCCATAAAAGTTCAAATAATGATTTGGGTAACAGTATCTATTTTTATAACAGATTTGAATTTTAAAGCTGATCTGTTATATTTTTTTTCTTAAATTTTGTATCTACCGAACAATTCATTTACAACACATAATTTGTTCAAGATAAGCATTCAGAGAATGATGTAATGAATAACGATCAAGACCCAAAAAAACCGCAAAAATATGCTGATAGCTCAATTTCAGATAAAGATTTCAAGCGTATGATTGTATGGTTTTCTATCTTCTGTGGTTTCTTCATGATTGGTGTTATCGTTTCAATTGGCGCTGACTCAGCAAACATGCTTCTTCCATAACTAGTTGATAAGCAAGTAAGTATCGTACTTACTTGCTTATCGGTTGTTTAAAATGCACTAACCCATAAATTCATTTAGATTAAAATCAAGTTGTTTCTGTCTGATACGCCTTAATTAATCCTCGAATTTCTGGTAAGCATGAACCACAATTCCCACCTGCTTTTAAACATGCTGTGACTTGCTTTTCATTGGTAATATTCTTTTCTTTAATGGTTTGGATAATTCGATTTTTACCTACTTTAAAGCAGCTACACACCAAAGGCCCTTCACTTTCACCCATCGACATTGCTTGCCCTGCTAGTAAAGCTTTGCGGTGCATTGCGCTTAAACGCTCACGCTTAAAGAGACTTGCCACCCAATCACGATCTGGCAATAACGCCTTTGGTGCAATGTATAAACTGGCAATCAAATGCCCATCCTGCAACACCACGCTATGACTAATATGTGCAGTTTGATCTTCAAGATTTAACCATTCAAAACTTTCATCATCAAATGGCAAAAGCTTTTTCAATTGTGCTGTGGTTTCGGTAAATCGACGACGATCTGCCAATTCATAACGTACTGCTTTAGCCGTTTGAATTTTTGTCCACCACACAACATCCTCAATCGTATCTTTGACGAGATGTTCAAAGCCTTCTCTTACATAAAACACGCCTTGCCATTGGGTATAAAATGGTTGAATCATCACAGGTGTATGTTTAAATTCAGGTTCTCCTGAAATTGTATCTACGACAGGATTAACCACTTTGCCAACCCGTGCATCTGAAGCAAATTGATCATTCCAATGAATTGGAGCAAATATTTGTCCTCGGCGAATATTATCACTCAGCACCGCACGCAATACACAATTTCCCCAAGCCGATTTAATCTCGACCAACTCACCTTCTTTCAAACCATATTTCAAAGCATCATTCGGGTGAATTTCGCAAAAAGGCTCAGCTTTATGTGTACTTAAATTGGCTGATAAACCTGTACGGGTCATGGTATGCCACTGATCACGAATCCGCCCAGTATTTAAAATTAGAGGATATTCACTATCAACTTGATTTACAGGATCAATCGCTATTGTTGCAATAAACTTTGCCTTTCGATCTGCGTAACTAAATTGCCCATTTGAAAATAACTGAGCAACCGCACCATCTTGTTGATTTTTATTTAAAATAGGCCATTGTGTAGGTTCGAGTTGATTGTATTCATTTATGGATAAATCAGTTAAACCTTGTAAATTAAAATAACGGAAAACTGCTGTCTCTGAAGGTTGTGAAATCTCTGCATTTTGGTAAGCAGAAAGTTGAGCATGCTCTTTGAAAATGTCATGACTATTTTCAAAATCAAAACCACCAAATCCTAATTTTTTAGCAACTTGTGAAACAGACCACCAGTCTGCTTTGGCTTGCTCTGGACTGTCTAAAAAGGCACGTTGTCTTGAAATACGACGCTCGGAATTGGTGACCGTACCCTCTTTTTCACCCCACCCTAGTGCAGGTAACAATACATCGGCATATTGCGTGGTATCGGTGTCTTTACAAATATCAGAAACGACCACAAACTCACATTTTTCCAAAGCACGTTTGACTTGATCTGCATTGGGTAAACTCACCACAGGATTGGTTGCCATAATCCAAATCGCTTTAATTTCTCCGCTTTCAACAGCTTCAAAAAGATCAACAGCCTTTAAACCAACTTGATCTGCAATGATTGGACTTTGCCAAAATTGTTGAACCAACTGTTGATGTTGTTCATTGCCTAGATCCATGTGTGCTGCGAGCATATTGGCAAGACCACCCACTTCGCGTCCGCCCATGGCATTCGGTTGACCTGTCATTGAGAATGGTGCAGCACCTAAGTGACCAATTTTTCCAGTCAAAAGATGACAATTGATAATGCTATTGGCTTTGTCTACGCCACGAGAAGATTGATTCACCCCCATTGAAAACAGTGTCATCACTTTTTTAGTTTGTGCAAATTTCTCAAAAAATAACTGTAATTTTTCCAGTGAAATTCCTGTTTTAGCTGCAACTTCAGCAATATCAGCTTCCGATTGAGAAGCTTCGAGAGCAGCTTTTAAATCTTGGGTATGCGCCTCTACAAACTCAGCATCGACATGACCATTTTGATGTAAATACTGCAATAAGCCATTGAATAATCGAACATCTTGACCAATCAGAATGGGGAGATGTAAATCAGCAGCTTCACAAGTTGCGGTAAACCGTGGATCAATGACCACCACGAATAAATCCCGCTTTTCTTTCGCTTGCATAATACGTTGGTATAAAACAGGATGGCACCAAGCGGTATTTGAACCGACTAAAACCACCATATCGGTATGTTCAAAGTCTTGGTAACTTGCAGGAACTAAATCCTCACCAAAAGCACGTTTATGTGCCGCTACTGCTGACGACATGCATAGTCTTGAATTGGTATCAATATTGGCTGTACCGAGGTAACCTTTTACGAATTTATTAACGACATAATAATCTTCAGTCAAAAGCTGACCAGAAACATAAAAAGCGATACTGTCTCGACCATATTGGTCAATATATTGTTGAAATTTATTGGCGATTAAATCAGTCGCTGTATCCCAGTCTGTTTGTGTTCTATGCGTGCTTAAAGTTTTTGTTTCTGAATGAGTTTTACGCCCTAACATGGGGTGCAAAACACGTGTTTCCAAACCAATTGTATCTGCTAAATTACTGCCTTTAATACAAAGCTTTCCATAATTTGATGGATGATTAACATCACCAACAACAGATACTTTTTGCCCTAAAGCAGTTTCTTGAACTGTTGCGGTTACACCACACCCCACACCGCAATAAGGGCATGTCGTTTGTGTGGTTTTAATCATTTCTTCTGTGGAGCTATGCAGTTCCATTACAGGGATACTATTCATTTCTGCTTCGCTCCTGATAAAGCTTTTATTTCCCCTCCTTTCAGGAGGGGGTAGGGGGAGGTTTTATATTAAAAATCCCCCTCATCCTAACCTTCTCCCTAAGGGAGAAGGGACTTCAATACCTAAATTGTTTAGGGTTAGAACATTCCACTCTTTTAAAAAGGAATTAGGGAGACTACTTCACCCTGCTTTCTTTAATGCAAAATCCTTACCAAACAATAATTTATTGCGAATAGAAGAAATTGAGGTTTGATCCGAAATTAATTCTGCATACCAAACACCATCTTCAGTATCACCAAACAATACTGCACCGACGACCTTATCTTTTTGAATAATAATGCGTTTATAAATCTGACGTTTTTCATCATTCAAAATAATGTCTTCAAAATCTTCTTTAGGCTCACTATTTTCTAAATCAATACGACCTGCTGAGAACACATCACAACCACTGACTTTTAACTGTGTCGGAACAGTTGGTGCTTTAAAGGTTAAACTACCATGCTCTGCTAAATGTGATGCGCAAATGAATGCTTGTCCCCATAATGGCTCAACCAATCCAAAAGTCTGATTACGATGTTCAATGCATTCACCAACAGCATAGATACTCGGGTCATACGTTTGCATGGTGTCATTCACCAATACACCACGATTACAACGTAAGCCTGCACTTTGTGCCAAAGCCATATTTGGACGAATACCCACAGCAAAAACCACTAAGTCTGCATCTAAAATAGTGCCATCTTTAAGTCTAATTTGAGTGACATGTCCGTCTACACCAATTAATTCTTCAGTATTGGCTTCAGTAATAATCGAAATACCTTTTTGCTCAATGCTATGGCGTAGCATTTGGCTTGCTTTACCATCTAATTGACGCTCCATAATGCGATCCATCAGATGTAAAACGGTCACATTCATGCCACGTTGTTTTAAACCATACGCCGCTTCTAAACCCAATAAGCCACCACCAATCACCACAGCATTCTTTTTAGATTTGCAATAATCAAGCATGCTGTTGACATCGTAAATGTCTCGGAAACTGAGTACACCTTTTAAATCAGCGCCTTTTACTGGTGGAATAAATGGCTTTGAACCTGTTGCTAAAATCAGGCGATCATAATCCACCATTAAACCTTTTTCGGTATAAACATGCTTACGTGGACGGTCGATACGCACTGCTGGATCGCCTGCGATAAAGCGAATATTTTTATCGCTATACCATGCATGTGGATGCAACATAATATCATCAATGGTTTTATCGCCCGATAATACTGGTGACAACATGATACGGTTATAGTTACCCCATGGTTCTTCACCAATCACGGTAATTTCATAACGCTCAGGTGCCATATCTAACAAATCTTCCAAACAACGCATGCCTGCCAGACCATTTCCAATCAGAACCAGCTTCATTTTTTCTTGAGAAGTTCCATTATTGGTAATATAAGTTTTTTGTGGTGTTGGGCTAATGAGCACACGGCCATTCTCAATTTTGCTTGGAAAAACAAAAAGTTTTTGGTCTTTATCTTCCAAACAACGGCCTGTTGCCAAGCTGAAATGTTGTTTGTAAATTGGAGAAGCGACGACACGCTCACCTTGTAAATCTCCAATAATGCCACGAGACATTACAAAGGCTTTGCTGAATGGGTCTTGGTTGCTTAAAGCATAAACACGCTTTTCGCTGCCTACCCTAAAAATTGCAATTTGTTGATCATCCAACAACGCACCGACACCTGTATTTGGAGTAATGTCTTCCAAAGCGCAAATATCTAACCAATCCAGTTCATTCATATCTTTTAAAATTGTCATCGTCTTTATCCTTTTTAAACTTTTCTATCTACCTCATATTTTCTCTTGCGCTTGGTTTTAAAGTAGCACTTAAAACCAAAGCTCAGAGAGAAAACAAAGAGGGTTAAGAACATGAAAAGTTTGAATACCTTAATTTGTTAAGCTTCAACTACAGGAATACGGCTACTATCTCGTTCTGCTTCAGTTTTTGGGCGAATTTGACCACGAACTTCTGCAAATTGAATGTGCGGATCTTGTTGTTGTTCTGCTTTTGCATTGATAAAGGTCACAAAGCGTTTGCGTACTTCAGGGTCTTCTACCGCAGTGCGCCATTCATCTTGATATGTACCCACTACATGACTCATACGGTATTCAAGTTCAGTTGCTACACCAAGCGAATCATGGACTACAACATCTTTAAGGTAGTCCAAACCACCTTCCATGTTGTCACGCCATACCGAAGTACGTTGTAAACGATCTGCTGTTTGGATATAGAACATAAAGAAACGATCGATGTACTTAATTAAAGTTTGCGTATCCAAGTCTGAAGCCAATAATTCTGCATGACGTGGTTTCATCCCGCCATTACCACAGACATATAAATTCCAGCCCTTTTCAGTCGCAATCACGCCCACATCTTTACTTTGTGCTTCGGCACATTCACGAGTACAACCCGAAACCGCCATTTTTAATTTATGCGGTGAACGCAAGCCCTTGTACCGATTTTCAAGGAAAATAGCCAAACCGACTGAGTCGTCTACACCATAACGACACCATGTACTACCTACACAAGACTTCACAGTACGCAATGATTTACCATAAGCATGACCTGACTCAAAACCAGCAGCGATGAGTTTTTCCCAAATTTCAGGCAGTTGGTGAATTTGTGCACCAAACATGTCGACACGTTGCCCACCTGTTAATTTGGTATATAAACCATATTCTTTAGCAATTTGACCTACGGCGATTAAGCCATCAGGAGTAACTTCACCACCCGCCATACGGGGTACGACAGAATAAGAACCATCTTTTTGAATATTGCCAAGATAGTAATCATTACTGTCTTGAAGCCCTGCATGACTTGGTTTTAAAACAAAATCATTCCAGCAAGAAGCAAGGATATTCGCAGCAGTGGGCTTACAAATATCGCAACCTAGACCATGACCATGTTGTTGAATCAGATCATCAAAAGTTTTGATTTCATTGATACGTACTAAGTGATACAGCTCTTGACGTGAATAAGCAAAATGTTCACAGATATGGTTATTTACCGTCACACCTTGACGTTGCAATTCAGATTTTAAAACTTGGGTAACCAATGCAGCACATCCGCCACATGCTGTTGCAGCTTTGGTGCATTTTTTCAAAGCACCTAGAGACGTTGAACCATCTGCAATTGCGCTACAAATATCTGCTTTAGAGACATTGTTACATGAGCAAATCGTTGCACTATCAGGTAGCAAATCTACACCACTACCACCTGATTTTGTAGAAGACTGTGCATAACCTGGCATGATTAAGCTTTCAGGATTTTCAGGAACGTCCAATCCATTCAACATCATTTGTAATAAATCGCTATATTCTTTGGCACAACCAACGAGTACCGCACCTAATAACTTATTTTTTTCAGCATTGACGACGATCTTTTTATAGACCATTTCGTCCTCATCAGCATAGAAATAGCTGAGTGAGTTTGGCGTCATCGCATGTGCATCACCCACAGAAGCAACATCGACTCCCATTAATTTCAGCTTCGTGCTCATATCCGCACCAGCGAACTCATTACAACTTTGTTCCATCACATGTTTTGCTGCAATACGCGCCATGTCATAGCCCGGTGCAACCAAACCATAGATTTTATTTTGCCATAATGCGCATTCACCAATTGCATAAACATCTGCATCAGAGGTTTGGCAATAATCATTGATCACAATCCCGCCACGTTCGCCAATGGCTAACCCGCTTTGACGCGCCAATTCATCACGTGGACGAATCCCTGCCGAAAATAAAACAATATCTGTTTCAAGTTCAGAACCATCACCAAACTTCATCACATGCGTGGTATTTACACCATCTTCAATCGATGAAGTTGCCTTTTGGGTATGAACTTTTACACCTAAATTTTCGATTTTTGAGCGTAAAACTTTACCGCCTAAATCATCAATTTGCACAGCCATTAAGCGTGGCGCGAATTCGACCACATGTGTTTCGAGATCTAAATCTCGTAAGGCTTTAGCTGCTTCTAAACCCAATAATCCACCGCCAATCACCACACCTGTTTTTGCATTTAGACTGGCTGCACGGATTGCATCTAAATCTTCAATCGTGCGGTAAACAAAACAGTTCTGACGATCATTACCCGGAATTGGAGGTACAAAAGCATACGAACCTGTAGCGAGAACCAATTTGTCATAGCTGATCACATCACCATGATTTGTGGTGATGAGTTTATTGGCTGTATCAATCGTTGTTGCTTTAGTGCTTAAACGCAGGTCTATTCCATAAGCATCGGCAAAGTCTGAACGGCAAAGTGTTAAATCCTTTGCCGATTTACCAGTAAAATATTCAGTCAAATGTACGCGGTCATATGCTAAGCGTGGCTCTTCTGCCAAGATGGTAATTTCAACATCATCGCCTGCATTTTCCAACACAGATTCAATGAATTTGTGTCCAACCATGCCATGACCAATCATCACTAATTTCATATCAATTCTCCTCAATTCTTTTCGTTATTTTTGGCTTAAATACTTTGCTTCGCACTTGCTGAAGCATTTTGTTCCATGCTGTCACGTTCAAGTACAGCAGCCTCAAACAACTTTTGTTCTTTCTCTTTATGCTCTACTGAGAAGCGAATCATTAACACGCAACTTGCAGCGATGACGACTAAGCCACCTAAAATCATCAATGTTGTTTGAATATCCAACATACCTTTAAGTAAGAAACCTGCCGCAACCGCACCGACATTACCACCAGCACCAATAATGCCTGCTACCCCCCCTAAAGCATCACGGTCAATAAAAGGGACTAAAGCGTATGTTGCACCACATGCCATATGAGTAAATAAAGCGAATACGGTCATTGCTAGGATTGCAAACATTGCCGTGTTCATTTGCGAAAATACGATGAGGAATAACCCTTCCATCAAAATCATTGCAAATAAAACTTTAGTACGACCATCTAAGCCTTTTTGAGTTGCAACTTTGTCTGAAACAATACCGCCAAGTGCACGAGCAAATAATGCAAGTAAACCGAAAATTCCCGCAGCCATTCCAGCTTCTTTTAAACCGAATTTAAAATGATCGACGTAATACATTGCGATAACATTATGAATAAAGATTTCGATACCGAAGCATGCTGCATAAGCACCAAATAAGATCCAAACGCGATAGTTTTTTGCAGCGTGCATCAAAATAGCAACACCACCTTTTTTGTCGCTACCAACACTTAGACCTTGTGCACGAAGTTCTTTAAAATCACCTTGTGGGCAGTCTTGAGTAAATTTCCAATACATTGCACCTACGATTAGCATAAGCACACCTGGAACAATCAGTGCGATTCTCCAACCCATTGCTTGCTCTACACCAAACATCACCAGTGCAGCTAACATCAATGGCATTAAAGTTTGAGTCGCACCACCACCTGCATTTCCCCAGCCTGCTGAAGCTGCATTTGCTGTACCGACTACATTCGGCGCAAACATGATACTGGTGTGATATTGCGTAATAACAAAACTTGCTCCAATCGCCCCAATCAGCAATCGAAAGAATAGGAATGATTCATAACTATTTGCAGAAGCAACACCAAATACAGGAATACTGCCAATAATCAAAAGTGCTGTGTACGTTTTGCGAGGCCCATATTTATCACACAAAGGACCGACGATCAGACGCACTAAAATCGTGATCGCAACAGCTGCGATATTAATATTGGCAATTTGATCTTTCGTGAGATGGAACTCACCTGCTATCACAGGCATGAGTGGCGCACATGCAAACCACGCAAAGAAGCAGACAAAAAAGGCGAGCCAACTCATGTGGAAGGCTCTCATCGCTGCACTGCTGAAACTAAAAAGACTAATTTTTGTTGCTTTTTTAGCATCTAAATTTGAAGACATGACCATCTCCTACCTAAACTGAACGTATTGGGTTATCTGCTATGCGGATTGCTGCACAGCAGAGTCGATCAGAGCGGACGTCGTTGGCCGTCTTACAAATTTTATTAGAGTCGTCTTTGACTCAAGATGAATATAGCAATGAGCGTGCCAATATTTTAAAATAAAGAATAAGATATTGTTTTAATTATTAAAAAATACTTTATTAAAAATATTTATAATTTTTAAATGGACAATTTATTTTTAGATTATCCTCAACAGAAAATTTACCAATGCGATGAATGGGCGCATTTTGCTACATTTAAGTGCATTTAAAATTCCCACTTATACTCAACAGAGTATAAATATCTCAATTTGCCCCTATTTATGATCTGGTATATTTATTGCATGCTCAATTTATACACAGGCTTTCTTGATGCATCATGCCAAAACTGAAAATAGCTTTAATCGATGATGATTTTGATCGTGCAGAGTTCGTTAAACTCACTTTAATTGAACATCAATTCGATGTGGTCGCATGTTTAATGACAGATCAACTCGATTTATTTTATCTGCAACAAATTCAAGCAGATGTTATTTTATTAGATATGGATCATCCGCAACGTGACATTATTGAAAGTTGCGTCAGTCAGTTCGATTTACCCACTGTACTATTTACTAAAAACAGCCATAAAGACACCATTAAAAGTGCAATTGAAGCGGGGATTACCGCCTATATCGTGGATGGTATACAACCCTCAAAATTAGACAGTATTTTAGAAATTGCCATTGAACAATATAAAAAACATAAGAAATTACTGAATGATTTACAGGATACCAAAAGCAAACTAGCCGATCGAAAAGATATTGAAAAAGCTAAGGTTTTACTCATGAAGCTACATCATATTAATGAAGAACATGCTTTTACTTTACTGCGTAAAAATGCCATGAGTCACCGCATGACTATTGGGGAAATGGCTCGTCGTCTACTAGACGCACAGCTTTTATTACAATCTCAGTTTAAGGAGCAATAAAATGTCGAATTTAGAAAAAACTGATATTCGATTAGGTTATGTTCCATTATTGGATTGTATTGCGATTCTTTGGGCAAAACATCAAGGTTATTTTGCAGATTTAGGCTTAAATGTCGCGTTAGTTAAAGAAGCATCTTGGGCAAGTTTACGCGACCGTTTAGCCTTTGGTCTTTTAGATGCGGCACATTGTTTATCTGCCATGCTTCCTGCTGCGACCTTAGGTTCAGATCAATTAGGTATTCCATTTCAAACCCCATTAATCTTGAGTAATAATCCAACATCGATTAGTTTAAGCCAAAAACTATGTTTTGATCTCAATATTACAGCGCATGACTCACTAGAAAGTTCTGCAAAAAAATTGACTTATGCTATTCATCAGCAACAAAATATTCGTTTAGCACATGTTTTTCAGCATTCAATTCATCATTATTGTTTAAAAGAATGGCTCGCTTTAGCTGACCTACAAATCGCTCAAAAACATAAGCTTTTAACACTTCCACCACCGTATATGGTTGAGGCTATTTCAAAGCAAATGATTGATGGTTTTTGCGTAGGTGAACCGTGGAATATTCAAGCAGAAATTGAAGGTTTAAGTACAACGATTTGTTCAAGTCAGCAATTCATTCCTGAAATTGCGAATAAGGTTTTCGCTGTTACGCAAGAATGGGCTACACAACATCCAAACACATTACATGCACTCTGCCAAGCAATCGCCAAAGCACAAAATGATTTACGATCACTTGAATCTATTGAAGATATTTGGGAAATATTAATTGAATACAACATTATTCGATTTAATTGTTCCGAGTCAGTGCACGTTCAAGAGTTTCGTAAAATCCTAAATATTATTCAAAATCTAGTTCCTCATGATACCCACCCAAAAGCATCTGATTTTGAATGGATGATTCATCAAATGCAGAAATGGGACAATTTAGAAGTGAATGATCAAAAAATAGAAACCATCGCTAAGCAATGTATTGTTTCTCTTTAAAAAGCCTCTTAGATAAGCTTGATACGATAAACTCATCATTGAGTCTATCCTTAATTGGCTGCACATCAAATAGAAAGCAATCACCGCCTACATTACAGTGATTGTTTTATTATTCATATCATTGAATCAGGATTAAAAATTAAGCATTAAAAATATTATGATGACATTGTTTTAATTAAGAAATATTGTTTTAGGATTACCCATTCTAGGACTGGTCTTATCCACCCAACAAATAACTCAACCCATAAAAACACAATAAACTTAAGCCTAAATTCAATAAGATTTTCTTAGAAATTAATGCGAAAACAACACATAAAATGGCGGTAAGGAAATAAGCATCCTGTGGTAAAGCACGTAACTGTTCGCCTTGAAAAAATATAATCGGTGCACAAATGGCGGTCAGTAAACATGGTGCGGAATACTGCAACATATTTCCAATGAATACAGGCAGTTTAAATGCAATTTTGGGTTCTAAAAAGAAATAACGGTTTATAAAAACAACCAAAGCTAAACTGAGTAATAAAATCCAAGTCATTTTCTTTTCCTTATTATTTTGCCCATCATTTTAGCCGCAGACATTGCACCCAACATTCCCAATAAACCTGACAGCACAACACCACCTTCAAATTGTAAATATTTAAAAATACAGGCTGAAATTAAAGTGACGACTACACCAAATAAAGTGGCAATATTTTTAATCATCGGAACAATAATCAAAATAAAAACTGCAACAATCGAAAAATCTAAATGCAGACTTTCTAAATTTGGAATGGATTGAGCAAGTAAAATTCCCAATAAACTAAACAAACACCACGCCAGATAAAAACACAAACCTGCTCCAAATAAATAAGCAAAAGTGCGTTGTTTATTTTCACCAATACCTACAGCAAAAAGTTCGTCTGTGAGTAAAAAGCCAATCATCAAGCGTTGATGCGTTGGGAATTGAGAGACCTCTTTGCGAAAATTTAGAGCATAAATTAAATGCTGACTGGTTAAAAAGAAAATCGTAATGATGATTGTAAATACTGAAGCATTTGACATCACGAGACCTAAACTAACCAATTGTGCAGCCCCCGCAAAAACAATAGCAGACATTGAAAAGGCTTGAGCAAAACTTAAACCTGCATTAATCGCCATTGAGCCTGCAAGGATTCCCCACGGAAGCACAGCAATGGATAAAGGGAGAATATCCATCACACCCTGAAAAAAGGCTTTTTTATTTAAAGTTTTTTGTGGCACTGCCTGATGAGAAACAGATTTAAATTGATCATTCATAGGCATCATCCATAACAAAGAATAAAACGAGTATCTTATAAAACAAGCATAAAAGATTGGATGAAATTGCTATTTTAACCTGAGCTCGGGATAAGATATATTCCCAACTATATGATACGCAGAAACGTCAGTCGCATTGTTCGAGGTATGAGGAATATATTCCGCAAGATCTGTAATATACTGTTTTTGCAATATATTAGGTACTTGAAGATATCTGTCGAGTTGGCGACTGACAAATGGTTTTGCCTACTTTTCCCGAAAGCCTTGCGAGGTAGTACCTCTCAGGTCGAACCGAAGGTTAATCCTTGCATTTGACTTTAAACGGTAAGACTCCGTTGTACCTGATCATTTTTTTCAATAACTTACATCAGAATTTCCCCAGAACTGACGTTATTTTAATACTGCAATGTACTGAGATATTGCGAAGGTGTTACACCCATCGCTTTTTTAAAATGTCGATTAAAATGACTTTGATCTGAAAAGCCACAGTTTTGAGCAGTTATTGCAATACTTTGCCCTTGTTTAAGTAGCTGACGTGCTTTTTGTAAGCGTACTTGAACCAACCAGCTATGTAGTGGCAAACCTGTATATTTTTTAAACTCACGTAAAAAATGCCACGGGCTAATTCCGACATAACTTGCAAGATCGGTAAGAGAATAATCATGCTCAGGAAAACTGGTTAATAATTCCTTGACTGTTTCTACTTTTCGTTGTGCTTCAGGCAGTTCCGCAGGGGTTAATTTTGCACGTCCATAACGACTAATTAAACGAGCTAGAGTAGACAAATACATGCTTTCTTTTAATAAGGCATTATCCTTTTGTTCTAATAAATCAAAAAGTAATGAAAGTTGTTGCGCTAGACCGATATCATGCACCACTGCATTTGGAAACCACGGCACACTATTTTTAACCGTAAAAAAATCTTCTCCAACCTCTAAAAGCATTTCAGGCGTTGGATAAATTGCCCGATACTTCCAACCTGATTCCACGGCAGATGAACCTGTATGAATTTCATCTGCATTGACTAAAATAATATCACCTTTCGGTGCGGTATGAAGTTGCCCTGTTCGATAAAAACTTTGTGCGCCTTCTTCAATTACACCAATGCAATAACCTTCATGCACATGCTTAGAAAATTGTTTATGGTGATATTGTGCTTTTAACAACTCTAATCCACCCAATTCCTTAAGGTGAAAATAGCTCGCCCACTCCTGCATCTTTCTATTCAGACTTTATTGATTGATTTAAAAATAACATGATTCAAAAAAACGTATAGAACAAAATTGCTATGTCATATATTTCTCATAGTGATGAATTTGACTTCAATAAATAATCCATTATTGATAGGTTTTACCATCATGTTTTAACCAACCATTTTCATGACGATGCTGAGGGTCACGATGCGTCCAATGAATCACCCCACCTTGCGTGCTGTATTCATATTCGCCAAAAAACTCGACCGTATCGCCTTTATGTAAATTGTCAACACGTGGTGCTAAATCAATATTATGTGCCACTAAAACTGTTAGACCATTCTCTAGTGTAAGAATAAATTTTTGATGACGTGAACCATCATTATCATCACGTAAAATCGCTTTGACTCGTCCAACTGACTGAACTTGTACATTACTTAATTTACGTTCGTATGATTTGGCAATAACTTCAAGACCATGCTGGCTTTGACTATTTGTATATGGATGATTCTGAGTACGATCATTTTGAACTTGATGATTTTTCTTCTCGTCAATTGGATCTTCATGAGACACGGAAGGATTCGAATTTTGTTGAGTATGTGAGTTTGGTTGGTCTGAATATTCAACTTTAGGCTGTTGAACAGGCTCATTTTTTTGTTGATTTAAATCAATTCCAAAATAGGCAGCGACCAATACTGCGATTGCAGCGCCAATGCCAAGTTGAGTTTTATTTGCCATAGTGAATCAAAATTAGAATAATAAAAATATAAAACCGATTATAGAAGATGTAGCACAAATTTCGCACTTAAACATTCTTAAAATCAGTACTTTTATTGCTTTACATGTACCCATATAAAAAACCCCTCAAAATTTGAGGGGTTTTTTATATTTTTACTGAATCAGTAAAAATTATTGAGCAGCGGCAGCAGCCTGAGCAGCAGCAACTTCATCAGCAAAGCTCATTTCAGCTTTCTTCTCAATACCTTCACCTACTTCGAAGCGAACGAATTGAACAACTGTAGTAGCAGTTGCTTTTAATACATCAGCAACTTTCTTGTCGTTGTCGATCACGTACATTTGACGCTCAAGAACAACTTCGTTCAAGTATTTTTCAACTGAACCAGTCACCATTTTTTCTACGATGTTTGCTGGCTTACCAGATTCAATCGCTTTAGCTTCTGCAATTTCTTTCTCTTTAGCGATAAGATCAGCAGAAACATCTTCAGCAGTAACTGCAACTGGGTTGAATGCAGCAACATGCATTGCAACACCTTTACCAGTTTCAGCAGAACCTGTGTAAGAAACAACAACACCAATTTTTAAACCGTGTTTGTAAACTGCAAGGTTTTCACCTTCAACAATTGCAGCACGACGAACTTGGATGTTTTCACCGATTTTTTGAACAAGTGCAATACGCGCTTCTTCAACAGTTGTACCATCTTCAAGTTTAAGTTCAGCAATTTTAGCAGCATCAGTTTCGTTTGCAGCTAAAGCAGCAGCAGCAACTTTCGCAGAGAAACCAGCAAAGTTATCATCTTTAGCAACGAAGTCAGTTTGGCAGTTAACTTCAACAAGAATCGCTTTGTTACCTTCTTGAACGATTGTGATTGCGCCATCAGCAGCAATGTTACCCGCTTTTTTAGCAGCTTTTGCTTGACCTGATTTACGAAGATTATCAATCGCCAATTCGATGTCACCGTCTGCTTCTGTTAATGCTTTTTTGCATTCCATCATCGCAAGACCAGTACGGTCACGTAATTCTTTTACCATGCTCGCAGTAACTGCAGTCATGTTGTTCTCCTAAATACGGTAGAATATGAATCTGTTCAACAAAAACGGCCCAAAGTGTACTCTGGGCCGTTTTGCTTTCTCGACGCTTAATTTGTCATCATATGTTGTAAAAATGACAAGCTTGCGTCAAAACGCATTAAGCCTCAGGAGCTTCTTTCGCAGCTTCTTCGCCTTTAGCTTGAGCATTTGCTTGAGTTTGAGCGTATTCTTTACCAGCAAGAATAGCATCAGCCATAGCAGAAGCATAAAGTGTTACAGCACGGATCGCATCGTCATTACCCGGAATAACGAAATCTACGTTATCTGGGTTAGAGTTTGTATCAACGATACCGATAACTGGAATACCTAAGTTTTTAGCTTCTTTAATAGCGATCGCTTCGTGATCAACGTCGATGATGAACAATGCGTCAGGTAAACCACCCATGTTCTTAACACCGCCTAAAGAGCGTTCAAGTTTTTCCATTTCACGAGTACGTTCTAAAGCTTCACGTTTAGTTAGTTTAGCAAAAGTACCGTCTTGTGATTGAGTTTGAAGATCTTTCAAACGGTTGATTGACTGACGAAGAGTTTTCCAGTTAGTCAACATACCACCCAACCAACGGTGATCTACATAAGGTTGACCAGCGCGTTGAGCTTGTTCACGGATGATGTTTGAAGCAGCACGTTTTGTACCAACAAACAATACTTTGTTCTTTTTGCTTGCAAGATTGTTAACAAAATTCAAAGCATCATTTAACGCAGGAACAGTGTGTTCAAGGTTAATGATGTGAATACGGTTACGCGCACCAAAAATGTATTGACGCATTTTTGGGTTCCAGAAGCGAGTTTGGTGACCAAAGTGCGCGCCAGCTTGAAGAAGGTCGCGCATGCTTACGTTGTAATCTGCCATTTTCTTTACCTTAAAGTTTGGGTTAGGCCTCCATATGTCCGCATTCTCCACCTCAAGATTAAAAAAACCTTCAGGCACCCAGAGTAATGTGACGACATATGTGCGGATTTTTAAATTACCCTTATCAAAATTCTCGTTAACTGTTCATGAAGAAAGTAACGAAAAGCATTTGATAATTTGGGCGGCTATTTATACCATAGCCACATACAAATTTCCAAAAGTTTTTAAAGATCATGAACAGTACTTACGAAGCTCCCCGTCGATTAATCAAAACCGCAGACGATATTGAAAAAATGCGTGTCGCGGGTCGACTGGCTGCAGAAGTTTTGGATATGATCAAACCGCATATCAAGCCGGGTGTTTCAACACTTGAACTTGATACGATTTGTCATGATTATATCGTGAATAAACAAAATGCAATACCTGCTTGTCTAGGTTATGGCGCCGCACCTGGCCGTGCTGCATTCCAACATGTGATCTGTACATCAGTAAATCATGTGGTTTGTCATGGGGTTCCTTCTGAAAGTAAAATTTTAAAGAAAGGTGATATTCTCAATATTGACGTGACTGTGATTAAAGATGGTTTTCACGGCGACACCAATATGATGTACATCGTAGGTGGTGAAACATCAATTCTTGCAGATCGCTTGTGTAAAGTGGCTCAAGAAGCGATGTATCGCGGGATTGCGACTGTTAAAGCGGGTTCAACCATTGGTGATATCGGTGATGCCATTCAACGTTATGTCGAATCTGAACGTTTCAGTGTTGTACGTGAATATTGTGGTCATGGTATTGGTACTGTTTTCCATGACGAACCTCAGGTTCTACATTATGGTCAACCGAACACAGGCATGATTTTAGAAGAAGGTATGACCTTTACCATTGAACCGATGGTCAATGCAGGTGTTTGGCAAACCCGTTTAATGGGTGATAAATGGACGGTTGTGACTAAAGATCATAGCCTATCTGCACAATATGAACATACCCTACTTGTGACTAAAAATGGTGTGGAAGTATTAACAGCACGTCCTGAAGAAGACTTGTCTCGATTCACAAAATAAAAAGTCATTGACTCAATAACCCTGATTTTTATTTTAAAAGGTCACCTATAGGTGGCCTTTTTTATTATTCATTTAAAAAAATAATGACAAACTATTGTTTTAAAACAAAATAAGAAAATAATTTAGTCTTTAAAAAAATGTAATGACAAGGTAACAAACTTACATGATCCAAGTACTTATTAAACCCGATGATAAAACTTCAAGCAAAATAATACATTTGTGAAAAGAATATCCCTTCAAAAACAACAATATTTTTTTATTCAACTTATCAATAATGGGCGCTTATAAAAATTAGTATCAATTTTCGGACATGGAGTCCAATTATGAATAAGCCCTTACTGTGCCTTGTCGCATCGTGCTCATTGACACCTATGCTCAGTCATGCAAGTTCCCCTTACTTCAGCTTCAAAGATGGCGATGGTTTTAAACGTTTTTCAGTTTCTGTAGGTGCACTTCATGTCAAACCTACGGGACAAGCTCAACCATTTCAAATCAATACCGCAGTCGAGGAAGGTCAAAAAGCAGCTGTAGGTAATGTGAAAGTTGACTCTGTACTCGGCGCAATTGATGAAAGCCAAAGTGGTGCAACAGCCAAGAAGAATTTTTTAAAAACAGCCGTGGATTTAGATGTGATTGGTTTGTTGTCTTATAAAGATGAAACTGGTACCAAATATTTAAAATCGAATGTTGCAGGTGAAGCGACCATCAATGGACTTTCTCAATGGGAGTCAGAAGGTACAGGACTTGAAGCGGATGATGTTACAACGCTTGGAATCATGTCTAACTATTTTTTTACCGATAATATTTCTCTTGAAATCAAAGCTGGTGTTCCACCCAAAGTCGATATTATGGGTAAAGGAAAAATTTATGCACCGCTCTCAGGAGTTGCAACCCCAAGCGGTATAGGTTCTCTGGTAGGTGATTTACCCTTAAAGAAAGATATTTTCATTACAGACCTAGAGGCACATGAAAAAGCAGCTTCAGCACGCGCTTGGACGCCTGCTTTTGAGTTTCAATATCATTTTGGAAAAACAGGTGTAAATAAATTCAGACCTTATATTGGTGTAGGAATGATGTATGCCTATTTCAATGAATTGGAAATCAATAAAAACATTGAACAAGACTTAATTAATGCAGGTCACATGATTGTCAATCTAAAACAAAATCAAGCAGGTGCTGCTTTGGATGGCAAAAAAAGTAGTGGCAATCCTAAAGTTAAGTTAGATGCTGAGGATGCCTTTGCTCCAATAGCAACAGCAGGATTTACTTATGATTTTAATGATCGTTGGTTTGCTGTCGGTTCTATTTCCTACGCACAATTGAAAGGAACCACAAAAATTACAGTTTCAGATGATCAATATGGAGACTTGATCAATGCTAAAACAGATATCGAAATCAATCCTATTCTAGGCTATGCAGGTATCGGTTATCGTTTTTAAATAACAGTTTGTTCGAACTTGAAAATGAACGATCTTTGGGTCGTTCTCATTTAAAAAATTATGATTAATTTTAAAGACTTGAAATAAAGTTAAGCCTATAAAAAATATTTATCAATTGTTCAATCTTTATTTTATCGTCATTCGACATTCAATCATCTACAATTGCTACTTGAAGGTTTTAGTACAATGATTTGGATGACTTATGTCTCATATTACAGATGATACCCGCTTTTCAAAGCCACTCATTTTTATGCTGATTGGTAGTGCCTTTATTCTAGCGCTCTCATTAGGTGTACGACATGGTTTTGGGCTTTATCTGGTACCAATGAGCAATGAGTTTCAATGGAGTCATCAGGTTTTCAGCTTAGCGATTGCAATACAAAACTTGCTTTGGGGTGCAATGCAACCCTTTACAGGTGCATTAGCAGACAAATACGGCAGTAAAAAAGTCGTGATTGCAGGCGGCATACTGTATAGCCTCGGCTTGCTTCTCATGTCTATCAGCTCAAATGCATTATTGCTTGATTTTAGTGTCGGCGTGATTATTGGCTTGGCATTATCCGCAACTTCATTTTCAATTCTTCTTTCAGCTGTAGGTCGAGCTGCTCATCCAAGTAAGCGTAGTATGGCAATGGGGATTGCCAGTGCCGCAGGTTCTTTTGGGCAATTTATTATGTTGCCAACCACCCTATTGTTAATTAAAAACTTTGGTTGGTCGTCTGCATTGGTCATTACAGCAATCTTGGTGGCATTGATTATCCCGCTTGCATGGATGCTAAAAGCACCCATGTATGTTGCACCCAATGCAGTGACACAGGTGACTAAATCCAATTTATCATTCAAACAAATCCTAAAAATTGCTTTACAGCACAAACCCTTTTTATGGCTTGCATTCGGTTTTTTAGTTTGCGGTTTCCAAGTGGTATTTTTAGGCATTCATTTACCCGGTTATTTAATCGACCATGGTTTTGATGCTTCTACAGGAACAGTATTCTTAGCATTGGTTGGATTATTTAATATTCTCGGCACTTATACAGCAGGCTATTTAGGTGATAAATTTTCAAAACCACACTTGCTGATGGGGCTTTATGGATTACGTGGCGTTGCTATTATTGCCTTTCTAACACTCCCACTGAGTGTTTGGACAATTTATGCTTTTGGTATCATCATGGGACTACTATGGTTATCTACCGTACCATTAACCAACGGTATTGTGGCCAATATGTTTGGCGTTAAATACCTCACCACACTCACAGGTCTCGTGTTTTTCACGCATCAAGTTGGGTCTTTTTTTGGTGGATGGCTTGGTGGTTTAAACCATGATCTCACAGGGAATTACAATGCGATTTGGATTACTTCGATTGTACTCAGTGGCTTAGGCGTGATTGTACATTTATTTGTCAATGAGGAGGCGATTGTTCATGACTGATTTATCATCATTCTCATGGTTAAAAGCTGTACTGTGGATTGGTTTAGTCATCATTTTCAGTTTTGCTATTTTCCTTTGGATGAGTACGCCTGATTTATTTGAATATTTTAATATGGCGTTCTGTGCACATTAAGTTTTAAAAATAGAATGCCCTATTCTAGTTTAGAGCATTCTCACTTTATGATATGAATCTATAATTTAAGAATTATTGATTATTTAAATCACATCAAGCCGATTTACGAGAATTAACACGGCCTTGAAGCACTGCTTTCATATTATTTTTTGCATAATTTAAAAACACTTTCAACGGTGAAAGTTTAGGATTCGGTTGTTTCCCTTGAGCGATGGTTTTAAATTGCGCTGCATACCAAAGAATTTCCATAATCGCCATTTTATCGACAAACGGAATCCCTGTTTTGATCGCTTCAACGGCATAACGCACATCACGTCCTGCAATCAAACTATTACTTACATCTGGTTCTACCGCCAAAGGACGCGCAATACCAATAAATTCACATGCACCACTATCCAATGCAGCATTCATGCCTTGTACAGTACGAAAACCACCTGTCACCATAAGATGGCATTTCACTTCTTTACGAATATTTTCAGCAAAATCTAAAAAATAAGCTTCACGTGCAATGGTACTTTCTTTGCGTTTGTCTGCTTTTGCACCAGCCATTGCTGGCGCTTCATAGGTACCACCTGAAATTTCGATTAAATCGATACCTGCAGCATCGATCGCTTTAAAAACTTGCACCACTTCTTCTTCAGTGATCCCGCCACGCTGGAAGTCTGCTGAATTCAGTTTTACCGATACAATAAAGTTTTCAGAGGTTTTTGCACGCACGGCTTTATAAACTTCTAATAAGAAACGCATACGGTTTTCAATAGAACCGCCCCATTGATCTTGGCGTTTATTGGTCAGAGGTGAAAGGAACTGACTGATCAAATAACCATGTGCGCCGTGTAATTGAACACCTTCAAAACCTGCTTTTTCACAAATACGTGCAGCTTCTGCAAAACGTTGAATAATATCTAAAATTTCATCTTCGCGCAGTGCACGTGGTGTGCCAAATGTCGTTGCTAACATCGGACTAAATGGTACTGCTGAAGGTGCAACAGTTTCTTTATTTAACCCTCTAGAACATTGACGACCTGGATGTGACAATTGAATCAATTGCACCATGCCATATTGCTTACCGACATTTGCCCATTCTTTTAATTTTTCTAAATCATGTTCAGTTTCAATGGCAACAACGCCCGGCTCATTTTTTGCCTCAATATTAACCATGACATTACCTGTAATCGCACAGCCAAGACCGCCCTTCGCCCAAGCTTCATACAAACCTAAGTGTAAGTTGTTGGGTTGACCTTCACGATTCGCCAAAGCTTCACTCATTGCTCCTTTGATAATGCGGTTCTTAAATATTGTATTTTTAATTTGAATCGATTGTGCAAGATGGCTCATGATTAAGTCCCTTAAAGGTTAGAGCATTTACTCTAAATAAAATATACGATAGATCAAGTGTAAATTTGACAATATAGTTTGTCAAATTTGTAAATGTCGCAAATTAATACTGACTGGCTGCTATTAATTTTTTTGTATAATCATGTTGAGGCTGATCAAATAAGGCTTGAGTGTCTTGAAACTCAATCAATTTCGCATCTTTTAGAACCATCACTTGTTGGCAAAGTGCTTTGACGACTTGCAAGTCATGACTGATAAATAGATAACTCATTTGATAGTCGATTTGTAACTGACGCAGTAATTTAATGATAGCCAGTTGTGTTGTACGATCCAAAGCTGAAGTTGGCTCATCTAAAATCAGTAATTTGGGGCGTAAAACGATCGCACGTGCCAAAGCCACTCTTTGCCGTTGCCCACCTGATAATTCATGCGGATAACGCTGTTTAAACTGAAATGGCAGTTCAACTTTCTGAAGTGCTTCATTAATCCGAATATCAATCTCAGTGGGTTTTAATTTTTGTAATGCTAAACCCTCACCTATGATTTGCTCCACAGTCATACGAGAGTTGAGGCTACTCATTGGATCTTGAAAAACCATTTGAAAGTTTGTTCGAAATGGACGTAATTGTCGTTCGCTCAAACGATTTAGATCTTTATTTAATAAAAAGATATTACCTGAGCTATCTATCAATCTTGAAATTGCCAAAGCCAAAGATGTTTTACCTGAACCACTTTCTCCGACAATGCCAATCGACTCTGCTCGGTTTAATCTTAAATCTAAAGGAGCAACAGCAACAAAATGATCTTTAACACGATTGAATAAACCTTTCTTTATCGGAAATCTCACCGCAATCCGATGTAAAGACAATACTAAGCTATGTTGTTGCAGCAGTGGATTGGCTTCACCAAAATCATGGTCTAATAAAAATTTAGTATATTCTGCTTGAGGATTATTAAAGATTTCTCGGACTGTACCCGCCTCTTCAACACAACCATTATTCATTACAATCACTTGATTTGAATATTTCTTGACTAAGTTTAAATCATGGCTGATCAAGATCATGGCCATTTTATGATTCAGTATCAGAAGTTGTAGAAGATTTAAAACCTGTGATTGCAAAGTGACATCTAACGCTGTGGTGGGTTCATCTGCAATAATAATTTCAGGTTCTAAAGCCAATACAGCAGCAATCAATACACGCTGTCTTTGTCCACCTGAAAGCTCATGGGGATAACGATTTAAGAGTTCTGTTGGTTCGGAAATACCGACATCACTCAACAAATCATAGACCCGTTTGCGTACTTTTTCTTTAGGCATTCCTTGGATCAATAAAGGCTCACCAATAATTTTGACCACAGTGTGCAAAGGATTCAGTGCAGAGGTAGGTTCTTGAAAAATCATTGCAATTTTTCGACCACGAATTTGCTGTAATTCGAGTTCTTGCATGGCCAATAAATCTTGACCATGATAAAAAGCCTGACCGGAAGCTTTTAAGTTTTCAGCCAACAAGCCCATGAGCGCTAAGCCACTCAGTGATTTTCCTGAGCCACTTTCGCCCACAATGGCAACTGTTTCGCCAACATGTAAATCAAAATTTAGCCTTTGAACCAATGGCTGTTGTGTATTTTGGATCTGTAAATTTTCTACCGAAAGTAATAATTCTGGGTTATTTTTGGCGTCTTGGATCGAATGCATCTCGTGTCGCCTCCCCAATATAAATCAATAAAGATAAAACCAAAGCTAAGCTAAAAAAACCTGATAGCGCTAACCACGGCGCATTTAAATTATTTTTACCTTGTAATAACAATTCGCCAAGTGAAGCTGTATCGGGTGGTAAACCATAACCTAAAAAATCCAAGGCTGTTAAAGCAGTAATATTTGCAGTCAATATAAATGGAAACTGCGACAGACTTGAACTGATCACATTGGGTAAAATATGCTGAAACATAATTTTCCAATCATTCACGCCTAGCCCTCTTGCAGCTTTGACATAATCCAAATGACGTGCTCTAAGGAATTCTGCACGAACGATACCCACTAAAGATATCCACCCAAATAACAACATGATGAGAAATAACCAATACACATTGGGTTTAAATATACTGACAAAAATCATGACGATAAATAAAGTCGGTAAACCACCCCAAACTTCTATAATACGTTGCCCGATCAGATCTACCCATCCACCATAATAGCCTTGAATTGCACCGACTATAATGCCGATAAATGATGCAAATACAGTCAAAGCCAAACCAAAAACTAAAGAAATGCGCAAACCATACAAAAGACGAGTTAGTACATCACGCCCTTGATCGTCTGTACCTAACCAATTATCAGCAGTCGGTGGCGATGGCACTGGAACGGCTAAATCTAAATTGGGAGTTTGAGGGGAATAACGCAAAATTGGCCAAATAGCCCAACCCTTTTCATCAATCAAATGTTGAACGACAGGATCTCGATAATCTGCCTCTGTCTCAAATACCCCACCAAACGTTGTTTCTGGGTAGGTTTTGAGCACAGGTAAATAATAGTGTTGCTCATATTTCACCAATAAAGGTCTTTCATTGGCAATCAACTCGGCAGCTAAAGATAAAATGAATAGAATAATAAATAAGATAAAACAAAAGTAACCTAAACGATTCTGTTTAAACTTTTCAATTCGAGCCTGTGTTATCGGTGACATTACTCGACACCTCTCGAATCAAAATTAATTCGTGGATCAATGATCTGATAAAATAAATCACCGATCAATCGCAAGATCAGTCCAAATAAAGTCAGTAAAAATAGCGTCCCGAAAATAACAGGATAATCACGCTGTTGTATCGCTTCAAAACCAAGTAATGCAATCCCATCTAAATTAAAAATAATTTCGATAAAGAGATTGCCAATAAAGAACGTGCTCACCAACGCTTCGGGCAAACCTGCAACAATCACTAAAATTGCATTACGAAAGATGTGCTTATACAAAACCCGATTTTCAGTAAAACCTTTGGCACGAGCAGCCAAAACATATTGCTTACCCAACTCTTCCATAAAAGAAAATTTAGTCAGATAAGTTAAACGTGCAAAACCACCTAAAACGATCGCGGCCAAAGGCAAAGTTATATGCCACAAATAATCTTTAATTTGCTCAAATAAACTTAAACTTTGAAAATGATCTGAAACTAAACCTTGTAACGGAAACCATTGAAAATAAGTACCACCAGCAAAAAAAACAACCAACACGATCGCAAATACAAAAGCAGGCACTGCATAGCCTACAGCCAATAATAACGACGTTGATTTATCGAAAAACATACCATGTTGTTTGGCTTTTTTTATCCCCAGTGGAATTGAAATCAGATAAATAAGCAAAATGCTCCACATTCCTAACGAAAAAGTGACAGGCATCTTTTCCCATAACAGTTCAGTTACAGGCTTATCTTTAAAAAAACTATCCCCAAAATCCAAAGACATGTAATTTTTAATCATCAAGAAAAAACGCTCATAAATAGGCAGATCAAAACCATATTGTGCTTTGATTTTATTGACCATTTCTTCACTCAAGCCACGCGCGCCTTGGTACTGACTCTCATTAATTGAAGTCGATAATCCCGCAGTTCCACGGTTAACACCTTGAAAGTTCTCTGCTTGTTGAATGGCTTGTTCAACAGGGCCACCCGGTGCGATTTGAATCACCACAAAGTTAATCAGGAGAATGAAAAACAATGTTGGAATAATCAGCAAGAGTCTTTTGAGTATATATATGCCCATTGAAAATGAGGTTCCTTGTGACCACATGTCATATCTAAAATATTGAATAGACCTCTTGCGAAAGTCAGAAAATGATTGAAAAGTAGCAGTAAAATCAATATTAAAAGTTCCTTCTCCCTTTGGGATGAGCGTTATTACGCGCAAGAGGATGAGGGCGATTATTCTATAAATCCTCTCCCTAGCCCTCTCCTTTAAAAGGGGAGGGGAACTTCCATTGTAAATTAAATGTTCATCACAATTTGACTTACACAAAAAGTCTAATAATAGATATGATGTAAATACCGCTTAATGATGAGAATTGTCAGTATAAATTAGATCAATCATGATCAGATTACCTATTTTTAAGATAATGCGCTACTTTGTTTTGCTGAATTGGATCAGACCACCAATACTCTAAACCTAAAGATAGTTTAGGCTTAACCGTAGGTTGTCGGTACATATTCCAATAAGCATACCAATTTTTATCATTACCATAAGTTAGAATTTGATAATAACCCGCCCTCAGTACCCGATCCAAAGCTTTACTACGAATCACCAATTGCTGACGATTGGGTGCATGAATCACTTGTTGAATCAACTGATCAACCACAGGGCTTTTAATCCCTGAATAATTGTAATTTCCTATTTCATCAGCTGCTTTACTGCCCCACATTTGTAGTTGTTCAACACTTGGGGTCAAAGACTGCGGCATTTCCATGGGTGTCATTTGAAAGTCTGAACGGCGCATACGTTCGGTATATTGCGGATAATCAACTTGACGAATATTGGCTTCTATACCCAATTTTTTTAGATTGCGAATATAAGGTAACAAAGTTTTTAAATCACCATCTTGATGAATTAACAATTCAATACGAATCGGTTTTCCTTGACGATCAACCAGTTTGGCATTTTTAAAACCATAGCCTGCTTTTAACAAAATCGTTCGCGCTGTTAATAAGTTTTGCCGATTAAAACCACTTGCATCCGAAACTGGATATTTCCAATCCGCCAAAACACCTTGCCGCTGCGTAAAATTAAGCTGAGTCAAATACGGTTTTAAAATTTCTAGTTCTTGCGCATTTGGTTTACCCGTTGCTGCCAATTCGCTGTTTTGAAAATGGCTTTGTAGACGAATATTCTGCCCATACAATAGCGCTTTATTGATCCATTCAAAATCATAAGCATAGGTCAAAGCTTGACGAAAATGGATGTCATTGAATGGTGCTTTTCGAGTATTAAAAACAATACTTTGCGTCAGTGCTGGGGTTTGCACTTTAGAAATATACTGTTTAACCATGCCTGCTTTAACCGCTGGAAAGGTATAAGCCGTGACCCAATTCTTCGCTTTTTTTTCCTGATGCAACGTGTATTGTCCAGATTTAAATCCTTCAAAAGCAATATCAGGATTTCGATAATAGACAAACTTCATTTGATTAAAATTATAACGCCCACGATTTATGGCTAAGTCTTTTCCCCAATAATTCGGATTACGTTTATACGTAATACTACGCCCTGCATCGATATGCTCAATTAAGTAAGGGCCTGAACCTAAAATAGGCTGCAATGTCACTTTGCTATAGTCTTTATTTTTCCAATCGGCTTTTGAATAGATCGCGATTTTTGCCAAAATCAGTGGCATATCCGCATTATGATTGGATTTAAAAGACATCTTCACAGCATATTTTGACAAAACTTCTGTCTTCGCCAAATCAGACAAATACATTTGAAAGCCAAGATTTGCTTTTGTTTGAATTGTATCAAAAGAAAATTTAACATCTTCTGCAGTAACGGGTGTGCCATTACTAAAGCGTGCTTTGGGATTTAAATGGAAAATGACGAATTTAGTTCTTTGCGGATCATAACTGACTTTTTCGGCCAGTAACGGATACAACACACCGGGTTCATCAAGCGAGCTATCCATAAGGGTATCAAATAAATAATTGACCCCATCGGTCGCGCTTCCCTTGCCATTCATACTATTAAGATTATCAAAAGTCCCATTACTCGCCATGCTGATATAACCACCTTTCGGTGCGTTAATATTGGCATAAGGCATTGCCTGAGCATTGGCATATTGGGCGCTGTTGTGTATGGCAATGTACGCTGTCGTCTGTACCGCGGCTTGCACATTTAAACCAACTAAACCAATTACATAAATCCCCAATGTAGGTAGCATTAAACCTACATGTGCAATGCTCAAACGCATGAGCTGATTTCCTTCAATCTAAAAATAATCTAGAAGTGATTATGGATTAGAGTCCGTCGACATTTCACCAATGTTCATCGACAGACGCTAATGATCGATTAAAGATTTGGAACTTTAATAACCGTACCAATACGTAAAGCGGCATTTGATTTCATATCATTCATTTCAGCAAGTTCATTGGTGTCTATGCCATATTTACTTGCCAAACGGATGAGAGAATCACCACTTTTTACTTTGTATTCAGTCACTGTTTTTGGCACACGAATACTTTGACCACGTTGCAAGCCTGCTCGCTGATTTAAATTATTTAACTCAGCTAACTCTTGAACAGATAGTCCGACACGGCTTGCAATCGCATTCAGTGATTCACCTGACTTAACGGTATAACTTTCCGTGTTTTTAGTTGGAACTTTAGATGACGATTTCGCCGCAGCTTTTAGCTCATCCTTGTCTTTTTCTTTAGATAGCGAGGATTTACTGGGTAATTCCCCATCAACTTTTAAACGTTGCCCAACTTGTAGGGCTTCATTACGGCTCAAACCATTCAATTCACTTAAAAACGACAACTGCAATTTATACTTTCTTGCAATACTTGCCATCGTTTCACCAGACTTAACGACATGAATATCTTTGCCTGATCCTTCTGATTTATCATCATTCTTAGTGTTGGATCTTTCTTTAACTGTTGGTTCTGGCGTACCTGTTAATTTAAGTTTCTGGCCAACCAATAAACCTGAATTACTTTGTAAATTATTCAAGTCGGCAATTTGACTCACTTGCAAATTGTACTTATTGGCTACGGCAATCAGGCTATCCCCCGATTGAACGGTATAGGTATCAGGTGTTGAGCTACCCGCAGGAATTTTAATCACTTGCCCTGCCATTAAACCTTTAGATTTTGCTAAATTATTTAACTCAGCCAACTCAGATAAGGTCATTTTTGACTGACTCGCAATACTGGATAAAGTATCGCCACTTTGAACCTTGTAATTTTCGGTCTTATACGCAGTGTCCGCTTTAACATTCTTAAACTTAGTTTGGTCAATCACTTTAGATTCAAGTTTCGACTCTTGTTTAGTGTCTTCATCTTTCATCTCATGTAAAGGCACATTAATTTTTTGCCCCACATATAAGCTACTTGCAATATCTAGACCTGGGGTTAAATCTGCTAACTCAGGTACAGACAAGGCGTAACGATCTGCAATAACTTTGAGATATTCACCACGTTTAACCACATAATTTTTGGTTTTAATTTTTGCAACAGGTTTAGATGTATCAGCACGTACAACTGTTTTATTAATTTCAGACAATTTGTTATCAGAAGTATCTTTTAATTTTAACTTCTGTCCAACAAATAAATTACTGCTGGTATTTAAATTGTTATAGCTTGCCAACTGTGAAATAGATAAATCAAACTGATCAGCAACACTGGTCAAACTATCATTTGACTTAACTACATAAGTTGTTGGTGCATTATCGACAACTTTTTTAGTGCTAACAGGCGCATCTATCTGTGGTTTAGCATCATACAAATATAAAGTTGCACCCACGAATAACGTGCTATTTGGATCTACTTGGTTCCATTTGGCAATATCACGCCAATTGACGCCGTTCTTCAATGCAATAGTCGCTAAAGTATCACCCGAAAGCACAGTATAAGTACTGCGTTTACCTTTAGGAGGCTCTACAACAACTTCACTCTCTGTCTTTTTAAAACTTTTACCCTGATTAAGTTTAGCTTCTTCAGAGTTTGCAGGCGTTGTATCAGCAAGACCTTTTGGATAAGCAAAACCGACTATATTCTCTTTACCTTGCACTTCCGCAACAGATTGACTGGTTTGAATTGCAGTAAGTTTAATTTTACCATCATAAGGATCGACAATTTCTGTACCTTGTGGAGCAATTGCCTTAATTTCTTGAACGACTTGTTCTTTTTCTGCTTGAGAAGCTTGTGGTTCTAAAACTTGCTTAACTGTTTCTTTTTCACCTTCAGCTTGAATTGCAGCAAGAATTCGGGATTTTTCTTGTGTAGAAATAGGTGGTTCTACAGCAACTGGTTTCACATTGGCAGCTGTAGTTACGGCAACAGGAATACGAGGCGCACTCGGTACGTCAGCATTGGCAGCAAATCGTGCCAATGCATCTGAACCTTGTGGTGTATTTTTCAACGTATTTAACGGGCTAACAGAACTGGAAGTTGTCGTACTTGTTGTTCTGTTATTACTCGCCATTAAAGCTGGTGGTGTTGTTTTTGATGGGTTGATCGTTTGGGTAACAATCGAAGTCACAGGTGTTGGTGACAACGTCGTGGTTGCTGTTGTTGGCCCATTATTACTTGCCCACAGTCCACCATCGTAGCTTGGCTTTAAAGCCCTTAATTTAGAATCAATCGTTGGACTAACATCTGCTGGAATCAAAATACGTAAAGTACTCGATGCATCAACAGTTTCACCACGATGTCCCGGATTCAGTGCATACAATTCTGCACGGCTGAGTCCAGTAATTGAAGCAATTTGATTGAGTTGTACCCCTGCTGGAACATTAACTTCTCTAAAATGGGCACGGTTTGCAATCGGCGGTAACGATACCCCATATTTTGATGGGTTTTTGATAATTTGTGCTACGGCTAAGAAACGCGGTACGTAGTTCATGGTTTCTTGAGGCAATCTCAAAGACCAATAATCTGTTGGTAAACCTGCTGCTTGGTTACGGTTAATCGCCTGTTGAATACGCCCTGGGCCTGCATTGTAAGCAGCTAAAGCCAATTCCCATGATCCAAATTGATTATATAAGCTACCTAAGAACTCATATGCCGCACGTGTAGACTCAACTACGTCACGGCGACCGTCATACATACTGGTTTGTCTTAAACCGTAAATTTTCCCTGTACTTGGAATGAATTGCCACATACCTGCGGCGGCTGCACTACTGGTCGCAGCAGGATCGTATGAACTTTCAATAATCGGTAATAATGCCAATTCTGTAGGTATGCCACGGCGTTCAGCTTCTTTTACCGTGTGATAGAGATAACGTGATGCACGTGCGCTTAAACGATCAATATAAGGTTGGCGAGAAACAAACCAGCTACGCTGCGCATCGATACGTGGATCCCAATGATCTTCATTCATTTTAAAACCAACAGTCATACGCTTCCAAACGTCACCATGTTTTAAAATAAGTAAGCGATCACCTTCTACAGCACGCATATCTGTTGCAGACAATAGGTCTTCAAGCGAATCTAAACTGCTCGCATCTAGCATACCTGTCTGTTTAGACGTTTGAACTTTCGAATTCGATGGCGTTGAGGAACAGCCTGTAGTCATACCCACTGCGGCAAGTGCAGATGTTAATAATGATAATTTAAAGAAAACAGACGCAGTAGGTTGCCACACCATTGTGGTAGCTTTAGACATAAGGGTTCCGAACAACATATTAGTAAATTATTTTATCTCTGCCATTTTAGTAGAGCTACAGACTCATACAAGGCAAAATTTGAATGCGAATTGCATACAAATGTTACAAGAAATTAAAAAAATCTCAGTTCATGCGCAGAAAACGCTGATTTGCGTATACAATAAATTCTTAAACCGCTATGTTCAACTCTTTCTTCACTTTCATTGGTTATTACTATGTCACAAACAATCACTCTTTATGTCGATGGGGCTTGTAAAGGCAACCCAGGTCCGGGTGGATGGGGTGCATATATCATTGCCGAAGCCGAAGAACATAAACTATGTGGTGGCGAGTTAGATACAACCAATAACCGTATGGAATTAACCGCAGCCATTGAAGGCATTGCGTTCTGTCCTATGGAAGCCAAATTGATTATTTGGACAGATTCTATTTATGTTAAACGTGGTATCACTGAATGGATTACGGGTTGGAAAAAGAAAAACTGGAAAGATGTTAAAAATCCTGATCTTTGGCAAAAACTAGATAAAACTTGCCAAGGCCGTGAAATTGAGTGGAACTGGATCAAAGGTCATGCAGGTCATGCGGGCAATGAAATGGCGGATCAATTAGCAAATTTGGGTACAGAACAAACCTTAAAAGCCAAATCACCAAGTCGTTCTGTAACGACTAAACCAGTAGCACCTTTAAAAAATACTCCAGAAAGTCATGTAATAGAGAGTGATAAAAAAAAAGTAGAAAATGATTGGCTGTTTGATGACCCTTTTGGTTTTGATTTAATTGAAGATGAAGAAGTCGTTGAAGAAATCCTCATTGATGAAGTAATAGCCGTAGACGCACCTACAAATTTACAGCTCGATTCTGAACACACTCATACTCAAATTCAAACATCTATTGAAGCAAGTAGACCTATGACCGAAGAAATAGCAATGACTGACGATTTAAGTTCTGAAGTGCCTAGTTTAGAGGATGCTATTGATCAAATTGAAGATATTCAAAATTTAGATACTGTATCAAGTTCACATCCACAGATTGTGATTACCCCTGCGACACTGCACTTGCAAGGCCCTAGGCAGTTTATTCTCGATACTGAAACCACAGGTTTTTATTATCAAGATACTGACCGAATCGTCGAGGTTGGTGCGATTGAAATGGTCAATCGTAAACTTACAGGTCGTTCGATCCATATTTACATCAACCCTGAAAAGCCTGTGGGTGATTCAGAGGCCATTCACGGTATTACAGACGAGTTTTTAAAAGATAAACCGAAATATGCAGAAATTGCGCAGGTGTTATTTGACTATTTAAAAGGTAGTGAAATTATTGCTCATAACGCAAGCTTCGATATGAATTTCTTAGATATGGAATTCAAACGCGCTGGTTTAGTTGCGTTGTCAGAAGTTTGTGAAGTCACCGATACTTTGGCAATGGCAAAAAGTAAACATCCGGGACAGAAAAACTCATTGGATGCTTTAGTACGTCGTTATGAAATTCCACAACGAGATCGTACCTTCCACGGTGCATTACTCGATGCTGAAATTTTAGCTGATGTCTACTTAGCCATGACGGGTGGACAAGTATCTTTTGACATGGATGCGATTTCTGCACATACTGAGCAAGGTCAAGGAAACACGATTCGACAAAAACTTGAACTTGATCTTCCAGTCATTGCTCCTTCTGATGAAGAATTAGACGCGCATGAGAACTGGGTCAAACAATACCAAGAGAAATACGGGGAAGCCTGCATTTTTGCAAAATAAAAGTGGTGTTAAATCGCTATTTTGTTCTGTAAAGATTTCATTCTTCAGCTATATTAAAACTTAGAAAAATTAGCCTTATTATGAGGCTAAAAATAGAACATTTAGAACCCTGGATAGGTGCAGATCAATGTCTTACCAAACCTCTATACATTTTGATCCGACGGCATTACTTATTATTAAAAAAGAAGTCGATAATTCAATTCTACAAGTAGAGTCAGCTGTTAGTAGCTTAGTTGAAGATCAAACTTTACCTTTCGGTATTGATGATGCATTGAGTCAATTCGAGCAATGCGCTCATGTACTCATGCTGATTGATATGCCTCAAGTTGCGAAAATTACAGAATTGGCTGCACAGCTGATGCGTAAAATCATGCAAAACCCGCGTGATATCAATACAGAAGAAGTGATTGCCTTGAGTGAAGGCACAACCATGCTCAAACGTTATATTGAGTTTAGTTGTTTACGCGAAGTGAAAGTACCGCAATTTTTACATGATTCACTCAATCATTTAGAACAGGTATTAGGTCTTGAGTTGACACCTGAAGGTCAAGCCATCGTTCCATTGTTGGATTGTGTTACGCCTAATTTTAACCTTCCGCAATCGCCTGAGTTAGAAAAATCAGTTTATGTCCATAAACTATATAAGTTATGTTTGCATAAACTGTTGAAACAACAAGAAACTGAGCTTGATTTACAAGGTCTCAAGTTGGTTGGTGCGTATTTAGAAAACTTTTCTAAAGATCAACCAAGTGCACAATATTGGGGCTTGGTTGCGTTTGCTTTAAATCAAATTGACAATATCTTGTTAAATGATGCACGTCTAAGAACGTTAATTGGTATCGAAACCAATATTTCATTGTTCCATAAAGACCAACAGGGTTTTAATGCCTCGGTTTTAGACACTGCTAATATTCTGAGTATTTGTATCAGTCAAGAAGATGATGTTTCACAACATATTCGTGAGCAGATCAATGTTGGTGAAGATATTCTGACAGATACGCAACTGCAAATCTTTAGCCGTCATTTGTACGGCCCAGACTTTGATACCATTCATACTGTTAGCCAATTAATTACCGATGAGATGTCACAAATCCGTAATGATATTGAGTTTAACTACCAAAATATGACCAGTGAAAAAGCTCAAGAAATCAAAGTGAAACTGAATGATCTCGCTCATGTTTTTAAAGTTTTAAACTTGAATGAAGCTTATGCGGAACTGAAGCAACAGGCTGATCTTTTGTCTCAAGAGGATATGCTCAAAGATGAAAATTACGTTCAGCAATTGATGAATAGCATTTTATCTGCAATGAATTCAATCGGTATTTTAGAGCGTAATTACACATCGAATCGTCTACAGTTAAAAGTGAATAATCTACAGATTTCCTTGGATCGTTTAGATGAAGCACACACTGCTTTACTGACTGAAACCAAGACAACTGCGGATTTGAGTGCAAACACGCTCATTCAATATCTACAAGACAATCAAGTAAGTAACTTAGAAACAATCCCGTCTCAACTGAGAGAGATTGCTGGTGCTATGCTGTTCCTT
Organism: Acinetobacter piscicola; assembly: GCF_002233755.1. GTDB lineage: Bacteria > Pseudomonadota > Gammaproteobacteria > Pseudomonadales > Moraxellaceae > Acinetobacter > Acinetobacter piscicola. The sequence goes on along the minus strand of NZ_NIFO01000001.1, from coordinate 95,632 downwards.
TCTGCAAAAGACGGGCAAAAAGCTTTATTAGAAGCAGCAGACTTTGTACAAACTCAACTTGCCAAAGAACAAGGCTTAGACGCTCAACACATTAATCATTTGCTCGATGTATTGGCAAGTGCAGATATGATGATTGAAAATTTACAAAATAAACAACCTGTTTTGCAGGCGATGTTTAATGTTGCATTAACCAGTAGTCAGAACTTGAAATCGGTTGCCTAATGTCTGAATTATCACTTGCTTATATTTTTCATCATCACCAACTTTTAGTGGATGAAAATCTTCAACTTCCCAAAGTTGAAAAATTAGCAAGTGATATTAGTTTTAGCTCGGGTGATCAAATCATTGCCCGAGATCTTTTAGCAGAAGATGCGATTCCAGAAGGATATCAACTCATCCCCATTCGACAGCTTATTTCACAGTGGACTAAACCACAATTTGAACAAGCCAGTCGTGCAGTGCAACTATTAGAGTGGCGTAGAAACCATAAGTTTTGTAGTCATTGTGGGCATGAAACAGAAGTCCATCCTGTTGAATATGCAATGGTTTGCCCTGCTTGTCGCTATCATCAATACCCGCGTGTACAACCCTGTATCATCACAGTGATTACACGCGGTAAAGATGAAATTCTGCTAGCAAAGAATGCAAAAAATATCAGCAATATGTACGGTTTAATTGCAGGTTTTGTTGAAGTTGGTGAAACTTTGGAAGAAGCGGTCAAAAGAGAAACGTTGGAAGAAGTCGGTTTGCATGTCAAAAATGTAACTTATCTATCTAGTCAACCGTGGCCCTTTCCAAGTAATTTAATGCTAGCGTTTAAAGCAGAATTTGAATCAGGTGAAATTGTGTTGCAAGAAGAAGAAATTAGCGATGCTCAATTCTTCAAATTTGATCAGCTTCCTGAGACACCGTTTACAGGCAGTATTGCGCATGCCATGATTGAGCATGTGATTCACGGTACGCCAATGCATCAAGATTGAGTTTGTAATTGAATTGATAAAACGAAGTTCATGAATAAAAAACACCTAACGATTGCTAGGTGTTTTTTATTTTTAGGTATTTTTAAATATATTGTCCAAAATGTTAATAATTTCAGAACGTGTTTTAAAGAAACGGCTAAATAAACTTGAGACACTTCCCATAATTGAAATATGACCCGTTTTTGGAATCACTCGTATTTCGCAATGATTGCCCTTTTGTTCAAGTTGCAATTTAAAGTCTAAAGAATTCTTATCTTTCACGATTTGATCATTTTCAGCCAACAGCAAATAATGTTTCACTGCATTGGTTTCTACAAAATAATAAGGCATCACTTGCTCAAAAGGCACACTTTGATCAAAAGCGGCTTCTGCCAAAGGATCACCTTTATAGTCAAAATGATAAGGCCCAGCAATACCAATCATTGCTTTAATATTATGTTTTATTTGTAAATCATAATGCTGAGGATGATACAGCAAAGAGGCAATGTTAAATGCTCCTGCTGAATGTCCCATAAGTGCAATATTGGTCGTTGAGATCCCCAGTTTACTTTGTTGTTGCTGCAAATAATTTAAAGCAACAGCCAAATCTGTGACATAACTTGGAAACTTGTGTTCAGGTGCAAGATGATAATTCATCACCGCAACATCATAGCCAAATCGACTGAATGCTTCGCCAACAAACTTATACGCACTTTTATCACCATGCGTCCACGCGCCACCATGTACAAAAATAATCAGTGGCTTGTGTTTATTTTGATTAGAAATATACAGATCTAAACGTTGTCTAGCTTTCAGGCCATAAGCAACATTTGGTTTAATGGAATAGCCCTTTTTCGGGGTTAATCCATTGATGGTAATACTTCCTAAATCATATAAGCGGAAATCTTTATATTGTGATTTAAAGCTTTCTAACTGTTTAAGAAGTTTAACTTTTAAAGGTTGCAACCTATTGTTGAATAACATTATTGCTTGGCTCGGCAGCGTTTGGATCGATCGCAACTGGAGTTTGTACCTCAGGTTGCGTATTATTCACGACAGGTGCTGTAAATGATGAAGATTGAACTGAATTATTCCCTTGCTCGGTATTATCAATCAAGGTCACGATTTTAGTGACATTTCCAACCCTTTGTAAAACATCATTTAAGTCTGCAATTTCAGCATTATTTAAACGACCTAAAACATACAACACACCATCTTCAGTATGAATAAGCACTTTATTGTCTGAAACAACTGGTGCTTTCATAATTAAGCCACGCGTATTGGCTGTCACACTTGCATCTTGCATAATCGTGCTATAACCAATTTGGTTACCGATCGTAATATAATTATGTACAGCTTTTACATCACTCATGGCACGTAAATTATCTTCAGCCAATTGCTTTAAATGTGCATCAGGAACTTGCCCTGTCATCAATACATTGCTGTGAAAACTGCTAATATTGACGCGAGATTGCTTAAACCGTGCATCGAGTTTATATAAATTTATTTTGGCAGTACGTTCAATAGAAGAGTCAATGAATACTTGACCTAAAGATCTAACACCGCTTTCCGTTCCCACAGGTGCAGAACCTGTGCCACCTGAGATAAAACTTGCGCAACCAGACAAACTTGCTACACACATCATGGTTATGACAATACGCTTTAACACTCAGCAAAACTCCTATTGAATTTAGCCTATAAAGCGATCCTTACATGGAAAGCCTATACACTAAAATATTCTATATTTTTTAAATAACTATTAAATAACGGTGCTTGAATTTTCAATCACAGATTAATCAAGTCTGCATCTAAAGTAAATGCATTTTCAATCCATGCTTGATCATAAGAGATTTGAGTAAAGTCTTGCTGTACGTTTTTTGCAATTTTATGATGTAAATCAAAACTAATTACATCAAAACGACAATAGTATTGTTCATAATGAGGATGATCTTGTAAAAATTTGAGCGCCGTTTTAAATAATTTCTTTTGCTTTGATAAACTTACCACTTCAAAGGCTTTGCCTAACTGTGTGGGTGTTCTAGCCTTGACTTCGACAAAAACTAAATTGTCTTGATATTGGGCAATAATATCAACTTCCCCAAATCGGGAAAAGTAATTCAATTTTAAAATTTGATAGTGATGGCGGAGCAAAATATTTACCGCCTCTTGCTCCGCCCATTGACCTAAAGAATTTTTTGCCATGATGAAGAATACTGTAATTTTATGATCGATCAGAATCTACAATGCCACTAAATTGCTTTTAGAGCGTTCAAAACACTGCGGAATACGCTCAACACGATTAGCTTCAATTTTAATTTTTCCAGTCCGACCACTAAACGTTAAATTTTTAGCCTTTGGGTTGAGTACAAAATGTTCAGCAATATGCCATGCATCGCCACCAAATGCGTACAATCGCTGATACGGTAATGATGTCGGTTTCTCTTTATAAGCTTGAATCACATCGCTCCATTCAGCGATATACAATGCAGGGACATCACAGAACTTCATTCCTTTCGGCAAAGCTTTTTTCTCATTGACCGCAATCGCTTGTGTATAAATATTCTTTTTCTGTAATTTCTTTAAACTAGTCAGCCACTCATTTGAACCTAGTAACAAAACACCCTCATTGTTCGCTCTCACTTTTGGCATTTCATCTACAGGATCAACTTCTCCACGATAATTCATAAACAATGCATTTAAAAAATTAATAGATTCTGCTTCCGCTCCCTTCTCACGAACCACATAGAGTTTTGAAACTTTATCATGGTGAATATAATCCAACAGTGCTAAAGCATCATCGTTTTTAGAAAGACTATATTGCCAAACATTTTTATGTGTAGGATAAACCTCATTCAACGCCAAAACAGGCACTTTAGGTTTAAGCTTGATTAAGGCTTCGACATCAGGTCGAGCCAATGGGCCAATAATCATTTGCGTCTTTTTATTGACATTCTGCTTTAAAATTAATTTGAGTGATTTCTGTTCTGAATTGACAAATTTTAATGGAATATTGTTATTCCCAACTTGATATGCACTTAATATACCCTGTTTGATACTTAAACCAGCTCGCGACATAGGGCCAGTTTCGGGTAAAATAACCAATACCTCTGCATGAATTTGGATTGTAAATCCAACGATTCCTAGCAACGCCATTCTTTTTATACAATTCAATACTATTTTATTCTTCATGGAGAACCTTATGAGTGCTCAATTATTTGTCGTAGCGACCCCAATTGGGCACTTAGATGATATGACTTTTCGTTCTATTGAAATTTTAAAGTCTGTTTCAGTGATTGCGGCAGAAGATACACGCCAATCTGCTCAATTATTAAAGCACTATAATATATCAACTCCGCTCACAGCGTGCCACGATCACAATGAAAGTAACAAAATTGATATACTTATCGAAAAATTAAAAAATGGTGATGATGTTGCGCTTGTCAGCGATGCGGGTACACCTTTAATCAGTGATCCTGGTTTTAAGTTGGTTCGTGCTGCTCAGGAAAATAATATCCGTGTGATTCCTGTACCCGGTGCATGTGCCGCAATTGCTGCATTGAGTGCTGTAGGCTTGCCGAGCGACCGCTTTAGTTTTGAAGGTTTTTTATCTTCAAAACAGTCTCAACGTCTATTACAACTCGAAAAATTAAAGCATGAAACTCAAACCATGATCATCTATGAAGCACCGCATCGTATTTTAGACAGTGTTAAAGATATGGCGAATGTGTTTGGTGCGGATCGTCCTGTTGGTTTTGCTCGCGAAATTACCAAGACTTTTGAAACCATTAAAAAAATGACGTTATCAGAATTGGTCAGTTTTATCGAAAATGATCGCAATCAGCAAAAAGGTGAAATTGTATTGGTGATTGGTGGCGCGCCAACTGAAAAAGATTTAGATCAAGAAAAATTGGATAAACTATTACTACGCTTACTTGAAGATCTTTCAGTTAAAGCCGCTTCACAATTGGCTGCGGATTTAACAGGAATTAAGAAAAAAGTCGCTTATCAACGTGCTTTAGAATTGACGGATAAAGCTTAAACACATCACAAAATAATTTACAGACTCTAAAATCCTCCCCCTTGCGGAGCATGCTCCTCACCTTTGAAAAAGGAGGGTTGGGGAGGATTTATCAGATACCCTGAGCTGCTTAATTTCAACAATATACAATCAAAACCATCAAGATTTATTTAATCTCAACGCATTAATCACCACAGACAACGAACTCAGCGACATCGCGACTGCTGCCAACATCGGCGTCAACAACAAACCTGTTAATGGATAGAAAATACCTGCTGCCACAGGAACACCTAAACCATTATAAACAAAGGAAAATGCAAGATTCTGCTTCATATTACGTACACCCTGTTTTGCCATATGTAAAGCATCTGCAACACCACGAATATCACCTTTAACCAAAGTCACTTGCCCTGTTTGTTTGGCAATATCCGTTCCCGTACCCATTGCAATGCCTACATCTGCCTGTGCCAAAGCGGGTGCATCATTGATGCCATCTCCAGCCATTGCCACAACTTTACCTTGTGATTGATACTGTTTCACAATATTCAATTTTTCAGTTGGATCACAGTTGCCATACACATGCTGAATACCCAATTCTTTTGCCACCAATTGTGCATTCTTTTCATGGTCACCTGTCGCCATTATCACTTCAATACCATCCGCATGTAGCTGATCAATCACCTGTTTGGCATTGGCTTTAATTGCATCGTGGATGGCGATGTAAGCTAAAACTGTTTGATCATTGGCCAAGAAACTCAATACATTACCTGTTTCTCGAATCTGCTCGATTTGCTGTAGCGTATTTGCATCAATGTTTAAATTTAAGTTTTGCAAAAGCTTCTGACTCCCGACATAAACCATTTGCCCATCAATCGTACCTTTAACACCAAAACCTGTGACATCTTCAAAATCATTAATTTGAATTAAATCTTTGGGTTCGACCAACTTTGTTAAGGTCTGTGCAATTGGATGCGTTGAATACTGTTCTAAGGAAGCAATCCAACGCTCTGCTTGCTGTTGATCTATTTGATCAGACAACAATTTAACCTCTTTCAAACTTGGTTTACCTTCAGTTAATGTTCCTGTTTTATCAACGACAATAACATTAACCTTACTCAAAGCTTCAATGGCTTCAGCATTTTTAAACAACACACCTTTTTGTGCAGCACGACCTGTGGTTGCCATCACAGACATTGGTGTGGCAAGCCCTAAAGCACATGGACATGCAATAATGAGTACTGCAACAGCACACATCAAGGCTAAATCAAAATTCGCCCCGCCGAAAACCATCCACCCAATAAAAGTTAAAACACTAATCGCTAAAACAATCATGACAAAGTATTTGGCAACCACATCTGCCATTTTTTGTAGCGGTGCTTTTGAACGCTGTGCATCTGCCACGATTTGAATCATTTTAGCAAGTGTGGTTTGTGTCCCCACTGCTGTGGTTTCGATACGGATCGAACCTTGTTGATTGACTGTTCCGCCAATCACATGATCACCCTTTTCCTTTTTCACAGGAACAGGCTCACCTGTCATCATCGATTCATCAATATAGGTTTTACCTTCAAGAACAACGCCATCTAAGGGAACTTGCTCACCTGATGAAATCTGTAAAATATCGCCTTGTTGTATCTGTGCAATATCAACTTCAACAGCTTGCCCATTTTCAATACGTTTGGCTTTATTAGGTTGTAACTTGAGCAAAGCACGTAAAGAATCCGCTGTTTTAGAACGTGCTTTCAACTCCATGATTTGACCGAGCAAACTCAAAGATACAATCATACAAGCTGCTTCGAAATAGACCGCAACGCCATGTCCTGTTTTCGCTTCCATCGGGATCAATGATGGGAAAATGGTTGCCACTACACTGTAAATAAATGCTGCAAGAATCCCAACACCGATCAAACTCCACATATTTAAATGCCAAGTTTTATATGAAATCCAGCAACGTTCTAAGAAAGGCCAACCTGCCCAAAGTACCACAGGAATTGATAACACCAATTCAATCCACGGCTGAATATGTTGTGGAATAAAAGCATGAATATGTGAACCCATTGCCAATACAAAAACAATCAGGGTTAATGGCAAAGTTTTCCAAAAACGATTTGAAAAATCGACCAATTCAGGATTTGGCCCCTCATCCAAAGTCGGTTGCATTGGTTCTAATGCCATACCACAAATTGGACAAGTCCCCGGCCCTTTTTGGACAATTTCAGGATCCATTGGACAAGTAAATAACACATCATCCATGCCTTCTGGTGCAGCACGTTGATCCATCGGAATCAGATAGGGTTCAGGATCATTTTTGAATTTATCCAAACAAGAAGGATGACAAAAATAATAAGTTTGACCTTGATAATCTGTTTTTAAATCTGTGCTTTGATCAACCGACATACCGCAGACAGGATCAATAGCTGTACCCGTTGAATGAGAATGATTGTGTTGAGAATGGCTTCCACCACAACAACTGGATGTTTTTACAGGTTCAGCTTTTTTACTGCCACAGCAAGCAGCACTTTTTGGCTGAATTTCTTCTACTTGAGCTTCTGCTAAAGGCATAGTTTTACGACTACAACCACAGCCTGACTTTGTTTCAACTTGTGGATTTAAGTATTGTTCAGGGTGTGCCGTAAATTTATTCAAACAACCATTGCAACAGAAATAATAGCTTTCACCCTGATAGTTTGTATGTGGCTTGCTTAAATCCGTTACGGTCATTTTACAGACAGGATCAATGTATTCAGCTTTCGTTTCAGCCTGATCAGTTCCACAGCAAGAGGCTGTTTTTTCAACTACTTCTGTTTTACTACCACAGCAAGTTGAAGACTTAGATTGTTGATCTTTTGGCTGAACTTTTTGCAAATCTTTTTGCAAATAGCTTTGCGGATTTTGCATAAATTTCTGTTGACAGCGATCACTACAGAATAGATATTTTTTATTTTCAAACTCAAAAGAATGTACTGAATCTTCAGACACATTCATACCGCATACAGGATCAATTTTCACCCATTCCAATGTGGATTTCTGCCCCGAACAGCAACTTGATTTTTCATGCCCACTCATCAGACTCACCTCTTTTCTTTCTTGATTGTGTTAAGATAAACTCTGTACCTAGGTACAGAGTCAAGTCTTTTTGAGGTTTTTATGATCACGATTGGAAAACTTGCAAAACAATGTCATGTGAGTGTGGAAACGATCCGTTATTATCAACGGATTGGCTTATTACGTGTGCCTGAAACCACGTCAAGTTATCGCTATTACAATGATCAAGATGTTGAAACATTGAGTTTTATTCAAAAAGCCAAAGATGCGGGTTTACAATTGAGTGAAGTTCAAGAGTTATTAAATTTACAACTCAATGACCGTGAACAAGTCCGTCATGTGATTCAGCAACGTTTAGAAAAAATTGATCAACGCATTCATGAGTTAGAATCACTTAAAATACGTCTAAGCACTTGGATTGATGAATGTAAAACCACTACTGAAAATTGTTGTCCAATTTTAAAAGCATTAAAACAGTAATTTTTATGACTCAACAAACTTCAACTTTACGACAAAAATTAAGAAAACAACGCCGGAACCTCAATCGTTTTCAGCAAGGTATTTCTACGACTCAATGTTTACAAAAAATTTTAAAGTGTCCTCAGTTCCACACTGCGCAAAAAATCGGATTATATTTAGATGCCTTTGGTGAAATACAAACCAAAATAATAATAGAACAATGCTTTGCGTTGAATAAAACTATTTACTTACCCATGATTTGTAATATGAATCATCATTTGGTTTGGGTGAAAATTTCTAAAAATATCTACCGAAATAAACGATTTAGCTTACACCCTTTAGGTATGCGAGAACCCATGGCAAGCCGTGGCATTCATGTTTCACATTTAGACCTGTTAATCATGCCATTGCTCGCATGTGACCGTTATGGCACACGTATGGGCATGGGCGGTGGATTTTATGATCGAACATTGGCTTCTGCACCACACAAACCATTTCGTTTAGGTTTGGGACATGATTTCCAGTACTTAGATCTAAGTTTAGACCGTCATGCTTGGGATCAAGCTTTAGATGCTTTTATTTGCCCATCAAAGACTTTTTATTTTCGGCGTAAATAACAGGTGAAAATTATTTTTATTCTCTGTAAAAATCACGGTAAATAGCATATTTTCAGATGAAAATATTGTGATCTTGGCAGCAATGCTTAGCATTATTTTTCATAAAAATAGCATTAAACAAGCAAAGAATAAGAGTTATTCTGCTGACAGTTCAGCCAATTCAACCATAAAGACCCAATATAGAATCAATGACTTGCAAATAATTTTGCTTTTTATTCGGCAATGCCCTTGTAATTTTTAAAATAGCAATCACTATAAAAAACATGGCAACACCGTTGTCACTCATTAGGAGTGCCCATGTCTGAGATTATTATGAATCAAGAAAGCTTAGAGCTACAGGTTCCAAGTGTATTACCGCTTTTAGCGTTACGTGATGTCGTGGTTTATCCGCACATGCAAATTGCGCTATTTGTAGGTCGTGAAAAATCGATCAATGCAGTTGATGTGGCTCGTAACAGTGACAATTTAGTATTTGTGGTTGCACAAAAAGATTCGCTTACAGAAGAAATTGATCACGACAACTTATATCAATACGGTACTGTCGCGAAGATCGTGCAAGTTGTGAATCACGAAAATGATGAAAACTGTATAAAAGTATTAATTGAAGGCTTACATCGTTCTAAATTGGTAGAAATCATTGATAATGGTGAATACCTTTCTTCTGAACATGCATTAAGCCCAATGACTGTTGATGTCGATGCATCAACTCAAGCAACACGTGTCGAAGAATTACGTGCACTATTCTCCCAATACGCAGAAGCAAAATTGCGTAATGTACGTGAGTTAATCGCTGCGGCAAATAAGATAGATGATTTATTGCAATTATTGTTCTTCGTTGCAACTCGTGTACCTTTGAATATTGATGTAAAACAAAAATTCTTAGAACACGATGAGTTCGAAGCACATTTACAAGAGTTAATGACTTATTTGTTACAACAATCTGAAGAACAACAGATTGAACAAACTTTACATGACTCTGTAAAACGCCAAATGGAGAAAAACCAACGCGAATACTTCCTCAATGAAAAGATGAAGGTGATTCAGCGTGAACTTTCTGACATGAATGGTGGTGCGGAAGATGATGTTGCAGAAATCGAAAAACGATTAGCTGAAGCTGATTTACCCGAACATGTACGTAAAAAAGCTGAAAACGAATTCCGTAAACTGAAAGCAATGCAACCTGCTTCAAGTGAAGCTGCTGTTGTTCGTAACTATATTGAGGCGATTTTAGATACGCCTTGGAATAAAGCGAGCAAAGTGAGCATTAACTTGCCGAAAGCTCAGGAAATTTTGGACACAGACCATTATGGTTTGGATGAAGTGAAAGAACGTATTGTTGAATACTTAGCTGTTCAATCACGTGTCAAAAAACTTCGTGGTCCAATTCTATGCTTAGTCGGTCCTCCGGGTGTGGGTAAAACCTCACTAGGCGAATCGATTGCCAAAGCAACAGGTCGTGAATTTGTACGTATGGCACTAGGTGGTGTACGTGATGAAGCGGAAATTCGTGGTCACCGTCGTACTTATATTGGTGCGATGCCGGGTAAAATTGTGCAATCGTTGACAAAAGTCGGCGTGAAGAACCCACTGTTCTTACTCGACGAAGTTGACAAAATGGCGCAAGACTACCGTGGCGATCCTGCTTCAGCCTTGCTTGAAGTATTAGATCCATCACAGAATAATAAATTCAATGATCACTATTTAGATCTTGATCTTGATTTATCAGAAGTGATGTTCATCTGTACTGCAAACAGCATGAACATTCCAGAGGCGCTTTTAGACCGTATGGAAGTGATTCGTCTTCCGGGTTATACCGAAGATGAAAAAGTCAATATTGCAGACCGTTACCTTGTTCCAAAAGCAGTTAAGAACAATGGTTTACGAGCTAAAGAATTGACTGTTCATGAAGAAGCGATTCGTGACATCGTACGTCGTTATACACGTGAAGCAGGCGTGCGTAACCTTGAGCGTGAAGTATCGAAAATTGCACGTAAAGTGGTTAAAGAGTCTGTAAGTAAGAAAGCGAAAAATTTACATATCGATGTAACCGCTGAAAACTTACCAGAATACTTGGGTGCGCATAAATTCGACTACGGTATGGCTGAAACTGAAGCACAAATCGGTCGTGTAAATGGCTTGGCTTGGACTTCTGTTGGTGGTGAATTACTCACCATTGAAGTTGCAGCAGTGAAAGGTAAAGGTAAATTCATTACGACGGGTTCACTCGGAGACGTAATGAAAGAATCGATTACCGCTGCAATGACGGTTGTTCGTACTCGTGCAGATGAACTGGGTATTGAAGCTTCTCGTTTTGAAGAAACGGATGTACACGTGCATTTACCTGAAGGTGCAACACCAAAAGATGGACCATCTGCAGGTTTAGCTTTAACCACTGCCCTTGTTTCAGCATTTACAGGAATTGCGATTCGCCCTGATATTGCAATGACAGGTGAAACGAGTTTAGGTGGTCGTGCAATGCGTATCGGTGGTTTAAAAGAGAAGCTTTTAGCTGCACATCGTGGTGGTGTAAAACTGGTCTTTATCCCACAAGATAACGTACGTGATTTGGCTGAAATTCCACAAAACGTGAAAGATGGTTTGGAAATTAAAGCAGTGAAAAGTATCGATGAGATTCTGCCACTTGCATTGGTTGAACAACCTAAACCATTGGTTAAAGCACCGATTGTGAAAGCCGTTGACGACAGCAAAAAAGCAGCACGTCATTAAGCTTTTGTTATAAAAGTTTGATACAAAATAAAAGAGCGCTACGGCGCTCTTTTTTTCTTTATAAATCTGATAGATGATAGGTATTCATACAAATAAAATTACACGATGTAGCTTCGCTTACAATATTCAAATTTCACTCTTTGTACTTTACCGCATAATGAATAAGCTTGAATAAAAATGCTGAATGATCAGCTTATCTAAAATAAAAGGAATATCCGAATGTCAAATCCAGTCTGTTGGTTCGAAATCTATGTGAATGATATGGATAGAGCCAAAAAATTCTATGAAAGTTTATTTAACCTACAACTTACTCAACTGAGCGATCCCAATGATACTTCCATGGAAATGTGGACTTTTCCTTCAGATATGCAGCAATATGGTGCAACAGGTTCATTGGTCAAAATGGATGGAATGCCTGTAGGTGGAAATAGCACCGTCATTTATTTTAGTAGTGAAGATTGTGCAATTGAACAAGCAAGGATTGAAGCCGCTGGAGGACAAATACAACAAGCAAAAATGTCAATTGGTGAACATGGTCATATCGTCTTAGGGATCGATACAGAAGGTAACCTATTTGGCATTCATTCAATGGAATAATCAAATGAATACAAATAAGTAAAAGAAACTCTTTTTAATAAATTGTGCTTTTTTATATTTCAAATTGTTTGAAAATATGTTTAAATTTTAACCATTGAAAGCATCAAATGAACTTGAATAATTGCAAAACAACCTCATCTTTATATTAAGTATTTGTTTGTAGTTGATTAACTTCTAAACGATTCTCCAGACGATTAGAAGTTAAAACACAGTCTAAATTTTTAAGACTGTGTTTTTTTATGCGTAAAAAAAATCAAATTTAATCAATGAATTAAACCTAGTTATTTTTCTCTAAAAGAACATAAACCAAACCATTCACCACTTCAGCCATTTTATTAAAATTCAGTTTTTCGACTGTGTCATCCTTGGTGTGGTAATGCTTATTTCTAAAAAAAGCAGTGTCAGTAATCATGATCGCAGGCATTTCAAAATTCCAATAATTCAAATGATCTGAAAAATCTACACCTTGCACAAAAGATGGTGCAATTAAACGCTGACAATCCAACTGTTGAATTGATTTCATCGAGTCGCAATAGTTTTCGCTTAAATTCCGAGAACTCAAATTACTCACTGCTCCAATGAAGTTACCATGCTTAGGATAAAACAAGGCTAAACCAGATGGATAATCTTGTACTTGTTTATGGTTAAAATAACCGATCATTTCCAGAATATAGACAGCTCGAATTTGATCTTTCTGATTTAAAATAGATTTTGCATGCACATAACTGCCCATATTCTCTGTTCTGAAATACGGCGGTTCTTCTAAAGTATAAAATACAAAATCAATATTATGTTTCAAACGTGTTTTATTGATTGCCAAAATACGAGCAGTTTCAATTACACCTGCAACGCCTGAAGCATTATCATCTGCGCCGTTAAAATTTCCATACACATCATAATGTGCACCAATAATGACTTTCTGAGCATTCCCTGTCTGCAAATGGCAAATCACATTACGATAGGTTTTACCTGAAACTTGATAGGGTTGATATTCACAAGGAATTGAAAACTGTTCAACGCGTTGTTTGATATAGGCTGCAACACGATCTAATTCTTGAATATTTTGATGATTTCTAAATGCAGTCGGTGAAACAATATTGCCTAAATAATCCTTTAAACGATAAGCATCTGCCTGACGATACATACTACTATCTGCGTAACTGCATATTGAGATACAGCTTACAAAAATAAACATGAGTCGTTTTAAAATAGTCTTAAACATATCCTGAAATTGCACCTATAAATCCAATTTTGAATGTTAGTGTTACGATCGCTCGTTATTTGGAACTCATATTAAAAACTGATTCTTTAAAAACTGCCCTGTTCTCATCCTGAGAATGATCAATATAGCGTTATAATGTGCTATTGCCACGTTAGAAATTGTTAATATGAAAATCCGCATTCTTACCATTGGTCAAAAAATGCCTGCTTGGGTACTTACAGGTTTTGAAGACTACTTCAAACGCATTCAACCTTTTGTACAAACACAGATTCTTGAATTACCCATGGCAAAACGTGGTAAAAATGATTCAGAAGCAGATATTTTAAAATACCGTCAAATTGAGGGTGACAGCATACTTGCAGCAGTTAAACAAAATGAAGTATTGATTGCACTTGAAGTCGGCGGCCGTGAGTTTAGTACCGAAAAACTTGCAGAAACCATGAAAGAATGGATGCTTGAAGGAAATGATGTCGTTTTAGCGATTGGTGGCCCAGATGGTCATTCGGAAGCTGTGCGTAAAGCAGCGGCTTGGCATTGGTCATTGTCCAAACTAACCTTACCGCATCCTATGGTTCGGGTCATGCTCATCGAACAGCTCTATCGTGCAATGACGATTAACCATAATCATCCATATCATCGGGCAGGTTAATGATTCATTTAATATGATCAACCACAATCGATACTGGCGTTGCATAGATGCAACATTCTGTTGAAATAAATAGGCTTATGCCGTTATTGAAACTTTGAGATGATAATAGATAGAAAGGTTGTTGATAGAAATCAAACATTACTGTTAATTATGATATTGAAAAATATGAGAGATATCATCGTGAATAAATGAATGATTCAAACTTCAATCTGTTATTGATTATTTTGAATAAACAACACAAAAGATTTAACTCAATTCAGATGAAATCCCGTTTTGCACACACTGTTTTAGGCGTATTGATATGAATTTACAAACACTCCCCGGTTTATTTATTTCACATGGCTCTCCTATGCTCGCGCTTGATCCTGAACAAGTTGGGCCAGCATTGCATCGTTTAGGTTTAAACTTACCAAAACCGCAGGCCATTATTGTTATGTCTGCACATTGGGAGAGTAATGCGCTCGAAGTAAATACAGGTGTACGCCCAGAAACTTGGCATGATTTTAGAGGATTTCCACCTGCGCTTTACGAAATGCGTTACCCTGCTCCTGGGAATCCTGAGCTTGCTGAAGAAATTCTACATGTCTTAGCAGAAGCACACATTCCTGCACATGCCAACAGCACTCGACCACGTGATCATGGTGTGTGGATGCCGTTATTGCACATGTATCCTGATGCTGATATTCCTGTGATTGAAATTTCATTACCGATGAATATGAGCGCCGATGAAATCTATAAAATTGGACAAGCACTTGCGCCTTTACGTGAAAAGCAAATTTTATTGATCGGTTCGGGCAGTATTACCCATAACTTAAGAGAACTGTCTTGGAATGGTGACAATAACAATGTACCTGAATGGGCATCAACGTTTCGTAATTATGTGGTTCATAAATTAACCCATAGCCAATATGATGCCGTTTTAGAATGGCAAGATATTCCCTATGTACAAAAAAACCATCCGACGATTGAACACTTTGCGCCGCTGTTTTTTGCAATGGGTACTGGGCCTCGTTTCAGTATCGTACACAGTAGTTTTTCTATGGGTGCATTAGGCATGGACATCTATCGTTTTGACTAAATTAAACAATTTCTTAGCGTTTTTTTAATTTCTGTTTAAGTTTTAGCTGAATGGATACATTTTGAAACTGAATTCATAAAATGTATCCATATCTTTTCAGGATTGATGCTTTATCCTATAGCTATGCTTTTTAAATGTGATTAAAACATGAAATTCAAATATTTAGCTTTAGCAGTTCTTCCATTCGCACTTGCAGCATGTCAATCTGGGGGTATTCAAACATTAGGTGACACTACTGTGAAAGTATTACAACAACAAAGCAATGCCAATCAGACATTAAGCGCTTATCAATGGTCTTACCAACCTACAGGTACGACTAAACCAATTGTTTTAAACTTCGCTGAACAACGCCTAAGTATTGCGACAGGATGTAATATGCAAGGTTCTTCTTGGAAAATTGAAAATGGTTTACTTTCAGTAGGTAGTTTAATGAGCACTCAGAAAATGTGTTCACCTGAACTGATGAAGCAAGAGCAATTTTCAGCTGCCCTATTCCAAGAGCGCAAAGTTCCATTTGTACTAGACACGACTGATGTTGAAAAACCAACACTTACACTGGTTGCTGCAACGGGTGAAAAAATTGTATTTACAGGTGAGATGACTGCTGAAACAAAATATCAGTCTGAAGGTCAAACGATTTTCTTAGAAATCAGCCCAGAGACTAAAGAATGTTCTGCGGGTGTGATGAAGAAACAATGCTTACTGGTTCGTGAAATTAAATATGCAGATAATGGTGTAAAAACCCAAGTCGATAAAGATTGGACGTTCTTCTATGACAATATAGATGGTTTTACTCATCGTCCAAATGAACGCCAAGTGGTTCGTATCAAACGTTATGAAATCAAGAATCCTGCTGCAGATCAATCAAAATACGCTTATGTACAAGATATGATTATTGAACGTGAATCTGTAAAAGGAACGCTCTAAGTTCCTCAAAATTTAAACATGGATAAAAAACCGATGCTTTTGCATCGGTTTTTTTCAGCACTACAACATACTAAAAACTAAAAAACACCCTGAGCGAGCATTGCATCTGCAACTTTTACAAAGCCTGCAATATTTGCACCATTCACATAGTTCACAGTACCATCTGCCTGAGCGCCATATTTCACACAATTACGATGAATCTCTTTCATAATTGCATGTAATCGTTCATCAACCTCTTCAAAAGTCCAACCCAAACGAATCGCATTTTGGGACATTTCAAGACCAGAGGTTGCAACACCACCTGCATTGGATGCTTTACCCGGTGCATAAAGAATCTTCGCTTCAACAAATTTTTCAACAGCATCGAGTGTAGAAGGCATGTTTGCGCCTTCGGCAACACAAATCGTGCCATTTGCCAATAGCATGATGGCATCTTCTTCATTTAATTCATTTTGAGTGGCACAAGGTAATGCGATATCACACTTGATTGACCAAGGACGTTGCCCTTCCAAATATTCAAAACCATGTTTAGATGCAAACTCAGAAATACGACCACGTTTTACATTCTTAAGTTCCATCACTTCTGCAAGCAATTCATTAGTAAAACCATTTTTCAAATAAACCGTACCATTTGAGTCTGAAAGTGAAACCACTTTCGCACCCAAATACATGGCTTTTTCTGCGGCAAATTGAGCCACATTTCCTGAGCCTGAAATGGTAACAATTTTGTCTTTAAAGCTTTCACCACGTGTTTTTAGCATTTCCTCAGCAAAATACACCGTGCCAAAACCTGTTGCTTCAGGACGAGCTAAAGAGCCGCCGAAAGATAAACCCTTGCCTGTAAATACACAAGAAGTGTCATTGCTCAGCTTCTTCATCATACCCGCCATATAACCAACTTCACGGCCACCTACACCAATATCGCCCGCAGGAATATCCGTATTTGAGCCTAAATGACGATACAACTCTATGACCAAAGCTTGGCAGAAACGCATAATTTCACCTTCGGATTTCCCCTTAGGATCGAAGTCTGAACCGCCTTTACCACCACCCATAGGCAGTGTCGTTAAAGCATTTTTAAACGTCTGTTCAAAGCCTAAAAACTTTAAAATAGAAAGATTTACAGATGGGTGAAAACGCATTCCCCCTTTGAAAGGTCCAATTGCAGCATTGAATTGAACACGGAATGCACGGTTGACCTGCGTTTGCCCTCGATCATCTACCCAAGCAACACGGAACTGAATCACACGTTCAGGCTCTACCAATCGTTCTAATAAACCATGTTCAGCATATTCAGGATGCTTTTCAATAAATGGCCATAAACTGGTCATTACTTCTTCTACAGCTTGTAAGAATTCGGGTTGATTGGGATCACGTGCTTTAACGTAATTTAAGAAGTCATTTAGGCTAGTATATTTCAACGCACAATCCTCAGAAAAGGTGAATCAAAACTGGGCAATAATTTTAAAAAGATACATTTTGGCGCAAAGTATTTAATCCCTTTTATCAAAAAATCACAACAATTTTTCAATATTTTTAAAATAATATTTATTTTCAATGAAATAATTTTAAATTAATAAATTTTAGTATATTAATTCAGTCAATTTTTTAATGATTTACTATTGATGAAATGCATTATTTTTGAACATATTTAGCCTTATTTTAGGTCAAAAAAATACGATAAAAATATGCTAATATATCTAGCTTATTTCCCTTGTCTTTACCTTTTCAGGCCTAGCAAATTTTTATCAGATGAATTCGCAAATTTCTCTTATTCAGCAAGTTGATGCACTGCTTCCCCAAACTCAATGTGGTCTCTGTGGTCATCGTGATGGCTGCCTTCCTTATGCACAATCTATTGTCCAAGGTGAAGATGCCAATAAATGCATTCCGGGCGGTCAACCTGTTGCTGATGCATTAGCAGCACTGCTCAATCGAGCGAAGTTGTCAGCTGAAGAAAGTGAATGGCCAATACAAACCGATGGTCGACCACAACGCATGAAAGCGATTATTCGTGAAGATGAATGCATTGGTTGCACCAAATGTATTAGCGCCTGCCCTGTGGATGCCATTATTGGTTCTGGTAAATTAATGCATACGATACTGACGGACTTATGTACAGGTTGTGAACTATGTATTCCGCCTTGCCCAGTCGATTGCATCGACCTCATTGAAGATATTCAACCTTTACCCAATGAAGAACTTCGAATTTTAGAGCAAAATGATTTAAGAAATCGTTACTATGCGCATATTCAACGTGAAGAAAAACAACGAATTCACCGTAAAGGTCCAGTTGTTCGTGCAGAAATTGATACACAATTATTTGCACAATTTTCTACACAAGTCCAAGCTGTTCCATCTATAGAAATCAGTCAAAAACCAACTGAAACGACGACAGCAATTGATGCTAAAACCACAATTGAGTTAGCAAAACTTCGTACTCAAATTAAAAAACTTGAAAAGCAGCTTTCTGTACGAGCGGATGATAAAAAATTAGCGCAATTGAATGAATTGCAACAACAATTAACGATGCTACAAAATCGTTATTGAGGAGAATGTTGTGACTGTTAAAAATATGACTAAAAAACAGATTCAAACTTTTTTTGAAATTTTGCGTGAACAACGCCCTCATCCTGAAACTGAACTGAATTATTCCTCTCCATTCGAGCTGTTAGTGGCAGTCACACTTTCAGCTCAAGCAACAGATTTAAGTGTCAATAAAGCAACAGATAAACTATTTCCAGTTGCCAATACGCCTGAAAAAATTTATGCGCTGGGTGTCGATGGCTTGAAAGAATATATAAAAACCATTGGTTTATACAATTCTAAAGCTGAGAATGTCATCAAAGCCTGTAAAATCCTCATTGAAAAGCATCAAAGCCAAGTTCCCGATAATCGTGCTGATTTAGAAGCTCTACCGGGAGTCGGACGTAAAACTGCCAATGTCGTGCTCAATACGGCATTTGGTCAACCGACTATGGCTGTGGATACACATATCTTCCGCGTTGGAAATCGTACAGGTTTAGCTATTGGTAAGAATGTTTTAGAAGTTGAAGATCGCCTCATTAAGGTGATTCCAAAAGAATTTATTTTAGATTCACATCATTGGTTAATTTTACATGGACGTTATTGCTGTATTGCACGCAAACCAAAATGCGCTGAATGTGTGGTTTCGCATGTGTGTAATTGGCCTGATCGACATGAGTTTGGGGCGGTGAGAGAAATTAAGTTAAAATGAGCTATCGATTGATTAACATTGATCATGACATACTATACAAAGCTTATTCCCATCTAAATCTCTGAAATAAGCACCATAATAATTCTCGTGATATTCAGGTCTAAGGCCTGGTTTACCTTCAGACTTTGAGCCTAAACTAATCGCAAGGGCATAAATTTCATCTACTTTTTTACGTGACTGTGCTGTAAATGCTACCATTTGCCCATTACCCTGCAAATGGAGTTCCTGATTGTATGGTTTTTTATAATAAAAAGCGGTCGAGGTTCTGGTGATGATTGCCACCCAGCCCAAGACTTCTCTAGTTCAATGAATCGATTCTTAATGTGTAATGCATCCATGATTGGCATATAAAATTTTAAAGCACGCTCGAAGTCTGTCACACCTACAATGATATGGGAAAACATATACACCTTATTGAATTATTAATCGTTTTTGAATTTTTATTGAGTGGTAATGAATCAAAAGTCCATTTAAACAAAATAAATTCTTAATTTAACACTTTTACTTCTTACAATGATTCAATAATCATAATTTGTAACTAAACTGGCCATTTTCTATTTCCAGAAAAACAATAATTTTATAAGATACAATTTGATGAAAGTGACAATTTAAAAAACAGAAATGACAGAAATAAATATTCGACGACTCAATATCGATGATGCAAATGACTTCAGAACAATTCGACTTTCAGGACTTAAGCATAATCCTGAAATGTTCGGCTCGACCTATGCAGTTGAATCACAAAGACCCTTAGCGTTATTCGCAGAACGCATTGAAAGAAGCGTTATTGTTGGGGCTTTTCATAAAAATCAAATTATTGGTGTCATTATTTTCCTGCAAGAAACAGGCTTAAAAAATGCACACAAGGCAAATATCTATGGCTTTTATATTGAACCACAATTTAGAGGCCAAGGCATCGCAACACAACTTCTACAAACTGTTCTGAGCTATGCGCAAGATTGTGTTGAACAAATTATGCTTTCGGTCGTATCAACCAATGATCTCGCCATTCAGCTCTATAAAAAGCATGGATTTCAAATCTATGGGACTGAACCACGTGCAATGAAAAGTGAAATAGGTTATCAAGATGAAATTTTAATGGTCTTGTTCTTAAATAAAGACGCAAATTAATCTGCGTCTTTATTTCACATATCATTTTTAAAATGAAACTTTATTAAAACACTACTTCTTATTTTCTAACTCTTTTTTTAGCTTTTCAAGTCGCTTATGTTCTTCCGCGACTTGCGGATGTACTTGTTGTTGTCCAGCTTGAGATCGCTCAGATTTACGCATTTCACGGCGTTCTGCTAATTCCTCTTTTTGCGCTTTACTCAGTAATTTGAAGCTCATCCACAATAATGCAAGCAGACCAATAACGCTGACAATCACCAATCCCAAAAGTGCAATTTTCATGAACCAAACTTCACAGGCAAAAAAAGAGACCTAATATGAATCAGGTCTCTTTAATTGTCAAAGCTTTAAAATAATGCTTTGAATACAGTCTTATTTATCTAAGATTGCAAATAAATCTTTTTGAACATCTTCAATCGCACGTAAGCCATTCAATTTGTCATAAGTCGGGGCATTTTCACCAGAAGCTGCACGACCTTGGTAGAAACCAACAAGCTGTTCAGTTTCAGTATGGTACGAACCTAAACGCTTACGAATCGTTGCTTCTTCATCATCTGGACGTTGAACAAGATCTTCACCAGTTTCATCATCTTTACCTTCCACTTTTGGTGGATTGTAAACTGTATGATAAACACGACCAGAAGCAGGATGCTGACGACGACCAGAAAGACGTTTCACGATTTCTTCATCAGGTACATCAATTTCGATGACGTGATCGATGGTGATGCCTTCTTTTTCTAAAGCATCAGCTTGAGGAATCGTACGTGGAAAACCGTCAAAGATACAACCATTTACACAATCAGGTTGTGCAATACGTTCTTTCACTAAACCGATAATAAGTTCATCAGAGACTAAACCGCCTGACTCCATTACACTTTTAGCTTTAAGACCTAGTTCAGTACCTTCACGAATCGCAGCACGGAGCATATCACCGGTTGAAATTTGTGGGATATTGTAGCGCTTACAGATCAACTGAGCTTGTGTACCTTTGCCTGCTCCAGGTGGTCCAAGTAATATAATGCGCATAAAAAAACATCCTCATTTAAAACAATATGTATGATACCGTTTGCCATGACAAATAAAAACTTGTCATCAGACTGGCATCTAATAAATTATATGAAAGCCACAAACAAATGTATTAAACCTGCAAAAAATCCAGTGACACCGCCCAATACAATCAAAATCCACTCGTCTTCCCTAAAAGCGGGACGTAATAAGTTTTGAAACTCTGTCGGTGTTAATTCACGAATACGCTCTTTAAACATCTGAAAGATTTTCTTCGCACGGCTCGCATTAAACGCAGGGTCGCAAACAGGTACCATCGTAATTTCAATTGACCGATCAATCAAGTCTGTCTTGAGCTTTGCGTATTCACTCGGGCCTATTGACAATTGCAAAGCAGTCCGAATTAAAGGCGATTCCATAATGACATTGACATGACGTTTGATAATACGTCGTGTTTTGTCCTTTTTGGGCCCATACATCATTTCACTCATGATTGATTTTAACGTAATTAGGTCTTCTGTGACTACACTTGCAAAAACATCAGAAACTTCTTCTTGGCGCTTCATAAAAGCACCCTGCACATTATACGTTCCAATACGAGGAATGACAGGCTTAATCCATGGGAATTTACGATTTTTAGTTAACTCAAAAAATTGAGGATAACGTACATAATGTGGTTCTACAGGGTTAAACACCATCCAGATTGCGATCCAGTTGGTCAAAAAACCCCAAATTGCAGCGAAAAAAGGAACGGTCCAATGCTGTGGCACAAAAACATAGACAAACATTTGGAAAATACCAAAGAATGCACCAATTGCAGCACTAATATGCCAAATGAAGTTAATTTCTTTTTGTCCCACTTTGAGGAACATATACACCATTAAACGACGATCGCCTTCCATTTGGCGAACAATCATTTCTTTCATATTGACCAAAGATTCTACATTCATCGTGAGCTCAGTCACTAAGTTTTTGAGAATCTCTGGCATCTGCTTATGTGCTTGATTATAAATTCTTCGCTTAATCGAATAAGGTAGGTTTTCCCACAAAGTCGCATTACGATCGATCATCACCTCATCAATCAAATGTTCCAATTCAAAACCGACTTGTTCACCAATGATTCGAGCCATGTCCTCAGGATCCATAGCCTCAAGGAATTCCTGAATTGATCCTAGTTTAGACAGCGTATTGTCTGTAATGATACCAGAGATACGTCCAGCTTTACGCGGCACAATACCTTGCCAACCCACAGGCAATGGGCCGATATGAAAACCCCAGAATTTAATTGGATAAAAGACCATTTTCAAGGCCATCCATACATGCGCCCATGTTACAAAGGCGGTCACTGGTATGATACTTAATATGGCAAGATGATCTGGTCGGGCTGTAAAGGCGTGCCACAAATCACTAACGTATTCCAACATGCATGACTCTCGTATTTATTTCTATATTTGCGGGCAAAAGGTATTCATAACATCATCAACAATTTTAGAAGCCTACACTAAGTGTGTACGCAAATTGTATTTGCGGTCTCGTTTCCACAATCATCTTGCCATTTTTATCATGCAATTCACTACCTGCACCCATACCAATACTGAACGTACTAATACGCTCTTTATTTAACAAAACATAAGCCAAATCGCCACCTGCACCATATTGAACTTCATCTTTTCCATCCACAGGTTTACTTTGTAACGATCCACCATAAATACCTAAATAGAAACCATTTTTATCAGTCCCATTTAAAGCTACAGGTATACGAAAACCAATCTGCCCACCAAATTTATGATCATCGTTATAAAATGAACCTAATTTAGCGTAAGCAATACCATAAGGATTCACCCATTCACCATTGACATGAATCAATTTTTGCGTAACACCAGCTCCAAAGTTCCATTTAGATGCATCTTCTGGTTTAATTTTTGCTTCAGGTAAAAATTTTTCTACATCTCTTGGTAAACTATCTCTCGTATTTGCATGCGCAAAATTCCCTACTGCTACGAGCAATAATAAGGGAAATATTTTTTTCATTATTTTCTCCATTACCCCTAATCTTTTACTTAGGTCAAATTTATTTATCCGTAATTTTTTGACTTTAACAGAATTATTTTACGACTCATATACAAATCACTATAAATTTACTGTCTGCAAAGTCAAAGTCACATATATTTTTTATAAGAATGTTAGGTTTTTTATAATTACCTTCATTTTTGGGGTAAAATGTTTCGCCCCGAAACAATCCCTCTTTTGAGTACTTTAAGCCGACAACGTATGAAGCAGCAGTTTCCTCTCAAAAATGTTCAACAAGAAAAACGCATTTTTCGTAGCCGTGTGTTTTTTGCGATTGGAATCGTGTCATTTTTTATGTGTCTACTGATTTCACGTTATGCTTATTTACAAATTTTTCATCATCAAGAATTTAGTGAAGCTTCCGACAAGAACCGTATTCGTTTACAACCAATCGCCCCTGCACGTGGCTATATTTATGACCGCAATGGTATTTTACTTGCAGACAATTACCCTGTTTTTACAGCGACACTCAGTCGTGCGGATGTAGAAGATATTGATGAAGCAGTTCAGCGCCTAACTCCAATTTTAAATCTCAATCAAGAAGATATTGATCGTTTTAATAGCCGAATTAAAACCTCAAAGAAAACGGAACGGGTGACTTTAAAGCTTAACTTGACCGAAACGGATATCGCTCGATTTAGCGAAGTGAAATTTCAGTTTCCCGGTGTCAATATTGAAACTCAAATGACACGCTATTATCCACATGGCGAATTATTTGCCCATGTGATTGGTTATGTCGGGCGAATTAACGATAAAGAATTAAAATCAATTGATAAAGACAGTTATGCAGGGACAAACCTGATTGGGAAAATCGGTGTCGAAAAATCCTATGAGGATTTATTGCACGGTGTACCGGGTTATGAGTCGATCGAAGCGGATGCGCATGGAAATGTACTCCGTCATTTAGGCCGTAAAGAATCGACTCGTGGTAATGATTTATATCTATCACTAGATTATGGTTTACAAACTGTTGCCGCAGAACAACTTAAAGATCGTCGTGGCGCAATTGTAGCGATTGATCCACGGACTGGGGAAATCCTTGCTTTAGTCTCAAGCCCTAGTTTTAACCCCAATTTATTCGTTACAGGAATTGGCACTGCTGATTATAGTGCCCTACGTGATAACCTAGATCAGCCTTTATACAATCGTGCCGTTCAAGGTTCTTACCCACCCGGTTCAACTATTAAGCCTATGGAAGCGATGGGTGGAATTCATTATAAAACTGTAGACTGGAATACTGCTATTTCTGACCCTGGTTATTTCCATTTACCGGGTGATTCACACAAATTCCGTGACTGGAAAAAAACTGGTCATGGTAGCGTCAATATGCACAAATCCATTGTCGTTTCTTGTGATACTTATTTTTATATTCTTTCTTATCAAATGGGTATCGATAAGATGAATGAATGGATGCGTCAATTTGGCTTTGGTGAAAAAACTGGGGTAGATTTACCGAGTGAAAGTACAGGTTTATATCCAAGTCCAGAATGGAAAATGCGCACTCGAAAAAGCAAATGGTTAAAAGGTGAAACCATTTCTGTGAGTATTGGTCAGGGCGCATTTACAGCAACACCATTACAATTGGCAATGGCAACTGCAATTACAGCCAACCACGGCGCGCATGTGATTCCGCATGTATTACGTGAATCTAAAGGTGCTAAAAAGCATCCAGTACTCAATGCACCGACAGGTAAAATTAATTTCAGCGGGACAGATGCCGACTGGGTCAAAATGCGTGATGCAATGGTCGATGTGATCCAAACAGGCACAGGACGTGGTATTCGCACACCGATGTATCAAATTGCAGGTAAAACTGGAACAGCACAAGTTAAAAGTATTGCGCAAGGTAAACGCTATAACGAAGCACTATTAACTGAACGCCAACTCGATCATGGTTTATTTGTCGGTTTTGCGCCTGCTGAAAATCCTGAAATTGCGATTGCTGTGGTTTGGGAAAATGGTAAACATGGTGGTTCAGCGGCACAACTTGCACGTCCAATATTTGATTACTGGTTATTAACACGTAACAAAAAGCCAATTATACCTTTAAGTCATCAAGTGAGTGGTGGTTTGATGACGGCTGGGATTAAACCAGGTGAGCTACCAAGCGGCGATGTAACCCTTTCTGCCAATCCAAATGCTGTACCGAAGCCGAAACCCAATACATCAACTCAGCCAGCAGCAACACCAAATACAACTCAGACTAATCGTAGTAATGTAAACAATCCTGCGAGTTCGACGCCAGCACAGCAATCAACTCCAGCCGCAACACAGGCAGATATTAGTGAATAATAGAATAAAAAATCAATTACGTATTATTGGTGGAGAATGGAAACGTCGTGTTCTCCCCTTCGCCGATGTTGATGGATTACGTCCAACGCCTGACCGCGTTCGTGAGACATTATTTAATTGGTTAATGTGGGATATTCAAAATGCCAACGTACTAGACCTTTGCGCAGGTTCAGGTGCATTAGGTTTTGAAGCATTGTCACGTGGCGCTCATCAGGTGGTTATGGTAGAACCAAATCCTAAACAAGCCAAAATATTAAAAGATAATATTCAACTGCTTAAAGCTGAGAATTGCCAATTAAAACAGCAAACTGCTCAACAAACTTTGCTCAGCATTAATGAACAATTTGACGTAGTATTTCTAGACCCGCCTTATAGCTTAAATTTATGGGCAGAATTGGCTGAAAAAGTTGATCAATATCTTAAAAATGATGCATTGATTTATGTAGAAGCAGATCGTGCATTACACCAATTAACACTACCTGAATCATGGCAATTACAAAAACAGACTAGAGCTGGTGTTGTACATGCTGGACTGTTTAAAAAAATAATTTAAAAAAGTTATTTGAAAATAAGACTATACACAATAAACAAGGGCTAAATAAAAATTAGCCCTTGTTTATGAAAATTGATGAATCATGCTTTTAATGATCATCTTCTTGGATAATTAAATCTTTTTAATCTCTTCGATCTCGATGCTCTTTGTCCCAATCACGACGGTCATGATCATGTCGATCATCATCTCGCTTATGCTCCCAGCGGCGCCGATCATTACGATCCCAACGACCATCAAAATCATGTCTATGCTCATGGCGTTGATCATAACGATCTGGATAATCATCATAAGGTGCAACAATACATCCTGTAAGTGAAATTCCAATTAAACCAATACAACTCAGTAAAGCTATTTTATTGATCATGGCTGAACATCCTATTCGACTAATAAATATTAATCTAACGACATAGGATGAAGATGGATGCAAGCTTCTGTTTTAAGTTGTAGAGCTTTCATCATTTTTTATTCATGATTTGGGTAATAAACTTCAAATTGGAAAATATTCAATCAATACGTCAAAGTTCTCAACCAATAAAGTCGTAATAACTGTCCGCGATCATACGGAAAACTAGAAATGTACTCATAACCAATTTTATTTAAAGTGTTAATTTTAAACTCCATACCATAGCCAAAAGAAATGGTTAATTCAGTACCACTTGTATTTGAATTGGTTGGGTTTAATAAGGTGTTTTTGAGCTGCTGAGTATTATAAGCCGTGTAATTATAAATTCGTATGCGATCATTTTCATAAAATCCATTAGTTAAAATTGAATAGTCCATGACCTCTTGATCATGTTCCTCGGCAAGCTTTTTTTGCTCAGTCGCTTGTTCAAAAAAAGTGTTACTCTGTTGATCATTCAAATTGCTTAGGCTATTTTTTTGAGTTTGAATATCAAATAATGGATCTTGTTTATATTCTGGGATTGCATCACCAGTGTCATTATTTTTATATATGAATTGTTGATTAGGTTCTAAAGCAGGTTCTCGATCAACAAATAACATATCAGCTGCATAACCATGCCCAATCAGAATAAAAGACAGGACTAAGCTACAGGTGATACTTTTCATTTCAATTTCATCTTGTTAAAGACAAGTTTATAAAATATAGCACAATTATGATTTTAAATAAGATGGAGTCGTATAAATCAGTCAATTTCAGTGATCAGTCTTTAAATTGTCATCACTATTGTTTTTTTAAAGATTGTACAAACTCAGAATCCGCAGCTTTGTAAAAAATAACATACTGATTTTATGTAATATTTCAGCACCAGATAAACAAGAAAAAATATATTCATAATTAATGTTAAGATCAATATTCCCCTTTCAAAATTGAGTTTCAATTATGGAAATACGTGATCAAATTATTCTTGTCACTGGCGGTGCACGTGGCTTAGGACTGGCCATTACCCATGCACTGATTCGTGAAGGTGCTAGAGTTGTTGTGAACTATTTCAATAGTGAAGAATCTGCACAACAACTAGCAAAGGATCATCCAGATCAGGTTTTTATTTACAAAGCTGATATTACTGATGCTGAGCAAATTAAAACCATGTTTGCAAAAGCAAAAATGCATTATGGACACGCCATTACCTCAGTGGTCAACAATGCTTTGCTGTCTTTTAAATTTAACGGTGATCAACGTCCAAAAGTTGAAACTTTAAGCTGGACTAGCATGCAGCAACAATTAGACAGCGCTGTTAAAGCTGCATTAAACACGACTCAAGCCGCTTTAGATGACATGAAAAAAGATCACTTTGGGCGAATTATTAACATTGGAACGAATTTAGTTCAAAACCCTGTAGTGCCTTATCATGACTACACTGCTGCTAAAGCTGCGCTTTTGGCATTTACTCGTACAACTTCGCATGATTTAGGGCAATACGGTATTAATGTAAATATGGTGTCTGGCGGTTTGTTACGAAAAACGGATGCGAGTGATGCAACACCAGATCAAGTCTTTGACTTCATTGCAACATCGACACCACTTCAGCAAGTGACCACACCTGAACAATTTGCTGATGCTGTATTAATGTTTCTATCCCCATGGTCACGTGCGGTGACGGGTCAAAACTTAATTGTCGATGGTGGTTTAGTGAAAGGTTGATTTGCTTAAATCTTTTAAATGCTCATTCCAAAATAAAAAAATGGGAGTCAATTGACTCCCATTTCTGTATTTAATTTAAAACGCTAAGCTTTAAACTAAACCTTTACTTTTCAACAATTCATGCATAGTTGAACCAAGCTCAGCTGGGCTACGCGTGTAAGCCATTCCTGCTCTTTCAAATGCAGCGAATTTCTCTTCAGCAGTACCTTGACCGCCAGAAATGATCGCACCAGCGTGACCCATACGTTTACCTTTAGGCGCAGTTACACCCGCGATGTAACCCACTACAGGCTTAGTCACGTTAGATTTGATAAATTCAGCAGCTTCTTCTTCTGCTGTACCACCAATCTCACCGATCATGATGATCGCTTCAGTTTGTGGATCTTCTTGGAATAGTTTTAAGCAATCAATTTGGTTCATACCCGGAATTGGATCACCACCAATACCGATACACGTAGACTGACCTAAACCAAGCTTAGTC
Organism: Acinetobacter piscicola; assembly: GCF_002233755.1. GTDB lineage: Bacteria > Pseudomonadota > Gammaproteobacteria > Pseudomonadales > Moraxellaceae > Acinetobacter > Acinetobacter piscicola. The sequence continues at coordinate 66,460 of NZ_NIFO01000001.1, read as the reverse complement.
GTTTGAGCAACAGCTTCATACGTCAACGTACCAGAACGAGAGATAATCCCGATTTTACCCGGTTGATGAATATGACCTGGCATAATGCCGATCTTACATTCACCCGGTGTGATAATTCCTGGGCAGTTAGGGCCGATTAAACGTGCATTATTACCATACGTTTCAAGGTAACGTTTAGCTTTCAGCATGTCTAAAGTAGGTACGCCTTCTGTGATCACTACAATCAGCTCAACGCCTGCGTCAATTGCTTCAATTACAGAATCTAATACAAACGGTGCAGGTACGTAAATTGACGTTGCATTCGCACCTGTTTCTTTTACAGCTTCACGCATGGTATTGAAAACGGGTAAACCGATATGTGTTTGACCACCTTTACCCGGTGTTACACCACCCACAACTTTTGTACCGTATGCAATTGCTTGCTCAGAATGGAAAGTACCATTCTTACCCGTGAAACCTTGTACCAATACTTTTGTGTCTTTATTTACTAATACGCTCATGATTGATACTCCTTACGCTTTCACTGCAGCAACAATTTTTTCTGCGGCATCAGCTAAACCGTTCGCAGAAATTAATTTTAAACCTGATTCATCAAGTAATTTTGCACCTAACTCAGCATTGTTCCCTTCTAAACGAACAACCACAGGTACAGTCACATTTACTTCTTGAACCGCTGCAATAATTGCTTCTGCAATCATGTCACAACGTACAATACCACCAAAGATATTGATCAGAACGCCTTGTACAGAAGTATCAGAAAGAATAATTTTGAACGCTTCAATTACGCGGTCTTTGGTTGCACCACCACCAACGTCAAGGAAGTTTGCAGGCTGACCACCATACAATTTGATGATGTCCATCGTCGCCATTGCAAGACCAGCACCATTTACCATACAACCAATGTTACCTTCTAGTGCAACATAGTTCAGGTCAAATTCAGATGCTTTTAATTCACGCTCATTTTCTTGAGATTTATCACGCATTGCTGCGATCTCAGGTAAACGATACAACGCATTTGAGTCGATACCTACTTTGGCATCTACACACAAAATGTCGCCATTTTCACGAACTGAAAGTGGGTTGATTTCAAACAGAGCAAAATCATTGTCTACAAATGCTTTATATGCAGCAGCCATAATAGTTACAAATTGGCTGATTTGTTTATCTTTTAAGCCCAATTGGAATGCAACATCACGTGCTTGGAATGGAAGCAATCCAACCAATGGATCTACTTCTACTTTGATAATTTTTTCAGGAGTTTCTTCTGCAACTTTTTCAATTTCAACACCGCCTTCAGTCGATGCCATAAAAGTTACACGACGGCTAGAACGGTCTACAACCGCGCCAAGATATAATTCACGTTCTACAGGATAAACGTCTTCACAAACAAGAATGCTATTTACAGGTTGACCATTTGCATCTGTTTGATAAGTAACTAAACGAGTACCTAAGAGATTTTTTGCATATTCAGCTGCTTCTTCTTTCGATTTAACAACTTTTACACCGCCAGCTTTACCACGTCCACCAGCATGGACTTGTGCCTTCATGACAGCGAATTTACCTTCAATTTGATCAAAGGCAGCTGCTGCTTCTTCTGGTGTTGTAATCAAAATGCCTTCTTGAACTGGCATACCATATTTTTTTAACAGCGCTTTCGCTTGATACTCATGTAAATTCATTTTTTACCTTTTACTACTTTTCACATTGTTATGACACACCAACAATTAGACATCCATCTCTCTAATTCTTGGCATTTATTAAAATTTGTTCTTTTACCAGCAGATGACTATTCAACTTGAATAATCATTCAAAAAAGAGCGGTCGAAACCGCTCAATTTATATTTTATTTGCGTTTACGCTGAATTGCATGAATTGCACGTCCATCCACAGCAAGTGCTGCTTCATGAACCACTTCAGAATACGTTGGGTGACCAAAAGTCATCAATTGTAGATCTTCAACAGAAGATACAAACTCAAGTGCAATCATACCTTGGTGAACGATATCAGAAGCGCCTGGGCCAATAATATGCATACCCAATAAACGGTCAGTTTTTGCATCTGCAACAAACTTCACGAAACCAGCAGATTCATTTGCAGCTAAAGCACGACCATTTACAGCAAACGGGAATTGACCCGTTTTAACTTCGTGACCTTTTTCTTTAGCTTGCTCTTCAGTCAAACCAACCCATGCAGCTTCAGGGTGAGTATAAATCACTGAAATAATCGTGTCATAGTTGATTTGCGCAGCATGACCATGCATACGTTCAACAACCATTACACCTTCTTCCATTGCTTTATGTGCAAGCATCGGGCCACGTACTAAGTCACCAATTGCATATACGCCATCTACAGATGTCGCACACCAATCGTTTACATCAATAAGACCACGTTCAGTCAATTTAATGCCTGAATCTTCAGCCAATAGGCCTTCTGCATAAGCCTTACGACCTACACAAACGATCAACTTATCGAAAGTCTCAGTTTTGTCTTCACCAGCTTGGTTATACTGAACAGTCACTTCACGACCATTAATCTCAGTACCAGAAACTTTAGCACCAATACGGATATCTAAGCCTTGTTTAGTCAAAAGCTTTTGATAATCTTTCGCCAACGCTTTATCAGCCATTGGTAAGAATGTATCTAATGCTTCAAATACAACAACTTCAGAACCTAGACGACGCCATACAGAACCAAGCTCAAGGCCAATCACACCTGCACCAATCACACCAAGACGTTTAGGTATTTCTTGGAATTCTAATGCGCCTGTTGAATCAACAATTAAGTCTTCATCAACTTTAGCCACTGGAATATTTACAGGAACTGAACCCGTTGCAAGAATGACAAATTTAGGTTCTAAAACTTGAACATCACCACCATCTAATGGTGTAAATTCAACTTTTTTACCTGCAAGTAATTTACCAGTACCTTGTAACCATTCAATACCATTACCCTTAAGTAATTGAGCAACACCACTCGTCAAGTTGTCTACAACTTTGTCTTTACGAGCAAGAAGTTTTTGAAGGTCAAGTTGCACATTTTCAACTGTGATACCGTGAACATCTAAGCCATGAAGTGTATCTTCATAATGATGTGAAGAATCAAGCAGTGCTTTAGAAGGGATACAACCTACGTTTAAGCAAGTACCACCTAGAGATGGTTTACCTTTGTGCACACGCTTTTCAATACATGCAACTTTAAAACCAAGCTGAGCAGCACGAATCGCTGCTTCATAACCACCTGGACCACCGCCGATTACAACAAGATCAAACTGTTGAGACATTTTTATCTCCATTTTTATCTCCCCTAACCCTTCTTTAAAAAGGAAATATTCACAAATCTTAGAACCGATATGACTCGTAAAGATCCCCCTCTGACAAAGGGGGACTTAGGGGGATTCTTAAGTATTAAATTATAGGTCAAGGATAAGTTTAGCTGGCTCTTCAAGTAACTCTTTAACTGTTACCAAGAAACCTACAGCTTCTTTACCATCAATCATACGATGGTCATAAGAAAGCGCTAAATACATCATTGGAAGAATTTCAACTTGACCATTTACAGCCATAGGACGCTCTTGGATTTTGTGCATACCTAAAATTGCAGTTTGTGGTTGGTTCAAAATTGGAGTCGAAAGCAATGAACCGAAAGTACCACCATTGGTAATCGTGAATGTACCACCTGTCATATCTTCGATAGACAATTTACCTTCACGTGCTTTACCTGCATAAGCAGCAATACCAGACTCAACTTCAGCATAGTTCATACGGTCTGTATCACGTAATACAGGAACCACTAAACCACGCTCAGAAGAAACTGCAACACCGATGTCATAATAACCGTGATAAACAATATCATCACCATCAATTGAAGCATTTACAGCTGGATAACGTTTAAGCGCTTCAGTTACTGCTTTAACAAAGAATGACATGAAGCCTAAACGAGCACCATGACGTTTTTCGAAAGCATCTTTATATTGCTTACGCATTTCCATTACTGGCTTCATGTTCACTTCGTTAAACGTAGTCAACATTGCAGTTTGCTGAGTTGCAGCAAGCAGACGCTCAGCAACACGCTTACGTAAACGTGTCATTGGAACGCGTTTTTCAATACGTTCACCAACAGCTACGCTTAATGGCGTTACATTTGCAGCTGGTTTAGCTTGATGATTTGCAACATCTTCTTTCGTAATGCGACCACCACGACCAGTACCATCTACATCAGATGCAGCAATACCGGTTTCAGTTAAAGCTTTACGTACTGCAGGCGCTTGATCTTGTACTTGAGCACGTTCTACAACAGGTGCAGCACCCGCTTCAGTTTGAGCAGCAGCTTGTTCAACTTTTTGTTCGCTTTGAACAGATTGAGTTTGAGCCGCGCCAGAAACAGCACCTTCCTCAAAAGTTGCAATCACTTCAGAAGAAAGAACCGTATCTCCTTCATTTTTGATGATTGCAGAAATCGTACCGTCAGCAGGAGCGACAACCTCTAAAACGACTTTATCTGTTTCAATATCACAGATCACTTCATCACGTGAAACTGCTTCACCTGGTTGTTTGTGCCAAGTTGCAATTGTTCCGTCAGCAACTGACTCTGGAAATACCGGTGCTTTAATTTCGGTTGCCATTATTTAGTTTCTCCTGATTGATCAGCTACGATCGCAAGTGCGTCATTCACGAGCTGAGCTTGTTGTTTTGCATGTAAATATGGTGAACCACAAGCCGGTGCAGCAGAAGCATCACGACCTGCGTAACTAATGCGAATTTGTTTGCCAGAACTCATTATACCTTCATATAAACGAGGTGCGATGAATAACCACGCGCCTTGGTTTTTCGGTTCTTCTTGACACCAAACAAGCTCTTGAATGTTTGGATAAGTCGCGAGAACTTCAGCAATACGTTGTTCTGGGAATGGATACAATTGTTCAACACGTACAATTGCAATATTCAAGTTTTGCTCACGACGTTTTTCAAGTAAGTCGTAATAAACCTTACCACCACAAAGCACTAAACGCGTTACGTCAGCTTTGTTGATTTGATCCACTTCATCAATCACAGTTTGGAATGTACCCGTTGCAAGCTCTTCCAAAGTAGAGGTTGCTAATTTGTGACGGAGTAATGACTTCGGTGAAGTGATGATCAATGGCTTACGAATTGGACGAATCGCTTGACGACGCATGATATGGAAAATCTGCGCAGGCGTAGTCGGTGTAACCACTTGCATATTGTCTTCTGCACAAAGCTGTAAGAAACGCTCTAAACGTGCTGAAGAATGCTCAGGACCTTGACCTTCATAACCATGTGGAAGAAGTAATGTTAGACCACAAACACGTTCCCATTTAGTCTCACCAGATGAAATGAACTGGTCAATAACAACTTGCGCACAGTTTGCGAAGTCACCAAATTGAGCTTCCCAAATGATTAAACTTTTTGGCAATGTCGTTGCATAACCATACTCAAAAGCAAGTACCGCCATTTCTGACAATAATGAGTCATAAACTGCAGTACGTGGCTGATTTTCTTTGATATGACACAATGGGATATAAACAGAACCATCAACTTGGTTATGTAATTTGGCATGACGATGTGAGAACGTACCACGACCAACGTCTTCACCAGTCAAACGAACCAAATAACCATCATCAAGGATCGTTGCATACGCTAAAACTTCTGCAGCACCCCAGTTTAATGGCATTTCACCCGTTTGCATTTTCAAACGATCATCGATCACTTTTGAAACTTGACGTTGCATAACGAAGCCTTCAGGAAGCTCACGCATTTTTACGCCAAGCTCTTTCAAGCGCTCAATTGGGAACGTTGTATCCCAAACATCTGTATAGTCATGACCTAAATAAGGTGCCCAATCTACAAACATTTTTTCATTTGGTTCAAGAACCAAAGCATTCGCAACATGATTACCTGCTTCAAGGTCTTCACGATACTTTTCAACTAAAGCATCTGCGTCAGCACGATCTAATATTTTCTGTTGTACTAACTGATCTGCATAAAGCGTACGAGTAGTCGCTTTTTTATTGATCACTTGATACATCATTGGTTGAGTTGCTGCTGGTTCGTCTGCTTCGTTATGACCACGACGACGATAACAGAACATATCAATCACAACATCTTTACGGAATGTATGACGGAAATCATGTGCCAATTGAGAAACAAATAAAACAGCTTCTGGATCATCACCATTCACATGAAAAATAGGTGCCTGAATCATTTTCGCAATGTCAGTACAGTATTCTGTAGAACGCGCATCACGTGGATCAGATGTTGTAAAACCAACTTGGTTGTTTACAACAATATGCACTGTACCACCGACGGTATAACCACGCGTTTGCGACATTTGGAAGGTTTCTTGGTTTACACCTTGACCTGCAAATGCTGCATCACCATGCACAATGATTGGCAATACATCATCACCACCAATATCTTTACGACGTACTTGACGAGCACGTACAGAACCTTCAACTACAGGCCCTACGATTTCTAAATGCGATGGGTTAAATGCCAATGCTAAGTGAACTTCGCCACCTGCAGTCATCACATTTGAAGAGAAACCTTGATGGTACTTAACGTCACCTGAACCTTTTTTGGCTAATGTTTTACCTTCAAACTCACCAAATAAGTCAGCAGGGTTTTTACCCATAATGTTGACAAGTAAGTTTAAACGACCACGGTGTGGCATACCAATCACGACTTCTTTACAACCTACAGCACCTGCACGTTGAATCAGTTCGTTAACCATTGGAATGAAAGATTCACCACCTTCCACACCAAAACGTTTTGCACCAACATATTTATTGCCGAGGAATTTTTCCAAACCTTCAGCAGCAGTTAGACGCTCAAGCACATGTTTCTTTTGATCTGCAGTGAAACCGAATTGACCACGCGCACTTTCAAGGCGTTGTTGAATCCAGCGTTTTTCTTTGGTATCAACAATATGCATATACTCAGTACCAATAGAAGCACAATATGTTGCTTCCATTGCATTGACCATTTCGCCTAAAGTTGCTTCAGATTTACCAATCGCAAGATTCCCTGCATTAAATACAGTGTCTAAATCCGACTTGGTTAATCCATGTGCTGCAAGATCTAAATCAGGTACATCTTCGCGCTTAGCCAAACCCAGTGGATCAAGCTTTGCTTTTTGATGACCACGGTTACGGTATGCAGCAATCAGTTGTAACACACCAATTTGACGACGTTCGTGCTCAGTGCTCACTTCACTTTGTACAACAGGCTGAATACGACTTGAATTACGACCTAATAATAAGAATTGCTCACGAATATTTCCGTGTGGTTGATCACCTTTAGGGAATTTATCGAAATATTGACGCCAATCCTCACCTACTGAGGTTGGAGAAGAAAGGTACTGTTCGTAAAGCTCTTCAATATACGCTGCACTATCAGCGGAAAGTTCAGTGTCAAGACGCAGTGCGTCAGCAACTTCTTGCATTTGTGGACCCATTTCCTATTGCAAAAAACATTACAGGATGCCTTTTAAGCACTCCCATGATTAATCATGCCAAATCGGTAAATTGACATTCACCCCATTAGGTACTAGTGACCATAGGGCGTTATAAACATTAGCTTTTACTAATGCATACAATGAATCATAACACCCTCAATGGCATCATTACTCACATATACCCAACCGCAGTTGAGCAATTTTTTGCAAATCGACTTAGAAAAAACAAAAATTGGGTTTGTTTTGTCTAAAGCGACTCATCAGATAAATTTATCATATTATTTATAAACTGATCTGAATCAAAGTTATGTAGATAAAATGTACCAAAATATTGGACGTTTTTTACATATATTCATTTGTTAAATGCTAACATGAACTACAGCTTGAATTGATTTTTTTGACACATACCACTTATAACTTGGCGAAATACATACAAGAAATAATCAAATATCATTCAAATATTTTATATAAAAAATCGATCTATCAAATCGCTATTACCGATCTTTTTTAAAATCATAAAAAAAAGAGCGCACATCAAATGATATACGCTCTTTTTTTCACTATATTAACCCGCTTGGTCGAGCAACATGCTACGGATATGACCGATCGCTTTTGTTGGGTTCAAACCTTTAGGACATACAGACACGCAGTTCATAATTCCCTTACAACGGAACAATGAGAACGGATCATCAAGACGTGATAAACGATCTTGAGTCGCTGTATCACGTGAGTCAATAATGAAACGATATGCATTTAACAATGCTGATGGACCTAAGAATTTATCAGGATTCCACCAGAATGATGGGCATGAAGTTGAACAACATGCACATAAAATACATTCATAAAGACCATTTAAATGATCACGCTCTTCTGGAGACTGTAAACGCTCCTTTGGTGGCGCAGGCTGATTATTGATTAGGAATGGTTGAATTTTGTCATACTGATCGTAGAACTGATTCATATCCACAACTAAATCTTTAACCACTGGTAAGCCCGGTAATGGACGAATCACGATTTTTTCAGGTAAATCGTTTAAGTTCCATAAACAAGCAAGACCATTTTTACCATTGATGTTCACACCATCCGAGCCACAAATACCTTCACGGCATGAACGACGGAATGTTAATGACTCATCTTGTACTTTTAATGCAAGAAGTGCATCAAGCAACATACGATGCTTATCAGTCAATTCAAGTTTAAAAGTTTGCATGTACGGTGCTTTATCCTTATCAGGATCATAGCGGTAGATTTCGAATGTACGAGTGCCTCTACTCATCTTTATTCTCCCAATTAGAATGTACGTGGCTTAGGTTCAATAGCTTCTACAGTCAACGGGCTGTAACGTACTGGTTTATATTCAAGGTGATTATCGCTTGAATACCACAAAGTATGCTTCATCCACTCATCATCACGACGACCATAAGAGTATGTCGGATGATCTGCAGGCAATTCATAATCAACTACTGTATGCGCACCACGACACTCTTTACGAGCAGCAGCAGAAATCAAGGTTGCTTTAGCAACTTCATACAAGTTTTCAACTTCCAAAGCCTCAACACGAGCTGTGTTAAACACTTTAGACTTGTCTTTTAAGTAGATGTTACGAACACGTGGCTCAATCGCAAGAATCTGCTTAACACCTTCATCAAGCAATGCTTGAGTACGGAATACACCAGCGTGATCCTGTACGATGTCACGAATTGCGTCTGCAACTTCTTGAGCATTTTCACCAGAAGTCGAATCATCTAGATGACGAATACGCTTCATAGTATTAACCAATGCATTGGTAGGAACTGGCGTGTACTCATCACCATGATGCTTAGTCACATAATCAATGATATGCTCACCAGCAGCTTTACCAAATACCACTAAGTCAAGTAACGAATTTGTACCTAAACGGTTTGCACCATGTACAGATACGCAAGAACATTCACCAATTGCATAGAAACCTTTAACTGGTTTCGTATAATTCATTTTGCCATTGGTTGTATATTCTTTCGTATTTTGATCATAACCCGCATGGAAACCAGCTTCGTTGGCTTCAAACTCAGGAACAACCACTTGACCATGAATGTTCGTTGGAATACCACCCATTTGATAATGGATTGTTGGTACAACTGGAATCGCTTCTTTCGTGATATCTACGTTTGCGAATTTTTTACCAATCTCAAATACAGATGGTAAACGTTTCATAATCGTATCAGCACCTAAGTGAGTCATATCAAGAAGGATATAATCACCTTTAGGACCACAACCACGACCTTCTTTGATTTCTTGGTCCATAGAACGTGATACGAAGTCACGTGGAGCCAAATCTTTCAAAGTTGGAGCATAACGCTCCATGAACGGTTCGCCGTCTTTGTTACGAAGGATTGCACCTTCACCACGACAACCTTCAGTTAACAATACGCCTGCACCCGCAACACCCGTTGGGTGGAACTGCCAGAATTCCATATCTTGTAATGGAATACCCGCACGAGCTGCCATACCAAGACCATCACCAGTATTGATATATGCATTTGTAGATGCACGGTAAACACGACCCGCACCACCTGTAGCAAACAATGTTGCTTTGGCTTGGAATACTGCGATTTTACCCGCTTCTTGGTCAATTGCAGTTACACCAATTACTGTGCCTTCATCATCACGGATCAAATCAAGTGCGATCCATTCAACGAAGAATTGCGTCCCCATTTTCACATTGCTTTGATAAAGCGTATGAAGAAGTGCGTGACCTGTACGGTCAGCAGCAGCACATGCACGTGGAACAGCTTTTTCGCCATAGTTTGCAGAGTGACCACCAAATGGACGTTGGTAAATTGTACCATCCGCATTACGGTCAAAAGGCATACCCATGTGTTCTAATTCATAAACAACTTTAGGTGCTTCACGACACATAAACTCGATTGCATCTTGGTCACCTAACCAGTCAGAACCTTTTACTGTGTCATAAAAGTGATAGTGCCAATTATCGTCTTGCATATTACCAAGAGATGCACCAATACCACCTTGTGCCGCAACAGTATGAGAACGTGTTGGGAATACTTTAGTAAGGACAGCAACTTTCAAACCAGCTTGAGCAAGTTGATAAGAAGCACGCATACCTGAACCACCGCCACCCACGATAACTGCATCGAAAGCTTGGCTTGGAATATTTGAATAATCTTCTTTAGGGGTTATAGCGCCCATGACATCTTCCTATCAATTCGCCCAAAAAATCTGGATTGCCCAGATCGCATATGCAATAACAGCAATAATCACTGCTGATGTTAATACAATGCGTAAACCTGAAGCTGAAGGACCCATCTGACGAGTAGTCACATAATCTGTAAATACTTGCCACATACCAATCCAAGCATGCGCAACAAGCGATAAGACTGCCAATAAAGATAAAATCTTCATCGGTAGAGTCATCATAAAGCCGTTCCATTGTTCAAAGCTGAATCCACCATTACAAAGAATCCAACCCAATACCACAACAGTATAAACAGCTAAAATAACAGCACTAACACGTTGGATATACCAATCGCGTGAACCTGAACCCGTTAAACCTGTAGCACTTTTCATTAGAGAACAATCCATACAAATGATGCGATTACAGCGATCACAGCCAAGATTAATGCGATAGTTGCTGCTACGCGGCCACTTTGAAGCTCTTCTGCAAAACCAAGGTCTGCAAGTAGGTGTTTAATACCCATAATAAAATGGAATAATAAGCCAGCGACAAATACCCATACAACAAAGCGAACAATGAAACCACCAAAGATAGCTTGAACTTGAGCAAAACCTTCAGGCGAAGACAAAGATTTGTCTAATAGCCACAAAAGTACCGGTACGAGTAAAAATACGATGACACCTGATAGACGGTGTAAAATTGATGCAATAGCCACAGGGGATTTTAAGTTTACGTCTAAAACTTGACCCATGGACAAATTGACAGGTCTGTTGCTTTTCACAGCGGGCATCCTGTAAGTAAAAACTCCATCCGGAGTTTGTTGGAATTAATTCGAAGGAAAGCTAGCATTGTCAGACAAAATCAATTGCCTGAACTTTAAACGACACTGAATTATAAAACGTCAACTGTCAAAACACAAACAATCAAAATTAGCTTTTTCTTTAAAAACCACTCAAATAAGAATCATTTACGTTAATTTCACAATTAATCCATACCTCCTACGCAATCATTCCCTAGCTATCTCTTTATTTTTTATAGGATTAGACGGAAAATTTTCTATACATAATTGCAATTTATATTATTTTACTAAATTTAGACTAAAGCACGAGGTTACGGACAAAAACGTCCTAATATTTTTCATTCCATTTTGTTTATTATTTATTTCTTTTTTGTTTGTATTCTATACCAAACATGTTTTTTGAAAATGATCCTTTATTTCTATTTTTAATATTCAATATTTTGTCTAATGATTTAACGCAGTCGATTTTAATAAGAAAGAACAACTTAGTGTGTGAATAATGAATGTATAACATATCGTTTTTTGCACAATTTGATTAAAACAAAAGCAATTTAATTATTAATTTTCGCTGGATTTGATTATTTTTTAAACTGACAATTTGATTATTTAAACTATTTTTTAATCAGTTAATCATTAAAATGAAAATAAATATTTCAACAATCATATTGACTATTTTCCAACTCATTTACAGTGCGGAATGTATGTAAGCTATGATATTTATATGATTTTAATATTGTCATTTGATTTTTTTCAAATTACAAAAGCACCGCAATAAGGGTGAAAAATATTGTTTATGACCCAAGCATTCTAATTATTTTTCTGCACCTTCTCTAGAATTTCCCTTATTATACTGACCGACACTGAAATGCGATGCTCAATTTAGTCTCCTTTTGGCAACTAACTTACCGTTGAAACGTCATTTTTTCATCCATAAGTATAATTGACAAAATTTTAGTGCTCATTAAGCTTATTAGCTAATCTCGACTCGTCTAATTCGCACATTAAAATATGATTATGCGACATTAGATACAACATTCACCAGGACAGGAGATCTATTGAATGTCTGAAGCAACTGGCAAAAAAGCCGTATTACAGCTTGATGGCAAAGAAATTGAATTACCAATTTACAGCGGCACATTGGGCCCAGATGTAATCGACGTTAAAGATGTATTGGCCTCGGGTCACTTTACTTTTGATCCTGGTTTTATGGCTACTGCTGCTTGCGAGTCTAAAATTACATTTATCGATGGTAACGAAGGTGTCCTTTTACACCGTGGTTATCCTATCGCTCAATTGGCGACTCAAGCAGACTACTTAGAAACTTGCTACTTGTTGTTAAATGGTGAGCTTCCAACTGCTGAACAAAAAACTGTATTTGATGCAAAAGTTCGCAATCACACTATGGTTCACGACCAAGTAAGCCGTTTCTTCAATGGTTTCCGTCGTGATGCTCACCCTATGGCGGTGATGTGTGGTGTTGTTGGTGCGCTTTCTGCGTTCTATCACAATGGTTTTGACGTTGAAAATGTTGACCACCGTGAAATCACTGCAGTTCGTTTAATTGCTAAAATTCCAACACTTGCTGCTTGGACTTATAAATATACAATCGGTCAACCATTTGTATACCCACGCAATGACTTGAACTACGCTGAAAACTTCTTGTACATGATGTTTGCTACTCCAGCAGACCGTGACTATAAAGTTAACCCTATTCTTGCTAAAGCAATGGATCGTATCTTTACGCTTCATGCTGACCACGAACAAAATGCGTCTACGTCTACAGTACGTTTAGCGGGTTCTACTGGTGCTAACCCATACGCATGTATCGCTGCGGGTATTGCTGCACTTTGGGGACCTGCTCATGGTGGCGCGAACGAAGCTGTTCTTAAGATGCTTGATGAAATCGGCACTGTAGAAAACGTTGCTGACTTCATGGAAAAAGTGAAAACTAAAGAAGTTAAACTTATGGGCTTCGGTCACCGAGTTTATAAAAACTTCGATCCACGTGCGAAAGTAATGAAAGAGACTTGTGACGAAGTGCTTAGCGCACTTGGTATCAACGATCCACAGCTTGAGCTTGCGATGGAACTTGAACGTATTGCGTTGTCTGACGAATACTTCATCAAACGTAACTTATACCCTAACGTAGACTTCTACTCAGGTATCATCCTTAAAGCGATTGGTATCCCGACTGAAATGTTTACTGTAATTTTCGCTCTTGCTCGTACTGTTGGTTGGATCAGCCACTGGTTAGAAATGCACAGCGCACCTTACAAAATCGGTCGCCCTCGTCAGCTTTATACTGGCGAAGTTCAACGCGATATCAAACGTTAATTCGTTTTTCGCAGATCGAATAAAAAAACCACCCTCTTGGGTGGTTTTTTATGAGAAATTTAAATTAAAACATCACAAATTCCAAAGAACATGCATAGAATAACAACAGTATTAAAAAACCAATTCCAATCGGTTCAAATTATAGAAGTTAAATGAAAATGAACAGCAAACATTCGCTCGAAAAACTTGAATTATTACGTGCTCAAATGCAACAACATCATATCGATGCATTTGTTGCCATGAGTGCAGATCCACATATGTCAGAATACTTACCTGATTACTGGAAAGTCCGTTTGTGGCTGACTGGATTTACAGGCTCTGTAGGCACAATTGTGATTACCCAAGACTTTGCTGGTTTATGGGTCGATGGACGTTACTGGGTTCAAGCGGAACAGCAATTACTCAATACGGGTTTTGTTTTGCAGAAGCAAACAGCTGAAGAATCTTCAACTCACTTGGCATGGCTTACAAAAAACTTGGCAAAAAATGCGCAAATTTCTGTGAATGGTCAAACAATTTCTGTACAGCAATTCGATGCACTCAACCAAATTGCCAAACAAAACCATTTTCGAATTGAAACACAGCTCGATTTAATTGATGCAATTTGGGTTGATCGCCCTGCTCTGCCTGCAGATACTATTTGGCAAATGCATTCTGATTTAAACGCTCAGACTCGTTTAGAAAAAATTTCACATATTCGTAAAGCATTACGTGAAAAAGATGCATCAGCTCATTTTATTTCTGCACTGGATGACATTGCATGGATCTTCAACTGCCGAGGAAGTGATGTTGAATATAACCCTGTGTTCTTGGCACATTTATTTATAGATCAAAATCGCACTGTACTTTTTATTGATGCAGCAAAACTTTCAACTGAGCTAAAAGCACAGTTCAATGATGAACACATTGAAATACAAGCATACAACCAAACTCAGAACTTTTTAATCCAACTCAAAGATCAACATGTTTTAATTGACCCTGCAAAAGTTTCAATTTTACATGCGCAAACAATCACACAACATAATCAACTAATTCAAGATATTAACCCAAGTACTTTATTTAAATCACAAAAACATGAATCGGAAATTGCGCATGTTCGAAATGCTATGCAAAAAGATGGTGTTGCACTGTGCCATTTCTTTCATTGGTTAGAGACCGCATTAAAAATGCAACAACCGATCAATGAACTCGATATTGATGAAAAAATCACAGCATTTCGCGCACAACAAGCAGGATTTATTGGCTTAAGCTTCTCTACAATTGCAGGCTTTAATGCCAATGGCGCACTTCCGCATTATCGAGCGACAGAAGAAAGCTTTAGTGAAATTCAAGGTGATGGTCTACTACTAATAGATTCAGGTGGTCAGTATGAAGATGGTACAACAGACATTACTCGTGTCGTACCGATTGGCCAGCCAAGCGCGCAGCAGAAGCGTGATTACACACTTGTTTTAAAATGCCATATCGCATTGGCACAAACCGTTTTTCCTGAAGGTATCGCTGCACCATTATTAGACGCAATTACTCGTCAAACGCTTTGGAAGCAAGGTTTAGATTATAGACATGGTACGGGTCATGGCGTTGGCTATGCGCTGAATGTACATGAAGGCCCACAAGTTATTTCTTATTATTCGCCTGCAACAATCTATACAAAACTGCGTAAAGGTATGATTACTTCAAATGAACCTGGGTTATACCATGAAGGAAAATATGGCATTCGTATTGAAAATCTAGTCGTGAATCAACCTAAAGTGTTTCAAGATCAAACTTATGGTGATTTCCTAGAATTTGAAACGCTCACACTTTGCCCAATTGACCAAAATTGTATTGTTTTAGATTTATTATCCAATGATGAAAAAGCTTGGTTAAACCAATATCACCAAATGGTTTGTGAACGTTTATCCCCTGACTTAAAAGGTGAGGTTTTAACGTGGTTAATCAATAACACTCAACCGATCTAATATTTTATTTTCATATAGCCAAGGACATAAATTAAACATTTATGTCCTTCATATTCACCAAAACCCAATTAACGCCCCCACTCCATTTTCGCCATATACGGGCGTACTTTTTTAATGCGTTGAATATTGGTTTTTTCTATCTGAGTCAATTGATTTTCCACATTGGTACTGCATGGCATATACCAATCATAATCTGCAAAATTAGTAGCAATCTCTTTATTCGCAAATGAATAACCATGACGTGCGTAAATTTCATTACGCATCCAATCAAGCTCTTCTGCTGGAATTTGTAAATCATCATCTTTTAGCAAACGTTGTGACCCAACAGCATAATCGCCCACATCACGCTGATAACGACATTGTTGCGGTTTTAAATCAAAATACTTGGGTTTAACTTTAGCTGTGCTCGATTCCCAACTCGACTCTAAAACATTTGGTTGTTTTGAATTGGCAATAAAAGTAAATGTTCCGCTACTCGCCTTTGGGCCATTTTCAATTGCAGTAATTTTATAGCCCTGTGAAGTTGCCTGAACTTTACCAGTAAAATTCTGCTTATTTTTACCTAGAATACTGTAACCTTTCACTTGATTACGATCGATAGATTGGATGAATACCCCTATTTTCTGCTCATCGTATTTTCCAGTCCAAGACTTTTGTAATTGCTGTATCTCTAAAGCATAAACATGCTGTACCAGCAAAGCACTCATACCCAGCATAGTCATAGCGAATTTTTTCATTGTTTTTCCTATTTTATTGATGCGTTATTGTGTTTAATTTTAATTGAAATAAAAACTTTATGAATCAATCAAAATGTAAAGATTTTCAATCATCTGATCGATCAGAAATTTTGAATGTTTTAAATTCGTAGCGATCTTTTCGCTTTAATGACACATAGATTATCTTGAGAAATCATTCATGGATTGACCTAAATTTGCAAATATTGTGCAATCACCCTCTTTGATCCCAAGGCTTTAAAAGATTGACAATAAAACAATTGGTTTAATAAACACTTTGATTATAATTTTCCTATAAAAATTTAAACTTGGTCGCAGATGGATAAAACAAAAACTTCATATCGATACATCACATTTAATATTGTTATTTTCATGTTCTATACATATCTGTGTTTTCTTATGGTGAAAATTTGCATTGCTTATTTTCCATGGAATACTGAACAACACTTTCTTCTGCTTAAACAAGATGTTGTGAATACTCAACCATGGCAATTTGCTTTTAAAGTACATGTGATCACCAGTAGCTTTGCATTAATTGCTGGATTTACCCAATTCTTTCAAATGTTTAGAAATCGTTATCCACGCATTCATCGACTCAGTGGCTGGCTTTACATCATCACGATTTTGTTTTTTGCCTTACCCAGCGGTTTTATATTAGCGCTTTCTGCTGCGGGTGGAACAGTCACTCAAGTGAGTTTCATTTTGCTCAGTCTATTGTGGGGATTCAGTACTGTATTTGCCTTAAGAGCAATATTCAAAAAACAATGGTTCATACATCGAGATTGGATGATCCGCAGTTTTGCACTGAGTTTATCTGCACTTAGCTTACGTTCATGGAAAATGATTTTATATGAATTACAACCTTATTTTGATTGGCTTAGCCCTGTTCACATTTACCAACTTGAATCATGGTTAGGATGGGTGGTTAATTTATTGATTGCAGAATTGATTATTTTTAGACTTTATCAAAAACGCAAACAAATAATACCCGTAAACTAGGGGTGTAAATCCTCTGCAACTCTCCTTTAAAAAGGAGAGTGTTTTAGAGAATAACTGATCGTCCTAGATTAGGACGCTGTATCGTAATGTTTCAAATCCAATGCTTTGAGTTGACTCTTCAATTGTTTCAACGACCAAGGCCATGCCGCAAAATTACGACCATTCTCATCCAAATAATAAGACTTGCAGCCGCCCGCATTAAATACGGTGCTTTGTAGCTGCTTTTGTACTTTGATATTGTGTTTACGAATCACTTCTTTTTTGATCTCAAAACGAGTGAATTTCAAATCACGCATTTTCAATAGACCATTCACAATATAGCCAATCTGCGCTTCTGCAATACCAATAAATGAATCATAAACAAGAATATTTGGCCCTAAAACAAGGAATGCATTGGGAACTTTTTCAATACTTGCACCTAAATATGCTTCAGGAGAACTACCTTTCCAACGCTCAGCAAGCGTTTGACCCGTTGTGTCATAAACTCGCTTACCGATAGGCGGATGCGAAACTTCAAATCCAGTTCCCCAAATGATCACATCAACCTCATGTCGTTCTCCATTTGCTGAAATCACAGTATTGCCATCAATTTCAACGAGACCGTGTGGAATCAAATTGACGTTGTCTTGCTGTAGTGCTGGATAATAATTATTGGCGAACAATAAACGCTTACAACCAATGGCAAAGTTTGGAGTGACATTCTTACGTAATTGATCATCATTAATTTGCAATTTCAACAACTGTTTACTGAGAAAACTAATCGGTTCGAGCACTTTTGGATGACGTAATCCGAAATTAATACCATTTAAAATTTGTGCAATACTATTGCGCCAAGTCTGTTGAATGATTGGAAATTTAGCCACAATCTGCTTAGCTCTATCATTCAGCTCCATATCTGCCTTCGGCAATACCCACGGTGCAGTTCGTTGAAATACGTGTAATTGTTTAACTTGCGGTTGGACTTGTGGAATAAATTGAATCGCCGATGCACCCGTGCCGATCACTGCAACACGCTTATTGGTCAAGTCATAATCATGATTCCAACGTGCTGAGTGGAACATTTCTCCTTTAAAGGTTTCGATTCCTTTTAGTTTTGGCATAGACGGTTCAGTGATCGGGCCTGTGGTAAACAGTACCGTTTTCGCTTGATATTGCCCTTTAGAGGTTTCTAAATTCCAGATATGTTTTGCTTCATCCCACTTCGCACTCATTAATTCATTATTAAATTCAATCTTCTCCCCTAAATCATATTTCTCAACCACTTCTTCTAAATAGCTGAGAATTTCAGGCTGCTTCGCAAATAAATGACTCCATTTATGACTTGGCGAAAATGAGAATGAATACAACGCTGAAGGTACATCGCAACCACAACCCGGATAGTTATTATCACGCCAAGTACCACCTACACGACTGGCTTTTTCGAGTACGATATAATCCTGATAACCCGCTTGCTGCATTTTATACGCTGCTGCAATTCCTGAAATACCCGCACCAATCACAATGCTGTCATAGGTATGCACAGGAATATCCGCTTGTGTTTCAAGTGCTTTTTTATTGGCAGTTTTAGCAGCAGTTTGAGTCGTACTTTTAGCCCTTACCGTTGCTTGGCGTTTTGTTTTCTGTACCGATTTATTTTGAGGTTCAACTTTAATCTCTGCTTTTGCTACACTTGATTTAACGCTTTTAGCTTCATCATTTTGTGCTTCGGCTTTTTTTACTTCAATGCTTTTTGCTTCGAGGTTTTTAAGTTCTACACTTTCAGGTTGAGTGACTTGTTTAATTTCTTCAACTGTTGTTTGAGTTGTTGATTGCTTGGACTTTTTTTCAGCCTTACTGTCGTCCAACAAAGTGTCTAAAGTTGCTTGCGTATTCATATCGTTCTACTCAACTCTTATTTTACGTACTTATTAAATAACGGATAACCAATCCCCAATGCTTTTGCATATAACGATGGGGAAGCACGCTTCATCATCCAAAACAACTTTGCGTCAGGTTGCGGAATGGTATATAGCTTGTCTGCATCTAAAGAATTCAACGTTTTAATCGCCACTTTATCACTGGTGATAAATGCATGATTCATCAGTAAATCATCAGCAAGTCCTGCATAATGCTGAGGTAAACGTCCATTTTTCATAATATTTGTAGGCACTAAGGTTGGACACAGGACGTTGACACGAATCTGATCTTGACGTAATTCAGCAGATAGCGTTTCTGAAAGTGCCAACACACTAGACTTCGTCACGTTATAAGCAGTCATTTCAGGTGCAGCGGTATAGCCTGCTGCCGATGCAACATTAATGATGGCACCATAACCTTGCTGCTTAAACTTAGGCACAAAATAGTGGCAACCGTGTATCACGCCCCACAAATTAACATGCATACACCATTGCCAATCGTCTAATGAAACCTCATCAAACTTTCCACCTAAACCCACGCCCGCATTATTGATCAGCAAAGTTACTGGATGATCCATCAACTTTTCAGCATTTTCAGCCAAAGCTTGCACTTGCTCTTTTATTCCAACATCGCATTGCACTGCAAATGCTTTGCGCTGAGTTTGTGAAGTAATTAGATTGACCGTTTCTTGTGCTGCATCTAAGTTAATGTCTGCACAGACGATTGTTCCTCCACGCTTTGCCAACTCCATAGCAAAACTGCGTCCAATACCACTTCCCGCACCTGTGACAACGGCATAAGCATTTTGGCTAGGTTTACGTTTTTTAGAAAAAATTCCCATGATTTAAATCCATTTATGATTAATTTTGTAGGCTTAATTGATCAGTTTTACACACGTAAAGCAGGTGTAAATTCCTTGGTTAAATATGGGGTAAGTAAACCCGTTTCAGGATGCAGTAATTTCTCTTTGTAATATTCTAAAAATGCTGTTGTATCGTGATCATTAGGATGAAAATCAGGGCGTAAATAATCAAAAATATGCTTTAAACTGCTGCCATAAACACCATCTTTTAAGCCAAAAATAAGCTGAAAGCTATGTGGCATCTCTTTCCAATAACGTAAACTAATCATGTTTTTAGGATTGCGATAAAACGGAACCAATAATGATGCGATAGAAATCAACACTAAAATCGTGATCAGTGCAGGGAAAAATCCAGCAATACGCAATGCATAACTATTCGACAATGACTGAAAAACATCAAAGGCAATATCCTTATGTTCTGACTCTTCAAGCATATGCCACATCCAAATTGCACGTTGCTTTTCATCTTGTGAACGGAAGAATACCTCTTCGTGATTCATCATGTATTCAGCCAATACTGCAGTGAAATGTTCAATACCCGCCATCAAGGACAATTTCATAGGTTGTGGCAAGCGGTTAAATCCATAGTCAAATGCCCAACCGGCCCACACTCGAAATAATTTCACAGGCAAATCTTTTTCAATAAAGGCATCATTCAATTCTTCATGCATTTTTGAATGAATCGCTTCTTGACCGATCAATGAAGTTACACGCTGTTTTAATAATGGATCTGTAATGAAATCACGATGATAACGTGCTGTATCAATCACAAGATCTTCACCACGGGTCAAAAAAATCGACAATGAGGCAAAGTAGGCACTGGCCAATTCCGCATCCAAATAAAATTTGTGATCTAATTTTGCTGGATCAAAATCAAACTTCATATGACGAATAGGAATGATTGGAGATTGTTTTTCCAAACTGAACGGTGCAGCAGCAAAGAATTTGGCCGCTGCTTTTTTTAATGGCTTGGTGAGTCGCATGATAAATACTCTTTATTCGTTTATGGGAAATCTTTTTTCTGAATAAAACGCAACATCAAATTCAGAATCTGGA
This sequence comes from Acinetobacter piscicola, assembly GCF_002233755.1. Classification (GTDB taxonomy): domain Bacteria; phylum Pseudomonadota; class Gammaproteobacteria; order Pseudomonadales; family Moraxellaceae; genus Acinetobacter; species Acinetobacter piscicola. The sequence continues at coordinate 45,174 of NZ_NIFO01000001.1, read as the reverse complement.
TCGCCTTTTGAGTAAAAAAACTACTGTGATATAAAGAAATTAAGGCATGCTGTGACAATAACGATTAGCATTTAAGGTCAATCGGTTTGCAATTTATGACTATTTCACTGAACTGTCTGACAATTATTCTTGCAGATTGCCCCTACTGATAAGGAATGACCCAAGAGGATAATTTCACCACTTGAAGCCTTCAATTTGAAGTCTTAAAAATTGATACAAAAACAAAAAAATGACCCACGAGAACAATGTATTCAATTCAGTTCACTTGAAAAGTGATTTGAATACTGGCTATGTTGACTTTCAATCATATTTAACAACACATACGGTCAATTATGAAAATTGCAGAATTATGGGTAGCGCTTCAATCTCAGCCAGACTTGCAACTTTATGTCAAAACATGGACGCCAGAGCAATTGCAAACTGCTACACCGATTATTCTGCTACATGATTCTCTAGGCTCTGTAGAACTTTGGCGAGACTTCCCTAAACAGCTTGCTGAAATAACGCAGCGTCAAGTGATTGCCTATGATCGTTTAGGTTTTGGACAATCTTCTGCAAATCCCCAAAATTTGGATATTGATTTTGTTGCGAAAGAAGTAAGTTCTGCTTTTGCTGAAATTTTAGAAAAGCTTAAAATTAAAGAATTTATTGTAATGGGGCATAGTGTTGGTGGTGGTATGGCGGCATGTTGTGCAGCACAACATGCTTCACAATGTAAAGCATTAATCACCATGTCTGCTCAAACAATGGTTGAAGAGCTGACGCTTTCAGGCATCCGTGAAGCAAAAATCATGTTTCAACAAATACAACAATTTGATCGTCTGAAAAAATATCATGCTGAAAAAGCGCAGTGGGTTTTAGATGCATGGACCGAAACATGGTTATCTGATGAATTTAGAACATGGCAATTGGATGATTATTTAAAACGAGTACACTGCCCTTTATTGGTGATTCACGGTGAATTAGACGAATATGGATCATTGGCACAACCACAACGTTTTATTGATTGTAGTTCTGGTTTAACACAAATGAACATTATTTCAGGTGCGCATCACATGCCTCATAAAGAGCAACCTGCACTGGTTTTAAGCATCATCCAAACATTTTTAAAGCAACAAATGATCGCTTGAATCTAACTAACCTGAGTTCGGGATAAGATATACTCCCAACTATATGATACGCGGAAACGTCAGTCGCATTGTTCGAGGCATGAGGAATATATTCCGCAAGATCTGTAATATACTGTTTTTGCAATATATTAGATACTTAATAGTATCTGTCGAGTTGGCGACTGACAAATGGTTTGCCTACTTTTCCCGAAAGCCTTGCGAGGTAATACCTCTCAGGTCGAACCTGAACAAGATTGAAATATATTTCAAGCGAAGTGCAAGACGAAGTGGGTTAATCCTTGCATTTGATTTAAATGGTAAGACTCTGCTGTGCCTGATCAATCTTTTCAATAACTTACATCAAAGTTTATCCCGAACTGACGTTAACTATCATTGCGCTTAGTTTTTGATTAGACTGTCTAAAACAGCTTCTATGTCGCTAATAACAAGTTGATCACTTAGCTTTCATTAAAAGTCTTCTTCAACACAACATTTAAAGTAAAGATAAATAGAATGATCCTATATCTATGTTTTAAATGTTTAAATGGTCTAATTTCATGTTGAATTTGCTTCCATTCTTTATTCGTATATTTAAATTGGATCAATTTAAAGTACGTGCGTTGACGGATGGTGAAATTCAAATCAGTCAAACTGTGTTTGGTAATTTAATTGATTACGCAAAAGTTAAAGTCTTAAACCATCCTTATCTGCCGTGGCAACCTATTGGAATTTTAATGGCACCAAATGGTTATATTCACTTAAAAGATGCTGATTATTGTGAAGATTTTTCCTGTCAGAGCCTAGCCTACCAAGCTATTTTCATTCATGAAATGGCGCATATTTATCAACATCAACGCCATGAAAATGTGTTATTAAAAGGCGCTATTTTACAAACAGCACTGTATTTAACTGGTGGAAAATATAATCCTTATCACTACACTTTGATCAAAGGTAAACAATACTTTGATTACAACATTGAACAACAAGGTGATATTGCTAGAGATATCTATTTAAAACGAATTGAAAATATTATTTTGAATCAGCCAATTTCAGAATAAATATCTATATCAATAACAAGAAATGTATAGCCATACTTAAAGCACTACAAATAAATGTGAATTAAATCACAAATTAAAAACCGACTGTTTTCATTCCGTTACATAGCATCAAAATAATTGAAAAATAACTGGTTTCTGTTGAAAAAATGCACTACATTCGTGCTGTCAATAAGGGTGTTTTGAATAAACTTGAGGAATGACTAGCTTCTCACTTGTTTTTAGTTAAAATACCCAATATCTGAAATTTTTGCATTGCAAGAAAATAAAGATTTTTTAATCATTGATGATGATTTTATAGTTTCGCCATTTGGCAATTTTTGTGTCTAGTATATGCACATGTTGAATAACTATATTTTTAAAAATCAACTAAATGCATGTAATTACCCTATTGGAATAGGATTTGGTTTAAATGAAAAGTTTTAAAATTGCACTTGCGCAATTCTCTCCGTCTGTTGGTAATATTGAATCTAATGTTCAAAAGATGATTGAACAGGCCAATCAAGCTAAAAAGCAAAACGCTGAAATTATTGTTTTTCCTGAACTTTCTACTCTAGGCTATCCAGCAGAAGATTTACTTCTTCGCCCAAGTTTAGCGAAACGTACAGTTCAAGCTTTTGAGCAACTCGCAACTGTAAAAGATATTGTCATGGTCTTTGGTTTTGTAAACCTTGCCGAAGATGGTCATCGTTATAACTCAGCAGCAGTCATGAAAGATGGTCAAGTACTGGGTGTCTATAACAAACAAAACTTGCCAAATTACAGTGTTTTTGATGAGAAACGTTATTTTAACGAAGGACATCAACACCTTGTATTTGAATACTTAGGTCACAAGTTTGGTGTATTGATTTGTGAAGATATTTGGTCGCTCACAACCGTTCAACAACTTGCTCAACTCAATGTTGAAAGTGTATTGGTACTCAATGCATCACCTTATGAGGTCGGTAAGCCACAACACCGTATTACCACTTTAAAAGAATTAGCAAAACAATTAAATGTACATGTGGTTTATGCAAACCAAGTGTGTGGTCAAGATGACTTGATTTTTGATGGTACAAGCTTTGTCATCAATAATTCAGGTGATGTCGCATTCCAAGCACCAAGTTTTAAAGAAGACTTGTATGTTGTAGATTATCAAGTTGAGCAAAAAGCTTACCAAGTCATTGAATCTGCACCGCCTTTAGATACTATGGCTGAAATCTATCAATCATTAGTTTTAGCAACACGTGACTATGTACAACATTCAGGTTTTTCAGGTGTAATCTTGGGTTTATCTGGTGGGATTGACTCAGCTTTAACACTTGCCATTGCCGTTGATGCGATTGGCGCTGATAAAGTACAAGCGGTGATGATGCCTTATACCTACACTTCACAAATTAGTGTAGAAGATGCAACTGAACAAGCTAAACGTATGGGTGTAACATTTGGTATTGCCGAAATTCACCCAATCGTGAATAGCTTCATGCAAACACTCTATCCATTCTTTGGCAATGCACCTGCGGACACGACTGAAGAAAATCTTCAAGCTCGTGCACGTGGTACATTACTGATGGGCTTGTCAAATAAGTTTGGAAATTTAGTGCTCGCTACAGGTAATAAATCTGAACTTTCAGTGGGTTACTGCACACTTTATGGTGACATGGTGGGTGGCTTTGCTGTATTGAAAGATGTTTATAAAACCATTGTTTTTGAATTGGCAAAATATCGTAATAGCATTGCTGAAACACCTGTAATTCCTGAGCGTGTTATCAGTCGCCCACCTTCAGCAGAACTTCGTCCAGATCAAAAAGACCAAGACTCTTTACCTGCTTATGATGTTCTTGATGCTATTCTTTATGCTTATATTGAAGAAGACCAAAGCCAAGAAGACATCATTGCCAAAGGTTTTGAGCGTGAAGTGGTTGAAAAAGTTATTGGTCTAGTTGATCGTAATGAATATAAACGCCGCCAAGGCTCAATTGGCCCACGTATCAGCTCACGTGCATTTAGCCGTGAACGCCGTTACCCAATCGTGAATGGCTGGAAAGCAGGTATATAAATCTAGTGGATTTAAATCACTCATCCCCTTCGAGCGTTGCTCAAGAATTTGCTCAGGCCTTGTTGCTTGAGCAAGTTCGTTTTATTAAACAACAATTATTAGATGAAAATAATTCAAAATACATTCAAAATTTTGTCGCACAAGTTTATCAACATGCAGATCAAATTCAGTTAAAAAGCATGATTCAGCTTGAACAATTACAAGCTGTTGTTCAAAAATATGCTTTTGAATTAAATCTTGGCGCAGATATTTTAGAATTTATTGGTTTTTCTGCTCAAAAAATTCATCACTATGCGATTAATAGCGACACGATTTTTAATGATTTACTTTCCGATGATTCTTTTGATCTATGGTTATTTAAAATCTTAGAGTTGCAACAATTTAGAGATTATCTCCAAGAGAATTTGATACATAATCCACAAATACAACAAGTCAGCTTACAACTCGCCAATCAAATTGTGGAAAGCAATACCCCTTGGTTGGATCAACTTCGTCAATATACCGTTAAACAAAATCGTTTTGGTTCAAAAGTATTAAGTTTTATTCAAGATCAACAACAGAACATTGAGCTCAAATTAGAGCAACAATTGGCTTCAGCCATTCGTAAACAACTCAGTAATATCATTCTGCTACCAAATGATGATCTCGCTGATATTGTGACGCATTTATGGGCAGATATTAAACAGCGTTCACTTAAAGAAACATTTTCTCAATTTCAACCAATTGATTTTGAAGAACTGTTTATTCTAGTTTATGAGTCATGGAAACAATTACGCCAAACAGATTATATGCAACACGTCATTTTAAATGTCGTTGAGGCATTTTATGAATATTTCGGTGAATATACACTACAAGAATTATTGCTTTCTGTCGGTATAAATGAAAATGATTTATTTATCGAAGCTCAACGTTTTGCACCACATAGCTTAGCGGCTTTAGAACAACATGAATTATTGGATGATTTAATCAAATCACTCATTGAACCATTTTACTTAGATGAAAATACACAGCGCTTTATCGCAAATTATTTAAATAAATAAATGTGTTCTTAAAACCTGCAAAATAATAACTGGTTTACGATCTTGATCAATTAAGAATGGCGCACGATATGGTATGCCTACCATAATAAAGTCCCGTATTTCCCTGCCATTCGCAATATATTTTTCCCGTACACAGTTTGGATTTGTTATTAAGATATCAATTCTATTTGTAATGTCTAAATAAAACGATTTGGCTCGCGCTTCACCCCATTCTTGAATACCGTAAAAATCAATATATCAATTAAATCTTGCTCAGCTTCACTTGAATAAGCAATTTGATAAATCATTTACACTTAGCCAATATCTCACGAGGTTTCTGCCTTGTAGATGTTACATTTTCAGGATATGTTCTATTCAGTACGACAATTTTTTATAAATATTTAATGAATATTACATCACGTACAACAAGAGCAGAAATTAATTTGAGACTTTCGATTGCTGAAACATTAAACAAATAACTTCTTCATTTTAAATATGGCTATGAAATAAATCTATTTATAAACATAAAATAAGTATAAAATTTTGTGACCTATTTATTATAACTTTTCGTGATGAAAACCTCGATTTTACTCAGTGTTATCTTTATTTTAACTGGATGTGTCATTGGCACATCAAACGAAATTAAAACTGCTGAAAAACTATTAACGCAATTCAAATGCAATAATATTGAAACAACACAACTCGCACATAGCAGTATGACTAGTTACCACGAACACTCACTTGCTGTGAGTAAAGAAAAAGCAACGTCTTATGTAGAAAGTTATAAATCAGGTGATGAGTTATTTAAAATCCCCTTAAATGAAGTTGTGCAACAACAATATGATGTTTATAAATCAGCATGTGAGTCTTTGGGTGGTGTACAACAAACTGAAAATACACCTCATTAAATAGCCAAAATATTCTTAGAATTGCTTAGGCTATTTTAAATCATAATCATCCAATAATTTTCTTCACTCTTTTTATTCATAAAAAATGGATCAGTACAATTTTAAATACTGATCCACATTAAAATATTTATTATTCGCTATACTCTTAAAATAAAACTTTAAGCACATGAAGTTGAATTATTCCGGACTCAATCAACTTTCATTGTTTTTATGAAACCGTGTATCTACACTAAACAACTCTGGATGCTTGGGATTAATTTGTGCATAGAAATCCATGATTTCGGCCATATCCTTTTCATAATCCCCTGTCGGATAGACGATTTTACCAATACCTGTTTTTTTCTTCGCATAATCCATATAAGCCAATGCAATTGGAACACCTGCACTTAATGCGACATGATAAAAACCCGTTTTCCAATTTTCTTGCTTAGATCGTGTTCCTTCTGGTGTCACTAACATGACTAGTTTAGGATGAGTTTTAAATAAATCACTCATCAACTGCACCATGCTTGGTCGTGCCTCGCCATCTTGTTTTGGACGACGATCGATACCAATTCCACCCATTGCACGAACAAAAGGGCCTAATGGTAATTTCATATAACTGTCTTTGATGGTAATACGAACATTAACACCTAAAGCTTTTAACGCTAAGCGTGCATAAAGTGCATCCCAATTACTTGTATGTGGCGCTGCGATCATGACGCATTGGTCGATTGTTAAATCCCAATGATTATCAATTTCCCATCCCATTAAACCTAAACTTTGTTCAGCTAACTTTTCGAACACAATACGCACCAACAGAGAAAATTTGCTGCGAATTGTACCAATGCTTGTTGAATAAAAAAGCTACTTTTGATGAATAAAACAACGATTAATATATATGTGTATAAAATCTTATCGATAAAATTAAGTATTTTGGAATCAATAAAGTAAGTAAATTTTCACATACTAATTATTTAATACCATAAAGTATCAAATTCAATATTTTTTCTATAGTAATTATCAAAATTTATTTTATGGTTGAATCATAAGATTGGAATTATCAATCACTTGATAAATAACCCAACTTTTTGTTCAAGTTTTCACTTATATAGACTCATCACCATTTTCAATAATTTGTTTAAGACCTGTTCCATCTACAAATCCAAATATTTTAACGGTTTTGTGTAATTGTAAATCTTGATCATGTTCAATCACAGCCGATTCAATCAAACATTTAATTTACTTTAAATCGTGTTGCTTTAAATCATGGTCAAGTGATTGATGTATAGGAGCAACTTATTCTGCTAAATGTGTCATAAAGAATCAGATCCAATTAGAAAGGAAAACTGTATACAAACTCGTAACCATAATCTGTGAAAAAATCCAGTCATGCTACATATTATATCAATTCATTACATGATTCTTATGTTGCTAAGATCATGAGATTTATATGCTAGAGTAAGTCCAAATCTTTATATTTTAGTCATTTTTTACGTTTAATCTTATTGGTGAATATAATGAAGAAAACAGTAATCACGCTGTCTACTGTCGCTTTACTCCTTACAGCTTGCGCAAAACCGACACATAATGCCGCTGAAGATATTCAAACCACAGCACAAACTCAAGCTGCAGCAGACCATGAAGCAGCAACCCCTACTGTGGATTCTGAACATAACGCACAAACTAGCTTAGATTGGGCTGGAGAATATCTTGGTTTATTGCCGTGTGCAGACTGTTCTGGTATCGAAACAAAGCTAGAGCTCAAACAAGACGATACTTACGAACTCACTGAAAAATATCAAGACAAAGGTGATGGTAAAGAGTTTAAGTCCCAAGGAACATTCAGTTTTGATTCATCAGGATCAATAATCACACTAGATCAAAATGCAGAAAATCGTAAATTCTTTATCGGTGAAAATTATATCGAAGCACGTGAATTTGAAACAGGTGAAAAAATTGATGGTCCTCTTGCGGATCACTATAAATTGCACAAAGAACTAAAATAAGCTTAAGTAATTGACTCAATCTTAAATCATTTTAAAGTCAGTTGTATTTACTAGAAATTTAATTTAAAACGATAAATTTTTAGCCATAAAAAAACCCTGCTTATGCAGGGTTTCTTTTTGAATCATTCAGGAGGGATTAACCACCGAATTGGTTCATTGTGTTTTTAGCATCATCGTGCGCTTTAAGAGCGTTGTCACCAGAGAAGATTTCTTTGTGATCATCACCGATGTCAGAACCAGCCATTGCTTGGTGTTTAACACATGCGATCGTACCACGGATCTCTTTACGTTGAACGCCAGCAACATAAGCTAACATACCTTGGTCACCGAAGTAACCTTTAGCAAGCTCATGTGTAGAAAGAGCAGCTGTATGGTAAGTTGGAAGTGTGATCAAGTGATGGAACACACCAGCTTCACGAGAAGCATCTGCTTGGAATGTACGTACTTTTTCATCAGCATCAGCAGCTAATTCAGTCGCATCGTACTCAGCGCTCATTAATTTAGCACGGTCATAAGCAGAAACGTCTTTACCTTCAGCAACCCAACGGTCGTAAGCTTGTTGACGGAAGTTTAAAGTCCAGTTGAATGATGGGCTGTTGTTATAAACAAGCTTAGCATTTGGAACTGTTTCACGTACACGGTTAACCATGTGAGCGATTTCTTCTACGTTTGGAGTCGCAGTTTCGATCCAAAGAAGGTCAGCACCATTTTGTAAGCTAGATACGCAGTCAAGTACAACACGGTCAATTTGAGTGTCAGCACGGAACTGATATAAGCCAGAAGCTAAACGCTTAGGACGGTGTAATTTACCATCACGTTTGATCAAGATTTCATCTTCTTGAGCATCAGCAATGTCAATTTCAGTTGTATCTAAGTAGCTGATGTATTGAGAAGCGATGTCACCTGGCTCTTTAACCACTGGGATTTTTTGAGTTAAGTCAGCGCCTTCAGAGTCAGTACGTGCAACGATGATACCATCATCAACACCCATTTCTAAGAATGCATAACGTAATGCATGGATTTTAGAGATGAAGTCTTCATGTGGAACAGTTACTTTACCAGCTTGGTGACCACATTGTTTAGCATCAGATACTTGGTTTTCAATTTGAAGCGCACAAGCACCAGCTTCGATCATTTTACGAGCAAGTAAGTAAGTCGCTTCTTCGTTACCGAAACCAGCGTCGATGTCAGCAATAATTGGCACAACGTGAGTTTGGAAACCATCGATTTGAGCAGTGATTTCAGCAGCTTTAGCAGTATCACCAGCTTCGTTTGCTTTTTTAAGCGCACGGAACAAATCGTTTAATTCTTTCGCATCAGCTTGACGTAAGAATGTGTAGATTTCTTCGATCAACGCAGGTACAGAAGTTTTTTCGTGCATAGATTGGTCAGGAAGTGGACCGAATTCTGAACGAAGTGCAGCAACCATCCAACCAGAAAGGTAGATGTAACGACGGTCAGTTGTACCGAAGTATTTTTTGTTCGCAATCATTTTTTGTTGTGCGATAAAGCCATGCCAGCAGCCTAAAGACTGAGTATATTGGCTAGAATCAGCATCATAAGCCGCCATATCACGACGCATAATCGCAGCTGTATATTTAGCAATATCTAAACCAGTTTTGAATTGGTTTTGCATTTGCATACGTGCAGCATCTTCTGGGCTGATATCGCGCCAAGTGCTACCGAATTTTGCTTTTAATTCGCGGATTGCATCAATCGCTGTTTGATATGTAGACATGATATTTTCCTGTAATAATATTAGGATTTCATCAATCGAAGGGCCAAATCCACTCGCTATTTGATTGCTCAGACTTAGCGCACTTCGTTGTTATGGGATAAGCTTAGTTTGACTACATCAATTAATCCAATATTCTCTGTTAATTTTCAGTATTTATTTAAAAAATATACAGATCAAAGCTGTATTATAATTAAATAAAATTAATATAAATAATTGTTTTTTATCAATTTCACTTGTTTCAAATTTTTAATAAATTGATCAAAAATAAAGCATTGTATTGTTTTTTTATTCATTAGACTTAAGTCTGAGCTTGTAACAAAATAACTTGATCAGCTTTTTTTTGACGATATTATGGCAAAAACCTCAGTGAATATTAATTTTAAACGATTCGATTTCAAATCACCACGCGACCGTATACATCCATCAGCAGATTTTGATCACTTATGTCATCGCAGAAAATAGCTTTAACCTTTATAAATGTGAGCAAGAAATTTAATTTAAAACTTATCTATTTCACATCAAGTTAAATACTTAATTTTGAAAATAACATGACGTTTTTTTCATCTGCTTTTCACACAAAACCATTTCCTTATGGCATAATCCAAAATTATTTCATAATTTTATTTTCGGTATTTATTTTATGAATCTGGAGCGGGTCGACCTTAATCTTCTTATTTACCTTGATGTTCTTCTTCGCGAAAAAAATGTAACTCGTGCAGCAGAGCAATTAGGCGTTACCCAGCCTGCAATGAGTAATATTTTACGTCGTTTACGTAATTTATTTAATGATCCACTTTTGATTCGCTCATCTGAAGGAATGACTCCAACAGAACGTGCTTTAGAATTACAACCTCGTATTCGTGATGCACTTTCTGATTTGTCTATGATTTTGGAACCGCGCACAGAATTTCGACCTTATACCTCAAATCGTGTTTTCCGCATCATGACCTCTGATTATGCGGAAGCGACTTTAGTTCCTCGCTTGGTTAAAGCATTACGTTCTGAAGCACCGAATGTCGTTCTAGATTTCTTGACGCCAAGTGATGTGTCTTATCGTGATATGGAACAAGGTAAAGTTGATTTAGCGATTAACCGTTTCAATGAAATTCCACAAAGCTTCCATCAGGTTTTGGTATGGCGTGATAGTTTTTCATGTTTATTGAATAACAAACACCCTGCTGCAACCAATTTAAATCTAAAAAGCTATTTAGATGCACAACATATTTGGGTATCTAAAACAGGGATGGGCGTAGGTTTTGGTGTTAATCCTGAAAAACAAGCAGGTTTAGGATGGATTGATCAAGCTTTAGAGCGTATTGGGCAAAAACGTAAAATTTCTGTTTTTACACGTCATTATCAAATGCCAGCTTTATTGGCATCCAATGTTGACTTGATTGCAACATTACCGACACGTATTGCTCGTTTACAAGCGAAGAGTCAAAACTTACTCATTAAAGATCCTCCTTTTTATATTCCTGAATTTGAATTAAAAATGGCATGGTGTCCTTTACTTCATCATCACCCTGCGCATCGCTGGTTAAGACAATTAATCCTCTATGTTGCTCGTCAAATGATCGAAGAAGAAAATCGTGAATTTATGCAAAATAATTCGCATTTTTCTCAGTATTAATAGAAATTTACTTAAATTCTTATCATTTCAAGATTATACTTATTTTAAGTCGGTGGTGAGTTACTCACTACCGTCTCCTTTTATGTGTTAAGTTATTGTATCAATAATATCTCATTATAATGATGATCCACAGGTGGATTCGTGAGCCTCTTCCAGAATATCGTAATCATCGCAATACTCATTGCAGGAGCAGGTTTTTTATCTTTAACTGAAATTGCACTTGCTGGTGCGCGAAAAGTTAAACTCAAAATTCTTGCAGAATCAGGTGATGAACGTGCTCAAAAAGTTTTAGACTTACAGCAAAATTCAGCTAATTTTTTTGCTGCCTCTCAAATTGGCTTAAATGCTGTTGCTATTCTTGGCGGTATTTTAGGTGAAGGTGCATTTCGTCCCTATTTCTTTGAATTGGTTTCTCGCTTCTATGTCGGAGATTGGGCTGAAACGATCAGTTTCGTGCTCTCATTCACCTTAGTGACTTCTTTATTTATTCTTTTTGCAGATCTAATGCCAAAGCGTTTGGCTATGATTGCACCTGAAAAAATCGCTGTTTCAGTCATCAATCCTATTCAAATTTTTATCGTGATTTGTAAACCTTTAGCATGGTTTATCAATGCGATTGCCAATATGTTGTTTCGCTTATTTAAAGTGAATACTACACGTGAAGACAATATTACCTTTGATGATATTTCTGCTGTGATGGATGCTGGTGCACAAGCAGGTGTTTTACAAAAGCAAGAACATCATTTTATTGAAAATGTATTTGAACTTGAAGAACGTAATGTTCCATCAAGTATGACTACTCGTGAAAATGTAGTGTATTTTACACTCAAAGAATCTGAAGCCAGTATTCGTCAGAAATTGGCTGAATATCCATATTCTAAATTTTTAGTGTGTAGTGAAAATATTGATGATGTGATTGGTTATATTGACGCCAAAGATATTTTGGTACGTATTCTTAATAATCAATCTTTACTGCAATTAAATGAAAATACTATTCGTACTGTTCTCACCATCCCAGATACCTTAACGCTTTCTGAATTATTAGACCGCTTTCGTTCAACTAAAGAAAAATTTGCTGTTGTCATCAATGAATACGCGCTCGTTGTTGGTGTGATTACCCTTTCAGATATTATGATTACTGTAATGGGTGATTGGGTTACGCCAATTGATGAAGAATTACAAATTATTAAACGTGATAATAATTCATGGTTGATTGAAGGTAGTACACCGATTGAAGACATGAAACATGCCTTAGCGATTGATGAAATGCCTGATGAAGAAAGCTATGAAACGCTTGCTGGTTTTATGATGTATCAATTGCGTAAAATTCCAAGACCTGCGGATACGGTGATTTTTGGTGGTTATAAATTTGAAGTGGTTGATGTCGATCATTTTAAAATTGACCAACTTTTAGTTACACGCTTACTTGAAAGGCCTGAGCCTGAATCACCAGAAGAATCTTAAACTTTTACTCCATTTTTATTCATTGTTGCGTATTTAAAACTAGACCAAACAAAAAAATTGTTTGGTCTTTTAATTTCTCTAAAAAATTAAATAGAGAACATACCAGTCCACTCATTTTCAAACCGTTGTAATAACTATATCCTCTCCACAAAACTGGCTAAAAACCTCTCCATATAAGACTTAAGTATAAGTACGCTACTTTAGCCCAAATGATCATTCATATATAAATTTTAGAAATATGAAAAATATCTAAAATTTATGAATTAATTTTTAAAAAAATAAAATATTTTAAAAACAATAACTTAAAAATATGCACCAATTTAGGGTTAAAAATTATACCCGAATATAAGCCCATGTTTATTAATCACTATTTATTTAAAAAATAATCATCATTTCAATATTTTTTTTTATATATTTTAATTCCTCTCATAAATCTTTAGCATCTATCAATACCCACAGTACCAAAACATCAAAGGCTTTCAATAGTAAAAAGTCTTACTCAAGGATTGAACCATGTTAACCGTATTAGGTTTGGGCATGATCTTGTGCTTTATGTACTTGATTATGTCTAGACGAATGACTCCTCTTGCAGCGCTTACTCTTATTCCTATTTTATTTTCGCTTATAGCTTACGGTCTTAGCTTTTATGTAGATAGCTTATCCCATATTGAAATCAAAGAACTCGGCGAAATGATGCTCGAAGGTGTGAAAAAACTTGCACCTACTGGGGTCATGCTACTTTTCGCTATTCTTTACTTTGCCATCATGATTGATACAGGTTTATTTGACCCTTCTGTCAAATTCATCCTTAAATTGGTAAAAGGCGATCCGCTTAAAGTCGTAATCGGTACAATCACACTTACTATCATTGTTTCACTCGATGGTGATGGTTCAACCACTTATATGATCTGTGTTGCTGCAATGCTTCCGCTCTACAAACGCTTAGGTATGAGTCCACTGATCATGGCATGTTTAATGATGCTAGCAAGTGGAATCATGAATCTAACGCCTTGGGGTGGCCCTACCGCACGTGCTGCCAGTGCTTTGCATGTAGATCCAAGCGATGTATTCGTTCCGATGATTCTGCCAATGATCGTTGCGATTATTTGGTTGTATTTCCTTGGCTTTATGTATGGTCGTATGGAACGTAAACGCTTAGGTATTGTTGAACTTGATATTAGTCATGGTGATGATATTCAAATCTCGACAAATCCAGAAGCAAACCGTGCTCATTTAAGATGGTTTAATGGTTTATTAACACTCGTATTGATGGTTTGCCTTGTAAAAGGCGTATTGCCAATGCCGATTTTATTTATGGTTGCCCTATGTATTGCATTGGTTGTGAACTATAAAGATATCGACATGCAAAAGAGTTTGGTTGCACATCATGCAGGCAGTGCCTTAAACGTTGTTGGTATTATTTTCGCCGCAGGTATTTTCACAGGCATTCTGTCTGGTACAGGTATGGTCGATGCAATGTCTAAGGAATTGGTTGCGATTATTCCGGATAGCATGGGGCCTTACTTAGCACCAATTACAGCCATTGTGAGCATGCCTTTGACCTTCTTTATGTCAAATGACGCATTCTATTATGGCGTCCTACCTATTTTATCTGAAGCAGCAAGCCACTACGGCATTACTCCAGTTGAAATGGCACGAGCTTCAATTGTAGGTCAACCTGTACATTTACTCTCACCACTGGTTCCGTCAACTTATTTATTGTGTGGATTGGCAGGTATTGAATTTGGGCAACATCAAAAGTTTGCAATCAAATGGGCAATTGTGACCTGTTTAGTGATGTTAGCGACAGCTTTAGTTTTTGGTATTTTCCCACTGTATTCAACACTTGGTTCTTAATATCTTTGATATGTGAATCGATAATATAATATGTAAAAAGCACCATTCAATGGTGCTTTTTTGACTTTGCGTCTTGTCCAAGAATAAGCTTAGTACTAGACGTATTCTTCCTAACTCAGCTTATACCTGACCTAAAACTTAATTACCACCATAAAGATGAATCAATTGATCAAGCACGCCTTGATAATGAATTGAAATATCATCTGCTAAAATTTTATAAGCACTATCGAACTGAACCATTGGCCAACCCTCTTTCCAAAAAGGAAAAATGTTGTGCAAATCACGTGTTACAGTGGCATCTTCACGAATGATTGCTTGCGCAACTTGTGACAAAACCTGTGCTGTTTCTGCGCCATCAATGGCTAAATAATCGATACCACGTACTTTTAAAATTCGAATACGGTCTTTCTTATAACGAATCTTTTTCGCTTGGGCTTCATTCAAATCTAAAGCCAAAGTTACAGCTTCAACAAACTTCTCTTCAAAGCTATCATGCAATGCAACCAAAGCGCGTTTATGTGCTTCTTGACGCCCTGCTTTTCCACCATCACGAATGATTTTTTGTGCTTCGACATCCAGTTCATCCGATTTCATCGATTGTAGAACGTCTAAAATTTCAATATCACTTAATGATGAAGAAGAATCTGTCATGGGAGCCTTAAAACAATGAGATAAATAGAAGCACTATTTTCGCATAATTTTAAAATTAAATCAGAGATAATACAGATAATGTTACGCTGACTAGATAAAGCGCTCTTCTCTCTAACAATTGATCAAAATTTAAAGCGAATAGTTTGAATTAAACAAGCGACAAAAGATGGAAATTATTCAATCAAGCTATTGCGTTTTCATTGTCTAAAAATTCAATTATTTTTCACATAAAATGTATGCATACACAATTCTGTACTTTCTAAGTCATTCAATTTTTGCTATTCATTTATCAGAAGATAAAATGGAGAAATCGAATGAAAGCAGTTGCCTACAAGAAACCTTTACCTATTTCACAACCTAATGTTTTTTCAGATATTGAAATAGAGAAACCCGCTGCAACTGGACACGATCTTTTGGTTGAAGTGAAAGCCATTTCGGTTAATCCTGTCGATATTAAAATGCGTCAACGTACTTCAAGTGAAAATGAAACATGGAAAATTTTAGGGCATGATGCAGTTGGTATTGTAAGGGCTGTAGGTGAACAAGTTCAGCACTTCAAAGTCGGCGACGAAGTCTTTTATGCAGGCTCGAATCAACGCAGTGGTTCTTATGCAGAGTTTCAATTGGTCGATGAAAGAATCGTTGGACACAAGCCAAAAACATTAAGCGATGCAGAAGCTGCTGCCCTGCCTTTAACGTCAATTACGGCATGGGAAATGCTGTTTGATCGTTTAAAAGTACAAGAAGCTGCAGATTTGAATGCCGTTATCTTAGTGATTGGTGCTGCGGGTGGCGTCGGTTCAATTGCGGTACAACTTTTAAAGGCTTTGACCAATCTTAAAGTCATTGCAACTGCTTCACGTCCTGAGTCCAAAGCATGGTTAGAATCCATTGGTGCGGATTATATTATCGATCACCACCACCCCTTAGAACAGCAAGTACTTGATTTGAATATTGGTTTACCTGATTATATTTTTTCAATTACAGGTACTGCGGGTTATACCCAATCAATTGCTAGCTTAATTGCGCCACAAGGTCACTTTGGCTTGATTGATGACCCTGACAATTTTGTAATCAATCCTTTTAAAATCAAATCTGTAGCAATTCATTGGGAATCTATGTTTACTCGTTCTACATTCCAAACACATGATATGCCACGCCAAAGACAAATTTTAAATCACCTCGCTGAATTGGTTGAACAAGGTAAAATTAAAACCACATTGTCTGAGAATTTAGGTGTGATTAATGCTGAAAATATTGTGAAAGCACATACCTTGATCGAAAGTGGAAAGAGTATTGGGAAAATTGTATTAGAAGGTTTCTAGGTTTAAGCTTGGGGTTTGAATTTTTATTTTCCGTTTTAATCTCTAGCGTTCTTAAGCTAAAAATAAACGCCTCATTTCAATAGAAAGAGGCGTTTATTCATAGTTATATCAACAAAATACAAATTGTATTTAAATCACTTCAACCACCACTTTACCAATATGTTCACCTGTATCCATAATCGCATGCGCGTCTTGGATTTGATCGAATTTAAAGGTTTTATAGATCATCGGCAAACATTCACCTTTTGCCCAAAGTGGAGCAACTTGTTGTTGTATGCCCTGCGCAATTTCAGCTTTTTCCGTCGTCGTTCTTGCACGCATGGTCGAGCCAGTGATGGTCAATCGCTTCATCATAATTTGACCGAGTGAAATCTCTTTGGCTTTTGCACCTGCTAAGAATGCGATATAAACCAAACGTCCATCACGGCGAAGTAAGCTTAAGTTCTTTTCTAAATACGGTGCACCGACCATATCGAGAATAATATCAACACCTTGATTGTTGGTTTTTTCTTGGATCGCCTGTTCAAAATCTTGAGTTTTATAGTTAATCGCATCAGTTAAATCTACGATGGCTTGTACCTTTTCATCTGAACCCACAGTTGCAAAGGTCTTGATTCCAAATGCTTTACATAGCATCAGTACCGTTGTACCAATCCCACTTGCACCACCATGTACCAATAGTGTTTCACCTGCTTTTGCTTTCGCCATTTGGAATACATTTGCCCAAACGGTGAAAAATGTTTCAGGTATAGCCGCAGCTTGGACAAAGCTCACACCTTCAGGAATGGTTAATGTCTGACTTTGCGGAACGACACAGTATTCTGCATAGCCACCACCATTGGTTAAACCACAAACTTTATCACCGACTTTAAACTGGGTAACATCTGCACCAACGGCTTCCACGACTCCTGCAACTTCTAAGCCTGGTACTGGGGTCACGCCTTTAGGCATTGGATATAAGCCTTGACGTTGTAAAATATCAGGACGGTTAATACCAAATGCATGTACTTTGACCAAGACTTCATCCGCTTTTGCTTGCGGGATTGCAACCGTTTCATAAGCGAGTTTATCTACGCCACCGGGTTCTGTAATGATGACGTGTTGCATAGTTGCCTGAGACATTGTTCGCTCCTAAGTCTTTCAATACTTTTCAAGTTTTATGTATAGAAACATAAAACTTTGTGGCTTTGAAGAATAGTGGACTTATGTATGAAAGGTTTAAAAGTAATTCATATTTTAACTAGGTCTCTATAAAATTCTGTTAATAAAGCTTAATCATCTCACATCAATCTATCAATAAAAAACTACCTTTCGATAGTTTAAGAAATTACACAATTATTTTGTAAGTTTTTATATGCAATACCAATTTGTCGGGGTGTAAAATTCTTTTTATTTAGGTTCCAATTATGAACTTTTTGCACTAAATCATCCATATCACTAGCCCCCTCATATTTAGCAATCCAATGAACAGATGCTAACAACTCCAATCCATATCTACTTTCAAAACCATCGACTATATCTATAACTTTTTCAAAACGCTTCAACGTCTCAGGATAATTTTTCAAAAATTTTTGCGCTTCTTCAATAGCTCCTGGTACTAAAATTAAAGTTTTTGAAGGATCATCTCCTCCATCCTCATAACCATGAATGTAGTGCCCTTCCATTACATTTAATACATGTCTTAAGTTATTAGCATAAGGCCCATAGTGTGCTTTTTTATAGTTCAGCCTTAATGGCTCTCCAACTTCTTGCAAAAAATACAAAAGTTTTTGAACCTCTAACAGTGATACAAAAGGATCCAATAGACCTTTCAAATACCGTTGTATTAATTCAATTAAGATTGCACGACCAGGAGTCATCTTTGGTACTTCTCTATTGATTACTTTCTCAATGTTTGCATCTAAATTTAATGGCTCATAAACAAGAATATCAACATCAGGTAAGCCATCTAAATGTTTAACTATTTTCTTTTTTACAACATCCCAATCCAAACCGCCTAATCCAGCACCTAATGGTGGAATTGCAATGGAACCTATTTTTTTGCTTTTTATTTCTGTAACTAAGCTCTCTAAACCTGCCTCAATATCTTCTAAACGACTTGCACCTTTCCAATGTCTTTTTGTTGGAAAATTAATAATAAATTTTGGATTTGTAAGCCCTAATGTTTCAAAAATAAACATTTTTCCAGGTATTACTTCATTTCGCTTACAAGCTAAAGCATATTGTTTAAAGTTTTCTGGCCATGCTTTTTTAAATTGAAGAGCTATGCCTCTTCCCATTACACCTACACAATTAACTGTATTTACAATAACTTCGACGTCTGCTTTTAATATGTCGCCATGAGTGAATTTAATCATAACGAAATCTCAATAATACCAATCAGGTTGAATTCTAACATGTGGTCTATGACTTTGCCCAACTAATAAAGTAGTTACTTGATTAAACACAACCTGATTTTTAACACCTATCTCTTTAACTAAACACCAAGGAACCAAATTTTCAATCAAAAATTCTGCTTGTTTATATTCTCTGCAACTACTCCAATATCGACTTAAAATAGCCTCCCAATCCAACTTATTTAAGTCATTTAAATTATTGAAGTCTTCAAAAAACCTAGAACCTGCATTTGTTGAAGTAAAAACCCAACGCTTTAAACTACGTACAGCCCATTGAATACACTCATCCATCTCAAACCTCAAATGAATGATTTGAGATTGTCCATCATTATATGCAAGTTGTGAACTGCCTTGATGAATCATATAAAGCATTACAGATCTAGGACAAAAATAAAATGGAACACATTCACCAACATGTAAATCAGGATAACAACTAAAAGTTAAATCAACTAAACGTCTTTGTTTAATATGGTTTAAACCTATTACCGTACCACCAAACTGCTTTTGTGACACAAGACTATCTGATAACAAACCATTTGATATAATTGAAGATAATTTATCAATATGCACGATATGATATAAATCAGGATTAAGCGGTATAGTCATAGGATCATCCATGAAGCTTGTGATTATTTTTATTGGGTTACTTTTTGAAAATTCAACTTATTGTTTATTTTTCTTATTAACTAATATTACGCAGTAACCATATTTTTGGGGGTAGGTAACATCAGTTATTAAAAAAACAAAAACCCGCCTCACGGCGGGTTTATCAATCCATCCAATCTCTTACAGACGAACCAATTCCACAATTTTCTCAGCCAATTCTTCAACAGCATCTTGTGCAAATACAACATCTGCACCCTGTTCAACATCGGTAATCACCACGATACCCGTCTGACGAAGTAAGGCAACTTGCTCAGCAGACAGACCTGCTTTTGCAATCGCAACTACACCCTGTTGAATCAACAAGCTTTCAAGTGCTTGAGCATTTTCAAGTGCTTGAGTAGATACAGCCACTACAGCAGGTTTTTGACCTAAACGAGCAGCACGATCTTCAGCAGTGACAGGTTCATTGTGTGCAGTCCATTCAACTGCGGCTTCAACCATACCAGCGCCAACAGTCACATTGCTTAAACGGTCGATAAAAATAAACGAACCTGTATAACGACTGTCTTGATAACGGTCAAATACCACAGGTGCATCGAACTCAACGTCGATATCTGCAATCGCATTCAATTCAAGCTGATCAACCTGAGTATGCTCAAGCGTATTCACATTGGTACGATAGTTGATTTTAGATACTTTCGCAGGAATGGTTTGAGTACCAATCTTGATGTTATATAACTTACCAATCACCAAAGGCTGGTCGGTCATCCACACCACAGAAGCACGTACAGAACGAGACAATAATGGTTGTTCGCCTGCTTTGACCAAGACATTACCACGTGAAATATCAATCTCATCGTTCAATGTCAAAGTCACAGCTTGACCTGCAATCGCATGTTCAAGATTGCCATCAAAAGTCACAATCTCTTTAACTGTTGATTTCTTGCCTGATGGTAAAGCCACGATTTCATCGCCAACTTTAATTTCACCTAGAGCAATCGTTCCACAGAAACCACGGAAATCAAGATTTGGACGGTTGACGTACTGCACAGGGAAACGGAATTCATGCGCACTGGTATCACGTGTAATTTCAACCGTTTCTAGGGTATTCATCAAGGTTTTGCCTGTATACCAAGGCGTATTTGGTGATGGATTAACAACATTATCACCATTTAACGCTGAAATTGGCGTAAAGATGATATTGGCAGGTTTACGATCACCTAACTGATTGATAAAGTTCTCATATTCCACCTGGATTTCGTTAAAACGAGCTTCTGAAAACTCAACCAAATCCATTTTGTTAATCGCAACAACAATATTGCGAATACCCAATAGGCTCGCAATAAAGGTATGACGACGAGTCTGAGTTTGTACGCCGTAACGTGCATCAATCAGGATAATCGCCAAATCAGCAGTCGATGCACCTGTTGCCATGTTACGAGTATATTGCTCATGCCCAGGTGTGTCTGCAATGATGAACTTACGTTTTTCAGTTGAGAAATAACGATAAGCCACATCAATAGTAATACCCTGCTCACGCTCAGCTTGTAGACCGTCTACAAGTAATGCCAAATCTGGTGCATCACCTGTCGTACCTACTTTCTTCGAGTCACGAGTAACCGCTTGCAACTGATCTTCATAAATTAATTTTGAATCGTAAAGCAAACGACCGATTAACGTTGATTTACCATCGTCTACGTTACCGCAAGTTAGAAAGCGCAAAAGGTCTTTATTTTCATGCTGTTTTAAATATGCCAAGATGTCTTGGCTAATTAACTCTGATTGATGAGACATTGCTCAAAACTCCACAAATTCGTTGAAATCGGTTTTTTAAATCTCTTTAATCCCTCTAAATCTCCCTTTGTTAAGGGAGACTTTGTCCTTTACTTAAAAAGGGCTTTGTCTCCATTTTGATTTAGGAGTAACCCCTCTTTCAAAGAAAGGCTTAGGAGGAGATTTATAAAAACAGTTAGAAATAACCTTCTTGCTTTTTCTTTTCCATCGAGCCAGCTTCATCATGGTCAATCATACGACCTTGACGCTCTGAACTCGTAGCTAAAAGCATTTCTTGGATAATTTCAGGCAATGTCGTTGCAGTAGATTCAACTGCACCTGTCAATGGATAACAGCCTAAAGTACGGAAACGTACCGATTTCATTTGCGGAACTTCGCCTTCTTTTAAGCGCATACGCTCATCATCAACCATGATCAGTGTACCGCTACGTTCAACCACTGGACGTTCAGCAGCTAAATATAAAGGAACCAAAGGAATACTTTCTTGGTAGATATATTGCCAAATGTCTAACTCAGTCCAGTTTGACAATGGGAATACACGAATACTTTCGCCTTTATTCACTTTACCATTGTAAAGGTTCCACAATTCCGGACGTTGGTTTTTAGGATCCCAACGGTGTTTAGAATCACGGAAAGAATAAACACGCTCTTTGGCACGTGATTTTTCTTCATCACGGCGTGCACCACCAAATGCAGCATCAAACTGATACTTGTCCAAAGCTTGTTTTAAGCCTTGGGTTTTCATGATGTCAGTATATTTAGAGCTACCATAATCAAATGGGTTTACACCTGCATCACGACCTTCTTTGTTTTGATGGACAATAAGATCAAAACCATGTTCTTTCGCCATGTTGTCACGGAATGTGATCATGTCTTTAAACTTCCAACCTGTGTCAACATGCAACAGTGGGAAAGGAAGTTTTGCAGGATAAAATGCTTTTAAAGCAAGATGCAGCATCACTGCTGAGTCTTTCCCGATAGAGTAAAGCATTACTGGATTTTCAAATTCAGCAGCAACTTCACGGATAATATGAATACTCTCAGCCTCAAGCTGTTTTAGATGAGTGAGTCTTTCCTCAGATATAGACATTGACAGCACCAGCTCACAAAAAAGTGTACTTATTACACATATTAAAATTTATATTCATTATAGTGATTTACACTGCAATTCTTTTGCTTGTTTTTTTATATTGATATATAAAAACATCATAAACAAAATTTAGAGTTTGCAATGAACACACAAATTATCGCATTAGAAGAGATTAATTTTGAACAATGGCTTCCACTTTGGCAAAGCTACTTAACTTTTTATAAAACACAATTGAGCGATGAACAAATAAGATTATCTTGGAAGCGAATCACAAATCCTGAACAGGTAGATATATTTGGTTTTGCAATAAAAGTGGGTGAGAATGTCGTTGGTTTTGCTCATTTAAATTCACATTTAAGCACATGGACAGCTTTACCTTATTGTTACTTGCAAGATTTGTATGTAGACGAACATTTTAGAAATCAAGGCATAGTGCGAAAGTTAATTGGACATTGTTACCAAGCTTGCGCGGGTAAATTTGATCGAGTTTATTGGCTCACTCAAGAGTCGAATCACACAGCGCAACAACTTTATGACCGTATTGCCAGTAAAACTGGGTTTATTCAATATAAACATACGTTATAGGTACTAAAATAAAGATTAGAACAATAAAGCAATGAAATTACAGACAAAAAAAAGCTTACCCTCTCAAGTAAGCGATCATTTGCACATAAAGTACAAAGTGGAGGTCTTGTACTTAAAGTTGATACCCTTCTTTATTTTAATTAAAGTCATGCTAAAGAAGTTGTTTAATCATAGTTAAAAAAATTACTCAAGGATATCCCTAGAATTGGGTATTTTTTTATAAAAAATTTACTTTAGAATAGTAAAATTTCTCTTTCAATTTAACAAAACTGCATATCTTAAAATGAATTTTTAGCAATAAAAAAAGACTTATTTTATTCAAAATAAGTCTATAAAAGTTCAAAGCAAGACTTGTAAAACAACTCAAGCTTTGAGGGTAGGAATAACTTCTTTAACTAAGGTTTATTAAAGAAGCCAATTCATCCTAAGATTTCAACAACATACTGTATATACCTAGAATTAGGTATTTTTCGCTTATTTAATAACCAATTAATGATTTATCTAATGGGATTTCAACACCAATAGAAACACCACCATCATTTCCATGTAGATCAGAATCACTCACCCAACCATTAATTTTCAATGGCAGTGTCGGTTTAATATAATGCGTCCAAGTCACATCAAGCGCTTTAATTTTGTCATTTTCAGGAAATGCTAAATTAATTTGGTCTGTACCAAATTGACTTGCTGATTGGTTCACTTTGGCATACATCGCACGGCCAGATAAACGGTTCATCACATCAAAGCGAATATCTCCACCGACAGAAACCATCTCGCCATCACCACCCATCGCATGCCCAAGTGGGAAGCCATGTTGGTAAAAACCATCTGTATAAATATGGTGATTATACGAGATACCGCTTACGTCACCATTAGTGGTCGTATCAACCCATTCTGCATAAAGTTGGTACGGTAAGTTTTTAAAACTTGAAGAATAATCTACACCAGCCAAATACATTTTTTTCGATGGTAATAAACCTGCTTCATCTTCACCAACATATTGTCCATAGAAACTTACAGGAACATTCAATAATTGTTGTAGATTCAAACGTGCATCAAAGCCAGCGATTTGATTTGAAGCATTTCCTTCACCAGTACAGGTACTATCATTACATTCATTATCTTTACCAATAAATGCATTCCAATAAGCTCTAAAACTACCAGGTTGACCTTCACCATCAATTTGAGAAATACGTGATGCACCCAACTCTAGATAAGGAAGCGGTTGTGCAGTTAAACGTAATCCAAATAATCGAGCATCTGGTACTGCTGTATAATCATCCAATTGACCACCAAAGGCTTGATACTGCCATGGACCAATCCAAGATAACCATGGTGTTTCAAAAGCTTTCTGCTCTGCACGTTGCACAGTAAATCCATAAACTGGACGGCTTGCATCACCACGAATCAAACTACCATCATGTCCAGGGCCCCAATATGTGGGAATTTGACCTGCAATCACCCATTGATTCCACAACTTTCCTGCAATGTACGAACCTTCGACATTCACATCGTGACCATTGTCGATTAAAGGATCTTTTTCTCCATTTACACGAAGCTTAGCATCCCAATTTGCACCACCCGCATTAAACTCTAAAGTGCCAACATATTGCGCTTTAGTGTCATCACCGAAAGCTTGTGGAATATTTTTTTGATCAGACTCTGCAAACAAACCTAACTTTGCTGTTTGATTGTCCGTTTTTAATGCATTTTGAATAGAATCAATAACTTTTTGTTGTGCGTTATTTGAAATTTGAGCTTGAGACAAAGCACGTTGAATTTCATCACCACTCATTGGCCAAGTCGATGTGCTGATTTGAATCACACCTTGTTGGTTTAACCAATTTAAATCTGTACGAATATCTTCATTGTTCAATACCATACCTTGTGCAAACACAGGCAACGACATTCCAAATAATACAGCAGCATAAAGTGATTTTCTTAAATACATGCACTTCTTTCTCATATTTAATTTACGGTGACACAGTAATTTCTTTGTGCGAATTTTGCAATGATGAAATTGTGTTCTTACGCAAACTTTTATTCAAGATACCTTAGATAAACATTATTCTTTCTCAAAAAAATAAAGCGAACTCAGTCATAAGATAAAAAACCGAGTGAATCAATTCACTCGGTTTTTTATGAAAATAGCAAATCTATTTTAAAAATAGATCACTATTAATTTTTATGGCGCATATGCGGGAACAAGATTACATCACGGATACTTGGTGCATTGGCAAACAACATGACCAAACGATCGATACCAATACCCTCACCTGCAGTCGGCGGTAAACCATATTCTAAAGCTTCGACAAAGTCTGCATCATAGTGCATTGCTTCATCATCACCTGCATCTTTTTCTTCAACTTGCGCTTGGAAACGTTCGGCTTGGTCAATTGGATCATTTAATTCTGAGAAACCATTGGCAAGCTCACGACCACCGATGAAGAACTCAAAACGATCTGTAATATGCGGATTGTTATCATTACGGCGCGCCAATGGAGAAGTTTCCGCTGGGTATTCTGTAATGAATGTCGGTTGACGTAGTTTCGTTTCAACCGTTTCTTCAAATACGATCGTTTGAAGTTTACCCAAACCAAAGCCCGGTTTTACTTGCTCTTTCAATTCTTCTTTAATAAATTTTGCCAAGAATTCACGATCCGAAACATTTTCAGGTGTAAAGCTTGGGTTATTTTCAAGAATGGCATCAAACATTGAAATTTTCTTATATGGCCCTTTGAAGCTATACACTTCTTCACCATACGGCACGTCTGTAGAACCTAAAATATCGACAGCCAATTTTTCAAGCATGCTTTCAGTTAAAGCCATTAAATCTTTATAGTCAGCATAAGCTTGGTAGAATTCAATCATGGTGAATTCTGGGTTATGACGCGTTGAAACACCTTCATTACGGAAATTACGGTTAATTTCAAAAACGCGCTCAAAACCACCCACCACTAAGCGTTTTAAATAAAGCTCAGGTGCGATACGTAAGAATAATGGCATATCCAATGCATTATGATGTGTTTCAAAAGGACGTGCAGAAGCACCACCTGGAATCACATGCATCATTGGTGTTTCAACTTCCATAAAACGTTCATTGCTTAGATATGAACGAATACCAGACACTACTTTTGCACGAATCTCAAAAGTTTTACGTGTTTCTTCATTCACAATTAAGTCTAAATAACGTTTACGATATTTAACTTCAGTGTCATTCAAACCATGAAACTTATCAGGAAGTGGACGAAGTGATTTTGTCAGTAATTCAAAATGTTCAATATGTACATAAAGATCACCTTTGCCTGAACGACCAAGATAACCTTGAACTGCAATAATATCACCAAGGTCTAAACTTTTAACTGTTTCAAGCACTTCAGGAGCAAGTTCTTTACGCGGTACATAAAGTTGAATACGACCTGTCATGTCTTGGATCACAATAAATGAACCACGGTTCAACATAACACGACCCGCTACAGAAACATGAACTTGTTCACCAGCTTCAATTTCTTCTTTAGATTTATCAGCAAATTGCTCTTGTAAATCTTGCGCATAATGCTCACGCTTAAAGGTGTTTGGCCATGGACTTACACCTGTTTGCTTTGCTTGATCTTGTATTTGCTTTAACTTGGCATGACGCTGCGCAATTAAATCGTTTTCGGAAATGTGTTGTTCAGAAGTCGATTGAGCGTTATTTTGCGTCATCTCTGCCTCGATTAAATTAAAAAAACGGAAGTTGCATAGCATAGCAGATTTACAACATAATGCGTATGCATATAACACAACGATCAATGTAAAAATTAAAAAATCATGAATAAAAATCGGCAAGGATTCGCCCAAAGTATCATTTTCACAAGCATTTTATTGTTTTCCACAGTAAGTTCTGCGGAAAAACGTATTGTCATGAGTAATACTAAAAAAGATTTGCCCACCAAAATTGAAACCACCAATATCAAAAATCAGGGCTATATTTGGCAATTAGAAATCACACCCAAACAAAATTCTCAGCAAACACATGTAAAACTGTTAAATCCAAATCCTGAAAAGTCCATTCTCAATACCAGAGCCATAGAAATTGCTAAAAAAATGAGCTTAGAGAATTTACCTCTCGTCACCA
Source organism: Acinetobacter piscicola (assembly GCF_002233755.1). Taxonomy (GTDB): domain Bacteria; phylum Pseudomonadota; class Gammaproteobacteria; order Pseudomonadales; family Moraxellaceae; genus Acinetobacter; species Acinetobacter piscicola. Next base: position 17,804 of record NZ_NIFO01000001.1, on the reverse strand, counting down.
ATGATTTTAAAAATAAATCACTGAATATAGATGAAGAACAAATCGCTTTAACCAAATATTATTATGGTAAATACATACTTTTTATCAAATTTCCAGAAACGGTACTCTATGCGGTCAAACCTAATTTTTCACAATTACAAAGCTTGTTAGAGCCATTTTGTACGCAAAAAAATCAAGCTAAACTGGACGCTCGAGAAAATATCAGCATCAATGCTAATTTTTTAGTCGATTTTAATGGCAATATACAACGCATTCACTACTCACCTGCAATCAATAGCAAAATGCGCCCAATCTTAGAACCCTTATTGAAAAGGATTCGTTTTTACCCTCGAAATGAGAATGGCATACCCAAATCATTTTCAATAGAACAGCCAATAATCATTCAGTGCCAATAAGTTGAGCTTTGATTTGAACTAAAGGTTCGCTATTAATATTTGCTATTGATGATTCGACAATTAAGATTCAACAATAATCACTATTTTTCTTCAGCCAACTGCTTGATCACAGCAAAACCTTGCTGAAAACCACAATCCATAATCTCTTTATATTGCTCTGAGGTTTCAACTTGAGCAAACAAATGCGTCACGCCATTATTTTCAGTTAAAAAATATTGTTCTAAACCACCACAGCCTTGTTGTGCATCTTCACTGCTACGATCAACAACACCATTCTTTAAGATGCCTTGTTGTTGAAATATAACCTTTTTGAACTGCTCTAATTCAGTAATCGTTGCAAGCATGCCATCACCACTTGCATCTAGGAACAAAGTTTCACCACCAATTTTCCAGTCAGATTGCATACGCGAACTGGGGGAGAAAAAGCGTGTCCACTGCGAATAAGTATGTGTATCCCACATCACATTCCAAACTTTTTGCGCATTTGCATGAATATCGATTTCATATTGTAGAGTGACCATCAATTCACCTATGAATATACCGCTATAATTATCGAGATTAACCTATCCGGTATATAGATTGATTATTTTTTGTTAAAACAAGATAAAAATATGTGAACACTATTTATGATAATTAATAAAATTCAATAGATTAGAATAAGAATAGAGATGCTTAGACCAAAAGCTAAGTTATAAAAAAGTCGTCGCTCAGTACAATAAGCTGAGAACAAAATAGTTGAAATGTAAAGTTTTAACATTTCTAAATTATGACTATTTCACTCTTTACGTTAAGAAATAAAGACAGTTAGAAAGTGATAAAAATGATGAGTAACCATTCTAAGATTTTATTTTTACATGGATTAGATTCATCCAAAGAATCTACCAAGTTCCATGCCATAGATGCTGAAAAAAAGTATTGTATAGAAGTCGATTATCGAAACCTGAATTTTAAAACCGTTGAAAATTTTTACCACGACACGATTGAAAAAATAAAACCTGACTTGTTGATTGGACATAGCTTAGGCGGTTATTGGGCACTTAGAATGTCCCAGTTTCATCGTATTCCAACCATTATCGCCAATCCAAGTCTAAGTCCAGATTTTCGAACAGATTATCCAGCAATCAATGAACATGATTTGGAACATGACATTCCACAAATTGCCTATATTGAACTGGGTGATGAAATCCTAGATATGTATGCAGCAACTGCACTACTCGAAACGTATATGCAAATCGATGCTGTTGAAGGTGGACATCACCGTTTGGCACAACCTGAAAATTTAAATCGACTGATTGAATATATGGAACAAACCTTTATTCTGTAAATAAGTTACTGTTTTAAATAAAGCGATAGCCCCCTTATACACTGTAATGCCAGTCAGTTAAGCATTTTTAATCCTTCCCCTTGCGAAGCAATGCTTCTCACCTTTGAAAAAAGGAGGGATGAGCAGCAATGCTGTTCATCCCCCTCTTTTGCCTTGCGCCATATATGGCTCAGAGTTAGGGGAGATTTATCAATCAATAATAAGAAAATTACGCTTAACTGATCAGCATTACTTATACACTGAATATAAGAGGTTCTTCATTAGAATCTATTTTCAAAACGATTTATCAAATATTAACCGTTTTAAGCAACAGCTTGCGCTACAGGTTTAGAATTTTCATCTAAAACTGACCAAACTTTCATACCTAAATCTTGATGTAAATCAGGTAAATCTAGAAAAATACTTGCACCAAGTACGGTATGCTCACATTTGTGCATCAACTGTTTTACAGCTTTTAATGTACCACCTGTCGCCAAGACATCATCCACGATAATGACTTTTTGCGGCTGAATACCCGCCGACATTTCCAAACGATCTAAACCATATTCCAAACTGTAGCCAACACCGACTACTGGTGGTGGTAATTTGCCAGCCTTACGTACTAATAATAAGCCTTTACCTGTACGTTGTGCTAATAAACTTGCCAAAACAAAACCACGTGCTTCAACTGCAACAAAACTTTCCACTTCAGCTAATTGTTCTGCTGGGATTTTTGCAATTAAAGCATCAGTCAATTCAACAAGATTGTTCATAAACAAAGGTGTTAAATCATAAAAACAAATACCCGGTTTTGGGAAATCTTGGACAGTACGAATACCTGACCACAATAAAGTAGACATTTTCATCATGAAGGGAGATTGAAAGAGAAAAATAATATGTGAATTTTAACGCTTTTCCAGCTAAAAAAACAGCAACACGTTCAGCTGAGCTTTTATGCAATGATTTAAGTGTTTGAAAATTCATGACACATTTTTAGATAAAATAATGGGGATATAAGGTATGCATTTAAAAATCTATTTGGAATAAATTGAAGATATTCTCAATTCGCTTAGGTAGAAATCATCTTTTTGAAAATGTTTTAAAATCAAATCATTTGTTATGAAATTTTAATCTTTTTTACTTATAGAAGATCGAGTATCAGTAAATTGTCAGACAATTATTTCCAAAATTAGCCCAAACAACACAGCTTTTGTCCTTCTGAGCCATTCAGCTTTGCGCTTAGTGAGATAAACTCCGATATTTACTTTACTTTAGACACAGAACTGCGTAAAAATTTAGAAAAATATGTACACCTATGAATTGCATATTATTTGAGTCAAGCAGTAGATGGAATTTTACTGGCAGAATAAACAAATTACCTGTCAGATATCGGAGAGTCAGATGAAAAAATATCAGTGCATCGTTTGTGGTTGGATCTATGACGAAGCAGCAGGTTGGCCACAAGATGGCATCGCAGCAGGTACCAAATGGGATGACATCCCAGATGACTGGACTTGTCCAGACTGTGGCGTTTCTAAAGCCGATTTTGAAATGATAGAAGTCTAAAAAATGAAGTAGAGACCATGTTTACATGGTCTTTTTTTACGAATAATTCAAAATTCATTTTTTATTCACCCCTTAAGACTTCTTCGCTTTAAATAGATTGAACAGCCGATCTCTATCAGATCATCCGCCATTAAGTTTTATTTTAAATATTATTGTTAATATAAAGCGAAGAAGTCGATCATAATGACAATTCAATCCGCATGGAGAAAAATATGAAACCGATCATCATCGTAGGCTCTGGCATGGCAGGCTATACCCTCGCAAGAGAATTTCGTAAATTAGATACTGAACAAGAGTTAGTGATGATTTGCGCTGATGATGCGGTGAATTATGCTAAACCGACTTTATCCAATGCCTTAGTTGGGAAAAAAGCACCTGAACACATTGGTTTAGGCGATGCTGAAAAAATGAGTACGCAATTGAATATGCGTATTGAAAAAGAGACATGGGTAAAATCTATTGATGTAGCCAACCATCAATTGGTTATAGAACAACAAGGTCAAAGTTCAACACAAGAATATTCAAAATTAATCCTTGCCGTAGGTGCAAATCCAATCCGTTTAGCGATTGCTGGGGATGGTAGTGACGATATACATGTCGTCAACTCGTTGATGGACTATCGTGCATTTAGAGAAACTTTAGACAATTGTAGTACGGGTGAATGTGAAGATAAACGCGTCGTCATCCTTGGCGCAGGCTTGATTGGTTGTGAATTTGCCAATGATTTACAAAATACAGGTCATCAAGTGACGGTAATCGATTTAGCACCACAACCTTTAGGTCGCTTACTACCAAACCATGTTGCTCAAGCATTTCAAGAAAATCTAGAAGAATCTGGGATCAAGTTTGCACTTGGTACAACGGTTGAAAAAGTATCTAAATCTGATCGTGGCTATATTGTATCGCTTGCAAATGGTCAATCTTTACTTGCAGACGTCGTTCTATCTGCAATTGGTTTACAACCCAATACAGCTTTGGCAAAAGATGCAAACATCAAAACCAGTCGTGGTGTAATTACCAATACACTATTGGAAACCAATCAAACTGATATTTTTGCCATTGGGGATTGTGCGGAAGTGAATGGAACATTGTTGCCATTTGTGATGCCAATTATGCAACAAGCACGTGCTTTAGCAAAAACATTAAGTGGTCAAAGCACCAATGTACATTACCCTGCTATGCCAATTGCAGTGAAAACACCTGCTGCTCCGCTGACTGTTCTCCCAGCACCAATGGATGTTGACGTGACTTGGGAAAATGAAGAATTTGATGACGGTATGTTGTCTAAAGCGATTGATGCAAATGGCACACTGCGTGGTTTCGTGTTATTAGGTGCGACAGCAGCTAAACAACGTTTAACGCTGACAAAACTCGTTCCAGACTTGATTCCTGCATCAGTTTAAGGTTTAAATAGGAAGGAATATTTTTTAAACAAAAAGTATTCCTTGTTTGATAGGAAAATAACAATGAATAGCGCGCTTCAATTTCAAAGCTCACCATATACCTCATTTATGCAAGAATCCGCGGTGGATTTAGGTAATGGTATTCAATTACACATTGAAGCAGGCGGAAATCCAGATCATCCAACAGTGATCTTGATTATGGGATTGGGTGCGCAAATGTTATTTTGGCCAGATTTCTTTTGTAAATCTTTAATTGACCAAGGTTTTCATGTTATTCGTTTCGATAATCGTGATATTGGTTTATCGTCTAAAGTCAGACATAAAGGCCCACGCCTGAATGCAATTAAATTAATGAGTCGTTTTGCCTTAGGTTTACCCAATGATGGTGCACCTTATAACCTATATGACATGGCAGATGATGTTGCATTGCTGATTGACCGTTTAGGTATAGATAAAGTACATATTATCGGTGCTTCAATGGGCGGTATGATTTCACAGATTCTCGCAGCAAAGTATCCTGAAAAAATTGAAAAGCTTGGTTTATTGTTTACCAGTAATAACCAACCCTTATTACCACCTCCTTTTCCGAAACAATTATTTAGTCTGATTGGTAAACCTGAATCACGAGATGAGGATGGGATTGTCAATCATTCTTTAAAGGTATTCCGTCTGATCGGTTCACCAGGTTATATCAACCAAGTGGATGCAATTCAAACTGCACGTAAATTATATCGTCGTAGTTATCATCCAGCGGGTGTACTTCAACAGTTTTTAGCAATATTATGTACAGGCTCCTTACTTAAATTGGATAAACAAATCGAAAAACCAACTTTAGTATTACATGGCTCTAAAGACCGATTATTACCTCCAAGCCATGGTAAGGCAGTAGCAAAAGCAATTACAGGCGCTAAATTTGAATTAATTGAAGGAATGGGGCATGATATGCCACCGCATTTTATTCCTCAGATTAGTGGATTATTTGCACATCATTTTAAATCATAAGCATTAGGACACTATGGCTGCATTACCATCCCTAAGACAGCTGTCATATTTAGTGACATTGTCTGAGACGTTGCACTTTACTGAAGCAGCGCGCCGTTCGTTTGTAACTCAGTCCACTTTATCGGGTGGAATTATGGAGTTAGAACGTTTATTGGGTGGCGTACTCGTTGAACGTGATCGTCAAAATGTACGCTTAACACCGTTAGGTGAACAAGTTGTTGCCCGAGCCCGTGTTCTACTCGCAGATGCACAAGACTTAATGCGTTTAAGTCGTGAAATGAGTGAACCGCTCACTGGTGATTTACATTTAGGTATCATTCCTACGATTGCTCCATTTCTTTTATCAAGACTTTTGGAAGAAGTGCATAAGCAGTTGCCTAAAATCCAATTGCATTTACACGAAGCTCAAAGTGAGAAAATTGTAGAGAAGTTAGAGCACGGTAATCTTGATATGATTATGCTTGCACTTCCTTTCGATACACGTGGTTTAAAAGTTGCTGAAATTGCGAAAGAACATTTATTTTTAGTTTGCAACAAAGCAGACCAAAATGCAGTCAATGCAAAAAGCTTAGATGATCTTGATTTGTCGCATTTAATGCTGCTTGAAGAAGGACATTGTTTACGTGACCATACTTTAAGTGTTTGCCCAATTGGCGAACGTAAAAATGATCATCGTTTAAAAGCAAGCTCTTTACCAACGCTTGTAGAAATGGTGAGTTCTAACTTAGGTTATACCTTACTTCCTGAAATTGCTTTGCATGCGCATATGCTCAAAAGTAATGACCAGCTTGTGATTAAATCTATTGAAAATGCGCCAACACGCACATTGGCTTTAGTGACTCGCAAAAGTACGCCTCTACAAAGTGAATTTGATGTATTGGTACAGATTTTACAAAAGATTACTGCAAATTTAGGTCAATACTAAACCTATCTGCAACAAGCATAAAAAAGGAGTCATGATTGACTCCTTTTTTATGCTTAATCAAATATTTAATATGATTTTAAATACTTGATTATTGAATTTATTATTTAAAATATTCAATCAAAGTTTGTTGTGCATTATGCGCAACTTCTCCATCTTTTAACTGAGAACGAATCCAAGTTCCGTCTCCTTGAAGCAACCAAGCTTGAGTATTATCTTTTAAATAATTCACTAAACCATGCTGATAAATTCGCTTTTTCAATGCAGGATCTTCAATCGGAAAGCAAACTTCCACGCGATTAAATAAGTTACGATCCATCCAGTCTGCACTTGAACAATAAATACGTGAATTACCATTATTTCCAAAATAATAAACACGTGTATGTTCAAGGAAACGCCCAACAATTGAACGAACACGGATATTTTCAGAAAGATTAGGCAAACCTGGACGTAGACAGCAAATTGAACGAATAATTAAATCAATTTGCACACCCGCTTGAGAAGCTTCGTACAACTTGTTGATCAATTGAACTTCGCTCAATGCATTCACTTTGACAATAATTTGTGCAGGTTTACCCGCTTTCGCATTGGCAATTTCATCATCAATAAAAGAAATAAGTTGTGCATGCAAGGTAAACGGCGCATGTAGAAGTTTTTTCAACTTCGCCATTTTCCCCATACCAGTGAGCTCTTGGAAGATACGATGTACATCTTCACACAGTTCTTTATCTGTGGTCAGTAAGCCATAGTCTGTATAAATACGTGCATTGGTTGCATGGTAATTTCCCGTACCCAAATGCACATAACGCACTAATTTATTATTCTCACGGCGAACCACTAAAATCATTTTGGCATGGGTTTTATAACCCACAATACCATAGACCACCACTGCCCCAGCTTCTTGCAAAACATTGGCAACAGCAATATTCGACTCTTCATCAAAACGAGCACGTAACTCAATGACAGCCGTGACTTCTTTACCATTACGTGCCGCTTCAGCAAGGACTTGAACAATTTCTGAATCTGCACCACTACGATAAAGTGTTTGCTTGATTGCTAAAACTTGCGGATCGCGTGCTGCTTCACGCAATAAATTAATCACCGGTGCGAAAGATTCAAATGGATGATGTAAAAGAATATCTTGCTTCTGCATTGCAGAAAAAATATTTTCAGTCTTTTTTAAAACTTTTGGTAATGAAGGTACATGCGAGTCATAACGCATATGTGGACGTTTGAAATTGGATACTAAACGTGCCAAATTCACAGGTCCATCCACTTTATAAAGTTGCTCGTGTTCTAAATCGAATTCTTCTAGTAGATATTCATAAATATGCTTAGGACAATTTTGCGTTACTTCTAAACGAACTGCTCGACCAAAACGACGTGAACTCAACTCACCTTTCAAAGCTTTGGCTAAATCTTCAACGTCTTCATTTAATGCCAAATCTGCATTACGTGTTACACGGAACTGATAACAGCCTGTCGCTGTCATCCCTGGAAATAAATCAGAAACATGTTCATGAATAATCGCAGATAACATCACAAAATGTTCTTTGCCATCTGTTAGCTCATCAGGTAAACGAACTACACGTGGTAATGAGCGTGGCGCAGGTACAACGGCTAAATCAATTTGACGACCAAACGCATCTTTACCTTCCAGAGTTACGATAAAGTTTAAACTTTTGTTCACTAGACGAGGAAATGGATGTGCAGGATCTAAACTAATCGGCGTTAAAACAGGTGCAACTTGTTCTTGAAAGTATTTTTTAATCCAAACAGATTGTGCAGGTGTTAATTCTCCACGACGCAGAAAACAAATGTCTTCTTCACGTAGTTTGGGGAAAATTTCTTCATTTAAAATACGATATTGGCGTTCTATTGCTTCATGCGTCGTTTTAGAAATTTGCTCTAAAACTTGTTTTGGCGTGAGGCCATCTGGCGTACGACTTTCATTCCCTAAAGTCAATTGTTCCATTACACCTGCAACACGAATTTCAAAAAACTCATCCATATTACGAGAAAAGATCAATAAGAAATTCATACGTTCAAGTAAGGGATGCAAAGGATCAACCGCTTGTTCTAAAACACGTAAATGAAAATCTAAAATAGACAATTCACGATTTATATATCGTTCGTTATAAGCATATTCTGTAGGTGTTGTGGTCGCCACTGCGCTGTTCATGCAATAAACCTGCATCAATAAATGTCATGAAACTAGTATGCTTCAAATTTGTGACAATTTCATAAAAAAAGCACAAAGATTTGCGCTTTTCTTACTTTGAAAATAAATATTGATTGGATAAAAATACGCTAATCTGGAATACGTGTATAACGCATATATTTTAAAACCATACGTTTACGATATTGCAGTTTAGAGTCGTCTCGATGATCTTGATAATACTTAGGATTGGGTAACAACACTGCTAAAAATGCGGCTTGTTCACGGCTCAAACTCTTGGCACTTCTGCCAAAGTAATGTTGTGCTGCAGCTTCAACACCATAAATGTGATCTCCAAACTCAACCGAGTTCATATAGACCTCTAAAATGCGTTGCTTGGTCCACATGCGTTCCATCATGGTTGTTGCGATGGTTTCCTGTCCTTTGCGAATAAATGAACGGCGATTATAGAAAAATAAATTTTTTGCCAATTGTTGTGAAATGGTTGAGCCACCTGCAACCACTTTATCTTTCTTTAAATTTCGTTGTAATGCATCTTCAATCCCATCCCAATCAAAACCGTGATGATCTATAAATTTCGCATCTTCAGCAGCAACAATCGCATGTTTAAAATGATCACTAATCTCATCATAATTGCGCCATTGATGTTGAATCGGTTTAAAATCAGAAAAATACGTCCAACGCATAAACATCGTAGTTTCAACATCATGGGTACGCCAATACACCAAACTAGAGAAAATCCACAGCTGAATCATAATCAAAATACTGATAATAATTAACAAACCACGAACAATAAAAGCTTTCATGTCAGCAGGTTACTCCGAAAAATTTGGCATTTCATGCTAAGCTAAATCCATTCTATAAAAAGTACAGAAATTGCATGTCTGATTATCAAGAAAGTCCATCCTACGCACAACCTCGCAATAAGATAGAAAAAGTAACCTTGTTATTGATTTCTATCAATGTAGGGTTATTTGCTTTGCAAGTTCTATCAGGTGTCAATATTACTGACCCAAGCACTTTAGATGCATTACGTTGGGGAGCAGATTATGCACCTTTAACCTTCCTAGAGGAACCTTATCGTTTATTTAGTAGCATGTTTTTTCACTTTGGTATTCTCCATCTCATGATGAATATGTGGGCACTCTTTGTATTTGGCAATGTTGCAGAGCAAACTTTCGGTCGTGTTTATTATTTCAGTCTTTATATTTTGGCTGGGTTAATCGGTAGTTTACTCAGTGGTTATCTTGATATTCGCAATAGCTATGAACTTCTACAAACTTTTGATCCTAAACTGATTCCACGTGTATCTGCTGGAGCATCAGGTGCAGTTATGGGCTTAGGGGGTGCTTTAGCGGTGCTTTCACTATTCCCTCCTACCGAAAATCAAAGGTTTATTTTAGATAAAAAAGCACTTTTAACGATCCTTGCGATTAACTTGGCTTTTGGTTTCTTTGCTTCTGGTATTAATAACGCAGCACACATTGGCGGCATGTTGATGGGCGCGGTCTTAGCACTGGTTTGGTATATCGCTCAACGTGTCAACGCAGGACAGATTGCCAATATTATGATTATTTTATTTGGCATCGGTTTAACTTATACCGTGTATTTGTATTGCCAAAATCTGATTGAACCAATTACCCCACTTTGGCAAGAAGCGATTTCACAAATGCGTAGTCAATTGAAGTTTTAGAAAGCTTCGTTATCAAAATATTATGGTCTTCTTAATGGTTCGACACAGCTATATAAAAGATCAAAACTTCGCTTGATTTCTCGAAATGGAATTTACATCTTGAGTTGATATTCCATTTCTATTTTTCCAAGTCCATATCTATGTTAATGAAAAACTTTTGAAATCTTTAAAATAACAAGAGGTGTAAAAAATCCTTTAAGTTGTATTTGTATATTAAATTGATGACCACCTGAAGATACATTTTGCATGTAAATCATTCTTTTCATTATGATGCTTGCATGATCCAAAAATAAACCTTTGATTTCTTGCTGATTAAACTTAAATTTCACTGATGAGCTTTCATTAAAAACAATTTCTATGGGCAAATGACTCTGCGGTAGATCGATATGAATCACTTTGCCATGTAATTCAGCAAATTTAAGTTTCGTTTTAAAATAAAAGGGCTCCATTCCATCATCTATCTTCATAAAATATGGAAAACGATTTAAATCGCCATAATTCTTTTTATTCAACCAAAAAACCAATGACACAAAGATAGACAATGCAACCCAATAATAGATCATCCCCAATGCATTCAAATAGAAAAGTATCAGGAAAATAGCAAGTACGGGATAAAGAGCTAAGCTTTTATTACTGGTAAACTTGTCTTTAAACTTATGAAAGAACATTAAAATATGTGGAAAAAACTCTAACAGGATCCACTGCATAGCTGTATTCCTATAAGCTTTAAATTTTTGATTTTATCTGTGGCTGCATCAATATTATTTCAGTCTTTATTTTTGCAATTTAATACAGCCACATAGAAGTTATTCATTTATAAATCTATTCAACACTTATCAATTCAACTCCCTCAAACTTTGTAAAGGAGGAATTTCCGACAAATAACTCAGGCGATAACGACCGATCAATGCGCATAATAGCGCCATCAGTACAAGTAAAATAACCCAAATTTCCCAATGCAATTGTACAACCATGTCCATTCGATAACTTGCGATCGCACTAATCACTTCTGCAAAGAAACACGATACGATTCCTGCCAATAAACCAATAAAACCAATTTCCAAACTCATCATATTCTTTAATTGACGTTTAGAACTACCAAAAGATCGCATGAGAGCGACTTCTCTTTTACGCTCATCCATCAACAAATTAATACATGCGATCAGAACTAAAAAGCCCGATAGACTGACCAACACCGCAAGTACCGTGATAATCTGTACCAACACTGCAACTAATCGTTTAATCTCATCAAAAATTAATGACACATCTATAAAAACAGTATTTGAAAATTGCTGAATCAGATTAACCATTTTGGCTTTTTCAGTAGCTGGTACGTAGAAACTCCCTAAATAACTCCCTGCATTTTCATCCAAAGTATTGGGTGTAAAAATAAAGAAAAAGTTCGGACTAAAACTTTGCCATTCTACTGTTCTTAAATTCACCACCTGTGCCTGTAATCGTCCTTCTGGCAAACTAAAAGTCAAACGATCACCAATTTTGATCCCTAACTCATTCGCCAATTCTGCTTCCACAGAGACTTGTCCAACCTTCGTCAGTTTGGCATTTCCTGAAACAATCACATTGTCTTGTGGATATTGATCCGTTTGAGTCAGATTCAACTCACGGCGAAGCGAATTACTCTTTTTGATCAAATCTGCTGAAAAGGCTTGATCATTTTTGGCGATGAGTCGACCTTTGACATTGGGATATAAAGGCGTGCTTTTCCAATGTTGTTGTTCAAGTTGCTGCTTAAATGCATCAAGCTCAAAAGGAGGTAATCCGTAAATAAACTGGTTCGGTGTTCCTTCAGGTAATTGTTGCTGCCAACGCTCCAATAAATCTGTGCGTAATACCGCCAAAACTGTAATTAAACTCAGTCCCAAAGCCAATGCTGTAATTTGTAATGCGGTTTGTGATGGCGTGCGTACATAGGCTGAAAGCTGATTCCGCATTGATTTTAAAGTTTTTAGAATCAACCAAACGATTCCAAACAACAAACCTGTGAGAACTACAACAGCCCCCATCACCAATGCCGTTAAAACGATATTTTCAGTTAAAACAAGACTAAAAATAATCAGACTGATCAGTCCTGCCGACATCATCCACACAATTGAACGTGCAGATTTTTCTTGCTGACGAATCACTCGAATTGGAGGTGTACTGAGCAATTGCCATAGACTTGGAAAAATAAACCCAATCAAAACAATTGCACTGGTGAAAATCGCAATCGGTAAAGGGCCAAGCAACATTTCAAAAGCAGAAAAGCTTAATTCAAGATTTGGAATCATTTGCAACATCAATTGCAGTAAGGAATAACCGAGAACCAATCCTAAAATACTTCCGATCACGATTGCGATAACAATCACAACAACAAGTAATCCCAAATACGTTTGGAAAATTTGCTGTTTGGTTGCGCCCATACAACGCATCAATGCAATATGATCTTGGTTTTGCTGTACATAACGCTGACTGGTTAAAGCAATTGCTAAACCGCAGAGTAAAATGGTTAAGATATTTGCTAACTGTAAGAAAATATCTAAATTTTCAATCGGTTTGAGTAAGCGAGAATTTCCATCATTGGCATTACGTAGTCTCAAACTGGTTTGATCTTCCAAATCTGACTCTGCACTTTGCATTGCCTGAGCGGATTGATCCGTTGCCGTATGATCGGTTGGCTGATCCTGCTTTTGAGTAACACCTTGATCTTTGGCAATCTGATTCTGTTCTAATGGCTTTGTATTTGCCTTTAGATCATTCAGTTTTTCTTGTTCTTTAAAGGCTTTAAATCGCTGTTGGTATGCCGTTACAGCTTGAGGCTCACCCGCCATCAATAAACGATATTCAACACGACTACCAATTTGAACCGCATTGGTTTTAACCACATCGGCTTGAGAGATAATCACGGTTGGCGAAAAAGCAGAGAAACCTAATTCTTGATTTGAGTCCTGTTCAATAATACCCGTCACTTTAAACTGACCATCGGCAATTTGAACAGAATCACCCACTTTAAGTTTTAACAATTCTTGAGCACGTTTACTTAACCATACTCCACCACTTTTTAATTTTTGTTTAGGTGAAATCGTTAACTCGCCTCTCAGCGGGAAAGCACCATCAATTGCTTTCACATTCACCATAACGAATTGATCATGGGTAGATGCCATAGAACCGAACATGGTGACATGTGACTGTTTTAATTTAAGTTCATCCGCCTGCTTTAACCACTGTTTTTCAATTGGATAATTATCATTTAGTACTAAATCAGCTGCTTGCATTTTGGCAGCTTGTAAAGTCACAGCTTGTTGCACTTGATCATTACTAAACTTGAGTGCTGTGGTCGCACTAATCGCCAAACTTAAAGCAATAATCAGTAAATAAATACCTGATGTCGCAAAACTTTGCCTGAATAATGGCTTAAACAAAGTAAACATTACACAACCTCACCTGTCTGAGTGAATTGAGAATGTTCAATCAATACACCATCTTTCAGTTCATAATGACGTTGGCATTGTGCAGCCAATTGCGGATCATGTGTAACCAGAACCAAGGTTGTACCCAATTCTCTATTTAAATCAAAAAGTAATTGTTCTATTTCATGCGCTGTATGCTCATCAAGATTACCCGTCGGTTCATCTGCAAAAATAATTTTAGGGTCAGAAATCAAAGCTCTAGCGATCGCGACACGTTGTTGCTCACCACCTGAAAGTACTTTAGGTGTTTGCTGACTTTGACGCTCCAAACCTACTTTTGCCAATAATTTTAATGATTTATGTTCAGCTTCAAGATAATTAAAGTCTTTCTGTATGCGCAAAGGCAACATCACATTTTCAAGCGCAGATAAATGTGGAAGCAATTGAAATGACTGAAATACAAAACCAATATGTTTAAGACGTACTAATGCACGCTGCTCTTCATTCAGCTTCTCAATTGATTCACCACAAACCGTGAGTTGTCCTGAACTGGCTTGATCTAAAGTGGCAAGAATCCCCAATAAAGTGGATTTTCCAGAACCTGAACGGCCTGTAATCGCAACTTGCTCGCCTGTATAAATATTGAGGTTTAAATTTTCAAAAATTGTAAGCGTTTGATGTGGTAATTCTATCTTTTGTGTCAGTTGCTGTGCAGAAATTATCACTTGTGGCATGATGGGAGAGATTGAATCATCCTGAACCTTAGACATCTGAAAGTACCTTACTATGCAAATCAAAAAATGGTTAAATTTGAAAATGATGAAAAGCGCGGTTGCCAAAACTCTTGCAAACTTACAAACCAGATGTTGTGGTGATTGAATTGGGTGGAAATGATGGCTTACGTGGTCAACCGCCTCAAATGATCCAAAAAAACTTAGCGCAATTGATTCAACAAAGTCAGCAAACTAAAGCCAAAGTGGTTTTATTAGGGATGAAAATACCGCCCAACTACGGCACAGCATATAGCAAGGCGTTTGAAAATAACTATCAAGTCTTAAGCCAACAATACAAAGTTAAAATGTATCCATTTTTTATGAATGGTATTGCAGGCAATAAGGATTTAATGCAAAAAGATTTGATTCATCCTAATACAGCAGCACAAAAGATTTTACTGGATAATGCTTATCCGTTAATTCGAGGGGCGTTGTAAAACTCAGCGCATCACTCTTTATATTGAGTAAGTAATATACAATGAAATGCCTGCTCTCCTTATGAAAAGACGAGTATCATTACACAAGACAATGTTCGTGAATTGATCTGAGAGCTATGGCATACTAAAAATAACAACAACACCGAGATTTGCAAAAATGAAAAAGATCACTTTATTAGGATTAGGTTGTATTATTTTAGGTTTAGCTGCGTGTCAAACTACGCCGCGTCAATATAACGGTGCTACAGGCTATCAAATCGAAAATCAAAGCTCAAACAGCGCCACACTCGCTTATACCTTATCTGGTCGTGCAGATCGTGATTTAGATGAAGATAAATTACAACGTGCTTGCAAAAAAGTTTTAGGTGAAAATAAGGCTTATAAAATTTCTGTTTTAAGTGTGAATGAAATTATTAACCCGCAAGTCGTGAGTAATGACCAGAAAGGCGTTCAACTTGGTCATAGCCGTACATCATTTGGGCTTTCAAATACACCGAATTTGAATAACAGTGAAGATTATGCAACACGTCAAGCCTTAGAAACTCGTCCGAGTACTTTGCATGTGGTTCGTTATACTTGTTCTTAATATTCTTAATAATAAATATGTTCTAAATCCAATTTATAAGACGCTTTCACAGCGTCTTATAAAAACTTACATTTCTAAATTCTTTAGCTTCATCTAAATCAGGCCAAGTTGTTGCGCTACGCTCATCCAGTTTTTGATAATGTGGATGGCTAAAATTTTTCACACGACTATCTGCAACCCAAATTTCTGGAGCAAATTTTAAAAATTCATCTAAGAAAAAACGATTGCATTGATCATATAAAACATCTGCTGCAAGCAATACATCTACCTGTTCTGCCTTATACAAATCATCTAAATATTCGAGCTCAACATTGTTTAATAATGCATTTTCACGACATGCATCTAAACTCACTTGGTCAATATCACAGCAAATCACGCGTTTAGCACCTGCCATTTTTGCAGCAATTGCAACTACACCTGAGCCTGCGCCAAAGTCTAAAACCACTTTATCTTTGACATGATGCGGTTCTGCAAGTAACCACTGTGCCATTGCAAGCCCTGATGCCCAACAAAATATCCAATACGGCGTATCATTCCAAATGCGACGAATCACTTCATCATCTAAACGATCTGTTGGAAATACTGGTGGAATCAGCCACAGTGAAATAGATGTTTCAGGCAATTGCTGTGCAATAAGCTCGCAATTTGGAATCACGTCATGCAAAGCTTTTAGCAAATGTTCAGGGGCTTTAACAAATTGAAAAGTACAACTCATGAATAAATAACCACAATTATTATTCTAATACTTAGGAAATAAAGATTAATCCCAATATTCGATACACGGAAACGTCATCCGCTATTGTTCGAGACAGGACTACATTTAATTAAAAATGTTTCTGCGAATCATTCATCGAAATGATGGTAGTGAACGAGTTCAGCGGATGACAATGGTTTTGCCTACTTTTGTCAAAACAAAAGTAGGTCGAGCCTGAGTTAAGTTAAAGCACTGCTTTAACTGTAACGCAAGACGTAGTGGCTAATCCCTAAATAAAAATTTTAGATGTAAGACTCTGGCATAAAAAGCTTAATCAACCCAAAGCCTTTTCAGCTGCTTCCACAGTTTGACGAATTAACGTTGTAATCGTCATTGGCCCTACACCACCTGGAACAGGCGTATAAGCAGAAGCGACCTCTTCAATACCAACCAATTGAATATCACCTACACCGCCACCATCACGTGGATGGAAACCAGCATCGACCACCACAGCACCTTGTTTAATCCAATCTTTTTGAATAAGTTCAGCCTTACCTACAGCGCCGACAACGATATCCGCTTGTTTAACCAATTCTGCAAGATTTTGCGTACGTGAATGACAAATCGTCACAGTCGCATTGGCTTGTAACAACATCATCGCCATAGGCTTACCAAGAATCGCAGAACGTCCAACAACAACGGCATGTTTACCTGCAATTTCGATATTATATTCTTTCAACGTTGTCATAATGCCCGCTGGTGTCGCAGAACCATATGCTGCTTCACCCATTGCCATACGACCAAAACCTAAGCAAGTCACGCCATCAACATCTTTTTCAAGTGAAATAGCATCAAAACAAGCACGTTCATCAATTTGTTCAGGCACAGGATGCTGTAACAAAATACCGTGAACGTCTGGATTGGCATTTAGCTTTTCAATTTCTGCAAGTAATTGTTCAGTTGTCGTTTCTTTACCGAGTTCAACTTTAAGAGAATCCATACCTACACGGCGGCAAGCATTACCTTTCATACGTACATAAGTTGCAGATGCACCATCATCGCCGACCAAAATGGTCGCTAAAATTGGGGTACGACCTGTTTTTGCTTTTAAAGCTTCAACACGAGTCAACAAGTCTGCTTCAATTTGTTTCGCTAATGCGCGACCATCTAATACCAATGCCACGGCACATCTCCAAGGTAGATATGAATCAATTTTGCAAATAATACATGATTATTTGAACATTTTTATTCTATATGCCGAATTTATGTGCATATGCATGAATTATAGTATTGTTTTTTTTTCAAAGGTTGCTAATATGTGCATCACCAAGACATGGCGGGGTGGCAGAGTGGTCATGCAGCGGACTGCAACTCCGTGTACGCCGGTTCGATTCCGACCTCCGCCTCCAATCTTGTAAAGCCCGAGTGGTGAAATCGGTAGACA